>NZ_SMZO01000027.1 GCF_004358675.1 Meridianimarinicoccus aquatilis | reverse complement strand
CACCCGCTGCGCGATGTGGAGGCTGCGCGTGCGGCCATAACCTGTCGGCAGCGCTTCTTCCCGGCGTGCTACGGCAGTGAGTTTATCTCCCGCGACCTCGATCTCTGGGCCTATGCGAACGACGTCACGCTCGACTTCTCACGGCCCGGAAAACCCACCGACAACGGCTTCATCGAGGCGTTCAACAGTAAGCTAAGGGCCGAATGTCTGAACGCACACTGGTTCATGAGCCTTGCAGATGCCCAAGAAAAGCTGGAGGATTGGCGTAGACACTACTCCGAGGACAGACCTCACAGCGCGATTGGATACAACGCCCCGATCGCCATGCACTATCCCGATGGCGTCACCAGCCCGTCATCGTGAGACAGCCGGGAAATTCCAGCTTTCGGCGGTCCAAGGTTGGGGACCAGTGCAGAACCTCTTGTACGCGGCAGAACGAGGCCATCGGCGCGACGATATTCGCCCAGGCCTGCGCATAATAGGATTTGAGCGTCGCGTGACCATTGCCTTTATGGTGCAAGACCAGCGCGCAACCTTCCTTCGGATTTTCTACGGTGGGCGTAACTGGGAAGAGGTCATGTCATGATCTTAGGATATGCGCGTGTCTCTACAGATCAGCAAAACCCTGCAGCTCAAACAGATGCTTTAAAGGCTGTTGGTGCAGAGCGCATATTCACGGATAAAATCAGTGGGGCAAAACGAATGCGTCCAGACCTGGACCGCATGTTGGACCAACTCCGCCCTGGTGATGTTGTTGTTGTCACCAAATATGACCGGCTGGCTCGGTCATTGCGTGACCTACTCGACCTGGTTGAAATGATCAAAGAGCGTGAGGCCGGCTTTCGTTCTTTGGCTGAAGATATTGACACAACGACCCCCGCCGGCAGGCTCGCATTTCACGTCTTTGCATCAATAGCCCAGTTCGAACGTGAGCGGATCGCAGAGCGTACAAAAGAGGGGTTACAAGCGGCAAGAGCACGTGGACGGGTTGGCGGACGCCCTCCCGCCCTCACACAAGCTCAAAAAACTGAAGTTCGACATATGCGCGACTAAGAGCAACGCTCTGTCTCAGAGATTGCTCAGCTTTTCAAAGTCAGTACGCAGACTATACGGCGGGCATAGCTCCTGCCCGTTTCCGGCGAGTTAGGCCCAAAGCGGCCAAGCCACCCAAAAGTAAAGGTAAGCCTGCCGGAAGCGGAACTGGTGCAACGCTAATAGTTCCCGAGCTATCCAAAAAAACTCCCGGTCGAAGTGATGTAAGAGGTCGAACCTAGATCGCCAAAAGAGAATACGCCTGTGTTAAAGAAATCAGCTTCTGCTCCCGAAAAAACACCCGTATTTCGAATTTCCGCCCCTTGTGCTAACCTTAGCAAGTACGTGTGTCCAGCTTCCGCATAGAACGATCCATTTATCGAGAACTCTACACTTTGTGAGGTGCCCTGAGCATTGTCGATTACGTCAACTTCGGGCAGAAAACCTATCATACCTGGCGAAGATGCTGTTGACCCGCGCGCCTCTATACCGCGAAAAAACGAAGCTACTTCTTCCGCTTCTGTAAATAGGGACGTCTCATAGACATCGCCTTCAAATGATCTTTCACCAATTGGTTTAATAACGGAATCTAAGCCTGTTACATCCCAAATGTTTAATGCACCTGTTGCATTTGCCCAGTCTGCAGAACTTCGGACCGACAAAATTCCGTCAATTGCGTATGTAAAGTCGATATTGCCACTTTCTGAAAATTGAAATGCTTCGTTTATAACTGCTGTACCAACCGCGAATGCATTTGCAGTTCGACCATCATTAGTGTGTCCTGCGCGGGTCTTTAAAGTTGCGGTCGACGTATCTACGCTAGCGCCAGCCTCAATAGTGAGCCTTTTGGCAGCCGCACTTGCTACCTCAGAACCGGCATCGTTAGAAACATCTTCACTTCCATCAATAACGCGAACCGCTGAAGCAGAAGCTATCGCCTGCCAATCCTCTTGCAACAAGTCAAAGGTCGCCGCTTGACCAGCCGCAGCACTCAAGGCCAATAGAACAGGTACAATCGCACCTGACCCAGCCCCCTGATCCGGGCCGATCAGGTGTAGAATCCGTTCCTGTTTCTTTCTGTTGATATGGTTGCGGTCAAGGCCTGCTGAGCGGAGCCTTTGCGGAGCTCAAGCGAGGCAGGCCGAGTGCGACGGTTGAGATTGGCGTAGACGGCTGGAGCCAGCCCGCCAAGCGATGTGTGTGGCCTCTGTGTGTTGTAGTCGATCCTCCAATTCTCGATGATCTTTCTGGCTTCGGCGAGGTTGCCGAAGATGTGCTCATTTAGACATTCGTCGCGCAGCCTGCCGTTGAAGCTTTCCACGAAGGCGTTCTGCATCGGTTTGCCTGGTGCGATGTAATGCCAGCCAACACCAGTGTCCTGGCACCATCGCAGCACAGCGTGAGATGTCATTTCTGTCCCATTGTCGCTGACAATCATGTCGGGCTGGCCGCGCACGCGGATCAACTCATACAGTTCGCGGGTCATGCGGGCCCCAGACAGGGAGCGATCAACGACGGTTGCCAGCGCCTCGCGCGTACAATCATCCACGATACACAACACCCGGAACCGCTGGCCGTCTGCAAACGCGTCGGACACGAAGTCCAGTGACCAGCGCTGATTGGCGCGATCCGGCACCAGGATTGGCCTGCGCGTGCCCAAAGCTCGCTTACGCGACCGTCTACAGCGCACCGCCAACCCTTCTTCACGGTAGAGACGGAACAACTTCTTGTGGTTCACCTCAAAGCCTTCTCTGGCCAGCAATATACCCAGACGGCGATACCCGAACCGGCGTCGTTCGTTCGCAAGTTCACGCAGTCGCTTGCGCAAGGCATCATCACCCTGATCCTGTTTCTGATATTGAAAGACAGACCTATGCAGATCAGCCAACTCGCACGCCCGACGCTCCGACAAGCCATGTCGATCCATCACGTCCGACACGGCCCTGCGCTTCACATCAGGCGTCAATAATTTTTTGTCGCGAGATCCTTCAGTGCCGCATTGTCGAGCATCGCATCTGCCAACATCCGCTTCAAACGATTGTTCTCGTCCTCAAGCGCCCGCAGCTTCTTGGCGTCCGATACGTTCATCCCGCCAAACTTCGCTTTGTATTTGTAAAACGTGGCATCGCTGATCCCGTACTTCCGGCACAGTTCCTGCGCCTTCACGCCAGCCTCGTATTCCTTGATCATCCCAATGATCTGTTCGTCGCTAAATCTGCGTTTCATAGTCCATCCTTTGCTTGGACGGATTACTAACACCTCAGTGGCCCGATTTCAGGGGGCTGGGTCACACCCGGTTTATACATGCTTAAAATACTCACGGTTCTGCACCCATCCAAAGTCCACACTCTCTTACCGACGGGATCACGGATTAGAGACGATTGTCAATCGGCATTGAACATTGACCCCTGATCGGCGTCCAACTTTGACCCCTCTGGTTCACGAGGACTGTTGCATTAATTAGCTCTGGCTAGATTGGAAGTCTAACAGATTGATTTCATGCGGCTAAGCCAAACAGTTGATAGATGAAGCCGATTTCGCCTTGGACGCCAGATTTCTTGTTGTGGATATGTCCGCGTTTGATGGTTCGGATAGTTTCTATACCGCCGAGGGTTACCTTGGCCGTTCGCAATGATCGGAAACTTTGCCGATACCCTAGGCTCCAGACTCATTGATTTACAGCCAGAACAAAACAGTAGCCGCGAGCGCGATTGCTGAGAGGAATACCGTCGGGATCTGTCGTAGCGGGTGGCAACGCGACGCCAATCCTTCAGTCGCCCGAACATAATCTCGATCCGGTTCCGTCGCTTGTATCGCCGCTTGTCGTATTTGACAGGTTTGTCCCGTGACTTTCGTCCGGGGATGCAAGGCTTGATCCCCTTTTCTACCAGGGCTTCCCGGAACCAATCCGCATCATATCCTCGGTCTCCCAGTAGCCAGTCCGCCGATGGCAGGCTACTCACCAGCGCCCTGGCACCGGTGTAATCGCTGACTTGACCAGCGGTGATGAAGAACCGGATCGGGCGTCCCGAAGCGTCGGTGACGGCATGCAGCTTCGTGTTCATGCCGCCTTTGGTGCGCCCGATCAGCCTTCCACGCCCCCCTTTTTCAACCGCAGGCTGGAGGCCGTGCGATGCGCCTTGAGGTAGGTCGCGTCGATCATGATCGTCTTCCGATCCGTTCCCTCCGAAGCCAACCCCACCATGATCCGGGCGAACACGCCCATGTCGCTCCACCGCTTCCAACGGTTGTAGAGTGTCTTCGGTGGGCCGTATTCCTTCGGCGCATCAGACCATCGCAAGCCATTGCGATTGATGAAGATAATGCCACTCAGAACACGCCTGTCATCGACACGTGGCTTGCCATGGCTCTTCGGAAAGTAAGGTCGGAGCCGCACCATTTGTTCGTCAGTCAGCCAGAAAAGATTGCTCATCACGCCCCCTGAAGTTTGGGAGCTTGAATCAAGATCACGCGGAGACCGCAACCAAATCAATGGGTCCAGAGCCTAACGAAACACGTCCGCATTCGGCGCTTGGTTATGAGACCCCAAAGGAATTTGCAGAACACCGCACAATCGCAACCGACACCCGCGAAGCGCTATTTAAGAGCTCCGCACGGATGCCGGTTGCTCCATCTGCGCCAATCGGCATATCAACTCAAAGGACTCCCGTTCTGGTTGGATGAATGTTCTGTGGCAGGTCAACGGGTGGAAGAGTAATCGTGTGAGGGAACGAATGGGCTTTACGGGATACGCAGTGCGCGGCGTAGTGGTGGCGTTATCACTTTCAGCGGCCACATCAGCCCAGGCTGATTTGCTTGTGACATTTACAGAAGGGGCTCCAAAAGACTCTTTTCGGATTCTGAACACCGGAAATTGCACTCTAAAGGACGTGAAAATCGTAGTTGATCTGTCGACGTCGGTGGGTGGTTTGATTTTTGATGTGACAGAGCAAGGTGAAGGTGTCGAAGTCTTTCAACCTTTTGATCTCACCCAAGGTGCCGACGCGTTGGTTTCAACGCCGACAGTTTCGGATGGGCAATCAGTCGTTGAATTTGACGTGTCCGAATTTCGTGAGGGCAGGGCTATAGCCTTCACAATTGATGTCGACGACACAATTGGAACGCGTCAAATCACCGTTTTAGGGTCTGAAATCGAAGGCGGCATGGTTTCACTGGTCAAGGGAAACACTGTCCAGTCAGGCACTTTTTCGGCAAACGCCAAAGCCGAGCTGCAACTCTCGGGTTGCTAGGCGACTTTCGGAGCGGTCGCTCCACCTGCCGAGATGACAACAACGGCAGGTGGAACGAAAACTTGTTTGAACTGTCGCGTCTGTCAGGGACGTCTAGTCAGCAGGCACCCAATCCGGACCGGGGTCAAATGCGTCAATCCGGGCAGCGATGGCCAGAGTTTCTTCTCCCAAATCCGTTTGAAGCAGAACCCCGTTTTCAGAGATCAGAAAAGTGTTGATCCCAGTTTGGCCATAGGCGGCTGGAACAGCCATCATGGCGTGACCTGAAACCTGGTTGCCGTTAACCAGATACGTCATCTCGCCGCCGGGCGCATTTGAACCCTGCGCATTTAGCATCTGGAAATAGTACCCGTGCAGCGGTTCGGGCGGGAAATCGGTGTTTCCGTCGCTGTACCCTTCGAATGCCGCGCGGGCGATCCGTGCGCCCATTGGGCTTTGTGCGCCCATCCAGAACAGCCCATCTCTTTTACCGGGTTCGGTGGAAAGGATATGGCTGGCGAATTCCATCACACCATCGCCGTCATGGTCGACGCTTCGGTAATCCGCTTGAACAGCCACGTAAGCGCGAAGCAAATCCATGACCTCTAGTTCGTTCAGGCCAATTTCGCGGGCGGCAAGCTCTTCACGACCGGCATCGACGTCAAAGTGCCATACGCCTTCACTGCGCACGATCGGGATTGGAAATGGCCAGCTTTCCGCGCCAAAAAGGATTGTCACGCGCCCGTCGCCATCGGGCAGAAAACGATAGCCTTCCGCGTAGAGCTCCAACATTTCTGCTCTGTTCGCGGCGTTTTGATTTTTGTCGCCCGTGTCCACGATATCGCGGGCATCCTCGCCTAGCACTGCCAGAATCCCGCCACCCCCGATCGGGGTGTTGAGCGCGGCAACGAACCCCTCAAGTGCGTCTTGCGGTGTGGGGAAGTTGGCAGGCTCTGCAAAGGCGCTGGTCGTGGTTAGGACCGTAGACGCGCAAACAAGGCGCACAACTTGGAAAATACCAGTCATCGTTTCAACCTTTTCTTGGCGCCGCCGCCGCGTTTCGATGCAAGAGACGCTTTTCCGCCGCCAGATCGTTTCTTGAGCGCATTTTGCCGATTGGCACCGCCAACGTTCGCCGTGGGTTTGCGCGCCACGGTTGCCTTCTTGACTGCTGCGGGCTTTTTGATGGCATTTCCGCCACCGGTTTTGCGAAGCGCCTCTGCCTTTGCGGCTGCCTCAGGTCGGTTTCCATTCCCAACAGATCTCAAATCACGCCCGGCGGACCCCGCTCCTGCGCGGTTGATTGCGGCGGCGCCAAGCCCGGCGGCGGCGCCACCCTTTGCAATGTCTTGTACGTTGGCTTTGTCCGACAGGCGGTCGCGCAGGGCGTCGGTTCCAGTGTCGGGTTTCTTGATCGGCAGCTTCGTCGCCCCTGCGTCGTCCCGGCGGTTTGCGATCTTGTCGCGCGCTTCAGTTGATTTATCAGGGTCGGGCTTCCATTCGATCTTGTCGCGGTCGATGGACCCGGCGATTGATCCGTTGCCGACGGAGTTTCCGACGTTGACGTTACCGTCCACATCAAGGTCGATATTCGGGTTGCGGATAATCGGCCCACCACCCCAGCCGCCGCAATTTCGGCAGCCCCAATAGTCGTTCCAATCGTCATCATCATCAAAGATTGCGTCGATCAAAGCGAAGGTGCCAAAGCCAATTGCCCCGGCGATAAGCACATCGCTGACGTCAGTCCCGCCATACACCACGTCGGGTTCGTATTGCGGAACGTACACAACTTCGGGGTCAGTAGGTTGAATAACCACGGTTTCATCTTCGACGACTTCAACGGTTTGCGCATCACCGCTGATCAATGCGCCGGAATCGATGGCTTGCTGACGCATCACCTGAATAGCTGCCAGCACATCATCGTCTTGGGCCAGCATCGCGTCGCCCATGGTTTCGGTCCATTCGATATGATCCGCCATATCGACAATTACATCTGGAAACGCGGTGGCAAGTACGGCGACACTGGGGTCCCAGCCCTGATCTTCGATATCGTCCTTCAGACTTTCTGGAGCCACATCTGGATTGGCATCTAGAAAACGCTCGCTTTTGACAATGTCGAGTGGAACGGTCGCTGCCACAAGTATCTGTATAAGCAATGTATCTGGATAGAGCGCAACAGGGGCGACCAGCGTTTGTAACTCTGCATCGGTGAGCAATGCCGCGTCGTCAGCAGGAGCTTCGGTTTCTTCCGGTAGCGCCTCATCTTGAGCGAATGCAGGACCATATGTTGCGGTTACTGCCACCAAGATTAGGGGCCATACGTGTGGCCGCTTTTTCAACTTCCGTCCCTCCCTGATTTATAGGGACGATACTCGTGCGGCAGGGACATTCAATGAAATTTGTGCCTCAGCGTCCGGCAAGATGCATCGGCGACAGACCCCACACCCGTATTGGCGTGGGGTTGGAGTGGCTTTTTAGGCGGCGACGCTGGTTGCGGCCGGACGGGCCGTTTCAGACGGCTTGGCTTCTTTTGCGGGCTGTGTGGCTGTCGTTGGCCGGTCGAGCATATTGGTCACTTCGCGCCCGACAACGCGCTGCGCTTCGGCGCGGCGCATCATTTCGGCGACAGTTTCAAAAAGATCGTCACGCCGGATACCCACAAGGTGCAACTGGTGATCTGACAAGCGATCCAGCGCTGACATGATTGCAGTGATATCGCGCGAAAAGCGCCAGTCATCATATGCAGCCCGGACACGCCCGATAACAGGGGTATTTTTGGACACAGTCGCTGAAATGAGTGTCTTGAACATGAGTGAAGTCCTCCGTTGGGGTGGTGGGTGTGAGATGGTAAGTCAGACGGCCAGAACACTGACCGCTTCTTCAAGCTGCAAGATCGCTCGTTTCATGTAGAAACCTTGCAAAGCCAGATGGTTGGCAAAGATCGACTGGTCGAGGTTGCCGTTCAAAACGACCGTTGGCCGGAGCTGTGATCCCTGGCGCAGACTATCCAGAGCCTGAGCCCAGATCGTGCCAAGATTGCGTTCTCGGATGACCGGGGCGAAGTCCTCCCCCAGTGCTGACAAAGTTATGTAGTAGCCGTAAAGCATGCCTTTGTTCTGATAAAAGGCGTCGTCAGCCTTTGGGCTGAAGATCCACCAACCGGTCCTTTGCGCGCGTTCAAGTTGCGCGGTTTGCGACCCCAGATCAGCAGATATCCGTGCCAACGCGCCCGCAAACGTGTCAGCGCGGCGTTCGAACACAGCCTGACCTTGTGCAAGCCGCGCATTATAGCGCTCAAGCGCTGCCAGTCCTTCGCGGTACTGGCTTTCAGACGAGGCTGTTGGCAACAGCGACCGCGAAGGTTCAAAGACCCAGACATCCGGCGGGAACTGCAAGAAACCAGATGCGCGTTCCAGGTCCGGGTCCGCGCTGGATGACCCACGCGTCCGGGCAATCTGGTCCAGCATTTCAAAGCTGAACCGTCCTACAGCCTTGACGACGCCTGTTTGAAAATTGGGCATGTTGTCCAGTACGGCAGATGGCGAGATCACCGGGTCATTCGGGGTCCAACCGTTCAAATTGACCTCACGGTCGATCAGGGTTGCAGCCACCGCCACGGCAGCACTTGCGCCATCAGGAACAACAGCTGCACGAAGGTCGGGATCGGTATCGATCGAGTGGGTCATCGGCCCGAGAACGCCATAATTCAGAAGTGCCGCAACACTGCCGCCCAGAGCCACATTGCGAAGCATCTTTCGCGTGAACCATCGGCGGGTTTTGCGCGGCCGGACTGGCTGTTGGTCTTGCTCGGCTTCTGCGGGCAAAGGCACTGGTACAAGTATGCCTTCTGTCAGCACTGGTGGATCTGCGGTGTTTGTCAACGACCTTGCTCCCTGCTTGGTTACAACACAAACGCAGGGGAGGGCGGTTTCATCCCAAGATTTTTCTAAACCCGATGATAAATTTTTTACAGCTCGACGGATGAAATTCGCCGGCGGCGCGTATGTAGTGTAATGTCGAAAGGGGAATTGATGGACACACGTCGGGAACTAGAAAGTCGGATACACGAATACGTCGTCAGCTTAAGGCGATATGCCATGGTGCTGACGCGAAATCCAGATGCCGCTGAGGATTTGGTTCAGGAAACTCTGACAAAGGCCATCGCCGCAGCCGAGCAGTGGCAACCGGGAACAGAGTTACGTGTTTGGCTCTTCCGGATTCTCCATAACACGCATGTAAGTGAGCGGCGGCGTCACAAGGTGCGCGAAGATGCGCGGATCATGCTTCCAGAACCGGTGGACACCTCTGACCCGACCGAAAGGATTGAGTTGCAGCAGGTTCTTGATGCTTTGAGCGAATTGCCGGAAGCACAGCGCCTTCCCATCGTCCTCGTGGCATTGAAAGAGATGAGCTACGCCGACGCGGCACGCACGCTCGATTTGCCATTGGGCACATTCTACAGCCGGCTTGGGCGGGGACGTGCGGCACTCAGAAAGATCTTTGACACGGTAAAAACAACCCGGCTGAAGCTGGTAGTGTAACGGAGGGACTGTGATGAGCAATTCCAACACATTGGATTTGAATGCCTATCTTGACGGAGAGATCGGGCCAGACGAGGCGGCCGAGATCGAAGCACAGCTTGAAACCGACAGCGAGGCGCGAAAGCAGTTCGATGCGGATGCCCGGCACAAGAACAAGCTTGGCGAAGCGCTTGCTGCGCTGGACAGGCCCACAACCAACCTGCGCACAGCGCGGCTTGAACGGCGGCTTGCCCATGTGATCGCGCGGCAGATGAATCCGGCGCAACCCTTCAAGATCAGTAACTTTATGCGCTCAGGCGCACGGGTTGCTGCAGTGTGTGCGCTGGTGTCATTCGGCTGGATCGGTCATGCCGTCATCGCGCCGTCAGGGCAGGGTGTACCGGAATACGTATCAGAAGCCGTTGGTGCACATCAGGTTTTTGCAGAAGACATGCTGCACCCGGCAGAATTCACCGGGGCCGCCGTAACAGAAGCCGCAGTTTGGTTTTCCAATAAAATTGGTGTGCCGGTGGCCGCGCCGGATCTGGGCGCACGCGGATTGACTCTGGTTGGCGCACGTCTGTTGGGAACAAAAGAAGGGCCGCTTGCACAATTTATCTACGAAGATGACAGGGGGGATCGCTTGTCTTTGACGTTGGCCAAGCACCCAGACCATCGGCCGATACAACCGCTTCAGGTTGTGGATTATCCGAACCGGGCAGTCGGGTATTGGAGCACGCCCAACCTTGATTATGCGATCGTCGGACATGGCAATTCCGATGCGGTGCAGCTTATCGCGCAGGATGTCGCCAAGAACATCTAAAACGGCACCTGATTGGTGTTTTGTGAAGGGCATCTCTTTGGGGTGCCTTTTTCATTTGTGGCCCGAAGATTTCACCGCCTCCGTGACAGAATGCAGACGCAGAAAAATTTTTAAAAACTCGGGATGAAGTTTCCCCTTCATGCGTTCTTGTCAGGACTGTGGTGCGCAGGTCGCGCCGCTTCAAACATGCAAGGAGAGCACAGGGTCCGGGCCCCTCTGGCAACCGCAAGGCAGCAGGTTGTGATGTCGGAACCTTCTATCAGCGCCAATTGACGCTGCCAAAGGAGATCCGATGAAGGTACGACACGACTTCCCCCATCCCTATGGGCACACTTTGGCTGACAAAGGCGCGACAACCTCGGTTGCCGGGGTAAGTTCCCCTTCAAAATCCGGGCGTCTGCGTGGCGCATTGGGTACGACCCTTGCGTTGACCGCGATTTGGGCCGGATTGCATTGGGATGATCCAAGCAGTTGGGCTGTCGGTGTGCCGACCGTGATCGGTGGTGGTGCGGTGGCCTTGCTCTTGCCAGCATCGTGCCCCCCGCGCCTGTCGTTTTTTGCGGCCGCAGGGTTGGCTACTTTTGCGGCTCTGGGTGTTTTGCGCGGTGCGGTTGATGTCAGCTTTCGCAGCCTGAATCCAAGTGCGCTTCAACCCGGGTGCCTTGAATGGCGCACAACCCTTCCTGAGGGTCGCGCCCGGCGCCTTTTTGCGTTGCTGATCACGCTTATGCCCGGAACGCTGACAGCCAGGTTAAAGGATGATCTTCTTGTGGTTCACGCGCTGAATCCGCCTGAAACCGTGACCGCAGAACTGGCCGAGCTCGAAGCGCGCATCGCGCGGCTGTTTAGAAACCCCAAAGTTGGAGAGGCGTCATGATCATGGAAATGTTGGCATTTTGCACATTGCTCGCCACCTTGGGCGCTGTGCCGCGTCTGATATCGGGACCAACCGGGGCTGACCGGATTGCAGCGGCGCAACTTGCGGGGACCGGCACAGTGGCGACGCTCGTGTTGTTGGGAACTGCGAACGGCGTGCCGGGTTATTTTGATATCGCCCTCGTGTTCGCCGCCCTTTCGGCCGTCGCTGGCGTTGCCTTCGTCGCGTTGCGGAGGCGTGGGTCATGAGCACAGTGCTTGATATTCTGGGCACGGCGATGATGACGGCAGGAACCGGGTTCCTGTTGATGGCGGCGTTCGCCTTTTGGCGTTTGCCTGATTTGCTGTCCCGACTGCACGCCCTGACCAAGGCAGACACAGCCGGGGTGGCGCTGATCGTGTGCGGTGCTGCGTGTATGACCAGCGGGATCGCGGCTGTGCTTTCCCTTGTTCTGTGCGGCGTGCTTGTTGCGCTTTCCGGCGCGACGACCGGCCATCTGATCGCACAAGCCTCCCTTGAAGACGAGGAACGGGCATGACCCAGCTTTTTGACGCGCTTCTTGCGGTTGGGATCGTTGGCGTTGCCGTTGCGGCTCTCTTCGCAAACGACAGGTTTGCGGCCGTCGGGGCCTTCATGGTGATGGGATTTTTGGTGGCCTTGTCCTGGGTGCGTCTTGGCGCGCCTGACGTGGCCTTGGCCGAGGCGGCCATTGGGGCCGGTTTGACCGGCGCATTGTTGCTGCGAAGTGCTCGGCGTTTGCGGGTTGAACCTAAGATGTGCCAATCGCGCTGGTCTGTTGCAGCTTCTGGCCTGATATCCATTGGCTTCGCCGGTCTGCTGTATGCAGCGATCACTTCGGTGCCGACGGTCCCTGCGTACCCGCCCTTGGTTGCCGAGCGCTTGGGCGAAAGCGGCGTGAGCAACCCGGTAACCGCTGTGCTGCTGAACTTTCGTGCCTGGGACACGTTGCTTGAGATCGCGGTGCTTTTCGTGGCCTTGGTTCTTGTGATTGTGGTGCCGGTTTCTCGCGTGCGTCCCGCGCCGTTGGGGGAAATGGTCGTGCCCTTTGCAAAAGTCGTGGTGCCCCTTTCGGTGCTGATCAGCGGCCACTTGTTATGGCAAGGCGCTGACGCGCCCGGCGGCGCCTTTCAGGCGGGCGCTGTTCTTGCTGGCGGTGGGCTTGCGCTTGTGCTTGCCGGAGCGATGCGTCTGAAAAAGCCCCTGCAGGGGGGGATCCTGCGCGCGACAGCCCTGAGCGGCCTCGCTGTGTTTGGCGCAGCGGCAGTCGCGACAGCTGCGCTGACCGGACATCTGCTTGGCTATCCCGACGGGCAGGCGAAGATTTGGATCCTCGGCATCGAAGCCGTGCTGACCCTCGCCATCGCCGCCACGCTTGTACTTCTCTTTCACGGCTCCGTCCGAAGGGTTCCGAAATGACCTCTGAAACCATGTATATTCTTGCGGGTGTGCTGCTGGCCGCGCTTGCGATGCACCGTCTGTGCACTGCGCGCGATGCTCTGGCGCGTATTCTTGCCCTGAATGTCCTGTCGGTTGGCATTGCCATGCTCATGCTGCTGGCCGGGCGGGTGGCTGGGGTCACCGATGCCGTGCCGCAAGCCTTCGTACTGACCGGGATTGTGGTTCTGGTAGCGGTCACAGCCGCCCTTTTGTCACTGGCCGAACGGATTTCCGGAGGCGATGATGACTGAAGCCTATGTTCTTGCATTGCTTCCTTTCCTTGCAGCGGTGGGGGCGGCTGCGACGCCGCGCATGGCGGCCATTTGGGGTCTTTGTGCGACCTTGATAAACCTTGGCGCGTCGATCTTGCTGGCGGCGCGTATCCTTTCGGGCGGCGACATGCGCGCTGATCTGGGGGATTGGCCCGCGCCGCTGGGAATATCGCTTGTGGCTGACGGTCTTGCGGCCGTGATGCTGTCGATGACCGCGATTGTTGCCACCGCTGTGGCGCTTCAGGCGATGTCCTGGGGTCTTGTTCAGCCGCGCGGCGGTCAGCAACGCTCGCGTTTGCAGGCTGGTTTCTGGCCTCTTTGGCTGGCGACGCTTGGGGCGTTGAACGCACTTTTCCTGTCTGGCGATTTGTTCAACATCTATGTCACGTTCGAAATCCTCGGACTTTCTGCAGTCGGTTTGACCGCGCTCACCGGATCCCGCAATTCCCTGCGTGCTGCTTTTGATTACCTGGCCGCCGGGCTTGCCGGGAGCCTTGTGTTTCTTTTGGGTGTTGCACTGGCTTATGCGGCCGTGGGCCGTGTCGATCTGGCGGCGGTCCCGGCGTTGGTGGACACCGCAACCGGGCGGCTGGCCCTCGGACTGATCTTCGCCGGTCTTGCGGTCAAGGCGGCGCTGTTTCCGCTGCACTTCTGGATGCCTGCGGCCCATTCCAGCGCGGCCCCCGCTGCAAGTGCGGTCTTGTCTGCATTGGTGGTAAAGGGCGCATTGTACCTTGCACTGCGGATCACGATTGAGGCCGGGGCGGGCATTGAGGTGCTTCGTATTGCGCTGGCCGTGTTGGGTGCTGCTGGAATGCTCTGGGGGTCATGGATGGCCTTGCGGGCCGAGCGCCTGAAACTTCTAGTGGCCTATTCGACGGTCGCGCAGATCGGGCTTATCACCTTGGCCATCGGCGTGGCGGATGATCCATCGACCAGTGCGATGTGGCAGGCGGCAGCCTTGTTAATGCTGTCTCATGCTCTGGCCAAAGCGGCCATGTTCCTGGCAGTCGGCCGCATTGCCGAAGAGTTGGGCCATGACCGCATTTCCGGCCTGAACAGAACAGATCTGCGTCCGGGTGTTGCGGAATTTGCCTTTGCGATTGCTGCGGTCAGTTTGATCGGTCTTCCGCCGACGGCGGGTTTCATCGGGAAATGGTTGCTGATTGATGGGCTTATCGATCGCGGGGCTTGGGTCTGGATTGCCCTGTTGCTGGGCGGCACGGCGCTCTCGGCTGCGTATCTGTCGCGGGTGGTTTCGCGCTGCTTGCGCGGGGGGCCACATGTTGCGCCCGGCGCGCGCCGACCTGAATGGCGCACGGGCGATGTGGCCGCCCTTGGGCTTGCCACAACTGCATTGGCGCTTGGCCTTGGCTCTGCGCTTCCTTTGACACTTCTAAACGGGACCGCCCTATGACCGAACTGTTGCCACTTGCCATTCTGATGACGTCGCTCTGTGCGGCGCCGATCATTCTGGCAATCCCGGAACGTGCCCGGACGCTGCGCACCACGATCAATCTGACAGCGGCGACGCTGAAGGTCGGGTTGGTTGCGTGGCTTTCCATTGCCGTTGCGGCTGGAGGCGAGTTCAACTTGCGCCTTGGCATCGCACCGGGTCTGGATCTGCATCTGCAGGCCGATGCGCTGTCCGTTCTGTTCCTTGCGCTGTCTGCCGTGCTTTGGTTTCTGACCACGATCTATGCAATTGGCTATCTAGAAGGTGGGGCCGACCGTAGCAGGTTCTTCGGCTTTTTCAGCCTGTGCGTCGCGGCGACAGTCGGCATTGCCATGGCCGGTAACCTGTTCACTTTTCTAATCTTCTTTGAACTACTCACGCTGGCGACCTGGCCGCTGGTCGTGCATCGGGGCACGGCGGAATCGCACCGCGCGGGCCGCATCTATCTAGCCTATACGCTGGGTGGCGGGCTTGCTCTGACATTGGGGACCGTTTGGCTTTATGCCTTGGCCGGAGACGTGCCCTTTGCCCCGCGCGGCGTTCTTGGGGACCTGCCGCAGACTGCGCCGTTGGCTTTGACTGCAATCTTCGTGCTGCTGATTGCCGGTGTCGGCGTCAAGGCGGCTCTTTTCCCGCTGCACGGCTGGTTGCCATTGTCCATGGTTGCTCCAGCTCCGGTAAGTGCGTTGTTGCATGCGGTCGCCGTGGTCAAGGCCGGGGCGTTCGGAATCATGCGGATCGTGTACGACGTCTATGGCGTTGAAACGGTGCAACTGCTTGGGTTGGCCGCGCCTTTGGCCGCCTTGGCTGCGGTAACGATCATCTGGGGGTCTGTGCGTGCGCTTACGCAGGACGATCTGAAAAAGCGGCTGGCCTATTCAACGATCAGCCAGGTCAGCTACATCACGCTGGGCGTCGCGTTGTTGTCACCTGTGGCAGCGGTGGGTGGGCTCGCACATTTGATCCATCAGGGAATTATGAAGATCACACTCTTTCTGGCCGCCGGTAATTTTGCCGAAGGCAGAGGGGTGAAGACCGTCAGCGCAATGGACGGCATGGGCCGGTTGATGCCCGGCGCGACCATCGCGTTCACCATCGGATCGCTTGGCATGATCGGGGTGCCACCGCTCGCGGGCTTCGTCAGCAAATGGTATCTCGGGTCAGGCGGGCTTGATGCAGGGCAACCCATGGTGATTGCGCTTCTGGCGGGGTCGAGCCTGCTGAATGCCGCCTATTTCCTGCCCATCCTCTATCGAGCGTGGTTTCGCGATCCTCCGGAAGGTGCGCCTGTCAAACGGCGTATTGGTTGGATGCTTGCCGTGCCACCCGCCGCGACAGCCGCGCTGATCCTTGCCGCGGGTCTGCTCGCCAATGCCCCGTTCAGCCCGCTCGGCTGGACCCGTTTCATCGTATCACTGGAATACCTATGATCTCGCTTCCTCTTTGGCTTATCCCCGCCGCACCATTGGCCTTGCTGATCCTTCTGTCTCTGAAGGGTGCGCGCGGCGCTGTTCGTGGTCTTGTGCCCTTTGCGCCGGTGCCGGCGCTGCTTGCCGCTCTGGCCGATCCATTGCCCCTGCCGATCACGCTTGATTGGCTGATGCTGGGCACGCAGTTCGCCCTGACAGACTTGGCGGCGACATTTTTGTTGTTCACATCGGTTTTATGGGGGCTTGCGGGTTGGTCCGCCATGCGGATGCTGGCTGCTGATCCTCAGCGCGACCGTTTTGCCGCTTTGTTCCTGTTGGCGATGGCGGGCAATCTGGGTCTGTTGATCGCGCAGGATATTGTGAGTTTCTATGCGTTCTTCGCGATGATGAGCCTTGCATCCTGGGGGCTTGTGTTGCACGGCGGCGGCGCTGCGCAGCGCCGGGCAGGGCTGGTCTACGTTGTCTTTGCCGTGGCGGGCGAAGTCGCCTTGTTTGCCGGGCTGGCGTTTGCTGCTCATGCTGCTGGCGGTATCACTCTGGCTGAATTGCGCGGCTCGGATGTGCCGACCGTCGCGGCGGTGCTGATCGCCGCGGGTCTGTTGGTTAAATTTGGCGCAGTGCCGCTTCACCTGTGGTTGCCGCTTGCCCACTCGGCTGCGCCTTCACCTGCAAGTGCTGTGCTGTCGGGCGCGATGCTGAAGGCTGGGCTTTTCGGGTTGATCGTCCTTTTGCCGCCGGGCCTTGATCCAACTCCGCAAGCCGCCACCCTGTTGGCTGCGATGGCGCTGGCCGGGCTGATTGTGGCGCCGGTTCTGGGTTTGATCCAAGGCGATCCAAAGGCCGTTTTGGCCTATTCCAGTATCGGACAAATGAGCCTGATGGCACTTGGCTATGCCGCAGGATTGGCAGCGCCGCAGGCTTGGCCGGTGATCGCTCCGGCCTTGGTTCTGCTGGCGACGCACCATGCCTTTTCCAAGGCCGCGTTGTTTTTGGGGGTGCCTGTCGTTTGGACGGCAAGGCCGGGTATGGCGCGTGCCGCGATCATTGCCGCACTGCTTCTTCCGGCGTTGGCTCTTGCCGGGATGCCGGGCACCAGTGGTTGGTTCGCAAAAGAAGCGTTGAAGTCGGGACTGTCGGCTGCCCCTGCCGGTTGGGCCGTATGGAGTGGCGCGGCATTGCTTGTAGGCAGCTTTGGGACGGCTCTGTTGATGGTCCGCGCCTTGACGTTGCTATCTGCTACGCCTCACAAATCCGACATTCCTGTTGATACGGCTCTGCCTTGGGGTGCCATGATGGCAGCTGTGATTGTCGGGCTGTCTGTCAGCGGGCTGCAACTACCGGCTCAAAAGCCTGTGCATGTGGGGGATATACTGCCAATTCTTGCGGCCGTTCTGTTGGCTTTTGCTGGTAGTGCTGCATTCCGCTATGGCCGGATCGCGTTTACCCCGCCGCGTCCTGGCGAAATTCTTGCCCTGTTTCAACGCGAACCTGCGCCGACACCCCTGCTTGCGCTTCCAGCGCCCCCAAGAAGCGGTCGTGCGTTGGCGCGGCGGCCCAAGCGGCGGATCGCAGCGCGCCCTGAACAGGGTGGTCTGGCGATCCTTACGCTTGCAGCAGGTTTGGCTCTTGTGGCGTTTCTGGCCGATGCGCCCCCACCAATCGAACTTGGCAATCCATCCGTCGACGTCGCCCCGAAATGAACAGTCAGCCCCTGTTGTGGCCACACGAATGTGGTGGCACTGTGTGACTTAGCCGATCTTGCGCCGGGATCGGACAACGAGACGTCATTGATGCCGAACCGAACACCTGCAGAAAACCGGTCCGAAATGATCTGCGCTGCAATGCGATCTGCCATTCTGGAACGAGCCTTGCTTCCGGGGATGAAGCTTCCCGAAGACTCTTTGGGAGAACGGTTTGGTGCAAGCCGCACATTGATCCGACAAGCTTTGGAACGGCTTGCCGCCGAAGGGTTGGTTGAGTTGCGCCGTAACCGGGGGGCGGCCGTGGCATCACCCAGTCTGGAAGAAGCGCGGGATTTGTTCGAATTGCGTGCCCAGATCGAAGATGTGGTGATTGCTCGGCTTACGGGGGCCCTGAGCGACGCGCAAAAAGCCGCTATCGAGGCGCATATCGAGCTTGAGGCGGCGGCCAGCGATGGGGCAGAGCCGATTTCTATTCGTCTGGCGACCGAATTTCATATCTTGCTTGCCGAGCTGACTGGCAGCCCTGTTCTGATCCGGTATGTCAGAGAGATCGGCTATCGCTGCGGGCTGACGCTGTCTTTGTTTTCGCGTCCGCATTCGACCCATTGTGGAATACAAGAACATCGCGAGATCCTCGCGGCGCTTTTGGCTGGCGATACCGAGGCTGCAAAGACAGTTGCCCGGTCGCATTTGGCCGCTGTATCAGAACGTGCCTTGTTCAAAAGCAGCGATCCGGGCGGTTTTTCGCATCTCGACGCGCTGGAGCCGTATGCCTCGCAGGTTCGCAAACGCTAGGCGATGATGCCCTTGCGAGTCAAAATACGCTCTGCGCTGTCGTTCCAGACATCCATTTTCACGATCTTGCCGTCCGTCACCACGAAACGGTCCACATAGCGGTTACCGTCAAATGGTGTGCCATCTGGCCATTCGCCATAGAGATAGCCGGTGGAATAGACCACGATCCCCTCTGCCCCTTGTGCCACATCGAATTGGCGCATGTCTTTTTTTACCCATGCATACCGCGCCGCGTTCACAGCGGCAGGGCCCGAGGGGTGATCAAAGACTTTGCCGCCGGTAAAAGTGATCAAAACCTTGTCCGCCATGAACGTCGCCGCGCGGACCGGATCGGGCACCATGGATGCTTCGAGAAAGTCATGCACGATCCGGGCTTCTTGGGGCAGGGCATCCAGATCGATTTCAGGGCGAGTGGCAGCAGTGTCGGTCATGGGGCAATCCTTGTCTTGTGCGATTCGTGTCTTGGGTAGCCGCAGGCGGCGGGCACATACTGCATACGATAATATTATACAAAAATTGCATGCAATTTGCGCGTTGGTCGTCAAAGCGGATGAATTTGGCGTCTTGGCAGGCAGTTTGCGTGGGTGAATGTTTGACTTGCGGGCATTTGGCTCACGGCATGGGACAAGACTTGACCCATGACCGCTCCAAAGGAGACCTCCATGACCGCACGCCTTCCTTTCACACGACGCGCCGTACTAGCGGCCGTGACCTCTGTTTTGCTTTCTGCGGGATTGCCTGCGCAGGCGCAGGATGACCCCATCAAAATCGGGCTGGTTGCCGCACTGAGTGGGCAGTCCGCGAAATCAGGCGAGTCTATCACGCGCGGAATTACGATGGCACTTGACAAGATCAACGGCGAAGGCGGCGTTTTGGGGCGACCGCTCGAACTGGTGAGCCGCGATGATGAAAGCAACCCGGGCAAGGGGCTTGTGGCTGCGCGCGAGCTTGTACAGCGCGAGAAGGTGGCCGCGCTGATTGGGGGGCTTGATACGCCCGTCTCGCTCGCGATTGTGCCATTCGTGAATGGCGCGAAGATGCCTTTCCTCGGGCCTTGGGCGGCCGGCACGCCGATCACGCAGAACGGGGCAGAAGAGAATTACGTATTCCGTGTGTCTGCCGTCGATGAAATCGTTGACGAAGCCATAGCCGAGTATCTTGTGGCTGAACGCGGTGTATCCAAACCGGGTATGATTCTGATCAACAACCCTTGGGGCGAGTCCAATGAGAAGGGACTGACCAAAGCGCTGGAGGCGCGGGGGATGGAACATGCCGGGATCGAAAAGTTCGAAAGCAACGATGTCGATGTGGTGCCGCAACTGACACGCTTGAAAGAGAACGGGGCCGACGGTTTGTTTCTTGTGGCGAATGTTGCGCCCTCTGCGCAGGTGGTCAAATCCCTTGACCGAATGGGCTGGGATGTTCCGATCGCGTCCCATTGGGGGCCAGCCGGTGGCCGCTTTACGGAGTTGGCTGGTCCAAGCGGGGAAAAGGTACACTTCATCCAGACCTTCATTTTTACAGACCCGGCGCATCCGCTGTTCATGAAGCTGCAAGAGTCGTTCCCCGAGATCGAAACCCTTGCCGACGTGACCCCGGCCACCGGCATCGCCAATGCGTATGACTCGACGCTTTTGTTGGCGGCTGCGATTGAAGCTGCGGGCAGCACGGATGGCCCGGCAATTCGTGAGGCCATGTATGGTCTGAGCGGCGTAGAGGGCGTGATCAAGACGTATGACACCCCGTTCACTCCTGACAATCAGGATGCGCTTGGGCCCGATGACTATGTGTTCACTCACTTCGTCGAAGGCGAGATTATTCCGCTGGCCAAGTGACTTGTGTCCCCAACTGCGTCCCGGCTCAGGCTGGGGCGCATTTTTAGATCCCTCACATCATTGGTCGGAGTAGCCATGACCCTTTTGATTGCCGCGCTTGTCAGCGGGCTTGGCCTTGGTGCCATGTACGGCCTTGTCGCCTTGGGCTTTCAGATCACATACTCGGTCTGCGGGCGCGTGAATTTTGCGCAAGGGTCTATGGTCATGTTGGGCGCGGTGCTGGGATATGTGCTGACCGTCCGCGCCGGGCTGCCGGTCATTGTTGCTTATCCACTGGCTTTGATCGGATGCGGTCTGATGGGCGTTGTGGTCGAAGCGTTGCTGGTGCGCCCGTTCGCCAATCGCGGGTCCGATGCTTGGCTCATGGCCACAGTCGCCGGAGGGATCCTGCTGGATAACGCGGTTCTGTTCACTTTCGGGAACGAGCCCCGAAGCCTGTCGTCGCCGTTGGTTGAAACAAGCTGGCAGATACTTGGAACCGGCGTGTACCCTCAGCAACTGCTGATCCCGGTTGTTGCTATTGGCGCGGCCTTGGCCTTGCAGCTTCTGTTCCGCCGCACCCGTCAGGGCCGGGCCTTGCTTGCTGTCGTGCAAAACCCGCAGGCGGCACGGCTTATGGGGATCAATACCGGGCTCATGATTTCCGGGTCTTTCGCGTTGTCCGCAATGCTGGCCGGGGCGGCTGGCCTTCTTATTGCGCCGCTGTTTTCAGTGCATTCTGACATGGGCACCCTGTTTGGCATCAAGGCGTTTGCCGTGGCCATCTTGGGGGGAATGACATCTGCTTGGGGGGTGATGCTGGCAGGCTTCCTGTATGGTTTGGTAGAGGCATTTGTGACCACATATCTTGGGTCTTCATATACTTACATCGTTGTTTTCGCGCTGTTGATTGCAGTGCTGGCCATAAAGCCAAGCGGTCTTTTTGGCACCGCTGCATTGCGGAAGGTCTGAGCAATGCGTGTTCCAGCCTCTGCTCTTTTGCTTGATGCGGTAATTGTCGCCCTGACGCTTTGTGCGGTGCTGCTTTTGGGTCTCACTGATGGATACACGCAGTTCGTGCTGGGCATGGTCGCAATCTGGACAATTCTGTGTGTCGGTTTGAACGTCTTGTTTGGGCTGACCGGGCTGGTGTCGTTGGGCCAGGTTGGGTTTTTTGCCATCGGGGCCTATGCCAGCGCAATCGGGTTACAGGCCGGGCTTGGGTTTACGCTGGCACTTCCACTGGCGGCGCTTGTTGCTGGCGCGGTTGGCTGTCTGTTGGCGATCCCTGCTGTGCGTATGGCGGGACCGTTTCTGGCGATGGTCACCATCGCGTTCGCTTTTATCGTCGAACACCTTGCCATTGAATGGCGCGGCCTGACCGGAGGGCAAAATGGGTTGATGGGGTTTCCGGCCCCAGGTTTGTTTGGCTTTCCTTTGGGCGAAAAAGGCCTGATCATTTTTGCAATTGTCTTGGCCGGTGCGATGTTGCTTGCCTACAGGCGCTTCGCATCGAGCGGATGGGGTACTGCCATGGCCGCGCTGCGTGACAGTGATGTCGCTGCGGCGTCATTGGGGTACAATCCCTTTGGGACTAAACTGGCTGCGTTTGCGATCGCCGCCGGCGCTGCCGGGTTGGCAGGCGGTCTGTTCGCACCGCTGATGATGTTCATCGCCCCGAGCAATTTCATCTTGTCGCAATCCATCTTGTTCTTGTTTGCAGTCATTCTTGGCGGCAGCGGGACCGTTCTGGGGCCAGTGGTCGGCGCGTCTGTTGCGGTGTTCCTGCCAGAGCTGCTGTCGGGCTTCGCCGAATATCGTTTGCTGTTCTTCGGGGCGCTGCTGATTGCGGTTCTGTTGGCAGCGCCGCGCGGGATCGTCGGCACAATCGCGGCCTTCCTGCCGCGCAGGCCGAACCGGGCCGCGCCTTCCGCCCGCGAGGATGTGTTGACTTGGCTCGCACCGCAGAAAGGCGGGAAAGGGCTGTCAGTGCACGAGCTTGGCATCGCCTTTGGTGGATTGAAGGCCGTCGATGGGGCGAGTTTCAATGCGAAAGCCGGGCAGGTGACCGCGATCATCGGGCCCAACGGGGCGGGCAAGACAACATTGCTGAACATGATCTCGGGTTTTTATGTGCCGGGAACAGGCCGGATAACATGCGGAACGACGGATGTAACCGGTATGGCGATGCATGTTGCGGCGCGCGTTGGTATCGCCCGGACATATCAGGCGACGCGCTTGTTTGGGGCCCTCACAGCCGAGCAAAACGTCATGGCGGCCTTTGCGCGGGGGGCATTTGGCAGGCCGTTTCGTCCTGTGGCAACATCTGAGGCAAGGGCGCTCGCCCGTGGGTTGTTGTCGTTTACCGGCTATGCCGGTGATGCTGAAACTCTGGCCAGCGACTTGCCCCATGTTGACCGGCGTTTGGTGGAAATTGCACGCGCGCTGGCTATGCGGCCGGATGTTCTGCTGCTGGATGAGCCTGCGGCGGGTTTGATGCATGCCGACAAGATGGCGCTGGCGCAATTGCTGCGCGAAGTCGCCGATCTAGGACTTGCCGTGGTTTTGGTCGAACATGACATGGAAATGGTCATGGGCATCTCGGATGGGATTTTTGCAATGGATGCGGGGCAGCCCATTGCCTTTGGAAGTCCCGAGCAAATCCGCGTCGATGCCCGCGTCATCGCCGCCTATCTGGGCGAGGGGGAGCCCGATGCGCCGACCCGTGCCTTGGGGCATGCTCCGGGAGAAATGGTGACGCTTGTCGCGCGGGGCTTGTGCGCGGGCTACGGTGCGGCGGACGTGCTGCACGATGTCGACCTGACCGTAAAGCGCGGTGAAATGGTGGCGTTGCTTGGCGCAAACGGCGCGGGCAAGTCAACTTTCCTCAATACCTTGTCTGGGTTGGTCGCGCCGGGTAGCGGACGCATCGTTCTGAACAATACCAATATCGAAGGCATCGCGCCTCACCGCATTGTCGAAGCAGGATTGATCCTTGTTCCTGAAGGGCGGCAGGTCTTTCCCGATCTCACAGTCGAGCAGAACATTGAACTGGGAGCCTACCGGCGAAAGTCCCGGCCTGCCGCTTCGGAGTTGGAAGCGTTGTTGACCCGGTTTCCGCGCCTTCGGGATCGATTGAAAAGTCCCGCAGGCTTGTTGTCGGGGGGAGAGCAGCAAATGATGGCGATCGCACGGGGGCTGATGGCACAGCCACAGGTGCTTGCGCTCGACGAGCCGTCGCTTGGTCTTGCCCCTGCGATGGTTGAAGAGCTGTACACCATTTTGGCCGAACTGCGCGACGAGGGCGTGACGATCCTGCTGGTGGATCAAATGGCAACCCTGGCGCTTGCGGTTGCGGATCGCGGCTATGTTTTGGAACAGGGCCGCATCGTCGCAGAAGGTAAGGCAGACGCTTTGAAACAAAACGACGCTTTGATCAAAGCGTATCTCGGCGGGTCGACTGAAAGTCGGGAGGCGGCACAGTGAGCTTTGAATTCGTCGTGCGAAACGCGGTGCTGCAGGATGGGGCCGCACCTGTGGATATTGGCATAAGCAACGGAAAGATTGAAGCAATCGCGCCGGAACTCGTAACTTGCGCGAAGACACTTGATGCGGGGGGTAATCGCGTAATCCGGGGTTTTGCCGACAGCCATCTTCATCTGGACAAGGCGTGCCTGTTGGATCGGGTCAGTAACCCGGCGGGAACTTTGGCAGGGGCGATCGCAGCAGTTACAGTCGCCAAACGTGACTTCACGCAAGAAGACATCTACGCCCGTGGGCGCAAAGTTCTTGAAAAAGCCATTGGTCAGGGCACGACGCTGATCCGTACGCAGGTCGAGATTGATCCCGGCGTCGGGCTTGCAGGGTTCGAAGCGGTTCGTCAGCTCAAAGTGGACTTCGCATGGGCGCTGGACTTGCAGATTTGTGTGTTCCCTCAAGAGGGGCTGCTGAACTATCCCGGTACTGAAGAGTTGCTTAGGGCGGCGTTGGATGGCGGCGCGGACCTGTTGGGCGGATGCCCCTACACCGATACGGACCCGGCGGGGCATATCGCGCGCATTTTCGATATGGCCCGTGCCTATGACGTGGATTTGGATTTTCATCTGGATTTTGATCTTGATCCCAACTGGCGGCACTTGGACGAGGTCGCGCGCCAAACAATTGCCTATGGTATGCAAGGGCGTGTCGCGATTGGCCACGTGACCAAGCTGTCGACTTTGCCGCCCGCGCGGTTAGCCGAAACTGTTGCGTTGATGCGCGATGCAGGGATTGCTTTGACTGTGCTTCCGGCGACCGATTTGTTCATGACGGGACGCGACCATGACCACCTTGTACCGCGCGGCGTGGCACCGGCTCACGCGTTTCACGAGGCGGGCGTGTGCTGCACAGTGGCCACAAACAACGTACTGAACCCGTTCACACCATATGGGGATTGCTCGCTTCCACGTATGGTCAACCTTTTCGCCAATGTGGCGCAATTAGGCAGTGAAGACGCGTTGAGCCGATGCTTTGCAATGATCACCGATGACCCGATTCGGTTGTTGGGGCACGATGCCGCAATTGTTGAGGGAGCGGCGGCCGATCTGGTTGCGCTGCCGGTAAGAACGGGTGCAGCAAATGTCGCAGAAATAGGTCGCCCGCTTTGGGGGATGAAGGCGGGCAGGATGACTTTTGATGCCCCCGCACCCCGTTTGTTTATGCCTTGATGGTGCTCGGCTCAGAATGTGGTCTGGAAATGAAAGACACCGAACCAACGGGGTCCGGTGCCTTACATATTTCATGCGCGATCCGAATTACATCGGTTGCAACAAGGGCTTATGTACCCCTATGGCTGAAAAATTCGCTTAATCGAGGCAAAGGAACAGATATTCCGTATCGCCGTAGTTACCCGATGGCTTTGATGATGCCAATTCAGCTTTCGATTTGCCCGCGCGGTTACAGGTCTTCGCCGCCATTTCATAAGCGGAAGACACCGGAGCGCCCAGAGGAACAGTAATATCAACACTGTCGCCATTGAAGTCTGAAACATAAGGCGCCGGAACGGTGCATCCTGCGATGGCAAGCAGTCCAACGGCTGCTGCAATCGTTACTATTTTATTTTTCATTGTTTTTCTCTCCCTGTGCCCCGCGACCTTAGGCGTATATTCTGACACGGCAACCATTTTGTTAATGTGCGCTAGATTTAGCCACATAAATGGCTGAATTCAGAAGAGAGGATTGGTTAATTTTCGAAACAAACGCTTTGTGTCCGTACAAATCGGCACAGCCTAACAGAGAAATTCGGCGCGATTTCTTAAAATTGACCTTTTTTAGACCACGGCAATTTGTGCCTATCGGTGAAATAAGGAAGACGGTCTCGGGCTAATGCAACTGCTGATTGTTCCAGGCGCGCCCTTAACAAACTGGCATCAGTTCCTGCCCGTGCCAAGGTGGCCCCATTTGGCGCAACGATGCAGCTTCCGCCAAAATATTCCAAATCACCCTCATTTCGACAATAGTTGGCGTAGCACAGAAATACTCCGTTTTCGAATGCACGGGTGGGAATGACACAGTCAGCAACAATCCCCCATTCCGCCCCGAGAGCCGTTGGTACAACAACCAGATCCGCCCCCGCCTGCACGACATGGCGAAGGGTCTCGGGGAACTCCACATCATAGCAGATGACGATTGCAATGGTGAACGCCCCGAGGCTGAACAACCTACACCCGTCGTCGGGGGCAAAGTGATCCCCTTCGAAGCCGGGGGGGAGCAGCAGTTTGCGATGGTGGCCCGCCAACTCGCCGAACGTGTTGATACACAGCGCGGAATTGTACAGCTTGCCTTCAGCGTGTTCGGCATACCCATAGACAATCGCGGTATTGTGCATGCGGGCTAGCGTCGCAATCTTCTGTGCGAAAGGCCCGTCACGGGTTTCGGCCCGTGCGTTCACGCGATCCCCGATATTGTAGCCGCATTGAAACAACTCTGGCAGCACCACTAAATCCAGCGGCTCTGCGTGATGTTCGGACAAAACGGATGCGAGCCAACACAACCGATCTTGCGGCGTATCAAGATCTGCAGGGCATTGAGCCACAGCCGCGTGAAGGTCGTTCGCCAAGGTCAGGCCTTGCTTAACAAAATTTCGCGCGGATAGTCGGTCAAGTATTCTACCCCGGTCTGCGTGACCACGACAGAGTCGCCAATCCGGCCAGCGGTGACGCCATCGACCGAGATCCCTCCGTCCACTGCGAAGGTCATGCCGGCTTGCAACACTGTCTTGTCGCCATGTTTCAACTCTGGCGCTTCAAGATAGGCCACGCCGATGGACCGACCGGTGCGATATCCAGTTTCGTATCCACGTGTGCGATAGACCTCATTGGCGGCGGCAGCCACATCCTCAGCCAACACACCCGGGCGGATCGCGGCAATAGCTGCTTGCTGCGCTTCAATCGCCGCCAATTGAACAGCGCGGTCGCTGTCCCGCACATCGCCAATATGGAACATTCGGTCAAAGCCAAGCTTGTACTGCTTGAATTGCGCCATATTGCAAAAGCAGAAATAGACGGGATCGAAGGTCTGATAGGCACGCACACTCGCGCGGCGGTGCACCATCGAAGCGTCTGCACCGCTTTGCAGGATCTGTAAATTGTGGATCATCGGAGACACAAACCTGTCCCAGCCTTTGTTCGTCAGAAATCCGGCCGCCTTGCGCGATCCCGCATCAATCACGGCGAGCGCGGACTCATATTCCTGTGCACCTTCAACAAGGCTGTCATGGGCTGCAGCCATCATGGCCCCGGCGATTTGGCCAGCTTTCTTCATGATGTCGATCTCAAAAGGCGTCTTGATCATCCGCATCGCGCCCAGCACCGGCGAGATATCGCCAAGGGGAACGCCCGGAAATGTGTCGTCCAGATGGTTTCTGACGATGGCGGGCAGGGTGCCCCTTTCCACCCATATCTTGTCAGGTTTGTCGCCCAGTGCTGCCTCTAGGACACGGCCCCAACTGCGCGGGCCAATGTCGTCCCACACACGAACGTCTTCAACCCAGGTCATGGCGCCGACCATTTCGGATTCCATCAGGGGTGTGATAACGACCGGACCTTCAGTAGCGTCGAGAACAAGCATTGTCGGGCGACCAAATTCGATACCCAAATACCCCCAAATTCCTGCCAGATATGCGATGGAACTTTCATCCGTGAACACAGCTTTGCGGATGTCATGATCCTTCATCCGGTCCTGAAGCTGCCGCGTTCGGATCTTGGCTTCATCAAGCATTGTGGCCTCTTCAGTGTTGGATCGGGTCAACGTGGAACCTGACAGCTGCGCAAAGCGTGCGTTGCCGCTTTTGCACAGGGCAAGCGCTCGTTTTCAAAAACTCTCAGAAGAACGCTTGAAGGCCAGTAATTGCACGGCCAAGGATCAGCGCGTGCACATCGTGGGTGCCTTCATAAGTGTTGACCGTTTCCAGGTTCTGGGCGTGGCGCATCACTTGATACTCTTCTGAAATCCCGTTCCCGCCGTGCATGTCGCGGGCCATGCGCGCGATTTCCAGAGCTTTGCCGCAATTGTTCCGTTTTACGATTGAGATCATTTCGGGTGCGGCGCGGCCTTGGTCCATCAATCTGCCAACCCGCAAGCTGGCCTGTTGACCAAGCACGATCTCGGTCATCATGTCCGCCAACTTCTTTTGGTAAAGTTGTGTTTGTGCCAAGGGCTTGCCAAACTGCACCCGATCAAGGCCATAACTGCGTGCGGCGTGCCAGCATAGTTCTGCGGCGCCAAGAACCCCCCAGCTGATCCCATACCGTGCGCGGTTCAGGCAGCCGAACGGGCCTTTCAAACCCTCTACACCGGGAAGCAGAGCCTCTTCGCTGACCTCGACATCCTGCATCGCAATCTGGCCGGTGATTGACGCGCGCAGGCTCAGTTTACCGCCGATTTTCGGCGCGCTCAGTCCCGGTGTGCCCTTGTCCAGAACGAAGCCGCGGATCTTGCCGCCATGGGCCTCGGACTTGGCCCAGACGATGAACACATCTGCGATAGGGCTGTTGGAAATCCATGTTTTGGTTCCGTTCAGAACATACCCCGCCTCTGTCTTGCGCGCGGTGGTCTTCATGCCGGCAGGGTCCGACCCGGCATCTGGCTCTGTCAGCCCGAAACAGCCGATCCACTCGCCACTGGCCAGCTTTGGAAGATAGTGGTGTTTCTGCGCCTCGGTGCCATAGGCGTTGATCGGATACATCACCAGTGACGATTGCACCGACATCATTGACCGATAGCCGCTGTCGACTCGTTCCACCTCGCGCGCGACAAGGCCATAGCTGACATAAGACGCACCAAGCCCACCGAACTCTTCGGGAACGGTCATCCCCAACAGGCCCATCTCGCCCATTTCCCGAAAGATCGACGGGTCGGTGACTTCGTCGCGGTAGGCGTCCGTAACACGCGGTTGCAGCTTTTCTTGTGCAAAGGCGCGTGCCGCAGATTGCAGCATACGTTCATCTTCGCTGAGTTGATCATCAAGGCGCAGCGCGTCTGACCAGTCAAAACTGGACAGGTTCGGGGCGTCTTTGTGAATCATGTTCATGGCTGTCTCCGGCATTTGGAAGCCCCGTGGCGCCGGGGCAAGTCTTCGGGCACCGCAGGCCCCTTAAAGCACGTCGGCAATACGCTCGCACACAGTCGGTATCATGCCTGCGTTCAAACCGGCAATGTTGATCCGTCCGTCGCCAACAATATACACACTGTGCCGGGCGCGTAGATCCTCCACTTGCCTGGGCGACAGACCCAACCGTGAAAACATGCCCCGCTGGGTGGCTATTGTTGCGAAACGATCCGACCGGGTTTTCTGTTTCAGGCCCGCTGCAAGTTCGCCGCGTAAACTATTGATGCGTATACGCATTCCGTCAATTTCAACTTGCCAGTCCTCGCGAAGTGCCGGGTCGTTAAGCACCATCGTGACAATGCGCGCGCCATGGTCGGGCGGAAAGGAATATGTTTGACGATTGAGATGGGCAAGCGC
Organism: Meridianimarinicoccus aquatilis; assembly: GCF_004358675.1. Taxonomy (GTDB): domain Bacteria; phylum Pseudomonadota; class Alphaproteobacteria; order Rhodobacterales; family Rhodobacteraceae; genus Meridianimarinicoccus; species Meridianimarinicoccus aquatilis. The sequence goes on along the minus strand of NZ_SMZO01000027.1, from coordinate 21,634 downwards.
GCTGCGAAGCGCCGTTGCCTGTTCAGATTTTTCGGCGAGGCCCAACAGCACGCCGGCCCGATCCCGGTACACTCCAAACGTCTTTGATCCGCTCACTGCGACCAACATCTCGGGACAACGTTCTGCCAGCATTCTGACCGGGGCTGCATCAGCGTCAAGTCCGTCCCCGAACCCCAAATAGGCCAGATCCACCAGCGGGAGCAATCGGCCCGCAGCCAAACAATCTGCCACTGCGGACCATTGCGCCCGGTCGGGGTCTATGCCGGTTGGATTGTGACAACAGCCATGCAGCAAAACAACATCGCCTGCTCTTGCAGCCGATAAGTCCTCCAGCATGCCAGCGGCGTCCAACGTGCCGTCCTGCGCTGCATATCTATACCGGTGCACGGGCCGCTTTAGATGCGCAAGAATGCTCTCGTGATTGGGCCAAGTGGGCGCGGGCAACCAGATGGCCGCGTCAGGTGCCGACAGCGCAACCAGGTCGAACGCAATCCGCAAAGCCCCGGTGCCACCGGGTGTGGCCGCAGCGGCAATCCTGCCCGTGCCAAGTGTTCCTAGCACCAGCGATGTCATGGCGTTGGCAAAATCCGGCGCCCCTAACAGGCCCACATAAGACTTTGTGTCTTGGTCTTGCCAAAGCTGTTTTTCGGCCGCCCTGACCGCCCGCATAACCGGGGTGCGGCCTGCCTCGTCGCGATAAACACCCACGCCAAGGTCAATCTTGTCCTTGCGCGGATCGTCACGATACAGTGCCATAAGCCGAAGAATTGCATCTTCGGGGTAGGCGGGCAAAGCAGTGAACATCCGGTGTTCCCTTCGATTAGGTGACGCGCGCACGGGTCTGATACTTGGGGTCGCGCCATATTTCGGTCTGTATCACGTCACAGATATGATCGGCGGCCGCGCTGATGTCGTCTTCATCAAGATAAAGCGGGGTTATACCAAAGCGCATGATGTCGGGCGCTCTGAAATCACCGATGACGCCCCGATCAATCAGCGCCTGAATGGCCGCATAGCCATGGGCAAAGTGGAACGAAACTTGGCTGCCACGCTGCGCGCCGTCGCGGGGCGAGGCAAGGCGCAAGGCTGGGCAACCTGCTTCGACCTTTGCGATGAAAAGGTCAGATAGGGCTATTGATGCCGCACGAATATCGGCCATCGTGACGCCGTCCCAAACATCCAGCGCGGCGTCGAGGATCGACAGTTGTACGACGGGGGGCGTTCCGACGCGCATGCGTTCCGTTGATGGGGCAGGGCGATAGTCAGGGTCCATCGCAAACGGTGCCTCATGGCCCATCCAGCCTGCCAACGCGGGGTTGACCAAGGGCGCGATATCTGGCCGGATGTGGATGAACGCTGGCGCGCCGGGACCGCCGTTCAGGAACTTATAGGTGCACCCGACAGCGAATTCGGGCGCGCAGCCCGCGATATCAAGCGGGACAGCCCCGGCGCTGTGGGCCAGATCCCAGATCATCACCGCGCCAGCGGCATGGGCGCGTGCGGTGATGGCCGCCATATCATGCAACCGCCCTGTGCGATAATCGACCTGCGTCAGCATCACGACGGCAACATCATCGTTGATCGCATCTTGCACATCGTCGGGCGGCGGCGTGCGCAGCACATGGCCCTTGGCCAGTGTGTCGATCAAACCTTGGGCCATGTATAGGTCGGTGGGAAAGTTGCCACTGTCGGACAAAATCACCTTGCGATTTGGTCTCAGCTTCAGCGCTGCGTCGAGCGCCTGATAGACCTTGATCGACAGCGTGTCTCCCATGGTCACGCTTCCCGGTTGCGCCTTGATCAGCGCGGCGACCCTGTCACCGATACGCGCGGGAAGGTCCATCCATCCCGCACTGTTCCATGCCTTGATCAACTCAAGGCCCCATTCCTGCGTTATTGTATGCGCCGCGCGCTCAGCAGCAGAGCGAGGCAGCGGCCCCAGAGAGTTGCCATCAAGGTAGATCACGCCATCGGGCAGATCAAAGTGGTGTTTGCGCAGGATGGTGGTCATCGGCTTTCCCTTGGCAAGTACCCCGTCAAGCCGGGCCTTTGTTATGCTGCGCACCCGGCGAGGCTTCAAGCAAAGCTGTGCAATAATTCCTGTGCGTCTTGGTACGATCCATGTCGAAAACGGTTCCGGTTTGAGCCGTGGGCGGGTAAGTTCATCAAATGAAAGACGATAGCCATACCGACGCTGCACAATCTGGTGACGGCGCTGCGCCGCGCAAAGTGCACAGTACGCATATCGCCGCCGAGTTGGAGGCCGAGATTATCTCGGGTGACATCACGGCCGGAACCCGGTTGGATGAGCAAAGCCTGACCCGCCGCTTCGGGGTGTCTCGCACGCCGGTGCGCGAGGCATTGCACACTCTTGTTGCGCGCTCGCTGGCCGAACGAATCCATTATCGCGGGGTCGTCGTGACCGAGATCACGCGGGATCGGGTTGAACAGATGTTTGACGCCATGGGTGAAATAGAAGCCATGTGCGGGCGTCTTTCTGCTGAACGCATGAGCATTGGCGAACGTGCCGGGCTGGAAGACCTGCACCGCCGCATGGGCAAAATGATGGCACAGGGCGACACAGCGGATTATGAGACAGCGAACGGCGAGTTTCACACCATGATCTTGGAGGGCACGCACAATCCGGATCTGATAGAACTTGGAAACAAGCTGCGGCTTAAGCTGGCCCCGTTCCGCAAATCACAGTTGCGCAGCGCAGAGCGGATCGAAAAATCCAACGCGGAGCATGCCGCGATCGTCAATGCGATTTTGGATCGCGACCCTGCCGAAGCAGACCGCACGCTGCGGCGCCATCTGATCAGCGCCGCACGCGAAGTGCTTGCACGCATGCCTTAACCCAACAGCCCCGACAACATTCGCAGGGATGTCAAAAACAGGAACACTGCGAAAATCCGCTTGATCCAGACCGTATCCAGCCCGTGCGCGATACGTGCCCCGATCGGCGCGAAGCTGACTGAAAATGGCAGGATGACCGCGACACCGATCAAGTTGACATAGCCGAGCGACAGGGGCGGTCTGTCCGGCACGCTCCAGCCCGATATCACAAAACCGAAGACGGCGGGCACCGCAATCAAAAATCCGAACGCTGCTGCCGTTCCAACGGCTTTGCGCATCTCGACCGAAAACGCTGCCAGTATAGGAACCGACAGCGTTCCACCGCCAATGCCCATCAACGCCGACAGCAATCCAGTTACGGCAGAAATGGCAGCATTCACTGCCCGCGATCCCGGCAGGTTCGCAGACAGTACAAGGGTTTTGGGCGTAGCCATATTCACCGCTACCAAAAGGGCTATCCCGCCAAAGACCGCTTTCAATCCATCCGCATCAATGAACCTTGCGACAAGGCCGCCCGTCAATGCGCCCAAAACGATTCCCGGCCCCCATAGCCGCAGCAGGCCGCGATCAACCGCGCCGCGCCTGTCATGGGCCCGTGCCGAAGACACCGACGTAAAAATGATTGTCGCAAGTGATGTTGCCACGGCCATATGCATGGCAATGTCGGGCGGAAATGCGGTAAAAGACAAAATCCAGAACAGGACCGGCACAAGGACGATCCCGCCCCCAACGCCAAGAATCCCTGCCATTAGTCCAGCGGCAACGGCCGCGATAACGAGGCTTGCGGTCAAAGCGGCAAGATCAAATGTCGAGAGGTGTTCCATAGGGATCAGTCTGCCAATGCTGCGCCGTCGGCCCGTGGGTCGCTGGCGGCTTCGATTAATCCGGCGCTGTGGCGCACGACGGCGCCGGCATGTCCGGCCAAATCGGAAAACGGTTGGATCATGTCAATCTGGTGGCCCGCTTGCTCAAGTGCGCTCACCAAGGCCGGATCGAACCGGTCTTCAAGTTTAAGCGACGTCGTTCCTGCGCCCCAAGTTTTGCCTAATAGCCAGCGCGGGGCGGTAACTGCCTCTTGCAGGCCCATCCCGAAATTGGCGTAGCGGGTGAAAACTGCGGCTTGTGTCTGCGGCTGACCTTCGCCGCCCATGGTGCCATAGGCCATCGTGCGCCCGTCCGACAGTAACGCCAGCGCCGGGTTCAACGTATGGAATGGCCGCTTTCCGGGTGCGAGTTGGTTCGGTCCCGGTGCAATCGAAAAACCCGCGCCGCGGTTCTGAAAACAAACGCCAGTGTCCGGACAGGTCAAGCCAGACCCGAATTCCCAAAAGACGCTTTGGATGAAGCTGACGGTTGTACCATCGGCATCTGTGGCCCCCATCCAGATTGTGTCGCCTTGCTTCGGCTCATACGGCCAAGGCAGGGCGCGGGTCATGTCGATGTGTCCTGCAAGCCGGTCCAATTCCGAAGTGCCTAACCAGCGGTCAGCCACGGTGCGCATGGACTGCGTATCGCCCAGTTCCGAATTGCGCAGGATGAAGGCTTGCTTTGTTGCCTCAACCAAACCGTGAATGTGATCGAACCCTTCGCCCGCCGCGACACCAAGCCGGTCAAACATCCCCAAGATCATCAAGGATGAAATGCCCTGCGTCGGCGGGGTCATATTGTAGAGAAGCCCTTGCGATGTTTGTACAGTCAGCGGCCGGACTTGCTGTGCCTTGTAGGCCGCAAAATCGCTTTCCCTCAAAGGGCTTCCGTGCTGTTCCAGATAGGCCGAATGTGTCTTGGCAATCGGTCCTTCGTAATAACTCCGCAGGCCATTTTCCGCCAGCGACCGGAAGGTTTGCCCCAGTGCGGGATTGGTCATGCGGCTCCCGCGGGTCGGGACGGCGCCATCCTGCAAATATGTGTCTGCAAAGCCCGGCACATCTTTCAGGCCGTCCAGTTTGTCCGCAGTGCAAGCAAATTGGTTGCCGGTCACTGCAAACCCGTGTTCGGCATGGTGCGTGGCTGCGGCAAGCAATTGGCTCAGCGGCAGTGCACGGTCCGGCGCGACGAGAGACAAAGCTTCTTCCCAGCCACCAATCGTGCCCGGCACAGTCAAGGCCGCCAAGCCGCCCCGTGTTGGGATTGCATCCTCGTGCCCTTGCTGTGCGTACCAATCCGGCGTTGCAAGGTGCGCCGCGTGACCGCCGGCGAATATTCCGATTGGCGCTGTTCCGGGGCGGTGGATCAACCAAAACCCATCGCCGCCAACCGTGTTCATGTGCGGATAGACGACAGCGATGGTGGCAGCCGCCGCGACCATGGCTTCAATCGCGGTGCCGCCTGCAGTCATCACATCGCGCCCGGCCATTGCGGCGGCATGATGCGGTGCGCTCATCGCGCCACGAAATCCTGTTGCAGCTTGAAGCATGGCTTACCACCCAATCGTTTCAGGCAGCCATGTGGCGAGCCCGGGGAAGAAAAAGACAAGGGAGAGGGCGATAACCTGCAATCCGATAAAAGGCAGTACGCCGCGGTAGATCTGCGCTGTCGTGACGCTGGGCGGCGCGACGCCTTTCAGAAAGAACAGCGCCCATCCGAAGGGCGGCGTCAAGAATGACGTTTGCAGGTTCATCGCCACAAGGATCGCGATCCACGCCATATCGGCACCTGACGACAAAAACACAGGCAGGAAGAGCGGCAGAGCGATATATGAAATTTCGATCCATTCCAGGAAAAAACCCAGAACGAACAAGAGCAGCATAAGGAAGAAGATCTGCCCGTTGAACCCCCCCGGCACGTTCCCAAAGGCCGTTTGAACCAGATGCTCGCCGCCAAGGCCCCGAAAGGCCAGTCCGAAGGGTTGTGCGAAGATCAGGATCAAGAAGACCATGGCCGAGGTCACAAATGCCGCGCGCACGGCATCGCGCAAAATGGTGAAATTCAGTCGGCCTGAAAGCGCGGCAAGGACAATCGATCCAAAGGCCCCCATGGAAGCGGCTTCGGTTGGGGCCGCGACGCCGCCAATGATTGAGCCGAGAACAAGGAAGATCAAGACCAGCGGCGGCAGCACAACCTTGAACAGCTTCAGTGCAAGATCGCGGCGCGTATATTGGGCGCGTTCCGCTTGCGGGATTGCAGGGACTGCCTTGGGGTTGATCACTCCGAGCAGCAGAACATAGGCCACAAATAGACCTGCAAGCATCAAGCCCGGAAACAAGGCTGCGGCGAACAAGGTGCCGACACTTTCGCCCATGATGTCAGCCAGCAGGATCAATACTAGACTGGGCGGAATGATCTGACCCAGCGTGCCCGAGGCGCATATCACTCCAGATGCCACGCCCGCATCGTAGCCACGATTGATGATCGGCCCAAGTGCGATCAGCCCGACAGTGACAACTGTCGCCCCGACAACGCCGGATGCCGCGCCCATCAGGACACCGACCAGAATGATGGCAAGTGCCATACCGCCGCGCAAGCCGCCCATAGCCAAGCCGATGACTTCAAGCAGATCTTCGGCTATTCGGGATTTTTCAAGCATTATCCCCATGAAAATGAACAATGGCAGCGCCAACAGGGTGTAGTTGGTGACAACCCCAAAAATCCGCGCCGGCATCAGTGTGAACAACATTGGCCCGAACCCGGCATACCCAAAGGCAAAGCCGGTCACACCAAGGCAGACGGCGACGGGGATGCCCCCTAACAGCAGGACGAAAAACGCCCCGATCATACAGAGCGCGAGAATTTCGGTATAGGGCATGGGGGCGTTATTCCGGGTCGGTTTCGGGGAGGGGCCGTTGGCCGGTCAGTTGCAAAATTCCGTGCAGCACCATGGCCAGCGCTTGGATGGACAACAGGGCAAAGGCGATTGGCAGGGCAGCCTTGAGGACATAGCGATAGCCAAGCCCGCCAGGATCAGGTGATCCTTCGTTGATCGAATAGCTGGCCTGCACATAGGCAATGCACAGGTATGCAATGATCAGCGAAACAGCGAGCAAACCGATATGCGCTATGAGGTCGACAATCGCCTTTGTCCGGGGACGGAACCCGGAATACAGCACATCAACCCGAACTTCGCCGCCTTGGTTCAACCCATAGGACATGCCGAACAGAGCAGTGACAGCCATCAGGTGCCACTCCATCTCTTGAAGCGCAACTGTGCCGTAGCCAAAGAGGTACCGCGCAAGCACATTGAAAGCCACGAGCAAAACAAGGGCGAGGCCGCTCCAGGCCGCGATGTGGCCGACGATGCGGACGGTGCAAGATGCCCCGTCCGAGATCCGTGATATCATGACTGACATTTCGCCAATCAGAGGCTGTAAAGCGGCTTTTCGGAAACCGCAGCCCAAGCCCCGTGTTCCGCTTTGAACGCCATGAAGGACTCGTGCACCTTTGCAAGCGCCGGGTCTGCGGCCGCGCCGTCGCTGAGAACCTGATCTGTCACAGCCTTGAGTTCCGCCACCACATCAGAAGGCAGCACATCGGCAATGACGCCTTCGTTTTCGACCAGATCCTTGAGCGCCGCAGCATTGTTGGCTTCGCACCAAGTGTGGCTTTCAAGGTTGCACGCCATGGCGGCTGTTTTCACGATTTCCTGAAGATCAGCAGGCAGGCTTTCCCAAGCGGATTGGTTCATGAGCAACTCGGTGACGTTTGATGGCTCGTGCCAACCGGTCGAGTAATAGTACTTCGCTGCATTCTGAAGCCCCAGGCGGCGGTCCTGATAGGGACCAACAAATTCGGCCGCATCAATCACACCGCGCTCTAGCGCCGGGAAAATCTCGCCGCCGGGCAGGAGTTTTACGTCAACACCGAGTTGCGCGTATACTTTGCCTGCAAGGCCAGGAATGCGCATTTTCAAGCCGTCGAAATCCGCTGTGCTTGTGATGGGATCCCTGAACCAGCCCGTCATCTGAACGCCAGTGTTGCCCATGGGCAAGGCTTTCAGCCCGAGCGGTGCGTAAAGCTCGTCCCACAAATCCATGCCGCCGGCGTGATAGAGCCATGCATTCATACCCTGAAAATTCAAGCCAAACGGAACCGTAGTGAAGTACTGTGCGGCTGGCAGTTTGCCCGCCCAAAAATACGCATTTGCAGCGTTCATTTCGACGGCGCCGGATCTTACAGCGTCGAAACCTTCGAGGGCAGGGATCAACTCACCTGCTGCGAAGTGTTGGATCTTCAGCCGGCCATCCGACATAGCTTCGACCTTTTTGCAAAAGTCGGTCGGGCTACCGGGTCCTTCGACATAGAAAGGCGATCCGGGACCGTAGGCGTTGGTCATTTTCCAGTTAAAACTGGTTTGCGCCCGCGCGATCGAAGGTGCGGCAAGCGGGGCGGCAGCAAGCGTTGCACCTGTGGCGATAAATTTGCGTCTATCCATGTCTGAGCCTCGTCAGTTGCGTGTCTGATGACTGTCAGAAAGTGCGCGCACCGCTGATGGTCCAGAAAGAGCACATGCAAAATTCCATGATTTTTAAATTTTGTATACAAAGTATATCAAATGAGGCGTGCTTGTTCGTAAAATCAGCAGTCAAAGAACAGAACCAATGCTGCAGCGCCGCATTCTCGTTATTTTAGTGCTAGGCTAGGGTGCTCGGGTCATTTGGCGTGGTCGGTTGGCTTGACCGACCCGGCGAGCTATCGGAAAGCACTGAGTGTTCTGCGCGATACTCAGTCGGTGTTAGGCCAAGGTTTGCCCGAAAGCTGCGGATCAGATGTGGGGCGTCGCAGAATCCCGTGGCCAAGGCGATCTGTGTCACCGTCGACTCGGTTTGCAACAAAAGCGCGCGGGCCTTTTCAAGTCGCATCCCATGGGCCGCCCGAAGCGGCGTTGTTGCGATGTCTTCGCGGAAGCGCCGTTCAAGCTGACGCCGGCTCACCCCCAAAGCGAACGACAGCTCGCCTATGGTTTCTGGTGCGTCGATGCTTTGCTGCATTCTCAGCAGAGCGCGCCGGACCAAGGCATCTTGTGCCTTGAGGTTCAAAGGTGCGCCGGGTTGCGGTTTGTCCGCACCAAGAGGGCTGTCGATGATCATGATGCTCAGGCTTTTGGTCGCTGCGGACTGGCCAAGGTGCCGTTCGACGAGAAACGCCGCCAAATGCGCCGCGCTATGCCCGCCCGAACATGTCAGGCGATCACGGTCGACCACGAAAATCTGGTCAGACACCGGCTGCGCGCCCTCAAACCTGTCCAGAAAGTCCTGATGGTGAAACCAACTGACGCATACGCGATACCCGTCAAGAAGCCCGGCCTCGTGCAACAGAAACACGCCTGTACATAACCCGACGATCGGAACTCCGGTAGCTGCCGAGGTGCGAAGCCAGGTGATCAACTCGGGGGGCAAATTGCGGGCCTCGCCCATCAGTCCTCCCACGACGACGATGTAGTCATACCGTCCCGCATGACGCAGGCGACGGTCGGGCGTGACCTTGACCCCGCAACTGGAACGAACCGGCTCCATATCCGTCGACAGAACGGTCCAGTCACAGAAGATCGGGCGCGAACGGTCATCTTCGTCCGCGGCTAGTCGAAGGACATCGACGAAGTTTGCAAACGCCGACAGTGTGAAGCGATCAGCCAGCAGAAAGGCGACAGACAGGCGCTTGCGGGGCGCTGTGAGTTTATCTGAATTCATGGCGCAATTGTACAATGAATGCGTCGCATTTATCCAGAGCATGGTGGCGCTTCCATGCTAATCGCGATCAATAATGATTGTGAAAGGGCCTTCACGATGACCCGCTTTTCTGCACTCTCGCTTTTGAAGAACGCTGTGACCGGTCACAAGGGATGGACCGAGCAATGGCCCGATAGCCAACCAAAAGCGGAATACGATGTGGTGGTCGTTGGTGCTGGTGGGCATGGGCTTGGCGCGGCGTATTATTTGGCCAAGGAACATGGCATCACAAACGTCGCTGTCATCGACAAGGGCTGGCTTGGCGGCGGTAATACCGGACGAAACACAACCATTATCAGGTCAAATTACCTCTATGATGAGAGTGCGCGGCTGTACGATCACGCACTGGATTTGTGGGAGGGGCTGAGCCAAGAGTTGAACTACAACGTCATGTTCTCTCGCCGGGGCGTGATGATGTTGGCGCATAATCAGCACGATATTCAGAGTTTCCAAAGACATATCCATGCAAATCGGCTGAACGGTGTCGACAATAAATGGCTGTCCGCGAAAGAGGCCAAGGCTTTCTGTCCGCCGCTGAATATTGCGCCGGATGCGCGGTATCCGGTTGTTGGTGCTGCACTTCAGATGCGGGCGGGAACTGCGCGGCATGATGCGGTGGCGTGGGGCTATGCTCGCGGTGCAGCGGCGCGCGGCGTGGATATCATCCAGAACTGCCCGGTTACATCAATTCGGCGCGGCCCTGATGGGGCCGTCGAAGGCGTTGAGACCGCACGGGGATTCATCAAGGCCAAGAAGGTCGCTGTTTCAGCGGCTGGGCATACCAGTGTTTTGATGGACAGTGCCGGTGTGCGAATGCCGCTGGAAAGCTATCCGCTGCAGGCGCTTGTGTCTGAGCCCGTTAAGCCGATCATGCCGTGTGTTGTCATGTCCAACACTGTCCACGCCTATATCAGTCAATCGGATAAGGGCGAGTTGGTCATTGGGTCCGGGACGGATCAGTACACCAGCTATTCTCAACGCGGCGGTTTGCCCTTGATCGAGCATACCGTGGCCGCGATCTGCGAGGTGTTTCCCATTTTCAATCGGATGCGGATGCTGCGCAAATGGGGCGGTATTGTGGATGTTACGCCAGACAGGTCCGCTATTCTGGGTAAAACTCCGGTGAAGGGTCTGTATGTAAATTGCGGTTGGGGAACGGGAGGATTCAAGGCCACGCCCGGCGCGGCGCATGTGCTTGCGCATACTGTTGCCAAGGACGAACCGCACGCCATAAACGCCCCATTCACATTGGAGCGGTTTACCACCGGAAGGTTGATCGACGAAGCGGCCGCTGCCGCTGTTGCACATTAAGGACGACCGTTATGCTTCTGATTAAATGCCCTTATTGTGACGAAACTTTGCCAGAGCTAGAGTTTGCATACGCGGGCGAAGCGCACATCACACGTCCACCGACCCCGGCTGAGGCCAGCGATGAAGAGTGGCGTGATTTCCTGTTCATCCGGTCCAACGTGAAAGGCGCACATTACGAGCGGTGGCGACATGTGCATGGCTGCGGGCGGTTTTTCAACGCAGTCCGTGACACGGTCTCTGACCGGTTCTTGGTCACCTATCCCGCGGGAGGGCTTCGGCCAGCGGTGGATGATGTAACAGGATCGAGCAAATGACGAACTTTCGTGTGCCGGGAAAAGGCCGAGTAGATCAAAGACGACCTGTAACGTTCAGTTTTGACGATAAAGAGTTCACGGCGGCAAAAGGTGATACAGTCGCGTCCGCTTTGCTTGCCAACGGCGTTCATTTGATGGGGCGTTCCTTCAAGTACCATCGTCCGCGCGGTCCAGTCGCTGCGGGTTCAGAAGAGCCTAACGCATTGATCGGGACGCGTCGTGGAAAGGGCCAGTTCGAGCCGAACACACGCGCCACGGTTCAAGAGGTTTACAAAGGTCTGGCAGCGACGAGCCAAAACAAGTTTCCAAATTTGAAATTTGATATCGGCGAAATCAACGACAAAGCCTATATGCTTTTGTCTGCGGGGTTTTACTACAAAACCTTCATGTGGCCGCGATCTTTTTGGGACAAGGTCTATGAGCCTTTTATTCGTGCTGCCGCGGGTTTGGGTGTATCGCCAACCGAGGAAGACCCAGATCACTACGCGTCGCGTTATCTGCACACAGACGTGCTTGTTGTGGGGGCAGGTCCTGCTGGTCTGGCGGCGGCGCGCAGCGCTGCAGAAGCTGGCCTGAGGGTTACGCTTGTAGATGAGAATTCGGAGGCTGGCGGGACGCTTCTGAGCGAGCCGCAGGCCCTGATCGAAGGCGCACCCGCGTGGGACTGGCTGGCGGCGGAACTCGCTGCACTGACGGACCTGGGCGTCAAGATCATGACGCGGACCACGGCCATCGGGTATTACCATCAGAACATGGTCGGGCTGTGCGAAAAACTGACCGACTACGTGGCAACACCTGAAGCAAATATCCCGCGGGAGCGCATGTGGCGTGTTCGTGCGGGTCAAGTGATTTTGGCGCAAGGCGCGCTGGAAAAGCCTTTGGTCTTTGATGGCAATGACAGGCCCGGGGTTATGCTGGCCGGATCTGCGCAGACCTATTTGAACCGGTACGGCGTACGTGTGGGTGATCGTGCGGTTGTCGTGACAAGCCATGACAGCGCTTATCACGCGGCGTTCGATTTGGTGGAGAGTGGCACAGCGATCCGTGCCATTGTGGATACTCGGGCGATGCCACCCGAAGACTTGGTATCGCAGGCCCGGATCAGGTCCATTTTGGTTCTGACCGGCCACACGGTGACTGGTACATCTGGACGACTGCGCGTGAAGTCGGTGCGCGTGAACCCGGTGCGAGACGGTTGGGTCGGCGAAGCGCGAGAGTTGCTATGCGATTGTGTATTGATGTCAGGCGGATGGACGCCGTCGTTACATCTTTTCTCGCACACGAAGGGCAGCTTGAAATGGGATGCGGAGCAACAGACGTTTTTGCCGGATCGCATGACGGAAGCGTGCCTGATTGCTGGTGCAGGGCGTGGCCTTTGGGGGATTGAGGCCGCTTTGACCGACGGTGCAGAAATGGGAGCTGTCGCCGCTCGGGAACTTGGAAAACCAATAGAAGCCAAGCGTTTAACCGTTGAGCAGGATCGGACCGGCACCGGAGAGAGCAACACTGAGTTGCCTAGCGATTTGAGCCAGGGCAAGGCTCGCGCCTTTGTGGATTATCAAAACGACGTGACAGCGAAAGATCTTCGCCTTGCGGTGCGCGAGGGCATGCGCTCCATTGAGCATGTGAAACGCTACACCACGAATGGCATGGCCACTGATCAGGGTAAAATGAGCAATATCAATGGATTGAACATTGCTTCTGATGCACTTGGCAAGCCGCAGCCGCAGGTTGGTCTGACAACGTTTCGGCCGCCTTATACGCCAACAAGTTTTGGTGCCTTCGCTGGTTATCACCGAGGAGACCATTTCGAAGCCACTCGGAAGACTCCAATTGACATTTGGGCTGAAGAGAACGGTGCGGCCTTTGAGCCGGTCAGCCAATGGCGCCGTGCGTGGTATTTCCCGCGCGCTGGCGAAACAATGGACGCCGCCGTGCAGCGCGAATGCAAAGCAACGCGGGAAAGCGTGGGCATGTTCGATGCGTCCACCTTGGGCAAGATTGAGGTTACGGGCCCCGATGCGGTGGAATTCATGAACCGCATGTATACGAACCCGTGGACGAAGTTGCAGCCCGGACGCGCCCGCTACGGTCTTTTGCTGGGCGATGATGGGTTTATCCGGGATGACGGCGTCATTGGGCGGCTGTCTCAAGACCGGTTTCATGTCACGACCACCACGGGCGGAGCCGCGCGTGTTCTCAATATGATGGAGGACTATCTTCAGACGGAATGGCCCGATTTGAAGGTCTGGCTGACATCCACCACCGAACAATGGGCAACGATTGCGTTGAACGGGCCGAATGCGCGCAAAGTGATCGAGCCGTTTGTTGAAGGGCTCGATATTTCAGCAGAAGCCTTTCCGCATATGTCTGTGGCGGAGTGTACAGTTGCGGGCTTTCCCGCCCGGCTTTTCCGGATCAGCTTTACAGGCGAGTTAGGCTTTGAGATCAACGTTCCCGCGCGTCATGGTCTTGAGCTTTGGGAAACGCTTTATGCCGCCGGTCGGCCGTATGATCTTTGTACATACGGCACCGAAACCATGCATGTTTTACGCGCTGAAAAGGGTTACATCATCGTTGGCCAAGACACAGATGGCACCGTGACGCCATTTGATGCGGGGATCGGCTGGGCAGTTGGTAAGGCCAAACCGGACTTCGTGGGGATGCGCGCACTCAAGCGGCCAGATCTTGTGGCAGATGGGCGCAAACAGCTTGTGGGGTTGCTGACCGAGGATTCCACGACGAAGTTGGAAGAAGGAGCGCAGATTGTTCTGGATCCGGCCCAACCTGTTCCCATGAAAATGGTTGGTCATGTTACATCGTCGTACCACAGCGTTGCAGCCGGAAGGCCAATTGCGATGGCATTGATCGCAGGCGGGCATGGCCGGATGGGCGAGACTGTGCACATCCCGATGCCGGACGGAGTGATCCGGGCGACCGTCACGTCGCCAGTGTTCTATGATCCCGAAGGCGCGCGCCTTGCCATTTGAACCGGAGTATTCGCGATGACGCAGCTTCCAACCCACTTTGAGTCCGGCCAATTAAGCGCCACATCTGCCGCACGCGTTACGGTTGTCGAGCCTATGGCGCGTTTTTCCCTGAGGGCCGGGCAGGGGGACGTTACGGCCATTTCTGAGGCGCTTGATCTTGCGTTGCCCACAAAGATTGGTCAGCGCACCAAGGCGGGCGCGACCGAGGCGATGTGCCTTGGCCCGGATGAATGGGTCATTATCGCCCCGGATAGTGAAGCCGTACGATTAGAGTCGGCATGCACCGCCATCTATGATCAGGCGCCACACAGCCTGACAGCGATCAGTGATCGAGAGATTACCGTCCGGATTGATGGGCCTAGAGCTGCCGATCTTTTGACTTTGGGGTGCCCGCGGGATTTGGATGCGATATTGCCAAACGAAGGCCGCCGCACTGTATTCGACGGCGTGACGGTGGTTTTGTGGCGCGATGCAGAGCAAGAGTTTCGATTGGATGTGTGGCGGTCATTCGCGCCGCATGCCTTGTCCCTACTCGTAACGGGGTGCACGGAACTGGCGCTTGAATAATGCTTCCACAGCCCCTGAATTGTGCTGAAATGAAGTCATAGGAGTGTACCAAGGGTTTTGAGTGTTGGGCTTAACTCGCTTGCGTCGGTAGAGTGAAAAGCGATGCTCAACCTGGCTATTGGAGCTATTTGGATGTCGGCGGTCAAAGCGGTTTAAGCGCCGCGATTTCCTGAGTGCATGACGCAACAATACGTAAGCAAGGGGTATTCATTCGGCGCATCCCGTTTATATCACGGTCTGAAAATAACAGATACACGTGGATATGAGTGATGACAGGCCCGACCGACTACACACCCGATGAAGTCTGGACATGGAACGCGCCCAGTGGTGGGACGTTTGCAAGCATCAATCGCCCGGTGGCTGGAGCGACGCACGATGCGGACCTGCCAGTTGGGGCGCACCCCCTGCAACTATATTCGATGGGCACGCCGAATGGTGCCAAAGTGACGATCTTGCTGGAAGAACTGTTGGCGCTTGGTGAAACACAGGCCGAATATGACGCGTGGCTGATCCGCATCAGCGAGGGCGAGCAGTTTTCCAGTGGGTTTGTCGCTGCAAATCCGAATTCAAAAATCCCCGCCTTGTTCGATCACAGTACGGAAACGCCAACCCGCGTTTTTGAAAGCGGCGCTATCCTGTTGTACCTTGCTGAAAAATTCGGGCACTTTGTGCCGTCTGACCCGGCGGAGCGAACAGAGACGTTGAACTGGTTGTTCTGGCAAATGGGGTCAGCGCCCTATCTTGGTGGCGGCTTTGGACACTTCTATGCCTATGCCCCAGAAAAATTCCAATATCCGATTGACCGTTTCACGATGGAAGTGAAGCGCCAACTTGATGTTCTGGACCGGTGTCTTGCCGAAAGAGAGTATGTTGCAGGCAATTCGTACACGATTGCGGATATCGCAATTTTCGCGTGGTACGGGGCACTTGTTCTTGGCGACCTTTATAATGCTGCGGCCTTTTTGTCAGTCAAAGACTATGCGCATGTCACAAGATGGGCAGCAGCTATTGCTGCGCGGCCAGCGGTACGGCGCGGTCGAATGGTGAACCTGACATGGGGGCCGCTTGAAGGTCAGCTGCACGAACGGCATGCCGCTTCGGATTTCGACACCAACACGGAAGACAAACGTCAGGCGCAAAACGGCGATGCTGAATAATTCGACGAGGGTTTGGTGCGCGTCTTGTTATTGGGTCTGCGTTTGACCTTGCTATCCGTTCTGAATTGAAAATCCGTGCGCTGTGCTTTGCCTTGGCTCTGGACAGCGCGCCGTAAAGAACTTGTTTAAAGGATATCGCCCCGTGACCCACGTTATCGATTACTATTTCGCACCGATCTCTGGCTATGCATATCTTGGGCACAGGCCGTTTATGGATCTTGCTGCAAAAGCCGGGGCCATAGTGCGATTCCACCCGATCGAGATCGCCAAGGTGTTTGCCGCTGCCGACACAACGCCGCCTTTCGCGCAAAACCCGGTGCGACGTAGCTATCGGATGCAAGACCAGGCGCGTTTGGCGGCGCGGCAGGGGCTTGAGATCACACCATTGCCGGCTCATTGGCCGACCCCCCCAGGCTTGGCCTGCCGCGCGATCCTTGCGGCCGGTGTTCTGGGGTTTGATCAAGATGCAGCGAGTTTCGCCTGCTTAAAGGGTGTTTGGGCTGAGGAGCGAAACATCGCAGATGCAGAGCAACTGTCCGCTGCGCTGGACGCGGCCGGATTGCCAGCAGCGGCTATTCTGAACCATGCTGAAACAGACGATATCTCAACACTGGCAGATACTTGCACCCAAGATGCAATTGACGCCGGTGTTTTTGGATCGCCGACATATATCTTTGGGCAAGAACGGTTCTGGGGTGGTGATCGGCTCGAGTATTTAGCAGACGCACTTTCGATAAGCTCACAATAGCCCACATGCCATTAGGTGTTCAGTCCCGGCATCTTGTGGATCGCCACTGACTCTGTCTGCCTTTGAAGTCCAGATTTTCCAGATGTGCTCGTAGAGAGTGAAGCGTCTGAATTTCTTCAAGAGTCGAGCGAAGTTGCAGGCCGCCATGGCGTCAGCGAAGTGCGTGCGATGCTCGAACCTGTTATCGGTTGGGATCGTGTGGAACCGGTTTGGAACCGTGGGAACAAACGCTTAGTGGTCTGTATAAAAGTGCAAGTTTTGGCGTCCATAACCCTATAAAGCGACTTTCGAAATTCTCTTTCATTGACATAATCAGGATTCCATAACTATGTGGCCAGCCACGGGTACACTCCATTTTGGATTGCATCACTGGACAAATTCCTGAGGTGCTTGGCCGTGATCGCTCTACACTCCATCGTGAGGTCAAGCGTAACTGGTGGCATGATGAAGACGTTCCGCAGGCTGATGGCTTTTGGCATTTGACAGCGCAGATGCTGGCGGATCGGCGGTACATGAAACGCCGCTGCAATTTGGTTGTGATCCCGCCGCAGCATCCTGTCGCCTCGTCTGACGAAGAATGTGTTACAACCAAACATGGCTCGAAATCTTATTCGTGACCCGTTCTAGATCATCGCAAAACCTGCGGGACGCGCCAGTGAGCCATGTCAAAGAAAGCGCCTGACAATGTCGGTATCTCTTGGGCTCGCAACTCTTCGAAGGAACGGAACCCTGTGGTAGGATTGATCGATCATTTTTCTTTATCTAACCTTGGCATGCCTGTGACGGCCTCGGAAGTCCGGTCGTCATGACACGCTATTTTCTGCCTGCCGTTATCGGGACCCTCTTGCTGGCTTTCTGGATCAGCCCCGACGCTCAGGAAATCGCGGCGGGAGTTGCGATCTTTCTTTTCGGCATGCTCATGCTTGAGGATGGGTTCAAACTCTTTGGTGGCGGCGCGCTTGAGCGGATGCTTAAACGCGCGACGGCCTCGACGCCTAGAGCCATCTCTTTTGGGGTATTGTCGACCACAGTTTTGCAATCCAGTTCTTTGGTTTCGGTTATCACCATCTCGTTCCTAAGTGCCGGTCTCATTTCGCTGATTGGGGGCGTGGGAATTATTTTCGGTGCTAATATCGGCACGACAACCGGCGCTTGGCTGGTCGCAGGGTTCGGTTTGAAAATCGATATCGCCGCCTATGCAATGCCTATGATCGCGCTCAGCATCGTTTTGGTCTTCCAGAAATCCAAACCCCTGCGGGGTATCGGTTACGCACTCGCCGGGCTGGGATTTTTGTTCCTCGGCATCCATTACATGAAAGAGGGGTTCGAGGCGTTCAAGGACCAGATCGACCTGACACGGTTTGCGATGACAGGGCTGCTCGGTCTTTTCGTCTATTGTCTTATTGGCACAGCGGCGACTGTCATCATGCAGTCGAGCCATGCCACGATGGTCCTGATCCTCACCGCTTTGGCCGTAGGGCAAATCAGCTACGAGAACGCGCTGGCGCTTGCAATCGGAGCAAATATCGGCACGACGATTACCGCTGTTATTGCGGCTCTGGGGGCAAATTTTCAGGGCAAGCGGCTTGCGGTCGCACATTTGATCTTCAATGCGGTGACAGCGCTTGTCGCGCTAATTTTTATTGCGCCCTTGCGTGAGGCGGTGGATTGGATCAGCGATCTGGTCCGCATTGCACCGGATGAATACGCAATGAAACTTGCCGTGTTTCATACGATCTTCAACGTGCTGGGCGTTGCGCTGATGCTCCCCCTCCTCAACCGGCTTATCACCTTTCTTGAGCGCCGGATCGTCGAGCCTGTTCCGGACGTGAGCCGTCCGCGTTATCTTAACGAGGCCGTGGACGATTTCCCCCAAACCCTTGAAATCGCACTTCGTAAAGAAGTGATGCACCTTTATGAGAATGCAGTCGAATTGATCCTGCACGGGCTCAACCTTCATCGAGACGGAGTGTTTGCAACTGATAATGTGGCAGAGTTGGTGCGCAAAAGCAGAACGCCCTTTCAGCTTGATCTCGATGAAGGCTACGAACGCCGTGTGAAAACGCTCTATGCAGGCATTGTGGAATTCTCGACGCGGGTCGACGACAAACAGGTCGATCATGGCATCACTGAACGGGTTTACGCGCTGCGCGACGTGGCGAGTGATATTGTTCACGCGGTGAAGTCCGTAAAGCACCTGCGCAAGAACGTTTTGCGTTACACGGTACGGCCTCACGGGGCCACAACTGAACTTTATGACGAACTTCGGACTGAAATCGCTCGGATTGCGGTTGAGATCAGGAAGCTTGGTTTGAGTGAACCTGAAAATCGCAGCGCGCTTTGGCTGGATCAGGAACGCGTCCAGATCGAGGAAGACGCGCGCATGACATCGCATCGGGTTGATTTTCTTATTCGAAAGGGTTCGCTGAATGCCATTGAAGCCACGTCGTTCATAAATGACTCTGGATACGCATACGGTGCCATGCGTGATCTGATCGAAGCGGCACGCAGCTATTACATCGAACGCGAAAGCGCGATGGCAGAGGTGGAACGCCTCTTGTCGCTTGATGAAGAAGAACTCGGCGAGGCAGTCACCGAACACAAATGAAACAGGGTGACAATCGGTCAGAAGCGTCTGTCATGAAACTGTCGTGAAGAACGTCGAGGGTTGTCCACGCTATCAGGATTGGGGAAGCAAAGATGGGTCTGAAAAAATTGGCTGAGAAAGTCGAAGACTACAACGCGCGTCTCGAAAGCGGAAAGGCGAGCAAGATCAGACCCAGTCACGTGGAAAAGGTCTTGCGAAAGCTCCGCGTCAAAGCGCGCGATCTAGAGGCCGAAATTGCCACCGTATCTTCGGCTGACAAGAAGGCCCGGCTCAAGGGAAAGCTTGCCATCGCACAAACGCACATATCCCGCGCAGAATGGTTACTGAGAGAATTGGCCTAGCACGCCAAAGCGCACGGTCGGTGCGTAGCGCCGCATCAGTCTGATGCGACCTTCGCTGCTGCGCCCGATGGGCATTTGCCTCATCGTTTTATCCTGTCCCACACAGTTTGAGCGTTGGCAATCTGGCGCAACCGATGGCTAAAAAAACGCCAGTCTGCGCGCATGATATTCCAAAATATCAATGGACTTTCCAATCTACGACGCCCCCATTCGTCCCTCATTGCATAACCTCCATTGCCTTCTGAAAAACGGCGGCAGTGATGAGTTGTGAGGTCGGAACGTAAGTGGGAGCAGACCATTTGGGTTGGTCCTTGCTCATGACGATTTTGAGAAACACCGCAGGCTGTTTGAAACACAGCGTCTCGAGTTCCGACCAGCGCCGATTGGGTAATTTCTATCGCCGGACTTCCACATCGAAAGGATACTCGCTTTGGTCATGCCTGCCCTTTTGGCTGGACCCTTGACTGCCCTGAGGCCAGTAGGGTCGACGCCAGATGCAGTGCTTTGGGGCTGAAATGACGTCATGGTATGCTCGGGTATCATGGTCGATCTATGGGGCTGTGGCGCGGACGATTGTGCCCGCGGACCGCCCTATACAAAGACCTTGTTAGCTTATCGGGCTGTTACGCCATAAGGTTCAGGCTGTTTGGACCAAACCATCTGTGTTGAACGAGCCGGCTTTCGGGGCTTTTTGAACGCTGGAGCTGCCGTGTTAGCTTGCGACGAGGCGGCGGCGAGTTTAGTCAGAATTTCATCTCGGGGTCCGAATGCCTTTTGTGCGCCGTCCTCCAGGATCATGACCTTGTCACAAGTGCGCAGCACGTTCGGGCTGTGCGTGATGACAATCGCCGATTTTCCTGCCGCAGTTTGGGCTTTGATCAAAGAGGCGATAAGCGCTCCGGATTCCTGATCTCGGCCTGCGTTCGGTTCGTCAAGGATCAGGATATTCGGCTTGCCGTAGACGGCCCGCGCTAGGGAAATCTGCTGCAAGGCGCCTGCTGACAAGATGTCCTGGGCAAGGCGCATGTCGGTCTGAAGGCCTTTGGGGAGTTGCTCAATCTCGGTCATCGCGTTCACAAGTTCCGCCGCTTCAACCACATCGGCAATCGTCATGTCAGGATCGTATCGGGCAATATTCTCGGCCACGGTGCCGTCAAAGAAGGTGAGAAATTGCGGCAAATATCCGATGTGCTGCGACACGGCGCGTTCGGACAATTCAAACAATGGAAAGCCGCTCAGGGTCACTCTGCCCATGGTGGCGGACGTGCCACCGGTCAGCAGACGCACAAGAGAGGATTTTCCCGCCCCACTGCGCCCCACGATCGCCAGCGCTTCGCCGGGTTGGACATCAAATGACAGACGGGTGAGCACTGGGTGGTTCCGCTCGCGCGGCTTAAAGGTCACGTTGCTGACGCAAAGCGCGCCGGGCTTTTCTGGCAGAGCCGCCGAGCGACGCGCGCGCAGATCGGCCGACGAGCGGGACAGGTTCCGTTCCAGGCGGCGGGCGCCGGCGAGGGTCGTCTGTAGGTTGGTGACGTTGTTCACAACCGCTTCGAGGGGCGCGAGCGCTTTGCCCAGCAGGATCGATCCGGCGATCATCGCGCCGCTGCTCAGATCGCCGATCAGGACCAGATGTGCACCGACGGCCAGCATCGCGGATTGCAGGAAGATCCGAAAGGTTCGTGTGGCTGACACCATGACCCAAACGCGTTCATCGACCTTGACCTGATTTTGCAGAGAGCTGGCGCGGAATTTGAGCCAACGGTTGTCAAACCCGTCTTCCAGACCCAGCATACGTTGCGCGCTGCCCGACTCTTCTGCGGCGCGGACAGACTTCAACCATTTGGCATTGAATTTGCTTGCGTACCAGGCGGGGCGGCGTGTGATCAAACGCTTGATCATGGCAAGGCCCATGATGATGACCGCTGCGGTTGCACCAACCCATCCCATCATGGGGTGAAAGACGAACAAGAGCCCAAAGTAAAACGGCATCCAAGGAAGGTCGAACAAGGCAAGCGTGCGTATTTCGCGGAACTTGGGCAGTGATTTCACGCGATCTCGGGCACGCGTTTCAGGCCAT
>NZ_SMZO01000026.1 GCF_004358675.1 Meridianimarinicoccus aquatilis | reverse complement strand
CCCAACGGGAAGCATTGGACCGCACAGCGGGCCGATAATGACGGGCGGGAGCGCCCCTTGCCCACATGCTTGCGTTTTCACTCTTTTCAATCTGGCGTTGCCTCTTCCTTCTCACCGTATTTCGAAGGCCCAATCATGACTCTTATAGATCGCCGCATGGGGTTCTTCCTTATCGGCTTGTTCATCCTGACCGTTGCGGTGCCCGTCGGAAATGTGGGCCTTGAGGAACGGCTCGTGCCTTCTTATGTCGTCTCCCTGTTGGGTAAATACCTGTGCTACGCACTCCTCGCGGTCGCGCTGGATCTGGTCTGGGGATATTGTGGCATTCTTTCGCTCGGCCATGGAGCGTTCTTCGCGCTTGGCGGCTACGCGATGGGCATGCATTTGATGCGCGAGATCGGCGACCGGGGAGTCTACGCCAATCCCAACCTACCCGACTTCATGGTATTCCTGAATTACGACGCCCTTCCTTGGTATTGGCAAGGCTTTGATATGTTCTGGTTTGCGTGCGTCATGGTGATGTTGGCACCCGGCATTCTTGCCTTCATCTTCGGATGGTTCGCGTTCCGCAGTCGGGTGACCGGAGTGTACTTGTCGATCATCACGCAGGCGATGACCTATGCACTCATGCTCGCCTTCTTTCGCAACGAAATGGGGTTTGGCGGTAATAACGGCTTGACCGACTTTAAGGACGTTCTGGGCTTTGACCTTCAATCGGACCAGACGCGCGCCGGACTTTTCGTTCTTTCGGCGATCGCTCTAGCGATCGGGTTGCTCGTTGCAAAGGCCATCACCAATTCCAAACTCGGCAAAGTTCTGATCGCCGTTCGAGATGCCGAAAGCCGCACACGGTTCATCGGCTACCGGGTTGAGCATTACAAACTGTTCGTTTTCACAGTTTCAGCCATGATGGCCGGTGTGGCCGGAGCCCTTTATACGCCGCAGGTTGGCATCATCAATCCGGGGGAATTCAGCCCGGCCAACTCCATCGGCATCGTGATCTGGGTTGCACTTGGCGGGCGCGGCACACTCGTCGGCGCCGCCATTGGCGCGATCCTTGTAGGTGCAGCACAGACGCTTCTCACCGGTTGGTTTCCGGAAATATGGATCTTCGTTCTCGGCGCTTTGTTCATTGTGGTGACGATATTCATGCCGCAAGGCGTCCTTGGTGTCATCGAAAGCCTCTTCCGACGCCGCGCCGCGCCGCGCGATCTCACTGCCGCAAAAAAGGCCTGATCCATGAGCATCCAACTTGCCCTTGACGGTGTGAACCGCAGCTTTGATGGCTTCAAGGCTATCAACAATCTGTCCCTGACCATCGAAAAGGGTGAACTTCGCGCCGTGATCGGCCCGAACGGCGCCGGTAAGACAACGATGATGGACATCATCACAGGCAAAACCCGCCCCGATACTGGCGAAGTTTTGTGGAACCAATCGGTCGACCTTACCCGCATTGACGAGGCGGGCTCGGCTCGGCTTGGCATCGGGCGGAAATTTCAAAAACCAACCGTGTTCGAAACGCAAACCGTTGAAGACAACATTGGGCTCGCGCTCAAAGATGATCGTTCGGTTTGGGCAACGCTGTTTCACCGGCGGACTGAAGAAGAAGTCACAAAGATCACCGAACTCTTGGATCTGGTAAAGTTGACGGCGCATCGTCGCGACATGGCAGGCGATCTCAGCCACGGCCAGAAGCAATGGCTCGAAATTGGGATGTTGCTGGCTCAAGACCCTGAGTTGCTGCTGGTCGATGAACCCGCTGCCGGCATGACCGATGCAGAAACCATGCGCACCGCAGACCTGCTCCGGTCGATTGCAGGCAAGCACACAGTCGTTGTGGTCGAACACGACATGGACTTTGTGCGCGCATTGGATTGCCGGGTCACCGTGCTTCATCAAGGGCACGTCCTGGCAGAAGGCTCGCTTGATCACGTCTCGGCCAATGAACAGGTGATCGAGGTTTACCTTGGACGCTAAACGCAGAAGGTGGAAATTCAGCTTTGCGCCCGCGCACGCCAAGATCGGGACGGATGTAACCCGGATAAAAGATGGAACCGAACATGCTCAATATTGATAATGTCGATGTGCATTACGGGGCTGCTCAAGCGCTGCGCGGTGTCTCGCTAACGGCACAGACGGGCAAAGTCACGACCGTACTGGGGCGCAACGGCGTGGGAAAGACAACGCTGCTGCGCGCTGTCGTTGGCCGAAATCCTGTCTCTGGCGGAACAATCACTTGGGAAGGCCATAACATGGCCCGCGCCCGCTCCGACGCGCGCGCGCGCGCTGGTATCGCTTCTGTTCCACAAGGACGCGAGATTTTCCCCCTTCTGACGGTCAAAGAAAACCTGGAAACAGGGTTTGCCATTCTACCGAGGGGGGAACGGAACGTCCCAGACGAGGTGTTTGATCTTTTTCCTGTGCTGCGTGACATGCTTGGGCGGCGCGGCGGGGACTTGTCCGGCGGTCAACAGCAACAATTGGCAATCGGCCGCGCCATGGTGATGCGCCCGCGCCTTTTGGTTCTCGACGAACCGACCGAGGGTATCCAACCGTCCATTATTCAAGACATCGGCCGGGCCATCACATACCTGCGCGACAAAGGCGACATGGCGATTCTGTTGGTCGAACAATATTACGATTTCGCCCGCGACTTATGTGACACTTTCCATGTCATGGACCGTGGCCAGATTGTGAAATCCGGCACACGTGCCGAAATGGTTGATGACGAAGTGCGCGGCCTCCTTACCGTATAACGGCGGTCCCAGGCGGCGGGACCCACTCCTGCGCATGCAGGAGTGGGGACATGTCATCACGCCGCAGGCGTGGCAATTTGGCAGTAAAGATACGTAAACCCTAGTATTTCCGGGGCACATAAAGTTCAGGCGGCAAGACCGAGCGTTCGTATTGCTTGTTGTATACACGCTCGGGCAGATGCACCTCTTCATGCGGGACCGCCTCATAGGGGATCTGCGCCAACAGATGGTCGATACAGTTAAGTCTCGCCCGTTTTTTGTCGTTGCCCTCAACGATGTACCATGGCGCCTCGGGAATGTTCGTCCGGGCAAAGGTCTCTTCCTTGGCCTTTGTGTACTGCTCCCAGCGCACCCGGCTTTGCAGATCCATTGGCGACAGTTTCCACTGTTTCAATGGGTCGTGGATTCGCATCAAGAAACGCAATTGCTGTTCTTCATCTGTGATTGAGAACCAGTATTTGATCACGCGGATTCCCGACCGCACCAACATCCGTTCAAATTCCGGAACGTCATGAAAGAACTGCTGAACCTCGTCTTCCGTTGAAAACCCCATAACCCGTTCGACGCCGGACCGATTATACCACGACCGGTCGAACAGCACCATTTCGCCGGCAGCAGGCAAATGCGGCACGTAGCGCTGAAAATACCATTGCGACTTTTCACGTTCGCTCGGCGCTGGCAAAGCCACAACTCGCGCCACACGTGGGTTAAGACGCTGAGTGATCCGTTTGATGACACCGCCCTTCCCGGCACTGTCACGGCCTTCAAAGATCACGACAACCTTCTCTCCGGTATACTGAAGCCAGTCCTGCAACTTGATCAGCTCTGACTGCAATTCCAGAAGCTTGCGGAAATAATCACGCCGTTCAAGGCTGGGCGGATGTGCCTTGCGATAGATCTTTCTGATCTCAAGCGACAACGCGGGTTCCGACAACTCCAGCTCATAGTCTTCGTCCAGCGTGTCGGCCAACTCCGCTTCCAGCCAGTCGCGCGCGTGGTCTTTGTCAGTCGGATCATCCGTCATATCGCCTGCCTTAGCAATTCGTGCATTGGTGCACGTGTGTACCCCATAGACGTGACATTTTTACGATGGCGCATTGCCACGGCAGACGCTCCTTTTCCCGCCTGCCGTTATTTTCTAACTGGTCCGCCAGTCAAAAAAGTTCTCAGGAGCACGATCAAGAAGCGACATGGCCAGGGCGCGGCCAAGCTCGGCTCCGTCTTCAACAGGTCCACTGACCCGGTCCGATATCGCATCTGACCCATCAGTGCGCAGGATCTCACCGCGAAGGTGCAAAGTGCCGCCCTCCAGGTCTGCCAACCCTGCGATCGGGGTTTCGCACGATCCGTCCAGCCGTGCCAAATAGGCACGCTCAGCGGCAAGGCGCTGACCCGTCGGTCCGTCATGGATGGCTTCAAGCATCGCACCGCTGCGCGTATCGTTGGCGCGCCGTTCAATGCCAATTGCGCCCTGCGCGACGGCGGGCAACATCTCGTCCGGGTCAATCGCTGACCGGGCAACACCGGTCATGCCCAAGCGCCGCAGACCTGCCATGGCCAGAAATGTCGCGACCGCCACGCCGTCTTCCAATTTCTTCATACGGGTCTGCACATTGCCCCGAAACTCAACCAGCGTGAGGTCAGGTCTGCGATGGGCCAACTGCGCCCGCCGTCGCAAACTGGACGAGCCGACAACGGCCCCCTGTGGCAAGTCTATCAATGCTGCAACATCGTGGGACACAAAGGCATCGCGCACGTCCTCGCGTGGCAAATAACAATCAAGCACCAATCCATCCGGCTGCAACGTCGGCATGTCCTTCATGGAATGAACCGCAATGTCGATCCGCCCTTCCAGCATGGCGTCTTCTATCTCGCGGGTGAAAAGGCCCTTCCCCCCGATCTCTTTCAGCGGACGGTCCAGAACCCGATCCCCCGTGGTTTTGATCACTTCGATCTCAAAGGCCTCCGGCGGAAGGTCAAACGCCGCGGAAAGGCGATCTCGGGTCTCAAAGGCCTGAGCAAGCGCAAGCGGCGAGCCGCGCGTTCCGATCCGGAGAGGTTGGGCGGGTGTTGGCAAATCGAGTTTCATGGCAATTGCGTAGCGATGTCATTTTTGATTGACAACAAGTAACCGACCGCCGCGTTGACATTGTGCGCTGTGTAAGGGACCACAACAGAGAAAAGCGCGAGGAGCACGAGAAGAAACATGGCAGAGCAAAAGACAATGCTGCGGGCATTGGCCGGTGAAACTTTGGACGTGCCGCCGATCTGGATGATGCGCCAAGCCGGTCGTTATCTGCCCGAATATCGCGCAACCCGGGCCGAGGCCGGAGATTTCCTGTCTCTGTGCTATAATTCCGAATTGGCCGCAGAGGTGACTTTGCAGCCAATCCGCCGGTATGATTTTGACGCCGCGATCCTTTTTGCAGACATTTTGCTGATCCCCGACGCACTTGGAGCGGATCTTTGGTTCGTCACTGGCGAAGGGCCGCGCCTGTCCACGATCACCGGCGACAGCGATTTTGGCAAGCTGAAGCACGCCTCCGACATTCACGAGCACCTCTCACCAATCTACGAGACAATTCGCATCCTGCGCCGAGAGTTGCCCGCGCACACCACCTTGATTGGGTTTGCGGGCGCGCCCTGGACCGTAGCGACGTATATGATCGCCGGCAAAGGTACACCGGATCAGGGACCAGCCCATGCCCTGAAGGCTGAAAACCGCCCCCTCTTCAATGCGTTGATCGGCCGTCTGACCAACGCCACAATCGAATATCTGTCCGCGCAGATAGATGCGGGTGCTGAAGTGGTCAAGATTTTCGACAGCTGGGCCGGATCGCTGAAAGGCGACGACTTCCGCGACTATGCGCTGGAACCCACGCGCCAGATCATCGCAGCGCTGAAAGAGCGTCATCCCGGCATTCCGATCATCGCCTTCCCGCGCGAAGCCGGCGATCATTACATTGGCTTCGCCAAGGCCACTGGTGCCGATTGTGTCGCGATCGACAATTCTGTCGATTCCGATTGGGCGGCCGCGCATGTTCAGACTGATGGTTGCGTTCAGGGCAACATGGCGCCCGGCCACATGGTCACAGGCGGTGATGCCCTCGTCTCGGAAGTGCGGCGCATCCGCAAAGCCTTCAGCGGTGGGCCGCATATTTTCAACCTCGGCCACGGGATCACGCCTGACGCCGACCCTGAGAACGTGGCCTTGATGGTGAACACGTTGCGCGAAGGCTAAGCCACAGTTCCCAAAGGATGTGCGATGGCGGATCTGTTTCTGGTTCTTTCAAAGACCATCTGGACGTTTCTAAAGCCAGAGACATGGGTCGTCATCGCAGTCTTTGCCGCCTTGCTGTGCGTTTGGCGTGGGTGGCGCAAGTCAGCCTTGGGGCTGTTGGCGGTCTTGCTGGTCGGGCTTATGTCATTGGCCATTTGGCCCTTCGGCAGTCTGATGATCCGGCCGCTTGAGGCGCGCTTTCCCGCGGCTCCCCCGCTGCCCATCCCCCCCGCTGCCATCCTTGTGCTTGGTGGCGCAGAGCAGGCCAACATCACTCAAATGCACAACCTTCCCGCGACTGGCCCTGCAGGCGAGCGGTTCATGGAGGCAATCACCCTAGCGCGCCGATTTCCCGAAGCCGCCGTTGTGTTCACAGGTGGTACAGGGTGGTTCTTGGAAGGCAGCAAGTCTGGCGCCGAGGTTGCGCAGCGCATCTTTTCGGACGCCGGAATTGATAAGGAACGGATGATCTTGGAAGGGCGTTCCCGCACCACATGGCAGAACGCTGTCATGACTTTGCCGCTCATGGACCGCACCGGAGATGGGCCTGTCCTGCTACTTACGTCAGCGTATCACATGCCACGTTCGGTGGGCGTATTTTGTGCCGCAAAGTGGAACAATCTGGTGGCGTGGCCCGTGGACCACCGCGATGGGGGGGTGTTGCAGAACTGGGGATGGCGGCTGGCCGAAAACTTGGAGACCCTGAACATCGCCGCCAAGGAATGGGTGGGGATTTTGGCCTACAAAATGACGGGGCGCGCCGCGCCCTACACGCAGAGCGGCGGCGCGATAAACTGCACGCCGCCGCAAGATTAGCAACGGATCAAAGCGCGGGGCTACCCCGTTGAAACCGACTGACTGACTTACTTAAGCGTCCTTACTTAAGCGTCGCCGTCATGGTAATGTCCGCTGTCATCAGTTTTGAAATCGGGCACCCTGTTTTGGCCGCTTCTGTCGCTTCCTTGAAAGCTGCGTCGCTGGCACCGGGAATGTCAGCCACCACATCAAGGTGGATCTTGGTAACAGCAAAGCCACCATCTACCTCTTCAAGTGTGACCTTGGCCGTGGTGTCGATGGCTGTTGCCGTCAGATCGTGCTGGCCCAAAATCATCGACAGCGCCATTGAAAAGCACCCTGCATGGGCCGCCCCGATCAATTCTTCGGGGTTGGTCCCCGGACCGTCTTCGAACCGTGTGCCAAACCCGTACTGCGCATCGTCAAGAATGCCACTTTGAGTGGAGACGAGGCCCTTGCCCGTTTTCAGGTCGCCTTCCCAGTGAGCGGAACCGGTACGTTGCATGTGTCATTCTCCTCTGTTTTTTGTCGCTGCGCAGCATGCCCGAGCGGCATACGTGCTGAACAACAGGTAATGGCTAACGCACCAGCATGCGACCGGGTCCCACTGGATCGCCTTCACGAAACCGTGTGCAGCACCCGCAAGATCAGCATCACCGGTCCTGAACAGGGCGCGCGTCGCAGTCCGGCGTCGTCACGGCGTCAGGCCCCCATCAGATCGCGCAACAACCCGGCTTGCCGCGACAAAGCGGCGGAAAGATCAATCGTGGTCAGGTGTGCATCGCGGACAACTCTGCGCCCTTCAACCACCAGATCACGCACCTTGTGCGGGCCTGACAAAACAAGCGCCGCAACGGGGTCCCATGCCCCCGATGCATCCAGCCCGGTCATGTCCCAAACAGCCAGATCGGCGCGTTTTCCGACGGCGACCTGGCCCAAGTCATCACGGCCCAGAACGGCCGCCCCGCCGCGGGTCGCAATTTCCAACACTTCGCGGGCGCTGATGGCATCGGCCCCGTTGGCAACGCGTTGAAGCAGCAACGCCTGCCGCGCTTCGAGCACGAGGTTCCCGGCATCATTGCTTGCCGATCCGTCCACGCCCAGCCCAACACGCACGCCCGCATCCCGCATCGCCCGGACCGGCGCGATGCCCGACCCAAGACGGCAATTGGAACAGGGACAATGGGCCACACCGGTGCCGGTATGGGCAAACAGATCAATCTCGGCGGGGTCCAGTTTGACGCAATGCGCATGCCAGACATCGTCACCTGTCCAACCAAGATCTTGCGCATATTGACCTGGGCGGCAGCCAAATTTCTCAAGGCTATAGGCGATATCCTCGTCATTCTCGGCAAGATGAGTATGCAGCCGCACACCTTTTTCCCGCGCCAGTACCGCCGCATCACGCATCAATTCGCGGCTGACAGAAAATGGCGAGCAAGGCGCAACGCCGACCTGGATCATCGCCCCCGGTTTCGGGTCGTGGAACCTGTCAATCACGCGAATACAATCCTTCAGGATCGCCGCTTCATCTTCAACCAAACTGTCAGGCGGCAACCCGCCCGCACTTTCCCCAATGCTCATGGACCCGCGCGTGGCCAATAATCGCACACCAACATCTTGCGCTGCGGCAATGCTGTCATCGAGGCGGGAGCCATTCGGGTAAAGATACAGATGATCGGACGTCAGCGTGCATCCACTCAGCGCCAATTCGGCGAGGCCGATTGTGGCAGAGCTGTGGATATGCTCTGCTGTAAAGCGCGCCCAAATCGGATACAGGGTTTGCAACCATCCGAAAAGCAACGCATCTTGCCCGCCCGGCACCCCGCGCGTCAGGGTCTGAAACAGATGGTGGTGCGTGTTGATCAACCCAGGCGTTACCACGCAGCCCTGCGCATTGATAACCTCTGACGCGGGTGAGGCCGTCAAACCCGTTCCTATCCCAACAATCACACCGTCGCGGCACAGAATGTCTGTCGCTGTCAGTTCGCGGCGCGCATCATCCATGGTCACAACGACAGCCGCGTTCTTGATCAGAGCGTCGGCCACATCACACACCCTTCAAAAGGGTCAAAGCTGTACGGTGAAGCTCAGGCGTGGCGGCCGCCAGAATACGACCACCGTCATGGGCAGGGCCGCCCTCCCAGTTGGTTACTGTGCCCCCGGCTGCTTGAATAACCGCGATGGGGGCCGCAACATCGTAAGCATTCAACCCGGCCTCAATAACAAGATCGATCTGCCCAGCCGCCAACAGCGCATAGGCATAACAATCCATTCCATAGCGCACCAACCGGACTTTTTCGGCGACCCGCTTGAATGAAACAAGTTCATTGGGGGTTCCAATTTCCGGAAACGTCGTAAACAGAATGGAGGCTTCTAACGTCGTATTAACTTTAGTTTTCAGTGGGGTCCGGGTTTCTCCGCGCATAAGTTCGGAAATTCCCAGCCCGCCCGCGAATCGTTCGCCGGTGTAGGGTTGGTCGACAAGGCCAAACACCGGCCCATGCGCCGCGTTCACAGCAACCAAAGTGCCCCATGTCGGTGTACCTGAGATATACCCACGGGTCCCATCAATTGGATCAAGCACCCACATGAACCCGCTCGTGCCCTCTTTCGGGCCGAATTCCTCACCCAGAATGGCATCGTCGGGACGCAGATCAGCCAAGACCGCGCGCATCGCCTGCTCGGCAGCGCGGTCGGCTTGGGTCACCGGGTCAAACCCCCCG
Source organism: Meridianimarinicoccus aquatilis (assembly GCF_004358675.1). Lineage (GTDB taxonomy): Bacteria > Pseudomonadota > Alphaproteobacteria > Rhodobacterales > Rhodobacteraceae > Meridianimarinicoccus > Meridianimarinicoccus aquatilis. The sequence goes on along the minus strand of NZ_SMZO01000026.1, from coordinate 41,581 downwards.
GCCTGCTTGTTATCTGTTTGAAGGGCTGCGCTGCGAAAATTTGCCAGCGTTATCTGCGCTGCAGCATCGGCCACGGCATGGGCCGCACCGATAAGCGACTGTCGCACGTCGTCGTCTAATTCTGTCGAAGAATGCATTGGCGGGGCCTTTTTTATACCCCGCCGTCATAGCTCTCCGTGGGTGCTCTGTCACCCACACAAACACATGAAATCAGGCGTTTGACTTTTCCATGCGCCCGTTTTCACGCTCTTCGTGGGTGTATCCCTCAAAGAAGCGGCTGATTGGAACGTTCAACACGCGAGAGATTTCCCAAAGACGCGATGCGCTGACCCGGTTTGCACCGGTTTCGTACTTTTGGATTTGCTGGAACTTGATTCCAACACGTTCAGCCAAGTGTTGCTGGGTCAATCCCGCGTCGCGACGTATTTGACGAATGACCTTACCTACGTGAATATCGACTGGATGGGGCATGAAAACCTCCTACTAATAATCTACTCGCAATCGTCATTCCGAGCACGATGGCAGCGGCGACAATCATGGACACAAACCAACCGCTCCCGCAAAGGCGGGTTCTCCGTACTGGATAGCGATTTCATCAGGAAAACAGGGATCCTCCCCAGTTTCGCTGATTTGTTTTACATCAAAAACGACTCAACTTGTTAGTGCGCAGCGCCCTATAGTTGATCAGTTGGTTAATCTGCTGCTGCGTTAAAGGAGACGATATGCGCGCTTTCGAAATTTCAGAATTCGGAACCACCCCAAAGCTCGTGACGAAGGAAACGCCCGAACCGCAGCCCGGAGAGGTGCAAGTTGCCATCAAAGCTTGTGGGTTGAATCATGCCGATCTGCTGATGATCGAGGGTCGCTATCAAGAGAAACCACCACTGCCGATCACGCTGGGGATGGAAATTGCTGGCACCATCACGAAACTGGGGGCGAACGTTGATGGCCTGTCAGTCGGGGATCGGGTCGCCGCCGTACCGGGGTCAGGTGGGCTCGCAGATATGGCCTGCATTTCGGCAGAGCGCTGTGTCCCCCTGCCGGACAGTATCACCGATGTGGAAGCCGCCGCGTTCCAAATCGCCTATGGCACCTCTCATCTGGCCCTGTCGCATCGCGCCGATCTGCGCAAAGGCGAAACCCTGTTGGTTCTGGGTGCCGCAGGCGGGGTCGGATTGACCGCTGTAGAGTTGGGCGCGCGCTTGGGCGCACGAGTGATTGCCTGCGCACGCGGAGCAGACAAACTAGAGGTCGCCAAGGCCGCAGGCGCACATGACGTGCTTGACAGCGATGCCCCAGACCTTCGCGACCGGCTCAAGGCGATGGGCGGCGTCGACGTCGTTTATGATGCCGTGGGCGATCCGCTTTTCACCAGTTCCATGAAAGCCTGCAAACCGGGCGCGCGTATTCTTGTCATCGGCTTTGCCGCCGGACAAGTGCCGCAGATCCCGGCCAATTACTTGCTGGTCAAGAACATCACTGTTCACGGCCTCTATTGGGGGGGCTATCTGGGCTTTGACCCCAAGGCGCTGACGACCTCCCTGTCAGACCTCTTGAACATGCACACCGCTGGGGACTTGCACCCACATGTCAGCCATACCTTGGCCCTCGAAAACGCCGCCGAAGGACTTGCGTTGCTGCGAGATCGAAAGTCGACCGGCAAGGTCGTAATCGTCCCGTGACACCCGGGAAACCCTGCACCTGCCGCCATTTATACATGCACTACGGCGTACCCGACGATTTTGCTTCAAAATCGTTCCGGTAATAGGGCTCTGTGCCTTGAAAAGGTATATCTCCTCGCCGATATTCACATGTAAGACCGCGACCCATTGGGACGCGACCCATATGTAACAGGAGGGATCACATGGCTGACTACAACACGATCCGTGCCGGGGCCGCGACAGGCACGCGGTCCGCACAAATCGACGAGGGTCTTCGCACCCACATGACCAAAGTCTACAGCACGATGTCGGTGGGGATGCTCATCACCGCGCTCGTGTCGTGGGCGATCGCAGGCTTGGCTGTCTCGGACGTTCCGACCGCCTACCAGCTTTCCGCGAACACTTATCTGACAAGCACCGGGGCCGCAATTTACGCGTCGCCGCTGAAATGGCTGATCATGTTCGCACCGCTGCTGTTTGTGTTTGGCTTCAGCGCCGGCATCAACCGCATGTCCGCCGCTACCGCACAAACCGTATTCTATGCGTTCGCGGCTGTTATGGGCCTTTCGATCAGCTCCATCTTCCTCGTGTTCACGGGCGCGTCCATTGTGACCACGTTCCTCGTGACATCGATCGCTTTCGCGTCGCTTAGTCTTTATGGCTACACGACGAAGAAAGACCTGAGTGCGATGGGCACCTTCCTGATGATGGGCTTGATCGGCTTGATCGTCGCGTCGGTGATCAACATCTTCGTTGCGTCCTCGGCGTTGCAGTTCGCAATCTCGGTCATCGGTGTTCTGATCTTTGCAGGCCTCACCGCTTATGACACGCAGAGCATCAAGAACGAGTACATCCAGATGGCGCAGTCGGGCGATCAGGAATGGCTGGGCAAAGCGGCTATCATGGGCGCCTTGCGGCTCTACCTCGACTTTATCAACATGTTCATGTTCCTACTGCAATTCCTGGGCAACCGCGAATAAGCAATTTACGCATGACACAGATCAGGCCAGCCTTCGGGCTGGCCTTTTCGTTCCGAACCGCCCGGTCGCACTACAGTGTTCGGTGCATAGAGATCGCCGGAAAGACAATGCCAGCCCGCAAAGGCACGTCCACAGCGCGATCTTTGACAAATCCAAGAGCAGCATAAAACGGCACCGCCGTCCGGGTTGAGAGGCACTCAAGCTTAGCGATACCAGCGTCCGATGCACTTTGAAAAATCCTGTGCATCAGCATTCTTCCAATTCCGCATCGCGTTTGGCGGTGATCACAAACCACATGCCGTATATGACCCAAAGCAGGGGAAGTCCTGCCCCTCCCCGGCGAACCCGGCGTCCAGCCCCCTGCCCCGACAAGGGCGCCCGTATGGACCTCTTCCACAACGTAATAGGTACCGCATGTCACAAGGGTGGGCTGCACGCGACTGATCAACGGCAGCGCCGTCACCAGCACGGATGGTGGGTAATCAGGCTTGAGAAGCACCGGATAGCTGCGCGCCAACAGCACATCCACTTCGGCGATGTCTCTTGGGCCTGCACACCTGACTGACAATTCTGTGCTCATCCCGTCACCCCAAAGAAAAAGGCCGCGCTAGTGCGCGGCCTTGAAAACGTCCCTGACTAAGAACGACAAGATTACTTGATCTTGCCTTCTTTGTAGTCGACGTGCTTGCGCACAACGGGATCATACTTCTTCATCACCATCTTCTCGGTCATGGTGCGAGCATTCTTCTTGGTCACGTAAAAGTGGCCGGTGCCCGCGGTCGAGTTCAGGCGGATCTTGATTGTGGTCGGCTTCGCCATTTCAATACTCCTCAACCGGGCGGCCATGCCACCCGCTAATCCTTGAACCCCGCCTTTTACGGATGGGCGGCGCGGTGTCAAGCGCGATTAGACGGCGCGCTCGTATTGGGCCAAACAACCGCGCCTCACCCGCTCATGCTGGCAGTGGTGGCAGGCCCATTGCAGCATGCACACGGTCGCGCGCCGCCTTGTCGAGCCCAAGACCATCGGAAAGCTGCTTGAGATACGCAACTTCATGCGCGTTATCCACGCGGATCGCCATCAGCGATGTGGAATACACCTGTGCCTTCATCGCCTCGCTCGTGTCTTGCGCCAAGCCCATGGCATCCACCGGCGCGGCAAGCTCTGCCTTCACAAAGGCGACCTCTTCGGGGCTGGAATCCTTGATGGCATCAAGAATGGTGGCCTGTTCAGTTGCGTCGATCTCGCCATCAGCTTTGGCCGCCTGAATCATCGCCCGGATCATCAGCTTTGCATTGTCCTCAGCGGCCATCGCGACAGGTGTGTTCTGAAACAGGCTCGACAACATGTCATCGGCTTGCTTGCCGCCCGCGGCCGCTGCGCCCCCCATGGCAGACATAAGACCGCCAAAACCGGCCGCCGCCGCTTCGGGTTGCGCGCCGGTGCCGCCGCCAAAACTGGCCATCATATCACGCATGGCATTTCCGGCTCCCGGAACTCCCATCTTTTCGGCCATCTGCGAGAGTTGATCGACCATGCCGCCCGTTCCGCCCGAAGACGCGAACATGTCTTGAAGACCGGCCATGCCGCCCATTTGCTTGTACTTGGATGCGCCCTTTGCGGCGGCAACGCCCACAGCAACAGTGGCAAGTGTTCTCAGAAAGCTCATCAGGTTTCCTTCCCTTTATGTCCCGAAGCAACGATAGCAGGTTCCGCAGCCAAGGCTCCTGTCGGGATGTCACACCAAAAGGGATCAACAAGTAAAGCGCGCGGATGGCCTGTAAGCCGGATTCTGTCCAGGGGTTGCCCCCTTGGATGACCATTCCTCTGGGCGCGCCGTTACCGACGCGCTCTAGCTGCCAACCCGGGTTCCTGGGCTGAAGCGGCCCGCGGCAATAGCCGCACGGAACCCCTATTTGGCATTGCTCCCGGTGGGGCTTGCCGTGCCAGAACTGTTACCAGCCCCGCGGTGGGCTCTTACCCCACCGTTTCACCCTTACCGCACAGATGCGCGGCGGTCTGTTCTCTGTGGCGCTGTCCCTCGGGTTTCCCCGGCCGGGCGTTACCCGGCACCATTGCTTCATGGAGTCCGGACTTTCCTCGAACGTTGCCGCCCGCGATCATCCAGCCATCCGCGCGACGATGCTGTTAGGCGCTTGGCCCGGCGCGGTCAATCGCGAAGCGTTGCGCAAGATCTGCTGCTATGCCCGCATCTGTTCCGTCAAGCGGGCCCTGCGCCCACGGTCTGAACCTGTCGCGCAGGACGGAAAGTTGCAAATCAAGCGGCGCATCGGGATACCCCGCCGCAGACATTGACGCCGAAAAACCCGCAACGTCGCAATTTGCCTTTGGCTCAGGCCAGACCGACAAGCCAAGTCGCGCCAGCCTGCGCCAATCAAAACGTGGACCTGGGTCAGCCTTGCGGCCCGGTGCCATATCAGAATGCCCAATGACGCGCTCCGGCGGAATCGCCCATCGTTTCATGATTCGACGCAAGAGCACCTCAAGATTGTCCATCATGGGGGCCGAAAACGGGCTCTGGCCATTGTTATCAAGCTCTATACCAATAGACCGGGAATTTACGTCCAGCACATCACCCCATGACCCCGCGCCTGCGTGCCACGCTCGTGCGGCTTCATCCACCATTTGCCAACAGGTGCCGTCGCGCCCGATCAGGTAATGCGCCGAAACTTCGGCAACCGGGTCGCACAGGCGGTCCAGCGCGGCTTTGGCGCTGGCCATTGCAGTATAGTGAATAACGATCAGATCAGGCAGCGCCCCCGCCCGGCGATCGCCAAAATTGGGCGATGGGTGCCAGATCGGGTCTGCGCTCACCTGACGGCGCTGCGGAAGCGGTCCGGGTTCCACGCGCAGGCGTATCCATCACCGTCCGGGTCCAGCCCCTGACCGTCGCTTTCAGGCCCCCCGGATTGCAGGAAAGCCGCTTGCGCAAGATCGGCAGACGCGTACCGCGCGCAGGCCCGGCTTGTTCTGTCCGAAGGTGTCGCGGAACGTGGGTACACCGATTGCCCGACCGGATGATCGGTCTGAAGCGCAAAGGCAACGACCCCTGTACCCGATTTGCTCGCCGAGGGGCGCGTGGGCAGCGGCTTTGCTTCGACCACGGCATAGGATGCCGCAGAGGGCGTGGCAGAAACCTGTGCGGCTGGTCCGCCGGTATAGGTGGTGTCATTGCCCAACTGGCCCGGAGAGACGTCAAGCGGCTGGACCGCCACAGTCCTTGCAGTCCCCGCTGCAACAGCCGGAGCGGCAGAGCTACTGCTGACCGGATCACCGCGCAAAGCCGCATCGCGCGCGGCGCGGGATTCGGCGCTGATTGGTGTGAGCGACACGGTGTCATCCGGCCCGTAAGTTGGCGCGCACGCCCCCAGGCCCAGCGCCACAAGGCAAGCTGTCACGGTAAGGGCGCGCGCGCTGTTCACGCTTACCACCACTTGCCAGGCTTGGCCGTGAAGCCCGCAGCCTGTTCCAAGACCAGCGCATGGTTCAACAAGTCACCCTCTTCCCAAGGGCGACCGATGAGCTGGAGACCCAAGGGAAGGCCTTGGGAGTCTGCGCCTGTCGGAACCGATATTCCCGGAAGGCCTGCAAGGTTCACAGTCACGGTGAACACATCGTTGAGATACATCTGCACCGGATCGGCACTGGCCATTTCACCCAAACCAAACGCCGCGGATGGTGTGGCAGGGGTCAAGATCGCATCGATCCCGTCTGCGAAGACCTGATCAAAATCGCGCTTGATCAAAGTGCGGACTTTGCGTGCCCGATTGTAATAGGCGTCGTAAAATCCAGCCGACAAAACGTAGGTGCCGACCATGACGCGGCGCTGGACTTCGTGGCCGAAACCTTCGGCGCGGGTTTTCTCGTACATCTCTGTGATGCCATCGCCCTGCCCCAGTTTCGCCCGGTGCCCAAAGCGCACCCCGTCATAGCGCGCCAAGTTGGACGACGCCTCGGCTGGGGCGATAACGTAATAGGCTGGAAGCGCGTATTTCGTGTGCGGCAAGGTGATGTCGACCAGCTCGGCCCCGGCATCGCGAAGCATATCGGCCCCATCGGACCACAGCTTTTCAATCTCGGCCGGCATCCCCTCCATCCGGTATTCGCGCGGCAGACCAATTTTCTTGCCGCGAATATCTCCGGTCAGCGCAGCTTCGAAATCAGGCACGGGAATGTCTGCGCTGGTACTGTCCTTCGCGTCATGCCCGGCCATCGCCTGCAACATGATTGCACTGTCGCGCACCGTCTTGGTCATCGGGCCTGCCTGATCAAGCGAAGAGGCAAAGGCGATAATTCCCCAGCGCGAGCACCGCCCATAGGTCGGTTTAAGACCGGTGATGCCAGTAAACGCCGCTGGCTGACGGATAGACCCGCCCGTATCGGTACCAGTCGCCGCGAGGCATAGATCCGCTGCAACCGCTGCCGCAGACCCACCAGACGAGCCCCCCGGTGTCAAAGCCGCATCCGACCCTTTGCGCCGCCACGGATTTACCACGTCGCCATAGGCCGAGGTTTCATTGCTCGACCCCATAGCGAATTCATCCATGTTGAGCTTGCCCAGCATGACTGCGCCTGCATCCCAAAGCTTGCCGGTGACCGTGCTTTCGTATTCGGGGCGGAAACCGCCAAGAATGTTTGACGCGGCTTGCGATGGCGTGCCCTTGGTGCAGAACAGATCCTTGATCCCCAACGGAATGCCGCACATGGACGGCGCGTCACCATTTTTGATCCGGGCATCGGCCTGTGCAGCTTGGGTGCGCGCCTGATCTTCGGTGTCGTGAACAAAGGCGTTCAGGGCGCCGGCATCCGCAATCTCTGTCAGACACGCTTCGGTCAGGTCGGTTGCGGTCACATCACCTTTGCGCAGTAAATCGCGCGCTTCAGCGATGGTGAGTTTAGACAGTTCGCTCATTATTCAACAACCTTCGGCACGGCAAAGAACCCTTCGCGGGAATCAGGTGCGTTCGACAAGATCGCCTCTTGCTGATCGCCATCGGTGACCACGTCCTCGCGTCGCTTCAGGCGCATCGGAGTCACGCCTGTCATGGGCTCGATCCCGTCCACATCCACTTCGCCCAGTTGTTCGATGAACCCCAAGATCGTATTGAATTCGTCGGCGAGAGCCGGAAGTGCATCCGGCTCGACCCGAATACGAGCGAGTTTTGCAACCTTCGCGGCGGTCTCTATGTCGATCGACATGTCGCGTCTCCGTTTCCTGCGTCGGGACTGGCTTTACCGGGCGCGCAAGGCTGCTGCAAGCGGGCCGCGCATATGGCGAAGATAGACTTCTATCATCCAGGCCAAAAGAACGGCATTCAGCAGGTGCCAGATGAAATGCGTGCCGAACGGAACAACAGCGCATAATGGGGCGTCAAGCGATCTGAAGATCAAGGATACCGTCACCAACGCAGCAGCCAGTAGCAGACCCCGCCCGGTCGCAGATGCCCGGCGGCGCAAGGCCACTCCATAGATCACCATCAGCAATGGAAGCGGCCAGTAACCGGACGAGATGTTGAAAAATGGCAATCGTTCGAAAATCGGCACTGTGATTGTGACATAGGGAATAAACAGCGCCGTTGCGGCAAAGGCCCGCCACCCTTTCAACCCCAGAAAATCACGATTTACGGCGAACACAAAGATCACTGCAAAAAGGGCTATGAACCCGCTGTCCGCAAAGGCCGACCAGACCTGAGCATAGGTATGGAACAGGTATGATCCGACGCCGATCATCCCAAGGATCACAACCAAAGCGCTGGCAATTGGAAGTTGCGCCGCCCCAACACGACGCCACATGACAAAAGCGGCCAGCAAAAAAGCAACGTTGGAGAAAGCGTTGATTGGCTCTGCCCAAAAAGTCGGATCAACCCGTTCGCAGTATCCGTCGATCTGGCGCGTCCAATCCATCCGATATCTCCATGTGTTCACAGACCAGCAACAGATAGCTGCCGAGCTACAAAGGTCATCTTGCGCGGCACATTATGGGCTTTGGCCTCAAGTCCCGCGCCGTTCAGCGAAGAATTCCCTCAGCAGTTCTTCCGCTTCTGCGCCGGCGATTCCGTCGTACACATCCGGGCGGTGATGACTTTGGGCCCGGTCAAACACGCGCGCGCCTTGGGCCACACCGCCTGACTTTGGATCGGACGCCCCATAATACACCCGAGCAATTCGCGCCGCTGAAATGGCGGCAGCACACATCGCGCACGGCTCAAGGGTCACGTACAGCGCGCAGCCTGTCAGTCTTTCAGACCCCAGCGCGGCGCAGGCGGCCCGTATGGCAAGAATTTCAGCATGGGCCGTGGGATCACACAGCTCGCGGGTACGGTTGCCTGCTTGCGCCAGCACAGTGCCGTCTGCACCCAATATCAAAGCGCCAACCGGAACCTCGCCTCGTTCAGCTGCGGCACGGGCTTCTAGAAGAGCGGTCTGCATATGACTTTTAAACGGGCTCATGTGGTCAGATGCGCAATGCAAGGGCCGTAAGGCAACCGATATTCGCATCCGCACACAGTCAACAGGCTTTCACGCTCCCCCAAACCGCGCTATGGCGCTGGTATGTCAAACCCGTCCCATCCCCGTCGCGCCCCGCGCCCGAAACCGAACCGCGCTTCGGCGCCGGTTTCTCCCCCTTCAATGCCCGCCACCGCTGCCGATGGTGCGCCAAAAGGCGAAAGGATCGCGAAGACCTTGGCCCGCGCCGGCCTGGCCTCTCGCCGTGATGCCGAAAAGATCATCGCCGAGGGACGGGTTTCCGTGAATGGCAAGCGGATCGACAGCCCCGCGCTGAACGTGATGCCAAGCGATCGAATTGTTGTCGATGGCAAGCCTTTGGCTGAGCCTGAAGCCGCCCGTCTGTGGCTATACCACAAGCCGACCGGGCTGGTGACAACGACCCGAGACGAAAAAGGTCGCGAGACTGTATTTGACGCCCTGCCCGACGACATGCCGCGCGTGCTGAGCATTGGACGGCTGGATCTGAATTCAGAAGGCCTGCTTTTGCTGACGAATGATGGCGGGATCAAGCGGCGGTTGGAATTGCCCAGCACCGGTTGGGTTCGCAAATACCGCGTGCGGATCAAGGGCGCGCCGACCGACCCGCAACTGGAACCGCTGCGCAAGGGCATCACGGTGGAGGGTGAACGGTTTCAACCGATGGCCGTCACGCTCGACCGCCAGCAAGGCGCCAATGCGTGGTTGACAGTCGCCCTGCGCGAAGGACGCAATCGCGAAATCCGCCGCGCGATGGAAAGCGTCGGCCTGTCCGTGAACCGGCTGATCCGCATCAGTTACGGCCCGTTTCAGTTGGGCGATCTGACCGCCGGGTCTGTGGAAGAGGTCAAACCGCGCGTGATGCGCGACCAACTCGGCCTTGGCAGCGGTGGCGAAGCTGTCACCAAACCCAAGCCAAAACGTACACGGCGCGACGTCAGTCCTCGCAAAGGTCGATAACCGCATCTTCCCTTTGCGCGCGCGCTGTGATTGCCTACCTATATGGTGCAAAGGGAGCTTGCCGTGTCGAACACCGGTCTGCAAAAATTGTCATACGCGCTTTTGGTAGCGCTTGTTCTGTATGCCGCATTTTCGGGGGCCGTTTGATGGCGCAGCGTTTTGGCGGAAAATACAGCCCTGGCGGATCAACGGCCAGCCCTGCGCCAAAAGGCTCCAGCCCGTTTGAGGGCGCGCAGCGTAGCCGCATTGGCGCCCGGTCAAACCTTCTGTTCCTCCTGCCCTTTCCGTTTCTGATCTCGGCCTTTCGGGCCGAGCCAATCGGCCTTGCGCTTAACCTTGGCTGCTTTGGCGCACTGCTGCTGGCGGCATGGCTGACCCGCGACGGGATCCGCGCCGAAGACGCCTATCGCGCACGTAAGGTTGCACGCAAACCGGCCATTCCTCGCAAACTTTTCGCCAGTGCCCTGACCGGGGGCGGATTGGCCTTGGCCGGTTTGGCGGACGGAAGCTTGACCAACGCAGTTGTTTTTGGCGGGCTCGGCGCGGTTCTGCACTTTGGGGCCTTCGGCGCAGATCCGCTTAAGGACAAGGGACTTGGCGGCGTCGAAGGCGCGGACCGTATCCAAAACGAACGGGTGGAACGTGCGGTCAAGGAAGCCGAAGCGCATCTGACAACCATGACCGATGCCATCGTGCGTGCCGGTGACCGGGAACTGTCGGGTTTAGTTGATCAGTTCAGCCGCACTGTGCGCAAGATGTTCCGCACCATCGAGGACGACCCACGCGATCTGGCCAAAGCACGCAAATTCATGGGTGTCTATTTGCTGGGCGCCCGCGAAGCGACGGTGAAATTTGCCGATCTTTACGCGCGCAACCGTGACCCTCAAGCGCGTCTCGACTACGTGGCCCTTTTGGCCGATCTCGAAGCAAATTACGCCACCAAGACAGATACACTGCTGCTGGACGACCGCACCGATCTTGATGTTGAAATCGAAGTGCTCCGCGAACGGCTGGCCCGCGAAACCCCTATTTCCTAACTCGGAGAGACTCATGTCGCAGGACGTCAAAACCAAGGCTCAAGACAGTTCAGACCTCGTCGCGCAAGTGGCGGCGCCACTGCCTGTACCCCGCGATGCTGATCTGGTTCCCGATGCCGCTGACCCCGCCGTAACAGCGCAAGTTGCCCAGCGACTAGCGGAATTAGACATGTCAGATAGCGGGTCGATCATCGCCTTTGGCTCCCGCGCACAATCCGAATTGCAGGAAATCAGCCAATCCATGCTGGCAGATGTGCGCAACAAGGATGTCGGCCCTGCCGGTGAAAGCCTGCGCGAGATCGTCAGCACGATCCGGGGGTTCTCGGTCGAAGAGCTGGACCCGAACCGCAAGCGGTCCTGGTGGGATAAGTTGACCGGGAAAGCAGCCCCCGTTGCGCAATTCATGGCAAAGTATGAAACGGTCCAAGGTCAGATTGATAAGATCACCGACACTCTTCTGGGGCATGAACACCAGCTTCTAAAAGACATCAAATCCCTCGATAAGCTGTATGAAAAGACGCTGGATTTTTATGATGAGCTGGCGCTTTACATCGCGGCCGGGACTGAGAAACTAACCGAACTGGATACCCGGACCATTCCAACCAAGGAAGCCGAACAAGCAAGCGCGGCACCTGACGCCCAGATGATGGCGGCACAAGAGCTGCGCGATTTGCGTGCGGCCCGCGACGATCTTGAACGCAGGGTTCATGATCTGAAATTGACCCGCCAGGTGACAATGCAAAGCCTGCCGTCGATCCGGCTGGTGCAAGAAAACGACAAATCGCTGATTACCAAGATCAATTCCACTCTCGTGAACACCGTCCCACTTTGGGAAACGCAGCTTGCGCAGGCCGTAACGATCCAACGCTCGTCAGAAGCGGCGAGCGCGGTGAAAGAAGCCAATGACCTGACCAATGAGTTGCTGACGTCGAACGCAGCGAACTTGCGCACCGCAAACAAGACCGTGCGCGAACAGATTGAACGGGGCGTATTTGACATCGCGGCGGTCAAGCAGGCGAATGACGATCTTGTTGCGACAATTCAAGAGAGCCTTCAAATCGCGGATGAGGGCAAGGCCAGCCGCGCTGCCGCCGAACAAGAACTGCAAAAAATGGAAGCAGAGTTGCGCACGACACTGGCATCGGCGAAGGCCGCTGTTCCGGGGTCGTCGGCTTCCTGAGACGTACATATGCCGCTGTTTACCCCCATTCGGACCCTATCGTGTGCTGCGCTTGCTTTGGCGGGATGTGCAAGCGTGGCACCAACACCGGATGTGGTTGACCCGGCTGTCCGAACCCCGGTGCCCGAACAGCGCGCAGACTATGTGCCTTCCGCTGACAGCGCGGCCCTTGCATTGCGCTATTCCCGGGTCGAACGGGACTTGATCAACAGGGGTCTGCTGCGCACCGATGGTGGCGGGCCCGATGCCCCCTTTGACAGCCGCGTCTTGACCGAGAACTTTCTGCGCATCGCTCTCTTTGACGAGTTTGTGCCGATTTCGAACCGCATCGTGGCGCGTGAAACAGCAAGCCCCTTGCGCCGCTGGAATGACGGCATGGAGATCGGGTTGCACTTCGGCGCGTCCGTCAACGACGAAAAACGCCGCCGCGACCGGGCAAGTGTTGAGGCGTTGGCAAAGCGGCTTGCTGATGCCTCTGGGCACCCGGTGACAACGGTCGAAGGCAAAGGCAACATGACCGTGTTCGTCGTGGACGAAGACGAACGTCGCGCCCTTGGCCCAGCTTTGCGCGAGTTGGTTCCCGGATTGTCAGACAGCGTGGTGAATGCGGTGACGGAAATGCCGCCAACCACTTTTTGCATGATGATTGCGTTCTCAACAGACGATCAACCTTATGTCTATCGTCGCGCCATCGGGGTCATTCGCGCTGAACATCCCCCCTTGCTCCGCCGGTCATGCTTTCACGAAGAAATAGCTCAGGGCATGGGCTTGGCCAATGACAGCCCAGAAGCGCGCCCCTCAATCTTCAACGACGACGAAGAATTCGCCCTGCTGACCCGGCAAGATGAATTGATGCTTACCATTCTCTATGATTCAAGGCTGCAACCGGGCATGACCGCAACTCAGGCGCAACCTTTGATCCGCATGATTGCCGAAGAACTGCTGCCCCCGGCCACCGTTCTTGACGCCAGCAATACCCTTGGCTCAGACGACACGCCACCGACAACCGAAGGACTCTGACATGCCGTTTTTCGACTTCCTTTCCGGCGAATTCATTGATGTGATTCACTGGGTTGATGACACCCGTGACACGATGGTTTGGCGATTTGAGCGGCAAGGCCACGCGATCAAATACGGCGCGAAGCTGACAGTCCGCGAAGGCCAGGCAGCCGTCTTCGTACACGAAGGCCAGATCGCCGACGTGTTCAAACCCGGTCTGTACATGCTTGAGACAAACAACATGCCAGTGATGACCACGTTGCAACATTGGGATCACGGCTTTCGTTCGCCTTTCAAGTCCGAGATATATTTCGTTGCCACACGGCGGTTTACTGATCTGAAATGGGGCACCAAGAACCCGGTGATGCTCCGTGATCCGGAGTTTGGGCCCGTGCGTCTGCGCGCCTTTGGTACCTATACCGCGCGCGTGACGGATCCGGCCCGGTTCATGACGGAAATCGTCGGCACGGACGGCGAATTCACCATGGACGAGATCAGCTTTCAGGTGCGCAACGTGATCGTGCAGGAATTCAATCGCGTGGTTGCTTCCTCGGGCATTCCGGTGCTCGACATGGCGGCGAACACGGCCGATTTGGGAAAATTGGTGGCAAGTGAAATCAGCGCCACGATCGCGGGCTACGGTCTGACCTTGCCTGAGCTTTACATCGAGAACATCTCGCTACCGCCTGCTGTTGAAGCCGCCTTGGATAAACGTACTGCCATGGGCGTGGTCGGCGATTTGGATCGCTACACACGCTATGCCGCAGCCGAAGCCATGGGCGCCGCCGCTCAATCCGATGGCGGCATGGCATCTGGCATGGGCGCTGGCATTGGTATGGCAATGGGGCAAGCCATGGCACAATCGGGCCCTTGGGGCCAACGCCCGGCGCAGCCTGCTGCAGCACCTACCCCGCCGCCACCACCGCCCGCAGAACATGTCTGGCACATTGCCGAAAATGGCGCGACGTCAGGCCCCTTTTCACGCGCCGCAATGGGCAGGATGGTCACAGAGGGGCGTTTGACCCGCCAAACACACGTCTGGACAGCGGGTCAGGACGGGTGGCTTTTGGCCGAAGACGTCACCGAACTGGCGCAACTTTTCACCGTCATGCCGCCACCTCCTCCCGGCGCTTGATGTGCTCTGAAATGCTGACCGGACTCCCTTTTGCATGACCGACTCCATACACCGCTTTCCTTGCCCGAATTGTGGATCGGATTTTCAGTTCGATCCAGCCACAGGCGGATTGCGCTGTCCGCATTGCGGCGTTGAGGACCCAATAGGCGCGCCATCCGGCCCATGGGGCGGCGCGGTGTCCTTGCAGGAACAAGACTATGCGGCCGCGCTTGCCGGCGGGTTGGGTCAAGAATCCTATGAAGAAACTCGTGTGCTGGCCTGCGATAGTTGCGGCGCACAGGTGGAGGTGGACGAAGCCACCCATGGCACCGTGTGCCCGTTTTGCGCAACGCCTGTTGTCGGCGGCACTGGCACGAACCGCCACATAAAACCGCGCGGGGTGCTGCCTTTCGCGTTGGATGAAACAACCGCCCGAACAGCGATGTCAGACTGGTTGGGAAGGCTTTGGTTCGCGCCCGGAGGGTTGAAACGCTATGCGCGCAAAGGGCGTGCGATGGATGGCGTCTATGTACCCTACTGGACCTTCGATGCGCATACGGAAAGCCAGTATTCCGGCCATCGCGGTACCGTTTATTACACCAGCAGATCCGTGGTTCGAAATGGGAAACGCCATACGGAACAAGTTCCAAAGATCCGCTGGCGCGCGGCCTCGGGCCGTGTAGCGCGGTTCTTTGATGATGTGCTTGTGCTGGGATCGCGGTCGTTGCCGAAAACATTCACGGATGGGTTGCCGCCATGGGACCTCACCCAATTGCGACCCTATGCCCCCGAATATCTGGCCGGACTTCGGGCTGAAGCCTACGGTGTTCAACTGGACGACGCCTTTGATCAAGCACGTAACCAAATTGATCGCCAAATTGAACGCGATGTAAGGTTTGATATTGGCGGCGACCGGCAGCGCATCGACAGGATCAACACGGCCGTCAGCGATGTCACGTTCAAACATGTACTGTTGCCGATTTGGGTCGCGGCCTATCGGTTCAACGGAAAGAGTTATCGGATCGTGATCAACGGACAAACAGGTCGGGTGCAAGGAGAGCGGCCCTGGTCGCACTGGAAAATCGCTTTTGCCGTGATCGCGGGGGTGGCAGTCGCTGGTTTGGTCGGGTATTTTGCGGCGCGCACTTGACGGCCACCGGCCTGATTACACCGTTCTAAGTATGGAATTGTGAGAAAGGAACAGGGTTAGCCCATGCGGCGGAAAATCGCTCATTCCCAAACCTGACGAACCGTTGGTCGCCCAAAGTCTCAGAAGAACGCTACGTCACCTTACGTTCAAATCACAACTCTGAACTGCAGAAATTGCGCTCACAAGCCAGTGGTCGATTCGGGGCAGCAGATGTCTGTGCCTAGGGCACTTCGAGGTATCCATAATTCCAGAACACCGTTTTTCAACACAGTTTTGAACTCTTCCAGCAAGGCGTCCGGCGGCAGATTAAAACTCCGGGCAAAGTGACCGGTTCGACGTTCGTTGAAAAAGAAGATCGACTCGGGGACAGTGTCCGAATAGCTTCCTTTATCGCCCTCAATGTAAATGGTATTTTTCCGTACCTCGACGATGAAATCGTCAATTGATACCCCGGGAATTTCGATCGTCACCCGGTAGAAATCGTCACAAGCACACGCAGACGCAAGCGGTGATACCCAATCTTGTTGGGCTGACGCGGGGCTTTTCAGCCTGTCATAAAGGGAAGGCCAGAAGCCTCCGTCTTCCGTGAGTTCATCCATAGGTTACCTGTTAAGCAGTATGAAAACGCTACATGCAATGCGCACCTTTGGCACGATAGTATATCCGTGATGCGATAAAATGAACGTTGTCTTGCGAACACGATTACTGGTCGCAAACCATACCGCCCTTGCCAGCGCTAACATTCCAAGACTATGGTGCCGCCAAATCTACAAGGAATTCCTGAATGATACTCTGCTGCGGCGAAGCCCTGATTGATATGCTCCCTCGTCAAACAGCTGAAGGAAGCGCATGTTTCCAGCCCTTTGCGGGTGGCGCAGTCTTCAACACGTCCATCGCATTGGGGCGTTTAGGGTCAACTGTCGGGTTATTCACCGGCGTCTCTACGGATCTCTTTGGCGGCATCCTCATTCACGAACTGGAAGCCTCGGGCGTTTCAACCGAATTTACACACCGTAGCGATCATCCGACAACGTTGGCCTTTGTAGAACTGACCAACGGACAGGCGCGCTATGCCTTCTATGACGAAAACACGGCTGGCAGATTGCTGGCCAACAAAGATCTGCCCGTAATTTCAGATGATGTTTCAGCGGTCTTCTTTGGCGGCATTTCCCTGGCAGTGACACCTTGTGCCGATACCTATCGCACTTTGATGGAACGTGAAGCCTTGAAACGCGTGACGATGATCGACCCGAATATCCGCCCTGATTTCATCAAGGATGAAGCAGCGTATCGCGCTCGCCTTGATGCCATGCTGGGTGTCGCCGATATCGTAAAACTGTCGGATGAAGATTTGCATTGGCTCACCGGGCCTGGCGATACCATCGCGCAAGCGCACAAACTGCGCGCAATGGGTCCAAAGTTGGTCTGCATCACCGAAGGCGCGAAAGGCGCTTGGGGCATAACCGCAGACCATGAAGTCTTCGTCGATGCAACAAAAGTGGTTCCGGTTGACACCGTCGGGGCCGGTGACACCTTCAACGCTGGAATCCTTGCTTCGCTCGAAGAAAGCGGTGTTTTGACCAAAGACGCCGTCGCCAATCTGAGCGAAGAGGCGCTTCGCAGCGCCCTGTCACTCGCTACACGCGCCGCCGCTGTCACGGTCTCGCGCGCCGGGGCAAATCCACCGACTCGCGCCGATCTGGCCTGATGCGGGCGCTGGTCCAGCGCGTCACTGACGCTGCTGTGCGGGTCGATAATGAAATTGTCGGTGAGACCGGGCCGGGCTTGTTAATCCTGGTCTGCGCGATGCAGGGCGACAGTGACACTGATGGCCCAGCACTCGCCGCGAAAATCGCAAAACTGCGCATTTTCGCAGATGACGACGGACGCATGAACAGATCCCTATTGGACACAGGCGGCAGCGCTTTGATAGTCAGTCAGTTCACGCTGGCCGCCGACACTTCTCGTGGCAACAGACCGGGGTTTTCGTCCGCCAGCCCGCCGGATGAAGGGCGGCAAAGCTATACAGCTTTTGCCGATGCCATGGCGGCATTGGGCATCCCCGTGGCCAGAGGTCGGTTTGGCGCGGATATGAAGGTCTCTCTCACCAATGACGGACCGGTGACAATCTGGCTCGATACGGCACAGCCGCGTTAAGCGCCCTTGGCGCGACTACGCAAGCATGCTTTGTGCTCGCAAAAATCGGGTGGGCGGATGGATTTAAATACACTCAAAGAGTTTAGTGCGATCGCGACCGAAGGGTCATTTGCAGCGGCGGCGCGTAAACTGGGCATGCCAAAGTCCACCATGTCAAAGCGCATCCAAGACCTGGAGGCCGCGCTTGGGGTCCGGCTTATTGAACGCACGACGCGGCGCCTGAACCTGACCGCCGAGGGGGCGCTGGTTTTGGCACGCGCGGAACGCATTTTGGCCGACGCTGGCGAAATTACCAGGGCGTTAAGCGAACCGGACGGGGCCGTGCGCGGGCATCTGCGAATCGCAGCGCCGCTTCTTTTCGGTCAAGCGTATCTGGGTCAGATTGTAGCCGCATCGCGCAGACTCTATCCCGACCTCACCCTTGAGATCGTATTGACGGACAGCCAGCCTGACCTGATCGAAGAGGGGTTCGATGCTGCGATCCGGGTCAGCCACCCGGCGGACAGCCCCTTCGTATCACAAACCATTGCCCGCTCCCATCGCGTGACCGTCGCTGCGCCGGAGCTATGCGACCTTGTGATCGACGATCCTGCTGATCTGGCTGGGCTTCCAATTCTGCTCTACGGGATAGGCCTTGTGCAAACCTGGCACTTCCAACAGGGCAAACTAGACAAGTCTGTGCGCCTTGCAGGTGGGCTCGCGATGACCAGCTATTTCGCGCTGCGCGACGCCGCAATCGGCGGGGCCGGCGTGGCCCAGATGCCGCTGTTTCTGGTGGAACGCGACATCGCAGAGGGGCGGTTGATGCAATTGCTTCCGAACTGGGCATGCCCGGCCGCAGAACTCAGCTTTGTCTATCCAAGCCCCCAAGCCCTGACCGCGCGGCTGCGTGCCTTTCGCGATCTGCTTGTACAGGCCTTCCCGGATGGCACATTGCATGGGGGCGTGCTCCGCCCCGGCGGCTAGCTATTTCCACTGTCGGGTCAGCGCGCCTTTGTCGGGTCAGCGCGCCTTTCGCGCGGTTGCTATGATCTGTTCCGCGCGCCGATCCGCCAGAATTTCCGGCGCTTCGTCGTCAGCGTCAGCTTGCGCCAACAGCGTGGCAATGCGCGGGCCAATGGCATCGACATCGGCCAATACCGACGCCTCGCTTCCGCCGCCAAGATACTCGGCGCCGACCGCAATGATCCCGCCTGCGTTGATCACATAGTCAGGAACATAGGTTATACCGCGTTTGCGCAGCACGGAACCGGCGGCTGGATCGGCCAACTGGTTATTCGCCGCCCCTGCCACGATCTTTGCACGCAACCCTGCGGCCGTTTCAGACGTGATCGCCCCGCCCAAGGCGCAGGGGGCGACGACATCAACGTCAGCCTCCAGCACATCATCTAACGCGACCGCTTCGGCCCCGGTTTCATCACAGATCTGGCCAAGCCGCTTGGCATTGGTATCGGCCACGATCAGTCGCGCGCCCCGCTCTGCCAAGAACCCGCACAACGCGCCACCCACATGGCCCACGCCCTGAACTGCCACACGCAGCCCGTCCAAATCGGAACGGCCCAGTGTGTGTTGGACGGCCGCCTCAATCCCGCGCAACACGCCGCGCGCCGTGAAGGGCGACGGATCGCCGCCAACACCGCCCGCAGCAGTCACACCGGAAACGTGGCGCGTGCGCCGGGCCACCGAGGCCATATCGGCCACAGACACGCCCACATCTTCTGCCGTGACATAGCGACCGCTCAAATCATCCACCGACCTGCCAAAGGCTTCGAACAAAGCACCACGTTGCGCATCGTTCACCGGACCAAGGATCACGGCCTTCCCGCCGCCAAGCGGCAAACCCGCCATCGCATTCTTAAGCGACATGCCATGGGACAGACGCAGCGCGTCGGTCAGGGCCGCACCGGGTGCATCATAATGCCAAAGCCGACACCCGCCCATCGCAGGCCCAAGCGCTGAAGAGTGAACGGCAATCACAGCACGCAGCCCCGTCGCTGCATCGCTGATCCACGTTACACTTTCGTGGTCTCTGTAACCATCTTGGTCAAACATCGCCCAAGTTCCCCTGCCGTCACAATTGATTGCCACCCGCCTACTCTTCTCTACTTGTAGAGGCAATCATCTGGCCCCACACTCAACTTCAAGCACTTTGCGCAACCAGACCCGAACGTCCGCGATTGGACATCGGCGCGAGAAGCGGCTAAAAGGACAGACCTCATGGTTTTAGAAATTTCACCCGATGACCTGCCGCTTGATGGTGTTCAGGCTTTAAAACGTATTGCCGTGATTGGCGCCGGAGCCTGGGGCTGTGCCCTGGCGGCTGTCGCACGCTCGGCCGGACGCGATGTCAGCGTTTGGGGACGCGATGCCAAAACCATTGCTGCAATCAACCGCGATCATGAAAATCCGCGGTATATGCCGGGCGTGCCTTTGCCCGAGGGCATGAACGCCACCACCGATATCGAAATCGCCTGTAAGGGCGCTGAGCTGGTGCTGATCGTGACACCGTCTCGCACGCTGCGCGACATGTGCCAGAAAATCCGCCCCCATCTGGCACCCGGCGTTCCGGTTGCGCTTTGCTGCAAGGGCATTGAGCGCGGCACTGGGTTGCTGCTCAGTCAGGTTGCCGAACAGGAACTGCCCGGACACCCGATCGGCGCTCTTTCCGGTCCGACATTCGCCAAGGAAACCGCACTTGGCCATTTGACTGCCGCCACTGTCGCGTTCCCGTTTTCGTATCAAGACAGGCTGCATCCCGAAAACAGCACAGCCGCAAAAGTGGCTGTCGCTATGGGGTCTAATTCGTTTCGCCCCTATGTGTCCGACGACATAATTGGGGTCGAAATTGGCGGCGCAGTGAAGAACGTCATCGCAATCGCCTGCGGAATGATGACCGGCGCGGGGTTTGCCGAAAACACACGCGCCGCACTGATCACCCGCGGCATGGACGAGATGAAACGCCTCGCGCAGGTATTGGGCGGGCGGCGCGAGACCGTGACAGGCCTGTCCGGTGCAGGTGATCTGACCTTGACCTGCTCCAGCCGCACATCACGCAATATGTCACTTGGCGTACAACTTGGCGAAGGCACCCCGCGCGCGGAGTGTTTCGACGGGCGCAATGTTGTCGTCGAGGGCGAGATCAACGCGGTATCCGTTGTGGAACTTGCGCACCGGGTCAAGGTCGCGATGCCGATCTGCGAAGCCGTCCACGCGGTGCTGTATAAGGATGCAGACCTGGGCGAAACCTTTGCCCGCCTCTGGGCACGCCCAATCGAAGGGGAACCTGCGTCCCTTTCGCTTTCAATCGATCACCCGGCGGATGATGCCGCCATCAATGACCTAGCCGAACGGATGTCATGACTCTTCAAACCCCCTCTTCTGAATCCCTTCCCCCCTTGGGCAAACGCCCTTTCACTCTTGCAACTGACCTCGACGGAACTTTTCTGGGTGGCACTGACGCCGACAGAGCCCGACTGTACGATTGGATCGAAGCAAATCGGCCAACGGTCGGGTTGGTGTTTGTTACCGGGCGCGACCCGGATTTCATCACCGGCATGGTTCGCGATGGCGGGTTGCCGCGCCCAGACTTCGTCGTGGGCGATGTGGGCACGACTATTGCACAAGTGCACGAAGACGCGACCGTGCACCCGATCCCGGAACTGGAAACGCAGATTGCCGAAATCTGGGGGGATGCGGGGGCCCGCGTTCGCGAGGCGCTTGACGGCGCGCCGGGTCTTCGTTTGCAACCGACCGAATTTCGCTATCGCGTCAGCTATGACATGGATCCGGCCGCATTTGACCCCGCCATATCGGACCGCGTGCGCGATATGGGCTTTGATCCGCTCATGTCCAATGACGAATTTTTCGATGTGCTGCCACGTGGCATCTCGAAGGGACCATCCCTGCGCCGATTGATCGCTCATCTGGGTATCGATGAAGGCCGCGTCCTTGCCGCTGGTGACACGATGAATGACTATTCGATGCTGGTCTGCGGTGTCCCTTCGGTGGCTGTCGGCGGGTCCGAACAGGCCCTTTTGACAGCGCTTAACGGCTACGACAAAGTCCACAAGGCACGCGCCATCGGTGCGGCCGGCATTTTGGAGGCGATCGCCGCCCTGAACTTGCACCCGAACACCCCGGAGGCGTGAAATGAGCGACGAAAAATCTGATCTGGTTATCCTGTACCACCGCCAACCCTATGAAGAAATTGAGGGCGACGATGGCCGTGTCACGCTTAAGGAAAATACCAGCCCGAATGGGATTGTGCCGACACTCAAGAGTTTTTTTGGCAATGCTGAACGCGGCTCGTGGGTGGCGTGGAAACTGGCAGAGGATCCTTCAGACCCCGGTTTTGATCGAGTTATTACCATCGAAGATAGCTTCGGGTCATACCGGGTTGCGCGACTTCCACTGACACCGGATCAGGTGAAAAGTTTTTATCACATCACCTCGAAAGAAGCATTCTGGCCGATCCTGCACAACTTCAAGGAACGCTATAACTATGACCCGGTGGATTGGCCGACATTCCGTGAGGTGAATTGGGCGTTCGCCGAAGCGGCCGCGAACGAGGCCGCAGAGGGGGCAACGGTCTGGGTCCATGACTATAATCTGTGGCTGGCCCCTGGGTATATCCGGCAATTGCGGCCCGACGTTAACATCTCATTCTACCATCACACGCCCTTCCCGGGTGCGGACATGTTCAATGTGCTGCCCTGGCGCAAAGAGATTGTCGAAAGCCTGTTGGCCTGCGACGTGGTTGGATTCCACATTCCGCGCTATGTCGACAACTTCGTGTCGGTTGTTCAAAGTCTTCTGGACGTCGAAGTTACCCAACGCCGCAAGGTAAGACCCGAATGGATCAATGAAGGAACCGCCCTCAGCGAACGGTCGATGCCCACGGAAATCGAATTTGAAGGGCGCACCATCACTGTAAGTGCATCGCCCGTTGGCGTGAATGTCGATTACATCGAAGAACAGGCCGCAACCAAGGCAACCGACGCGCAGTTCGCAAATATCCGCGATGAACTGAACGGCAGGAAAATGATCCTGTCTGTGGGCCGGACCGACTACACCAAGGGCGGCATCGAGCAGCTTGAGAGCTTTGGCCGCGTCCTTAGGGACAATCCACAGCTTCGGGGTCAGGTGCGGTTGCTGCATGTATCGGTCGTCGCAAACCGGGGAATGAAAGCCTATCAGGACATTCAGAACGAGTTGGAACAGACAGCCGGGCGCATCAATGGCGCGTTTGGAACCTTTGAATGGCAGCCAATCGCACTGATCTCCCGGGCCATTCCGTTTACTGATCTAGTTGCTTACTACCGTGCAGCCGACGTTGCGTGGATCACCCCGCTGGCAGATGGTATGAACCTTGTATGCAAAGAATACGCCGCATCGCGGATAGATGGTGACGGGGTGCTTGTCCTATCAGAATTCGCCGGCGCAGCGGTTGATCTGTCCGCAGCCGTGATGGCCAATCCTTTTTCCGCCCGGTCAATGGACAGCGCCATCATGCAAGCACTCGACATGCCGGAAACCGAACGCCGCGACCGAATGGCCGCGCTTCGCGAACGGGTTCGCATGTTCGACATTGAAGCTTGGGCCAAGGATCAGACCGAACTCTTCCGCATCGCCAGTGACAGGCGACGCGCTGCCAACACACCTGAATGAACACTACTCACCCTGCGTGCCGATGGGACGCTGGGTGAGTATCTAGCGGGACTGGATGCGCCGCGACATGATCTGTGAGAACGGACAACGCCAGCGCCGCCGCCCCCCGCGCCCACACAGTATCGCCCCATGTATTGATGGCGACTTCTGTGCGGTCCCTTCCGATGCGATCCGAGAATTTGTGCATTTCGGCAAGGACTTCTTCTGCGTACAAAAGGTCGTACCGTAGCCGCGCGCCCGATATGATCAGAAATTCTGGATCAAAAACCTGAATGACATTCGCAAGTCCACGCGAGAGATAGCGCCCTGCACGTTCAAAGATCAGGCGCGCCGCTTCGTTCCCGGCCTTTGCCTGATCGAACAGAATTTCAAGCGTTTGTTGAGGGGACCGCGCCACGCGGAGATCCCATTCCAAAGCGGTCGAGGCCTCGCGCACCAATGCGTAATCCGCGATATAGGCTTCAAGGCAACCGCGTTGGCCACACCGACACAAAGCCCCGTCAAGTTGCACAGTGGTGTGTCCGATTTCCAACCCCATCCCCTTGGCACCTCGATACAACTGGGTGTCGAGGATCAGGCCCATACCGACGCCATGCTCGATGGTCACGACCGCAAAGTTGGAGCGCGAACGACCCATGCCGAACCAGAGCTCGGCAAGCGCCAGCAAATTCACGTCATTGTCGAGATGCACAGGGCAGCCAAGCCTGTCAGACAGGATGGGGCCAACCAGTGTGCGGCGATCTTCAAGGATGGGAGACCAATGAACCTGCCCTCGCGGGTGGTCAACGAACCCAGGCAGCCCGATCCCAACCGCCGATAGATCGGCCCTTTCCAAGCCAGCTTTGTTCAGCAAGGCATCCAACAACGTTTCGATCTCGTTGCATATCGCATCCAGCGTTTTGCGTCCCGGCGGGCTGGGCAGGTCGCAATCGGCCAGAACGGTCCCAACAAAATCGGTCAAGACGGCGCTGTTCAACCCGTCACGAAGGTTCATCCCAACGACGAATCGGGCATCAGCCACAACACAGAGGTCCACAGGCGGGCGTCCCCGCGAAGTATCGCGCGGTGTTCTAGAGGCTTCGCGGACCAAACCAGCGTCCACAAGCGCCGTAGCAGCAGCAGTCACCGAGCCGGGACTAACCCCAAGATCCTTTGCAACATCGCTGCGCGAGATCCGCCCTTGCGATCTTATTTTCTCAAAAACAAGCTGTGTCAGCGACTTAGCAACCTTATCCTCCATGCTGGAGAATGGTCCGCACGCCGCGCATTCTTCTGTCGATCCGACGATTTCCATGCGCTCCCCTTTTATTCAGCAATCAAATATTATGCGTTACTGCACTGCGGAAAAAATGCTGCAAACGCACAATAATGCTCCCTGTTTCTGACTTTTGCACAGCTCTTGGCTGGATTTCCACATTTTTTATTTTGACAACAAAATTAATTGACGGCATGTTCCCCTCAGCCAGAAACGTCTGGTCGCCTGAAAAGGCAAAGCCAAGGGAGGCACTTTATGCACAAGTCACTCATCGCCGCGGCGGCGATGGCCGCTGGATTTGCGGCATCCGCTCACGCACAAGATCTGACCGTAGGCGTCAGCTGGTCCAACTTTCAAGAAGAGCGTTGGAAGACTGACGAAGCCGCAATTCTTGGCGCGCTTGACGCAGCCGGTGCGGAATATGTCAGCGCCGATGCGCAATCATCTTCATCCAAGCAGCTGTCCGATGTGGAAAGCCTGATCGCGCAGGGCGTCGATGCTTTGATCATCCTCGCGCAAGACAGCCAAGCTATCATCCCAGCGGTACAAGCCGCCTACGACAACGGTGTTCCGGTCGTTGGCTATGACCGCTTGATCGACGATCCGCGCGCATTTTATCTGACCTTTGACAACGTCGAAGTTGGCCGGATGCAGGCGCGCGCCGTTCTCGAACAGCAGCCCACCGGCAACTACGTGATGATCAAGGGCTCGCCAACTGACCCGAACGCGGATTTCCTTCGCGGCGGACAGCAAGAGGTTCTTCAGGCAGCCGTGGACGCGGGCGACATTACGATTGTCGCAGAAAGCTACACGGATGGCTGGTTGCCCTCTAACGCACAGCGCAACATGGAACAGATCCTGACAGCGCAAAACAACGAAGTCGACGCGGTCGTGGCCTCCAATGACGGCACGGCTGGCGGCGCAGTTGCAGCGCTGACCGCTCAAGGCATGGACGGCATCCCCGTATCCGGTCAGGACGGCGACCACGCCGCCCTGAATCGCATCGCGCTTGGCACGCAGACAGTCAGTGTTTGGAAAGACGCTCGTGATCTCGGCCGGACCGCTGGCGAAATCGCCGTTGCACTGGCAGGAGGCACTGCGTTGGCCGATATCGAAGGTGCCACCAAGTGGGAGTCGCCAACCGGAAACGAAATGGACGCACTGTTCCTTGAGCCAGTTCCGGTCACCAAGGACAATCTGACCACAGTTGTCGATGCGGGTTGGATTGCGCAAGAAACACTGTGTCAGGGCGTGACCAACGGCCCGGCCCCTTGCAACTGATCTGAATCCACCGGAAACGGCGGCAACGTCTGCCGTTTCCACCCCAGCCTTAAAGTCCCGCCCCGGCGCGTCAGCCTGACCGCCCTTCCCTTCGCGGAGCATCCCCATGACAGATACTTCCACGCCGCAAGCTGCGCCCAAGCGCAGCTTCGCCAAAACGCTCGAACTCGACACACGGTTGCTTGGCATGATCGGCGCATTCGCCATCGTGTGCATCGTGTTCAATATCCTGACCGGCGGTCAGTTCCTGACCCCGCGCAACATCTTCAATTTGACGATTCAGACCGTGTCTGTCGCGATCATGGCCACCGGAATGGTGTTCATCATTGTCACCCGCCACATCGACCTGAGCGTTGGATCCATCCTGGCCACTTGTTCTGCCATCATGGCGATGACCCAAACCTCGTTCCTTCCAGACGTTCTTGGCCTTGGCCTTGGCAACCCGTTGATCCCTTGGGTGACGATTGTTGTTGGTCTTATCGTCGGCGCCCTGATCGGCGCTTTCCACGGTTGGCTGGTTGGGTACATGGGTATCCCCGCGTTCATCGTGACGCTGGGCGGACTGCTCGTTTGGCGCAACGCCGGTTGGTACATTACTGATGGGCAAACGATTGGCCCGCTTGATAAGACATTCCAATCCTTCGGAGGGATTGGCGGCACGCTTGGCGCAACCGGGTCATGGATCGTGGCCGTACTGGCAACATTGGCAGCCGTCGGGACCCTGTTCAACTCCCGCCGGAACAAGGTCGCCCACGGCCAGACGCCCAAACCCATGTGGGCAGAGTTCAGCCTTGCCGGTTTGATCGCCGCAGGCATCTTCGGCTTTGTCGCCATACTAAACGCCTATCAGATTCCGACGCGGGTCTTGGAACGGCAGTTCAGCGCGCGCGGTGAAGTCATGCCAGACGGGTTCACTGCCTCCTACGGCTTGCCGATTTCGGTCCTCTTGCTGATCGCCACAGCGGTTGTCATGACCGTCGTTGCACGGCGCACCCGGTTGGGGCGCTATATTTTCGCAACGGGCGGCAACCCTGACGCGGCTGAATTGTCCGGTATCAACACACGCCTGCTGACCGTTAAGGTGTTTGCCATCATGGGCACCCTGTGCGCTTTGTCCGCTGTCGTCGCCTCGGCCCGCCTGTCGTTTCATTCGAACGACATCGGCACATTGGATGAACTGCGCGTCATCGCGGCGGCGGTCATCGGCGGCACGGCTTTGTCGGGTGGATTAGGAACGATCCACGGTGCGATCCTTGGCGCGTTGATCATGCAAAGCCTTCAATCAGGTATGGCCATGGTCGGCGTTGATGCGCCGTTCCAGAACATCGTCGTTGGCGCCGTTCTCGTTCTCGCTGTCCTGATCGATATCATCTATCGCAAGCGTACCGGAGGCAAAGGATGACCCCTCTTGTTGAAATGAAAGACATCTCGATCTCGTTTGGCGGCGTCCGCGCGGTCAATGGGGTGAGCATTGACCTTTATCCCGGCGAAGTCGTGGGCCTTCTGGGCCACAACGGGGCAGGCAAATCGACGCTGATCAAGATCCTGTCAGGCGCTTACAAGGCCGATAGCGGCGAGATTCGCGTCAACGGCAAGCCCGTGCAAATCAACAGCCCCCGAGACGCCCGCGACAACAGCATTGAAACGATTTATCAAACGCTGGCGCTGGCCGACAACCTTGATGCCACGGCCAACCTGTTTCTGGGGCGCGAGATCGTCACCGCCACAGGCATGCTGAACGACGCCAAGATGGAGGCGGAGACACGCAAGATCATGGCGCGTCTCAACCCCAACTTCCGCAAACTTCAGGAACCCGTCTCGGCCCTGTCGGGTGGCCAACGTCAATCTGTCGCCATCGCGCGGGCTGTCTATTTTAATGCGCGTATCCTTATCATGGATGAACCAACAGCCGCACTTGGCGTCCACGAGACAAAAATGGTTGCGGAATTGATTCAGGAACTGAAGGCCCAGGGCCTTGGGATTTTCCTGATCAGCCATGACACGCGCGAAATGATGGACCTCTGTGATCGTGTGTCGGTCATGAAAAATGGTGAGTTGATCGATACTTGCCGGGTTGAGGATGTGACCGAAGATGACATCCTCTCCATGATCATCATGGGCAAGAAGCCCGAAAAGGCTGCTTGATGTATATCGGGCTTGATCTTGGCACCTCTGGCATAAAGGCGCTGCTGATCGACGACGCTCAACGCGTGATCGATGAAGCCTCTGCCCCGCTTGAGGTGCAACGCCCCAACCCCGGATGGTCAGAGCAACGTCCCTCCGATTGGATCACTGCCGCCACGGCAGTGATGGATGCACTGGCGTCACGGAACACCTTGTCAGCAGTGCAAGGCATCGGGCTGAGCGGGCATATGCACGGCGCGACTTTGCTTGATGCGTCCGACAACGTTCTGCGCCCCTGCATTCTGTGGAACGATACACGCGCCCATGCCGAGGCGGCCGAGCTAGATGCGAATGCAGATTTTCGGGCGATTTCCGGAAATGTCGTGTTCCCCGGCTTCACCGCACCCAAAGTTCTCTGGGTACGCAACAACGAACCCGAAATTTGGGAACGGACGGCAAAGGTGCTGCTACCCAAAGATTACCTGCGGCTTTGGCTCACCGGTGACGCCGTCTCGGAACCCTCCGATGCGGCGGGCACGAGCTGGCTGGATACCGGCACACGAAACTGGTCAGACGTTCTTTTGGCAGCCTGCGGGTTGAGCCGTCAGAACATGCCAACACTGGTCGAAGGATCGGCGCCGTCAGGGACGCTGCGCCGTGAAGTGGCCGATCTTTGGGGCCTGCCAGCGGCCGTCGTGATTGCAGGCGGCGGTGGGGACAATGCCGCTTCTGCCATCGGCGTGGGCGCTGTGAAGGCTGGTCAGGCGTTTGTCTCTCTGGGAACCTCTGGGGTGCTTTTCGCCGCCACTGACAGCTACAGCCCGGCACCGGAAACGTCGGTACACACGTTCTGCCACGCGGTGCCGAATACTTGGCACCAGATGGGTGTCATCTTGTCGGCCACGGATAGCCTGAATTGGTATTCCCGGTTGACCGGACAGGATGCGGCAACGCTGACCGGCACACTTGGCGCGCTTCAGGCTCCCGGCCGCACGCTGTTCATGCCCTATCTGGGCGGGGAAAGGACGCCACACAATGATGCAGCGGTGCGCGGTGCGCTGATCGGGCTGGAACACGCCACCGATACCGCAGCGGGGACTCGGGCCGTGCTCGAAGGCGTGACCCATGCGTTACGTGACAATTATGAGGCGCTTCAGGCCACGGGAACAAGGTTTGACAGCTTGATCGCCGTCGGCGGTGGCAGTAGGTCGGAGTATTGGCTAAGGGCCATTGCAACGTCGCTGAACGTTCCGGTTGATATCCCCGAAGCGGGTGATTTCGGTGCCGCTTTGGGGGCGGCACGCCTTGGGCTGATGGCTGCGAGCGGCGCCGGTATAGACATCGCAACGCCCCCCAAGATCGCCGCGACCATAGACCCGGACCCGGCTTTGCGAAGGGCTTTTGACGACGCGCATGCCCGCTACAAAGAAACATACCGCGCCCTCAGAGAGCTTTCATAAAAGATCCTGACATGGTGACGTCTGACCTGCCTTATGCATGGCACGCCGACGCCCCATTGAAAAATCTGAAACACCCAGTATCGCGCCTGTGACAGTCATCCTGCCACAGGCGCGCATTCACGCTGTAATCGTCAAGGGGAAACTGGTGAAAGCAATGCGTTACTGCGCTGTGATCACGTCCATGACAAGATTGCCGTCTATCCGGATCGGGCCATCTTCCTTTGCGCCAAGCGTGTATTCGAAAATACCCGTCTGCATGCCGCCAGCTTCGGAATGAACCATCAGCATAAGCATCTCGCCGGGCTCCACAGCTTCGGTCAGGATCGCGGCAACATCGGCTGTTTCACCTGCACGAATTGGCGCATGGCCAACAACGGGGCCGGGCTTCATATCAGCATCGGTGCGGTGCACGACCAGCCAGCCGTTTTCATTGGCAACGATCTGCTCGGCGCTGACAACACCATTGGCAACGCTTTGATCGTGCGCTTCGACCATCGGAGCCATACCGTGTCCGGCCGCCAGCGCGGCGCTTGCGGACAGTGCAAAGGCAAAAGCGGTGGGAAAAATCTTCATGAGAACTCCTGTTGGCTACGCACGCCGATATGACGTGGACAACAGAAGATACGGACGGATGTCTGAAAAGGTTTCACCCGCCCGCAAGAATTTATGCGCGCTCTGCGTATTCCATCGTTTCTGTATTCACGATGATGTCTTCGTCCTGCCCCACAAAGGGCGGGACCATGACCTTCACACCGTTTTCCAAAATCGCAGGCTTGAAACTGTTTGCCGCAGTCTGGCCTTTCACCACCGGCTCTGTCTCGGCGATTTTGCAGGTCACCTTTTGCGGCAATGTCGCGTTCAGGGCTTCGCTCTCGTGGAATTCCACAACAATAGTCATGCCATCTTGCAAGAATGGACGACGATCCCCCAAAATTTCTGAAGGTAGCTCAATCTGTTCGTAAGTTTCTGTGTCCATGAACACCAACATCCCGTCACTCTCATAGAGGAACTGCTGGTCTTTTTGCTCCAACCGAACACGCTCAACTTTGTCGGCTGACCGAAATCTTTCGTTAAGCTTGGAACCATTGCGCAGGTTGCGGAGTTCTACTTGTGCGAACGCGCCACCTTTGCCCGGTTTGACATGATCAACTTTCACAGCGGCCCACAGGCCACCATTATGCTCAAGAACATTGCCGGGGCGGATTTCGTTTCCGTTGATCTTGGGCATTACTGGACCTCTTTACGAAAGGTTGAAACATTATTTCCCGCACCTATATCCACCCTTCGCAAAGCAGGCAAGACACAGGTCGAGCCTGTATATCGATGTCTAGCTATGCATTGGGGTCAATTGTGGTATGACAAAATTGCAATACCGAATCGGCGCGAAAAGGGCATAGTGCCCTTCACCCCAAAGATGCAAGAGCAAGAATAAAGGAACCCACATGGGCGAGTTTGTTGACGGCACCGCGTACAGCCACGAGCAAGGCAACCGAGCGAAGAAATTATTTGCGGCTGTCGTTCTGGCAGCGTTAGATGACGCGATCGCGGATGACAAGAAATATGGAAACGGCCCCGAGCAAATCGCACGCTGGGCGCGGTCGCGTGATGGACGCGAAGTTCTGAGCTGCGCGGGTATTGACCCGAACGAACGGGTTGTATCCGGCTTGATGGATTTCGTCGGCAAAGGCGTTCGGACGTCTGTCGCACTGTCGCGTGAAGAAAGTGAACGCCGCAGCCAGCAGGCCGAAGCAGCCTGATCCGACACTGATAGCATTACAAAAGGCGCGCCGCTTGGCGCGTTTTTTTTCGCCTGACGCCCTCGACGCCTCCGCAGGAATGCCCATGACCAAGGCCATCATGATCCAAGGCGCCGGATCGAATGTCGGAAAATCTCTGGTCGTTGCCGGGTTAGCACGGGCCTTCACCCGGCAAGGATTGCGGGTTGCCCCGTTCAAACCGCAGAATATGTCCAACAATGCGGCTGTCACGATCGACGGCGGTGAAATAGGGCGCGCACAGGCGCTTCAGGCGCGCGCGGCTGGGCGCGACCCCATCGTCGATATGAACCCCGTTTTGCTGAAACCTGAAAGAGAACGTGGAGCGCAGGTCATAGTGCAGGGCAAACGAACCGGCACGCTGAAGGCGCGGGACTATGCAAAACACAAACCGCATTTGATGGCCGCCGTTTTAGACAGCTTCAAACGCCTGTCTGAAGAATGCGATCTGGTCATCGTTGAAGGCGCCGGAAGCCCTGCCGAGATCAATCTGCGCGCCGGCGACATTGCAAATATGGGATTTGCCGAAGCGGCGGGCGTGCCGGTTGTGCTGGTCGGCGACATTGACCGAGGCGGCGTCATCGCGCAAATCGTGGGCACGCACGCCGTGTTGCCCGTCAGCGACCGGGACCGCATCCGCGCCTTTGCCATCAACAAGTTTCGCGGGGACCCAAGTCTGTTTGATGACGGCCTGACAGAAATTGAAACCCGCACAGGCTGGCCTTCGCTTGGGGTCATTCCATGGTTCGACGAGGCATGGCGTCTTCCGGCCGAAGATATCATGGACATTCGCAGTCATGCGGGTGACGGCTTCAAAGTTGCCGTGCCAAAGTTGCGCCGTATCGCCAATTTCGACGATCTCGACCCTCTTAATGCCGATCCCTCCGTGGATGTTCAGATCGTGCAGTCAGGGCAGCCCCTGCCCGGCGACGCCGACCTTGTCCTGATCCCCGGCAGCAAATCCACCATTTCTGATCTGGCCGACTTTCGTGCACAAGGTTGGGACATTGATCTTGTGGCTCATGTGCGTCGCGGGGGGCATGTGTTGGGGATTTGCGGCGGGTACCAGATGTTGGGGAAGACCATCGCAGACCCAGACGGCATCGAAGGTTTTCCCCAAACAGTGGATGGCCTGGGCTTGTTGGACGTGACCACTGTCATGACGCCCGAAAAGCACCTCTCCCTGAATCAGGTGAGATATCTGCCCACCGGTGACGTTTTGACGGGGTACGAAATCCATGTCGGGCGGACGGAAGGGCCAGACACGAACGCGGCATGGCTAGATGTGCGAGGTGCGCGTCAGGGCGCACAAAGTGCCGATGGCCGTGTTCAAGGATGCTATCTGCACGGACTGTTTGCCGCCGACAACTTCCGCGCCAGCTATCTGTCGGGATTGGGGCATAAGGGCCAGTCATATCAGTTCGAAGCGGGGGTAGATGCCGCGCTTGATGCCTTGGCTGCGCATTTGGAAAGGCACATGGACCTGCGTCAGTTGCTTTCCCTCGCCAACCCCGTAGCGCATTAAAAAAGCGCGCCTGACTGAACAAGCGCGCTTTGACTGGGTATGGCAGCAGAGTTTACTGCCGCCCGATGCTTTTCAACACACGGTCCAGTTGGATACCCTGTTCGCTTCCTATGACCGGCGCATTGCTGACGGCATTGTAATAGGCTGCCGGGTCATAGGTTGTCACCGGCAGACCAAGATAGTCCGCAGTCAAACGGCCCATAGACGCCAGCAGTGCATAGACCGCACGCTGCTCTTGCGCGCTTGCGCTGATCCGGCTTGCTTGCGCATCCAGAAGATCCTGTTCGGCATCCAGCACATCCAGTGTGGTGCGTGCACCAAGCGTGGCTTCTTCGCGCGTTCCGTCAAAGGCGATTTGCGCCGCCTCAATCTGACGGCCCGTCGCAATCAAACTTGCGCGGGACACATCGCGCACGGCCCATGACCGCCCCACAAGCTCAGAAATCTCAGCCGTGGTGCGTAGCAACTGTGCACGGCTGTTATCGCGCTGCGCCTTCGCTTGACGGAACACCGAATTCAACTGACCGCCGCGGTAGATCGGCCCGCGCAGAGTCAGACTGACGCCCGCGTCCTCATCGAAGTTTGTACGTCCAAACCGGTCTTCGGCGTTGGAGTACCCAACAGATGCCGATGCGCTGAGGGTCGGAAGCACAGCCGCTTCGGCGCTGTTGACGTTAATCTCGTCAACCGTAACCAAACGCTGGGATTGCAGAATTCGTGGGTGACTGCGCAGCGCAATGTCCCGTGCCGCCGTCTCGGTTGGCGCTGCTTCGGGCAAGCTTGGCGGTGCGGCAAGAACGCCAGGATATCGGCCAACTTCCAAGTTGTAGAGCTCGCGCCCAGTCTCAAGATCGCCTTCGGCCGCAACCAGATCTGCCTCGGCTTGTGCCAAGCGGGCTTCGGCTTGTGCCACGTCGGTGCGGGTGACTTCACCGACTTCGAAACGATCCCGCGCTGCGCGGACTTCTTCGTTCAGAACGCGCACCGAGTTTCGGCGCAGCTCGACAGTTTCAACGGCCGCATACACGGTCATATACGCATCAACCGCATTGAACAGAACGGTCTGCTCTTGAACGATCAGCCCCTCTCGTGCCGCGAGAACAGCCTCTTTGGCGGCTTCAAGCGCCATGCGATTGCGGCCACCGGTATAAATTGCCAGTTCTGCGATCAGATCCAGGCTGGTGCTGAATGTGTCCTGAAAGCCCGATGAACTAGGGTTCCCATCGTACCCGTAGGATTCTGAAATCTGGTAATCCAGTGTGGGGCGCAGTGCGCTGACAGCGCCAGCCACATCTTCGTCCGCGGCTCTTAGAACCGCACGGCTTTGGTCCAGAAGATCACTGTTGTTATACGCGGATACCAATGCGTCCGTCAGCGTCTCAGCACTGGCCGGAAACGCAAGAAAAGTTCCCATCGCAAGTGCGGCAAGCCGCCCAACCGTCTTTGACATGTGCTTCACTCGTCTGTTCCCCCAGAGTCCGGCCGCGCCGCACTCAAAAAGCAAAATCGGCGGTTTTTTCAAAGCCGGGCAATACAGGTGCACCAGCGTTGAAATCGAACCGCCACGTAATTTTCCCATTCAGCTTATAACCAATCCGCACAACGCCAAGAGCGTCCTCGGCAAAAATGGCCGCGATCCGACCACCTTCCTTGAGTTGTGCCAGAATTGCATCACCAATCTGCACCACGGCGCCTTCGATCACGATGACGTCATAGGGTCCGTGCTTTGGGGCGCCTTCAACAAGCGGCGCTTCGATCAGCGCGACATTGTCCACGCCTTCCGACGCGAGCGTGCGTTCGGCTTCCTTGGCCATATCAGGGTCTTCTTCGATTGCCACGACGGCTTCAACCATCTTGGCGATAACCGCGGACGAATAACCGTAGCCACACCCCAAATCGAGCACCAGGTCATCTGCCTGTAACACCAGCGCATCGAGCATCTTGGCGAATGTGCGCGCCTCCAGCAGGACCCGGTGAGGGGCCAGCGGAAGGTTCTCGCCGACATACGCGGCTTCGACTTTATCGTTCGGAACGTAAAGTTCGCGCGGAACGCTCAACAATGCGTCTATGATGGGAAACTTGGTCACATCCGACGGACGGACCTGGGTGTCGACCATCATCAAACGGCGTGTCTTGAAATCGGGCATGTCGGCTGACCCCTGTCATGGATGCTGTTGCAGCGGAATTGCCACGAAATCTCAGGGGCGGCAACCTATCAAGACACCCACGCGACCAATAGCCCTGAACCTGCTTGCACCTGCCCGATCCTTGGGCTATTCCCCGCGACACCGGTTCGGCGAGTTGGCGGAGTGGTTACGCAGCGGATTGCAAATCCGTGTACAGGAGTTCGATTCTCCTACTCGCCTCCATAAATCTCTAAATGACGGTTCGACATACCAGCCCTATACTGGCTTGTTATCGCTGAGATTTCTCAGCAGCGTATCGGCGTCGGATAGGACCGTTTCGCGGCGGTTTTCATCCATCTTGTCCCATGTACGATACATCTGACCCATGCGGGGATTTGACTCGAACCGGGCCCGGTGACGGATCAAAAAGTGCCAATACAGCACGTTGAACGGGCACGCTTTCTCGCCGGTTTTGGCGCTGACGGAATAGGCGCAACCCTTGCAATAGTCCGACATGCGGTTGATGTATGCCCCTGAAGACACGTAAGGTTTTGAGCCGACCACCCCGCCATCAGCGAATTGGGACATGCCGATCACGTTCGGGGCTTCGACCCATTCATAGGCGTCGGCGTAGACGGCGAGGTACCA
Source organism: Meridianimarinicoccus aquatilis (assembly GCF_004358675.1). GTDB lineage: Bacteria > Pseudomonadota > Alphaproteobacteria > Rhodobacterales > Rhodobacteraceae > Meridianimarinicoccus > Meridianimarinicoccus aquatilis. The sequence goes on along the minus strand of NZ_SMZO01000026.1, from coordinate 5,975 downwards.
TTCGTGGACTTCGGCGGGGTTGATGCCCGCGAGAAGAGCGAAGTTTCCCGTGACCATCAGGCGTTGAATATGATGGGCATAGGCTTCGCTGCGGGTTTGAGACACGGCGGCGGCCATGCAGGCCATCCGGGTTTCGCCGCCCCAATACATGTCAGGCAGTTTCCGTTGATGATTCAAGGCGTTGCGGCGAGTGTAATCCGGGCCTTCGCGAAAGTAGATGCCGCGCACGAACTCGCGCCACCCGATGATCTGGCGGATGAATCCTTCGACGGCGTTGATTGGGGCTTTGCCATTTTCATACGCCTTTTCAGCCGCTTGGCATACCTCGAGAGGGTCCAAAAGGCCTGCGTTGATATAAAGACCGAGCACCGCGTGGGACAAAAACGCGTCGTCTTGCAACATCGCGTCCTGATAATCCCCAAAGGTTTCAAGGCGTTGGTCGACAAAATGATCCAGCGCTTGTCGTGCCTGATCTGCGTCTGTGGCGAACCAGAATGGCCGCAAGGCACCGAAATTGCTTGGAAATTCACGCTCGACCAAATCCAGCACTTCATTCACGGTGTCATCGGGCGCAAACCGCGACGGACCTTCTTGAAAAAGATCCTTACCTTTCGCGGGCTTGCGGTTGTCGTGGTCGAAGTTCCATTGCCCGCCCACAGGCTTTTCGCCGTCCATCAAAAGGCCCGTCTTGCGGCGCATGTCGCGATAGAAATACTCCATGCGAAGCTGCTTGCGCCCCTCGGCCCAAGCGTCAAATTCGGTTTGGGTCGCGACAAACCGGGTGTCGGAAAGCTGTATGATTTTTGTAGGAGTCTTGTAGGAGTCAGGGTCCGACAGCGCGTCGCGCAAGCGCCATTCGCCCGGTTCCGTCATGAGCACCTCGTTCGCGCCATGTTGATCGGCCCGGCGCGCCAGTTCGCCCGCGATGGAGTGCGTATTGTCGGGATCATCGAGGCGAGTGTAGGCGACCTGCCAGCCCTCGCGGATCAAGCGCGCGGCGAACTTGCGCATGGCGGCAAAAAGGAACGCGATCTTTTTGGGGTGGTGCGGGGCATAGGTGGCTTCGGCGCGCACTTCGGCCATCACGACAAGGTCGGTGTCCTTGTCGGCTTCGATCAGGGCCGACAGGTTTGGCGAAAGCTGGTCACCCAGAACAAGGACAACGCGGCTCACCACGGGATCTCCCGCCCGGCATAGTCGAAAAAGCCGCCGGTCTGGTCGGGGGTCAGGTTTTCTACCACGTCGATGAGGCGGCGGGCGGCGATATCGGGGGTCACTTTGTCATGGTCCGGATAGTCCCGAGTGAAGCGTGTGGCGACGGTGCCGGGATGCAGGCAGGCCAGGATCGCGTGTTTGTGGCTGCGGGCGATTTCGATCGACGCACCGTGGATCAGCGCGTTCAGAGCCGCCTTTGACGCCCGATAAGAGTACCAGCCCCCGAGGCGATTGTCGCCAATGGAGCCGACGCGGGCCGATAGTGCGACGAACATCGCCCGCCGGTCGCGGGGCAACAGGCGCAGGGCGTGTTTCAGGACCAAGGCTGGACCAAGCGCGTTGAGTTGCATCTGGGCAAGGAATTCATCGGGTGCGAATTGGCGCAGGGATTTTTCCGGCCCCTGCCCGGATGTGAGCGCGCCGGTGGCGACGAAAATCAGGTCGAACGGGCCTTGGATGGATTTGAGCGCGGCTTCGACGCTGGTCTCGTCGGTGATGTCGAGGCCCGTGGCGCGGGAGAGGCCGGTCACCGCAGTGTCGCGGCTTTCAAGCTCTGCCCGGAGTGCTTGGCCGATGCCGCCCGTGTCGCCGATGAGAAGTGCGCTTTTCATGATCGCTCCGTTACCTGTGGTGGGTTTATCTAGTGCAGGGGGCGCCGGGGCAAAGGCCGGGCTTTGCGGCGCGCCGCGCATGTGCTTGGCTGTGCGAAAGAATGACGAGGGCAAAATGATCCGGCAGGCAGTTCAAGACGATGCGGCCGCAGTGCAGGCAATCGCGGTCGCAGCTTATGCGCAATACGTGGCGGCCATTGGGCGAAACCCGGCCCCGATGGATGCCGATTATGGCGCGGTCATTGCGGCGGGTCATGTGCATGTGAGCGTGGACAGCGGCGGGGCCGTGGACGGGTATGTGGTGTTCTTTCCCGAAGACGGCGCGATGATGCTGGATGCGGTCGGTGTCCGGCCCGATGCGACGGGGCGCGGATTGGGGCGTGCGTTGATCAGTGTGTGCGAAGACCACGCGCAGGCGGCAGGACTGCAGGCCGTGCGCCTTTACACCAATGCCGCCATGACCGCGAATTTGGCCATGTATCCACGGCTTGGCTATCGGATGACGGAGCGGCGTCATAACGAGGGGTTTGATAGGGTGTTCTTTGAGAAACGACTCAACCGCGCATTGGCGCCCATGCGCAGCAAGTTGCACGAGAGGTGGCAAGGCAAGACGATGCGGAAGACGACTGAAGCAGACAAAGATGCGATACTTGCCCTTTATCCATTGGCATTTCCGGACGAAGAACTTCGCCCCTTAGTTGATACGCTGTTGAGTGGCCCCGATCCGATTGTGTCGCTAGCGATGTTTGAAGGCGGAAATGTGGTGGCACATGTTTTGTTCACGATCTGCCAGAACGGCAAGGCCGCGTTGCTTGGCCCCTTGTGCGTTTCGCCCGAGCTGCAAAAACAAGGTTTGGGCAGTGACGCCGTTCGAGCAGGGTTCGAAACCTTGTGCAAGAACGGTGTGGAGCAGGTCTTTGTTCTGGGGGATCCAGCGTATTACGGTCGCTTTGGGTTCGAACAAGAGCGCGCAGTGACCACCCCTTGCGCGATTCCGGCGGATTGGGCGGCGGCGTGGCAATCGCTGATCTTGCCGGGTGGTACGCCGCTGGACGCGGGAACGCTTGTCGTGCCAAAGCCGTGGCGCGACCCCGCGCTTTGGGCGGGTTAGCCCGCGCGACGCTGCAGGTGCAGCACATTTCTTGGGTTTTCAACGCAGTTTGCGCCGACTATACGGTGTTGCATGACACACGGGTCCACATCCATCTGCCCTGCCCCGCGCGCCTCTGCGCTGCGTGCAGCGCCTTTGCGTCTTCTAGGTCTTAGCCGCCTCTGAGCGTGCCTTTTGGCGCGACCGCTCAGAGGTTTGTGCCGCGCCGCTTCACCCGCTAAAGACCGTTTCAAGATTTCACAGGACGACAGACCATGACCCCAACATCCAAAGACCGCGTCAAGATTTTCGACACCACGCTGCGCGATGGTGAGCAGTCGCCGGGCGCGACCATGACCCATGCCGAGAAGCTGGAGATTGCCTCCATGCTGGATGAGATGGGCGTTGATATTATTGAGGCGGGCTTTCCAATTGCCTCGGATGGGGATTTCGAGGCGGTTCGCGACATTGCCAAACTGTCACGCGAGGCCACAATCTGCGGTTTGGCTCGCGCCAATCTGACAGATATTGACCGCTGCTGGGAAGCCGTGCGCGAGGCGAAACGCCCCCGAATTCACACGTTTATCGGCACCTCGCCGTTGCACCGCGCGATCCCGAACCTGACCATGGATGAAATGGCGGAGCGGATTCACCAGACTGTCAGCCATGCGCGCAACCTGTGCGAAGACGTGCAGTGGTCGCCCATGGACGCCACGCGCACCGAGTGGGACTACCTCAAGCGGGTTGTTGAAATCGCGATCAAGGCCGGAGCGACGACGATCAACATTCCCGACACAGTGGGCTATACCGCGCCGGTTGAAAGTGCCGACCTGATCCGCCGCTTGATCGCCAATGTGGATGGCGCAGAGAATGTGACCTTTGCCACCCATTGCCACAATGATCTGGGCATGGCGACGGCGAACGCATTGGCTGCGGTGGATGGCGGCGCGCGGCAGATCGAATGCACGATCAACGGGCTGGGCGAACGGGCCGGCAACACCGCCTTGGAAGAGGTCGTGATGGCCATGCGGGTGCGCGGCGATATCATGCCCTATGAGACCGGCGTTGACACCACCAAGATCATGGCCATTTCGCGCCGGGTCGCCACCGTCTCTGGGTTTCAGGTGCAGCCGAACAAGGCGATTGTCGGCAAGAACGCTTTTGCCCATGAAAGCGGGATCCATCAGGACGGGATGCTGAAGAACGCGGAGACGTTCGAGATCATGCGCCCATCGGATATCGGGCTGGCGGAAACCAGTTTGGTCATGGGCAAGCATTCGGGCCGGGCGGCGCTGCGCGCCAAGCTGAAGGATCTGGGGCATGATCTGGGCGACAACCAGCTGAAGGATGTGTTCGTGCGGTTCAAGGCGCTCGCTGACCGCAAGAAGGAAGTCTATGACGAGGATCTGATCGCGCTGATGTCTGACGCATCGGTCGAGGCGGGGAACGAACATCTGAAGGTGAAGTTTCTGCGCGTGATCTGCGGCACCGAAGCGCCGCAATCTGCCGACCTGACGCTGACTGTGAACGGGGTGGATCATCAGGTGACTGCGACCGGTGACGGGCCGGTGGACGCCACGTTCAACGCGGTCAAGCAGATCTTTCCGCACAACGCGCGGCTGCAGCTGTACCAGGTACACGCGGTAACCGAGGGCACGGATGCGCAGGCAACCGTGAGCGTGCGCATGGAAGAGGACGGGCGCATCGTGACGGGCCAGTCGGCGGATACCGACACGGTCGTGGCCAGTGCCAAGGCGTATGTGTCGGCGCTGAATCGACTGGTCGTGCGCCGCGAAAAGGTCGGAAGCGACCGCAAGGAAGTCAGCTACAAGGACGTTGGCTGACAGCCATACATAGGCAAGTGGGTGGGGGGCCTGGGCCATCGGTCCGGGTGCCCGGCTCACACAGCAAGTCCGACGATTAACTTTAAACCAAGTTTAATTTAAGCTGTAGTTGGCAAGACTAGCGCAAAAGACGAGCAGTTTTTTATTTGACGTCAAGTGCATACGCTAGAGTTTTACGAAATCCGTCGTCAAACTGGGCTAACAGCCCCAAAAAACGCATGAAATCAATACTTGCCGCAACAAAAATACGCAGTATTCCTTGCGGCACTAGGCGATTTGGGAGTTTCACATGACCTATTCAAGAGTTTTTGCGGCAAGTGTTGTCGCGCTTGGCCTTTGTGGCGCATCCGCACATGCCGCTGCGGTTGATCTGACCAACTGGATCGAGAACGGGAAAACGGGCAACGGCGCCGGGACCTGGACCGTTTCGGCCGCCAAGGACTCGGTCTTTCAGTCAATCAACGGGCAGCCAACCGTATTCTTTGACCCCGGCAACGACGCTCAGGGAAATCAACTTGGCGGGACCATCAAGGTCGAGACAACTGGCGACGATGATTACATCGGTTTTGTGCTGGGGTTTGACGCAAATGAGTTTGGCAGCACCAATGCTGATTTTTGGCTGATCGATTGGAAGCAGGGGGCTCAATCTGGGTCGCCAGGCGCAGGTCTGAGGCTGAGCCACGTCACAGGAAATGTCGGCGCTGCGTCAACAAACGATTTTTGGGCCCATAACGGAACGGTGAGCATCGTTCAAACTGCGGCAAATCTGGGCGGTACCGGCTGGGCGGACAATACCGAGTATTCGTTTGACCTTGAGTTCACCAAAGACCTGATCGAAGTGAAGGTCGATGGCGTAACCGAACTGACCTATACCAGCACCGACCACGGTGCCCAGTTCGAAGACGGTGCCTTTGGCTTCTACAACTATTCACAGTCAAGCGTGCGTTATGCCGGGATCACTCAGGTTCAAGCACCATCCGAAGTGCCCGTGCCGATGGCCCTGCCGCTGATGGCCTCTGGCCTTGGCGCCCTTGGCTTTCTGGGCATGCGTCGCCGCAAAGGCTGACGGCGCCTTCGACGAAGACCGCAAAAGGCCCGGTTCACGCCGGGCCTTTTTGCTTGCCCGGCATGGCCCCATCCTGACCGGCATGGGCTGATACGGGGGCGTATGTCGGCAAGGCTGCGCGCCCCTTGGGTGTCAGCGCATAGACCCCT
>NZ_SMZO01000025.1 GCF_004358675.1 Meridianimarinicoccus aquatilis | reverse complement strand
GGCTGTGTCTGGCAGGGATGCGGGGCCATCCGGCGGATCAATTAGGGCCAGCGCCGCTGCGGGAAATGCGGTTTGCGCCCCATCCTGCGCCTGCGCCAATCGCGCCAACGCAGCCGTGCGAGCTTGCGTGATCGCTGCGCCGCTGTCAGCCATGCGGTGTTCAAGCGCGTCATACCAGCGGCCGTCGCGCACCTGATCCTTAAGCAACCGATTGCGTTCGCGCATGGCTTTTTCATAGGACAGGGCGGTTTCGGCGTGTTCGGGAAAGAAGCTGAGCGTGACCCGGTCAAGAAAACGCCGACGACCGTCTGCCGATTCGATCCACAGACGATCCATCGCTGGGGTCAGCCACAGCACCCGAGCAATGCGGCCAAGGGCGGTTTGGGGCGCTGTCTTGCCGTCAATCCGGGTTGTGCGCGCTGCGCCGGGTTCGGCGCGGGTGTCGATGTCGTGCTGGCCGGTGGGGGTTAGCATCTCGGCCCCGATGCGCCAACCGACCGGATCGGGTTTGCGTGCGAAGTCCGTGGTCGCACCGCGCCGCAGGCCCCGGCCGGGCGACAACAGCGATACGGCTTCGATCAGGTTGGTCTTGCCGGCGCCGTTCGGGCCGTGGATAGCCACGGGCCGACCATCACACACCACCGCCGCGCGGCGATGGGACCGAAATTGGGATAAGGTCAGGCGAGTGATTGCGAGGCGCATGAGATGGGCCTAGCGCGGCGGTGGCGTAATGGCCAGTGGTCGGGTGAAATAGCGGAGAACATGAAAAGGCCCCGCGCAGGGGCGGGGCCGAATGCGCGCAAAAGTGCCGGGGCGTTTTAGACCCGCATGGGCATGACAACGTAAACGGCGCTGTCATCATCCCCTTCGCGCATCAAGGTTGGGTCGCCAGAGGCGTTGAACAGGAAAGTTGCATTTTCGCGGTCCACCTGACCGGCGATTTCCAGAAGGTATTTTGCGTTGAACCCAATCTCGAGCGGATCATCGCCATAGGCGACAGCGAGCTCTTCTTCGGCAGCGCCGGCATCGGGCGCGGTCACGGAAAGGGTCAGGCGATCTTCGTCCAGTGTCATTTTCACGGCGCGGGAGCGTTCCGACGAAACAGTCGCGACCCGGTCAACGGCGCGGGCAAAATCAGCCGCGTCTACTTCGAGCTTACGCGTGTTGCCCACGGGGATGACGCGTGTGTAATCCGGGAATGTGCCGTCAATCACTTTTGAGGTCAGAGTCAGACCCGGCGTCGCAAAGCGAACCTTGGTTTCTGACACGGACACTGCGATTTCCGCTTCATCATCATCCAGCAGTTTGCGCAGTTCACCCACGGTCTTGCGAGGAACAATCACACCGGGCATGCCATCGGCCCCGGCGGGCAGGGGGGCGTCGATCCGGGCCAATCTATGCCCATCCGTTGCCACACAGCGCAGTTTCAGGTCGCCCCCACCGCTATCGGCGACGTGCATGTAGACACCGTTGAGGTAATAGCGGGTTTCTTCGGTCGAAATGGCGAATTTGGACTTGTCGAAGAGGCGGCGCAGAACCCCGGCGGCGGCGGTGAAATTCGCCGTGTATTCTGAGCTGGCCATGACGGGGAAGTCTTCTTTTGGCAGGGTGGCCAATTTGAACTTCGCCCGGCCGGCGGCGACATGGAGCAGACCTGCCGCGCTGTCAGCGGTCAGTTCCACCAGTGCGCCGTCTGGCATTTTGCGAATGATCTCGTGGAAGGTCACTGCGGAAACGGTGGTTGCCCCGGCCTGATGCACTTGCGCAGGGGCATTGTCGACAACTTCGATGTCGAGATCGGTCGCACGGAAGCGAACCTGATCACCTTCGGCTTCGATCAGCACATTGGCAAGGATGGGAATAGTGTTGCGCCGTTCAACCACCGACTGGGCTTGTGACACGGCTTTAAGCAGTGTGCCGCGCTCGATACTCAGTTTCATGCCGACGATCCTTTAGACTGAAGGGACTGTGACGCTATCTGATTCTTGCCGGCGTACAAGCCCCATTTGATGGCCTGTACGCAGGTTTTCAGAGGTCTCAGGCTTCAAGGGCGCGCCGCAGCAATTCCAGATCTTCGGCAACCTGGCTGTCCCGGACGCGCAGGTCTTCGATGCGTTTGACGCCGTGCATGATGGTGGTGTGATCACGCCCGCCAAAACGACGCCCGATTTCAGGCAGGGATCGGCTGGTCAGGCTTTTGCTCAGGTACATGGCGATCTGGCGCGGGCGGGCGACATTGCGCACACGGGTTGGCCCGATCAGTTCAGACAGGCGGATGTTGTAGTGTTCGGACACGCGGCGCTGGATCTCTTCGACGGTGACTTTGCGTTCGGACACACGCAGCACATCGGCAAGGCAGTCTTGTGTCATGTCCATGGTGATCTCGCGGCCCACGAGGCTGGCCATGGCAAAGAGTCGGACAAGCGCGCCTTCGAGCACGCGCACGTTGGTTGAGATACGATGCGCGAGAAATTCAAGGACACCGGGCGCTATGGCCAGACCGGGGTACTGCGCTGCGTAGAAGTCGACCTTTTGCTGTAGAATGCCCAAGCGAAGTTCGTAGTCGGTCGGGTGCAGGTCGACGACAAGGCCGCACTGAAGGCGCGATTTAATGCGGTCTTCGATCCCTTCCATTTCGCCGGGGGCGCGGTCTCCCGAGATGATGATTTGCTTTTGCTGATCCACCAAGGCATTGAAGGTGTGGAAGAATTCGTCTTGCGTGCTGTCTTTTCCGGCGATGAATTGCACATCGTCCACCATCAGAACATCCACGGATCGGAAAATCTGTTTGAAGGTCATCATGTCCCGGTCACGCAGGGCCTGTACGAACCGGTACATGAATTGCTCTGCCGACAAATAGACGATCCGAAGGGAGGGATCGCGTTGGCGCATGTGGTGGGCGATGGCATGCATAAGATGCGTTTTGCCAAGGCCAACGCCCCCGTAAAGAAACAGCGGGTTAAAGGTGACGGGGCCACCTTCGGCCACACGGCGGGCCGCGGCATGGGCCAATTCGTTCGGCGGGCCGACCACGAAACGATCAAACGTGAACCGCGTATCCAGTGTTGCGCCGGGGAGAATGTCGGCGTCGTCGGTGTCTGGGCTGATGGCTGTACCGGTGGTGATAGCCGGGGCGGCAGTGCTTTTGGTCTGGGCAGGTGGTTGCGGTGCGGCGTCCCGACCGGTCGACACGTTGAATTCAATCCGGCGCACGCTTGCGCCTGCGGTGTGCAGGTGGCGCAAGATCTGGTCGGAATAATTGCGGTTTACCCAGTTGCCGATAAAATTTGTCGGAACCCGGAAATGCGCAACACCATTTTCAAGGGCTGCAAATTCCAACGGGCGAATCCAGGTTTTGTAGTTGTTTTCGCCGATTGAGTGCAGCAACGCGTCTTGCACTTCGCCCCAAGTTTCATGCGTCATTTACATGCCATTCTTATTGTAGCCAGCGATTTCCGGCCATTTTGCCCCTGTTCCCACAATGCACGCGACTTGGCACGACCTTACAGCCCCGCAAAACGGGTTCGCTGCCGCATGACCGATTTGGCTCGGTCGGTGCGCCCGGAGTGGGTGCGCTGGCAGGCGCACCGTCCGGGTCGGGCATGTAGTTTTGGACAAGGTATCAAGCAGATTGCTCTGCTTGAGCCCCTCCCGGAAATTGCCAAACCCCTCTGGCATTCCGGTTTCGAAAAGCAGTCGTCAGGCCGGTATTCAGTAACACTATGGCACTAGGCCTATTGTTACACGAAGTGGTCTGCCACGCTTCTCTGTGTCCCCCAAGACGATGTGAATCGCTTGGAGACACTACCAATCGGGGGGCAATTTCCGCAATAGAACTTACTCGTTGACACATCGAATATGCATGACCGAATCTGAATTTGATTTTTAGTCATTTCAAAACAGAGGCTTGGAAATTATCTCTGCGTGTGGCTTTCGTTTGGTCATATCGCACGCAAACGGGCGCGAAAAACGCGCCCGTCTATCGTAGCTTCAAATGCCGTAGCTTCAGGCGATTGCCTTAACGCGTGCTGAAAGACGCGACATCTTGCGAGATGCCGTGTTTTTGTGCAGCACGCCTTTGGTGACACCACGCATCAATTCAGGTTGTGCAGCTTTCAGAGCTGCTGCCGCGACGGCCTGATCGCCGGTCGCAATCGCTTCCTCGACTTTCCGGAGGTAAGTCCGGATGCGCGAGCGACGCGCCGAGTTGATGACCTTGCGGCGGTCGTTCTGGCGCGCGCGCTTTTTGGATTGGGGCGTATTAGCCATGACGTGTCTTCCCAAGTTTGGGGTGAATTCCGATAAAGACGGCTCTTTACGGACGAGTCGCCGCCAAGTCAACCGGAGCCGGGCATATTTCCCTGACTGCGGTTAAGCTGGTTACTTGTCGCGGAACTGAGGATCCCGCTTTTCGAGGAAGGCTGCCATGCCTTCCGATTGATCTGCGGTGGCGAAAAGAGAATGGAAAAGCCGCCGCTCAAACAGCAGCCCTTCCGAGAGTGGTGTTTCGAAACTGCGGTCGACCGCTTCTTTGACGGCCATCGTGGTCATGCGCGACTTGTCTGCGATCTTCAGGGCAGCGCCGCGGGCTTCTTCCATCAGCTTCTTTGCGGGAACGACGCGGCTGACCAAGCCAGACCGCTCCGCTTCGTCGGCGAGCATAAACCGGCCGGTCAAGTGCATGTCCATCGCTTTTGATTTGCCAACAGCGTTGGTCAGGCGTTGGGTTCCGCCGATCGCAGCAATGACCCCGAGATTGATTTCTGGCTGCCCGAATTTTGCGGTTTCCGAAGCGATAATGAAATCGCACATCATGGCCAACTCGCACCCGCCGCCCAATGCATAGCCCGACACAGCGGCGATGATCGGTTTGCGATGGTTCCTGAAGGCGCGCGTAATTTTCCCAAAATGATCGGTGCAAAAAACGTCGGTGAAGCTCTTTTCTGCCAGTTCCGAAATATCGGCCCCGGCGGCAAAGACCTTTTCCGTTCCGGTGATGATGGTGCACCGTGCTTTGTCGTTTTCCTCGATACCACGAAGGGCATCGCATAATTCGGACATCAGCGCAGCGTTCAAAGCATTCATCGCATCGGGGCGATTAAGCTTGATCAGCGCGACGTGGTCTTCAATTTCGACGATCAGCGTCTCGTACGCCATAAGGTCCAGCCATTCTTGTTGCAGCAATCTTCGCCTTTAGCAGTTTGCGCTCACACCGTACAAGTTATCTTTGGCAGGTCGGACAGTAGAAACTGGAGCGGCCTGATTGCACAATCCGGCGGATGGTGTCGTCACAGCCTTCTGTGTTGCAGGGATTGCCCTCGCGGCCATAGACGCGAAAGCTGTGTTGGAAGTACCCCAATTCGCCGTCGGCCTGACGGTAGTCGCGCAAGGACGATCCGCCCGCTTTTATCGCATCGCCAAGAACGTCGCGGATAATGGGAACGAGGCTGGCGGCGCGTGCTGCACTGAGGCGGCCCGCCTTGCGGGTCGGTGCGATACCGGCCCGGTAAAGCGCTTCACAGACATAAATATTTCCCAATCCCGCGACGATCCGTTGGTCGAGAAGCGCGGATTTTATCGGCGTGTTGCGCCCTTTCAGTTTGGCGATCAGATATGGCTCGTCAAAGCTGTTTCCAAGCGGTTCAGGCCCCAGCCCAGTGAGTAACTTGTGGGCATCAATTTCCGGGGTGGGGGCCATGTCCATCGCCCCGAACCGGCGGGGGTCGTTGAAGGTGATCCGCGCTCCGCCAGACATATCGAGGACCACATGATCGTGCTTTTCAGGGGCAGGATGGGCGTGGACAAAAATTCCTGGCGCGCTGCGCACATCTGCCTGCGAAATAAGCATCCGCCCCGACATCCCAAGGTGAATCAGTAGCGACTCGCCCCCCGAAAGATCGGCAAGAATGTATTTTGACCGTCGTCTCAGGCGCAAAACGGTCTGGCCAGTCAATCGGTCTGCCATGTTTTCGGGAAATGGCCAGCGCAAGTCGGGGCGGCGAATATCGGCCTGATCGATACGGAAGCCCTCCATGACTGGGCTTAGCCCACAGCGCACGGTCTCAACTTCGGGAAGTTCTGGCATTGCGATGGCTCCTGCGGCATGGGAATCCCCGGCCCCGCGTTGTATCGGCGAGGCAGCGCCCTATAAGAAAGGGCAGGCAACAGAACGGCAAGACCATGAATGACACGAACCCTGACCGCACGACCCATTTTGGCAATCGCGATGTGCCCGAGGCCGACAAGGCCGGGTTGGTGCAGGGCGTCTTCACCAGCGTTGCGTCGCGGTATGACGTGATGAACGACGTCATGTCGGTTGGGGTGCACCGCCTTTGGAAGGACGCGATGATGGACTGGCTTGCGCCGCGTCCGGGCCAGCGGCTTTTGGATGTGGCAGGCGGCACCGGCGATATCGCGTTCCGGTTTCTCAAGCGCGCACCAAGGGCCGAGGCGATGGTACTGGATCTGACCGCGTCCATGCTCGAGGCTGGGCGCACCCGCGCAGAAGCTGAAGCGATGGCAGGCCGAATCGATTGGATTGTCGGGGATGCCATGGCGTTGCCGTTCGAGGATAACAGTTTCGATGTGTATACGATTTCTTTTGGCATCCGGAACGTGACGCGGATCGCAGATGCGTTGTCAGAAGCGTACCGCGTGCTGCGCCCCGGCGGGCGGTTGATGGTGTTGGAGTTCAGTCAGATCCCCAACGACGCTCTGCAATGGGCGTATGACAAGTATTCTTACAATGTGATCCCGCGCATGGGCGAGGTAATCGCCAATGACCGGGACAGCTATCAGTACCTTGTGGAATCGATCCGCAAGTTTCCCGATCAAGAGACGTTTGCGGCCATGATCCGCGAGGCGGGTTTCGGTCAGGTGAAGTATCGCAACCTGTCTTTTGGCATCGCGGCACTGCATTCTGGTTGGAAACTGTAAGTGCGCGGCCCGCATAATATCTGGCGGCTTGTCCGAACCGGCGCAACGCTGGAGCGGACCGGCGCGATGGGGGTCATACTGGATGCGATGAAGGCGCCGGCGCATATTCGATTGCTGGCGCGCATTCTTGGTTGGCCATTTAGCCCACTTGGTCTGAAGGGCGATCCAGCCGTGCCGCCGGTCACACGGGCCCTGACCGCTCTTGGCCCGGCCTACATCAAGTTTGGGCAGATACTATCGACACGGCCGGATGTGGTCGGGGACGCGCTGGCACGGCAGTTGAGCGTGCTGCAAGACAAATTGCCACCCTTCCCTGTGGAAGAGGCCAAGGCAGAAGTCGCGCGCGAATTGGGTATCGATGTGGACACAGTGTTCTCCGAATTTTCGGAGCCGGTTGCAGCAGCGTCTATTGCGCAGGTCCATTGTGCCCGAATTGGATCGACCCATGAAAAGGTCGCAGTCAAGGTTCTGCGGCCGGGCATTGAAAAGGCATTCCGTAAGGACATTGACGCGTTCTATCTGATCGCGTCGGTGATCGACATGTTGGCCCCGTCTGCCCGGCGCCTGCGCCCGCTTGATGTGATCCGTCATTTTGAGGGCGTGGTCATGGGCGAGCTGGACCTGCGTCTCGAATCGGCCTCGGCGGCGGAATTTGCAGCAACGACGGCGGATGACGCACAGTTCGGTGTGCCGGCTGTGCATTGGTCCTTGTCTGGCAGGCGGGTCATGACACTGGATTGGGTCGATGGTGTGTCGGCCAACGATACTGCCAAGCTTGATGCTGCCGGGCTTGACCGTTCAGAATTGGGCATGCGGGTGCTGCAACTGTTCCTGAAGCAGGCTTTGCGCGATGGATATTTCCATGCGGACATGCATCAGGGGAATCTCAAGATCGCACCAAACGGTGATCTGATTGCAATTGATTTCGGGATCATGGGCCGGATCGACGAATACACGCGCCGCGTCTATGCCGAGATTATCTTTGGCTTTATCCGAAAGGATTATCGCCGTGTTGCCGAAGTGCATTTCGAAGCCGGGTATGTTCCTGCGGATCGCGATATCGACGAGTTTGCCCGTGCGTTGCGTGCCGTTGGTGAGCCGATTTTCGGCATGGATGCCAGCCGCATATCTATGGCGCGCCTGCTGAGTTATCTGTTCGAAGTGACAGAACGGTTCGGGATGGAAACGCGCACTGAACTGATTCTTCTGCAACGAACGATGGTGGTTGTGGAGGGTGTCGCCCGTTCGCTGAACCCGCATATTAATATCTGGGACGCGGCGCGCCCCGTCGTCGAAGACTATGTGACCAAGAATGTGGGCCCGCGCGCCGCGGCGCGCGATCTGTTACGCACTGCGAGGGTGTTGTCTCGGTTCGGACCAAGACTGCCCCGTTTGGTTGAGCAAGCGTTGCTGGAGAGCGGCAAACCTGCGGAGCCCCCAGTGCGGGCGTCTTGGAAAACTCGGGGACTTTGGGCAGGCGTCGGGGTGTTCGGCGGGCTTGGGCTGGCTGGTCTGTTGGAATTATTCCTGCTTTAGCGCATGGTCCAGAACTGAGTTTTCGAGTGCCGCAACCTCTGCCGTAAGCGCGTTGGCATAGGCCGTATCGCCCTGGTCGAGGCGCCACAGGCAGTGACCGATCATTGCTGCGTGCCGTGCGGGTGATAGCATTTTCACCCGTTCGGATAGGTCTGGCCTCCCGTATGCGTTGAGGAAAACCTGGATTTGATCGTGCGACAGTGGTGGTCTGTCATGGATCACCTGCATTGCTGGTGAAATTGCGATGGCAATATCGCGAGACGGGTCGCCGAGACAGGCGCATTGCCAGTCGATCAGCATCGGATGTGATCCGTTCATAACAACATTGCCGGGGACCGGATCGCCATGTAGCAACGATTGCCCCGCTGTTGCTGAACGTTGAGACGCGCTGTGAATCGCGTCCATAAGGTTCTGGGCGTTTGGATGATCAGCGAGGAAGGCACGGGCCCTTAAGATCAATGGTGCGGGCAAATCTGCGCTTTGTGGGAGTGTATGCCGATGAGGGAACTGCGTTTCATGCACTTTGCGCAGGAGGCGGGCGAGGGCCGGACCAGGGACCGCACGACTCGTTCCCGGAAGGTAGTGATAGATCAGACATTGGGCCGTACCGTATGCAAAGGCATCTACGGGCTGTGCGCAAAGCCCTCTCGGTGCAAGATTTTGCATCACGGCCGCTTCGACTCGGGGGCGAATTGGGAATAGAGGATCGCCCGTTCTGGTCTGGGCAATTTTGAGCACCAGCGGGTTCTTGCGGTCGGCTAGCACGTAACTTTTGGCGCTGCGCCCACCTGTCAGTTGCTCGACTTGTACGTTGGCAGGAATGCCGAGGCGCACGAAAAGCCGCTTTCGAAGGTGAGGTGGGAGTGCACCCTTGCGTCTTAGGCCATCCATGTGCCCCATGAAAAGTGCCCTGTCTGGCCCAACA
Organism: Meridianimarinicoccus aquatilis; assembly: GCF_004358675.1. Lineage (GTDB taxonomy): Bacteria > Pseudomonadota > Alphaproteobacteria > Rhodobacterales > Rhodobacteraceae > Meridianimarinicoccus > Meridianimarinicoccus aquatilis. The sequence goes on along the minus strand of NZ_SMZO01000025.1, from coordinate 45,267 downwards.
TTACGCGTCCGCAGTACCCTTGGCGCCCGGGTCCGAACAAGGCAAAAACCCGGATGCTGCGGATTTGAGAACGCCGAGGCAGGCAGTCAACTGCCGTTTCGCAAAGCGGTGATGCCCGAAGTGGACACAATTTCACCACTGTCGAGAACCACCAACGGACCATCTGTTCCCGATTGAACTTCGGTGATGCGGGCATAGCTGCTGACCGGCAAGGTTTCCGATTGCCCAGATAGGGTCCGGGTTTCTATGGACAGGTTATAGCTTCCCGCCAAGAGCTGTGTGCCCGTTGGTGAAACACCATCCCATGCCAGCGGGCCTGCCCCGGAAATCGAAGATCTGTGCAATTCCTGGCCACTCGGCCCGGACACGATCAGTTCGGCCGACGCGGCATCCAGCGGAAGGTCGTAGTACACGTCTACCGGGGAGCCGCCGAAATAGATCGGACCGTCAACACGAGCATCCATCCCGACCCAAGAGGCGTGCTGCGAAAGCCCGCCAAGGGAACTGTCGGCACCTAGGCCGCGCAGCAGATTATTGGTCTGTACTTGCTGTTCCACGCCGGAAAACGTCGCGAGTTGAACCGCAAAATCGGAAGATTCGATCGGGTTGAGCGGGTCCTGATTCTGCATTTGGGTCGTGAGCATCTTCAAAAACGTTTCAAAGTCTGAACTCAGCGCCGACTCGCTGCTGTTATCGGTCGCAGATGTCGTTGTGGACTGGGTCGCAGCAGTGGTTGTGCTTGAAATTTCCATGCATCTAATCCTTTTTTAAAGCCGCAGATCCAGGTTTGCGGTGGCAAGCGTGCGAGAACGAGATGCGTCAGAGCTTGCCGGGTTTTTTGTTTCGGAGTTTGGGTGTGTTTCCGCATATGAGTCGGATGCCTCAGGACTATTTTCCGCAAATTGCCCGCTGCGTTGTTCCGAATTGCCAAAATCAAATGAAACATCAGCATAGCCGAGATCACGGAAATCTTGCTGCAGTTGGGCGATGTGGCGCCTGAGCAATTCCTGTGTTTCGGGCCTGTCGGACTGCACAAAGACATGCATCTGCCCATCATTGCCTGTCAAAGTCAGTTTCACCCGGCCCAGTTCTTCCGGGCTGAGAGAAACCTCAATTACGCCGTCACGACCTTGGCGAACGGCATCCACAATCTGCGTGCTGGCATGGCGCCCCATTTCACTGCGAACGGTGTCGAGTTTTGGGGCTTCAGTTCGAATTTGGTCTGATTTGGCGTTGTCCAGATGGCGAAATTCAATGTCTTCTAGCGCTGCGTCATGTACTTCAAAATCGCCGGGAAGCGACGTTTTTTCTGGGGGTGCCGGAACCGCAGTCGTTTGTGGGAGAGCGACGGCGGGTGTTACCTGACGAGCTGATGGTTCGGGTTTTGGCGTTGAATTTCCTCTTAATTCTTCACTGGATGCGGAGTGTGGAGTTAGGTTCTGCGCTCCGGAGCGCAGGGTCCGGTCTTGCGCGGATGCAGCTTGCGGTGACGCGCCTTGTGAAATGAGCGCTGCGTTTGGATTTGCGTCAGGACGTGCACCTGTGGTTGCGGTTTCTGTGGCGGGGGGCGGCACGGCCGGCGCGGCAGTTTTTTCAGGCAGTTGAGATTTGTGGACCGCGGCGAATTCTGCGGTCGGCACATTTTCATTTTTCGAGTGTGCCCCAGCCGTTGGTGCGGATGCGGTCAACTGTGTGACCTGGTCGCCCGACTCAGGCGTCATTTGCCCGAAAACGGCTGGCGAATCGCCTTGTGGTCTCGCATTGGAATGTTCGACAGTTGCAGCGTTCGCCCAATGTGGCGGTGCGGTGCGGGGCGCATACTCCATCGTGACTGGGGTTTGGCCTTCTGGACTTGGAGTGTTTGTCCCAAGCCATGCCAAGCCGAAATCGGCATCATCGGCCGGTTTTTCAGGCTCGGGTACGGTGGGTTTAACGGTTTGGGAACCGTCGAGCCGATGTGGCGCGGCCATTCGCATGGGTGGCTGAGGTATTTCTGATTGCATCTGGAATCCTGCGTTCGCTTTTTGAAACAATCGCGCAACAGCCTTACCGAATGTTTACCAGACATGGTCGATGTTGGCGCATCGGTCCAAAGAATGGAGTTTCCTATGCAAATCATGACAAGCCCTGCGACTACGCCGCTGCAAACCACCAGCGGTCAGATCACAGACCGTGCCCCGGATACAGCTTTGAGAAAGGTTGCGATCAAACTCGAATCTCAGTTTCTGTCTGAAATGTTGAAGCATGCCGGGCTCGGTCGAAATGTTGGTATTGGCAGCGAAGAATCTGGTTTCTCTGGCGGTGAAGGTGAAGAGCAATTTGGATCGTTTCTTAGAGAAAAACAGGCTGAAAGAATGGCTGAGGCAGGTGGGATCGGCCTTGCCGAGTCCATCTTTCAAGCACTCAAGGCGCGTGAGAAATGAGCGGTGCCATGAAAGATCCGTTGACGCTTTTGGAGGTAAATCTTGAGCGGGAAAGAACGAGCTTGTTGGCAGGTCGGTTCGAGGCTCTTGAGGAGTTGAATCTTGAGAAAATGAGTCTCGCCACATCCCTGCCGGGCCGGGAATCAGGCACAGCGCGCGTCGAGCGTATTCTCGCGCGATCCAGATCGAATCAGCGCCTCGCCGAGGCTGCCGGTGAAGGTTTGAAGGCTGCTATGCGGCGCTTGGGCGAAGTTGAGCGCCTTGATGGTGGAACCGGCCACTACTCAAGCTGCGGGGCCCGCACAAAAACGCCCAACGTTTCGCGAACCCTTCGGCGAGTGTGAAGCTGAAACAATTTGGCGTCTAAGATATGTGGTGGACCCTCGCGACAGGAGGTTAATGCGTGCAGCCACGCATTCGATTGGAAACTGTGATCGTCAGTGGCACTTGCCGCCAGACCGGGGGGGTCATGCGCTGCGCGGCCAAGGTCCGGCCCAAGCACAACGGTATAAATACTGCACGATGCTCAAATGTTTAGTTTACAGGGCGCGGTAAAGTGTTTTCTGTGAAATCTGGTTTGGTGCGTCAGGTCTTAGCAGCATGGCGTCCCACGATTGACGAGCCGTGGATTGATCGTCTTGAAAATGGAGCAGATGACGGTTTCTACGCCGTATCCGCAGCGGAAAGAGATAAAAGCGAATGATGAAAAGGATTGTCATCTTGTCGGCTGGGGCGCTGCTCGTAGGTTGCGCAACTCAGCAAAGGAGCGAGGAAACGCTGCGTCAGCACGGCTATTCAGCGGCGTATGTTGCAGGATTCCATGACGGGTGTCCCAGCGGAAAACGTGCGGGCGGCGACCCTGTGGCCCAGCGTTCGTTGGACGACGGTGCCTATTCATCAAATGGTGACTATCGAACGGGGTGGGACTACGGTTATCTCAGTTGTCGGGGTCAGGAGCGCCAGAACGAAGCAACTGCTATTGCCATTGGTGGGGCTATCGCTGCGGGGATGAATAGTAGCCACGGCGCAGACGGTATCGACGCCAGAGACATCATGAGCGGTATTGATACATCTGGGCTGGCTGCACTCGAGCAATGACACGAGCCCATAGAACATCGGCGCGTTTCATCTTTTCGTTTCGGTGGACTCGTCAGACTGGGCGGTAGATTGTAAAACGATGGTCGCGCTCAAGTCTGACATGACGCTGTGTGGTGAAACGATGGTCGCGCTGATTTATCGAAGGCTGCAATATTATCGGGGCTTTGAGATTGCGTTGATTTTCCCGAGGTATGAGTCGTTTGCCGCCGTCTGATCGTGCTCTTTGCGTCGCTCTGAACAATGCTTCAGACATTAGGGCATCAATTCACTTTGTTCCGGTGCGCCGCCTGCGACTGTCAACGAGCAGCCATACCGCCAACAGGAGTGCGCCGTAAACAAATTCCGGGTTGGTCAGGACAGAGAGCGGATCGAGGGTTACCTCGGTCACCTCGCCTTTGGGGGAAAGGTCAAGCTGAAGCGTCTGAGAGACAGACACGCTTGCATCCCACAGGCCGTGCAGGAAAACCGAAGGCCAAAGCGATCCCGTCCACAGAACGATGGCACCGAAGAGAAGGCCACCCGCCATCGCGCCAAGGACCTGCATTGTGGTGATGCCGAGGGGCTGCCCGCTGACCCAGTTCACATAGTGAAACAGGCCAAAAACGATCGCAGCGACAATCACGGCCAGCGCAGCATTCATGCGGGTCATCAAGGATCGAAGAAGTATACCCCTGAACAGGAGTTCTTCAAAGAAGCCCACCAGCACCGCCACGATGCAAGTGGTCCAGATGCTTTTCCAGTCTGACGGCGAAAGCGTGACACCATCAAGGCCAGTCCTGTTCACAAGCAGGGGGGTGAATATCACGAAGATACAGAATGCAACAAAAGGGAAGGTCAAAAGGAGCGCTGGTGCTTTTGGCCAGGTCGTCAGCCCGGTTCGTCGGCCCATCCCGACAAGCATGACGGCCAACATGATGGCGACCGCTAGTCTCATTTCAGGCCAGAGAACCTGAGCGAAACTATCGGTGCCGACATCCCTGCCTCCATGGCCGAATAATTGCGACGGATCAGAAAAGACGATTGGTGCGAGAAAGTATAACGCTGCCGCGAGCAGAAACAGGCTAGCGACCGCCAATGGCTTTTTGTCAGCCCAGTTTTGAATGTTCTGAAGCACTGCTTCGCCCCAACGTATCCCTAGGTTCTGGCCGTCTGAAAACGGAACACACGTTCGTCAAAGCCACTCCATTTTTCTGACTAGCCTGTTGAGGGATGCGAAAAAATGGGTCTATTGCGCGAAATCGATCATGTCCTGCGGGACGACTTGCCTCAGAAGCGCGGCGCGATCTGTCACGACACCTTCCATCAGGCCCGGCGTTCCATCAGGGGCATTGTCGGTATAGGTGAAGACCCCGGCTGTGTGTCGAGCGAATTGCCATAGGGTCATGGTTTTGTCGTTCGGAAGCCGAGCCGCGATGTCAGCCAGGTGCGGGGACCACGCATCGTCCAATCCGCGCCGCCCTTCCTCGACCACTTGAAGGCTGTGATCATCTTCGTGTTTCTTCCGATCTGGAAAGGCAACGCGCAGTCCATTGGCGTGCCTGCGTCAGGGTTTGCAAAGCCCGCAGCCGCAATGCAGTGTCACGCGTCCGTGCGCATCGACAAGACGGCGATGGGTGCCGACCCATGCGTCGAGGCGAGCGTCTGCGACAACACTTCATTCAGCCTTTCTTAAAGAGCATCTGGGGCGTTCGAAGTGGCCGAGCACAGACCGTTCTGCGCCGATAGGGCGCTTGCAGGAAGCGAGAAAGCTGACTGGCCGCGCATGCAACGACTGATGCAAGAGCGTTCAGAAATGGGTGAAACTTCGACATTCACGCTTACTGTTGATTGGCAGTTGTTGAAAGTACGTGATTGGCTTGAAAAGCCCACCATTCGTGATGACCGGACTTTCCAGCGGTCCAAAGCTGATACAGCTCTGTTGTGGCGATCGCAAAACGGATCAGCGTGGATTCCTTGCAAAGTCTGTAGTACCGTTGTCTCGCTTCAATATGTCGTCCACGAGGTTCACCAATGACGCCAGAGCAGTATTTGGCAGTGTTTCTGGCGCTGCTTGGCGGGGAGATGAACGAACCGACTTTCCCGGAACTGCTAAACGGTGGCCCCGATCCGCGCTTTCCGGTCACGCGGGCACCATGCACACGGCCGGTGGCACCAAGCGAGATCGACGGGCAGACGGTCGTCTGCGGCACGATATCAGTGCCAGAGGATCACGACAGTCCTGACGGTGATCGCCTTAACCTCGCCTTCATTGTGTACCGTGCGCATTCTCTCGCGCCGGTGGCCGATCCGGTCGTTTACTTGCATGGGGGGCCCGGCGGTGGGACCGTACAGTCTGTGGCTTCCGTCAGTTTGTTCTTCGATCACCTGCGTGGGCGCCGGGACGTCATCGCGTTCGACCAGCGTGGCGTCGATGCGAGTGGTCCGGATATGGATTGCTTTGAAACGCTAGCGGAAAACGTTGAAGACGTCGCCGACAGCCTTGCCGGTGCCGAAATGCCAGAGCTTGAAGGCAGACTCGTCTCAGAGTGTATCCTCGAACTTGAAGGGCGCGGTTTTGACTTGCCGCTTTTCAATACGACGCAGAATGCCCGTGATGTCGGCTCGGTGATGTCGGCATTGGGATATGGGGACTACAATATCTATGGCGTCTCCTACGGGACCAAACTGGCGCTGGAGACGATGCGGACAGCCCCCGACAGAGTGCGGTCGGTGGTGTTGGACAGCGTCGCCCCACCACAAGTCGCGCTGTATGACACGCTTTACGTGCCGCACAGCCAGTCGATTATCAATACCTTTGCACCGTGCGAGGCGAATGCAACCTGCGCAGAGGCTTATCCGGAAATTTCCCAACGGTTCTGGGATCTTGCTGAGCAATTGCAGGACACTCCGCTAGAGGTGGATGGCACCACTGTGGATGGGCGAACGCTTTTTTCAATCTTCACCGCGGCGCGGAACAACTGGGCCGACCCGACCACTCGCGGCTTCACGACCTACGCGCCGGCCCTCGTTACCCAGCTAGAGCAGGGAGACGTGACGATGTTGCGCCAAATGCTCCAAGAAGCCATCCCGCCGCAGCCTTCTGCCGAAGACGCGCTGGCTGCGGCGATCGGCTTGACCTCGGATGAGCAAGCCTTGGCGCAGGCATTCGTGAATGCACTGGATCAGATCGAGCTCGCGTCGGGAACCGCCGCCCAAATGCTGGCGCAATTGGAAGAAGACATTGACGCTGCAGCTGCGCCTGTCACTTTTGGCGAATACTTCGATGACGAGTTGGAGCGCGCACTTGCCGCCCTGCCGGAGCGCTCAGATCAGGTCGCTTTTTCGCGCGACTACCTCAGCCTCCGGTTCGTGACGCCAAGCGCGGGTGCCCTGATCGATCTGGTCCGGACTCATTTCGACGATCTCACCGCCGCGCGCTTGTCATCGATGATCGCTCTGCTGGGTGCTGACGATGTTGCGCGTGTCTTCGATCTGATCGCGGTTGACAACGCGACTCTGGAGGCCGTGGCAGAGGGTGAGTTCGAATTGCTTCTTTATGCCTGCCAAGAAGATTTTATCGATGGGTTCAATTCGGCGGAAGGGTTCGTGAAAACGACCGAGAGCGTTGGCATGGGGCCGCTGCTCGCATCTGCGCTGACCGACCCGGTTCCGAGTATGTTCACAATCTGCGATCTGTTCGAGGAACGGCCCCGCGACAACTGGCTGGAGCCTGTAACGTCCGACCTTCCCGTCCTTGTCTTTTCAGGCGAGATTGACACACAGACCGCGTCCTCTTGGGGGCCGTTGGTGGCCGAGACTTTGCCCAACAGTCAGGCCATCGTTTTCCCCGAGGCTGGCCACGGCGCGTTGCTGTTCAGCCAATGCGCCCGCGATATCGGCGAGGCATTTCTTGAAGCCCCGGGCAGCACCATCGACACATCTTGCGCGAGCGACCTGCGGTTGCCGTATCTGATGCCTGACGGAAGTCTTCTGGACGTCCGTTGACATCATTCACCATCGCTGCTTCGGCGGCCTTAATGAGCAAAAAGGAGGTGTAAGATGCTCAAACCCCTTCTCCTTTTCGCCACCCTCGCGCTGACGGCAATGCCGGCGCAGGCGTTCGACCAGCGGCGGACGCAAGTTCTGACGGAGTGTCACGACTACCTTTGGGATGTGCCGGCTTTTGACGAGCTGCCTAACGCGGCGATATCAGTCTATTCGGGTTTGATGGACAGCAACGCCATCATGGTCTTCTGGGGCAAGCCGATGCTGCGGGCCGCCGGAAACTGCACGATCATCGACGCGGCGTTGGAAGGGGTCGAGGATTACGCGAGAAGTGAATATCGCATCGAGACAGCTTCGCGTGTGGCGGCGCGGGCACTCAATGCCCCGAAGGGTTTCGGTGAGGAACGGCATCCATGAAGTCATGGGTCATCATCTTAGGTTCCATTGCACTCGTGACGATTGGCGCGGGGTCTTGGTTGCTATCGCGCGGAGGTCTGTCGATCGAGCAAATTACCAACCCCGGCAACCAAGTGGCGGCGCTCGCGACTGACGCTGATATCGAGGTGATCCGAACGCGTCTTCTCGAGGTCGGTTTGCACCCGACCGGAGTTCTAAGCGATCTTGGCGTCGACGATCATCTTGGACGGCTTGCCGCCGGGCATGTCGACGCTGCCACGCTTCTGGGCTATGCCGACGCAATCGATGAACTGAGCACGCGCAGCACCTTGCGCGGGCAATCCTTGCCGCCTTCGCTCTGGGACGTTTCGATACCCGCACTGCTTGAGGCCGGCTGGACGGTTTATTCCCTGACCGAAGCTCTCGCGTCTGAAGCAAGTGCCATTCACATCGATCTTTTGTCCGACGCTTATGGGGCGTTTCTTGCCACCCGGCCGGATGCATTGGAGGGCGCTCTGGCCCTTCTACCGCTTGCTGGGAGTTATGTGCGATCCTTACCGGAAGCAGCCCGGGCCGAGCACGCAGTTCATGCTAAAACAGACGGGGAGGCGACCATTCTCATCTGGCAAGCGCTTCTTTCTGGCACAAGTCGCAACAACCCTCTCACGCACCGACCTCTCTTTAGCCATGGGTTTGTGGGGCATTTCAGCGTGCCGCACATCCATCAGTACGCGACCGGTGAAGGGCTGACACCCAGTCAGGTTTGGGGTGTCGAGGGGTTTGATCCAACATTCGTCGGGCCGCCAACTAACGATAATCAGGTCGAACACATGGGCCTTAGTGCGCTTCTGCAAGGTGTGGCCAACGTTCCGGGCGCCGTTCTATATGCCGTTGAGGCGTTGGAGATTGCCGTCGACCACGAAGACGCGAGTGCAGCCGCAGCCGACAGAGCGCTTAACCGCGCCGTCCGTGACGTTTTGCTGCCGAATATGGAAAAGGACCCTCGGGAATTGATGCGGGCTCTCCTCGCGACCCTTGGTTGAACGTACCGAAACGCTGGCCTGCGATCTGCGGCGCTAGTCATGGACTGAACGCCCTCAACGTGGGGCGTGTTACCATCGATAGGGCTCAAGCCAAGGACAATGACCGCGCAATATAGTTTACGATCGTTTCGAGCCACGCCGTTTTTTCCCAAAACCAGTTAGCAGAATTTCTCCTTACCGCTGTATTTCCGAACGCCTCGTGGCCCAGAAAATGCACGTTTCTTCGAAATTTTCCTGAGCTTTGTTTCGCTGAGTTTACCTAACGGCGACTGTCAGTGCGTCGTTACATTGTCATCGTGGAAGTGATCTTGAGTGTAACAGAAGAGAAAGTTCGGTTCGCCCGAAGCGTGCCTGCTTGCACGACGCACAGAAAGCGCCGCCGTCGCAAATATATAGCCTCAGCCAACCAATAGACCGGCAAGTCTTTCCGCCCACATTTTTTGACATCCAACTTCTTGTGAATACGTCGAAGCCCACCAAAATTCTCTGAAACCCAATAAATTTCAATAAAATGCAATGTAATGACTTCTGTGCCTTAGCCAACTCTTAGGAAGTCGGGCGGTACCTAGGAAGGGCATTCGAAAGGATGGCGCGGATCGAGAAGGCATCCGCACATGTCAGAACGACACTCGTGCTGCGCAAAGGCGCGGTTCATCTAAATAGGTGCAAAAGCACCTGAGCACAGGATAGAATAGACATGTCCAGCATTCTGACTAACTCCAGCGCAATGGTCGCGCTTCAAACACTCAAAGGGATTAACTCGGGGCTCGAGGATACGCAAAGCGAGATCGCCACTGGTAAAAGTGTGGCTGACGCAAAGGACAATTCTGCTGTTTGGGCGATTTCAAAAGTGATGGAATCAGATGTTAGCGGTTTCAAATCGATCTCTGACAGCTTGTCACTTGGTGAGTCGACCGTAGCGGTTGCTCAGCAGGCTGCCGAAACCATCACTGATTTGCTGATCCAAGTGAAGGAAAAGGTCGCAGCTGCTACTGGCGACAACGTGGACCGTACAAAGTTGAACAGCGACGTAACAGCTCTGAAAGAGCAGATCGCCTCGGTTGTCAGTGCCGCTCAATTCAACGGCTTGAATCTTGTCGACGGAAATACATCGGGCACTGACGTCCTATCGTCGCTTGATCGCGATAGTTCGGGGAATGTCACTGCGTCTTACATCACAGTTTCAGGGCAGGATCTGTCGACAGGTGGCTATACAGCTAAGGCCGCATTTACTGGAACAACTGGTGTGGCTGCCGATGACGCCGATGCTTTCGGCTTCTCACTGGATGGAACCGGCGGTACGGCCGATAGTGGTACAGTTGTTATTGCAGACCCGACTTACGCTGCCGGCGACAAGATCACGATGCGTGTTGGTGAAAGTGAAGTAAGCTACACCGTGACGGCCTCCGATGTGGCCTCGACCACAACGGAAGACATTATTGCGGTGGGCCTGAAAAGTGCGATCGAAGCGACTGGGGAAAACGTGACCGTCGACTATGACAGTTCGGTCAGCGGCACTTTGGTAATCACCAACTCTGGCACCGAATCGGTGCAGGTCGGGGGGCAATTCACGAATGCCGGCTCAGGCGGTCTTGGTGCGCTGGCGGGCCTTGATGTGAGTTCCCTTGCTAACGCTCAGGCCGCACTGTCGTCAATTGAGACTTTGACCCAGACCGCCATTGATGCGGCAGCAGCTTTCGGGTCTGACGCTGCGCAGGTCGAAATCCAATCGAACTTTGTGTCCAAATTGACCGACTCGCTGAAAACGGGGATCGGTTCGATGGTCGATGCGAACATGGAAGAAGCCTCAGCTCGGCTTCAAGCACTTCAGGTGCAGCAGCAGTTGGGTATTCAAGCACTGTCTATTGCAAACGAGGCACCGCAAAGCGTGCTTTCACTGTTCCGTTAACAGATACGGGTGGCGCCTTAACTGGCGTCACTCTTTTCAGCACACGATAGCCGTGAAACGGGAATGAAGCACCATGGAGGGACACGCAGTGAGCGTCATTGATAGGGCTCGAACGGCCTATGATCCGGTAAACCAAGCGGTACGATGCCCAAAAAGTATTGAGTATGAAGCCTTTGTTCGTGTCACGCGGGCGCTCAATCAGGCGTCTGTGCCTTCGCCAACACAAACGGTCAAGTTGGCAAAGGCCGTGCACGATAATAGGCGTCTTTGGACAATGCTTGCCGCCGATGTGGCCAGTGGCGGAAACAGGCTATCACAAGAAACGCGCGCTGGTTTGTTTTATCTTGCAGAGTTTACGGTGGCGCACAGTCGGAAAGTACTAAAGCGCGAGGCCACTGTAGATGCTCTGATTGATGTCAATACCGCGGTTATGGGCGGTCTGCGCTCAAGTGTGAGACCAACATGACCGGTTTGGTCCTTAAGCTGGGTCCTGGCGAACGAATTTTAATTAATGGTGCTGTCATTGAAAATGGCGAGCGTCGAAGCCGCCTGAATATAGTGACCCCGAATGCAAATATCCTGCGTCTTAAAGATGCCATCCATCCGGATGATGTAACTACGCCGGTACGACGCGTTTGTTACCTTGCACAACTTGTTCTGACCGGTGACGCGAATCCCGCCAAGGCCCGACGCCAACTGTTGGTCGGAATAGAGCAATTGAGTCAAGTTTTTACCGATAGGGATAGCCGAATACTCTTGTCTGATGCCACTCGATTTGTGACACAGAGCCAGTTCTACCCGGCACTGAAGGCATTGCGAGTTTTGCTCCCTCGGGAAGATAGGCTTATGGCAGCTGGTCTTTCATCATGACCTTTCAACCCCTACTGCCGGTTGGAGGACTCACTGGCTGGAACTTCCTTAATCGAACTATTGAAAGTCAAAAGCTGCTTCAGAATGCTTCGCCAGTTGCTCAGCGCGAAATGAACTATTTCCGCGAGAATATTGGCAATATAAGCTCGGCAGAACAATTGGTTGGCGACTTTACTCTTATGAAAGTAGCTCTGAGCGCTTTTGGTTTGCAAGAAGATGTTTCCAACAAGTTCTTTATACGCAAGGTTCTAGAAGAAGGCGTTATAGCCGATGACAGTTTGGCTAATCGCTTAAGTGACGCTCGTTATGCAGCACTTTCAAAGGCGTTTGGGTTTGGAGGATTAGGCGAGCCTCGCACAGCATTGTCGTCATTTCCCGACGAAATCCTATCCGCCTATGAAGACCAAACGTTCGAGGTCGCCGTTGGGGACGTTCAACCGGAACTGCGGCTCGCATTGGGATTGGAGCGAGAGCTAGAAACTGTTTTGGAGAATTCGTCATCCGCCGATGCCCGATGGTATGGGGTTATGGGCAGTTCGCCGTTGCGAGAAGTGTTCGAAACCGCGTTGAATTTGCCAGAAACCTTTGCGGCGCTTGATATTGATCAGCAATTGGTTGTATTCAGAGCTAGGTCGGAGGAAGTATTTGGACTTCCCGAAGTCGCAGATTTTATCGACCCCAATGCTGCAGAAAGTCTGCGAAACCGCTATTTGTTGATGAATGAAATCAATAATGGCCAAGCATCTTTGGCCACATCACCTGCGTTGAGTTTGCTGACAGGTATCTCAGGTGGATTTGGAACTACTTCCCTTCTCTCGGTACTGTATTCCGGCTGAGGTCATTACTTCAAGGCACATCGAACAACGACCAGCATGGCCGCTAAAAAGGGGGGCGTGGTCGTCTGTTCGGTCGCACCAAGGGCGGCATGAACACCAAGCTGCACGCAATCTGTGACAGCCAGGGAAGACCAATGGATCTGTTCGTCACCGCGGGACAGATCAGCGATTATATCGGCGCACCAGCGCTGCTCAGCGGCCTGCCAAACGGCAAATGGCTGCTCGGAGATCGTGGCTATGACGCTGACTGGCTCCGAGAAGCATTGAAAGACAAAGGGATACGCGCCTGAATCCCGGGTCGAAAGCCGCGCAAGACGACAGTCAAATACGACAAGCGCCGATACAAACGGCGCAACCGCATCGAGATCATGTTTGGCGGGCTCAAGGATTGTAGACGCGTGGTGACATGCTATGACCGCTGTTCCAAAGTCTTCCTCTCAGCCATCGCACTCGCTGCTGTCGTGGTCTTCTGGTTGTGAATCTTAACCCTAAAAGTAGCTTCGAACCAGCGCTTCAGATACAAGTGTCCATCCGTCAGAAATCACAAAAAACGCTAGTTTGAAAGGGAGCGCCACGATTGCTGGTGGAACCATCATCATCCCCATCGACATCAAAATAGCAGCTACGACCAGATCGATAATTAGAAACGGCAGGAAGATAAGAAAACCAATTTCAAATGCTCTAGATATCTCAGAAAGCAAAAAGGAGGGAATAATAATCGAGAGCGCGGAATCTGCACCAAGAGATTCTAGCTGTGTACCATTCCTTAATTCAGAAAGCGCTTTAAAGGTTTCCGGATCCAGCCGACCTAACATAAAGTTTCGAAAAGGTCCTAAGATGGCATGAAATGAATCTTCAATGCTCATGCTGCCGTTCATTAACGGGGCACCACCCGCCTCCCAGGCTGATTGAAAAACCGGATCCATTACGAAGTAGGTGAGGAATAGTGCAAGACTTACAATTAACATATTTGGTGGAGATTGTTGCAAGCCAATCGCTTGTCGCAATATTGCCAATACTGTAACTATGAAAGGAAATGCTGTAACCATAATTGCGATGGCTGGCGCTAAGCTCAGCACAGTTAGCAAAACGAAGAGTTGCACGGCGCGGGCCGACAACATATCGGGCCCAAGGTACACCTCACCTAAGCCTTGCGGTTCGGCAAAGTTCGGCCAGCAAATAAAAAGCCAGGTGGCTACCAGGGCGCAATATGAAGATTTAGGGCGCGGCACTAAAATCGGCCTTCATAACTGTTCGTTGTCATTAGCGACCTCCAACAAACGCACAGCAAGTTGACCCACGCCGTTTCCTCCAAGTTCCTCTAAAACGCCTTTTGCAATGAGTTTTTCCCCAACAAATAACTCAACGGGATCAGATAAGCTGCGGTCAAGCGTAAGAACGGAATCAACAGACATCGATAGCAATTCATCAATTGTTGGCCTTGCACGACCAACGGTCACCCTCACCTCTATTGGCAGCTTAGAGAAAGAATTGTTTACGGAATCCGCTGCAATGGCATCCATGCCTCTTTGAGTCTTATCCATGCGCTTTGTTTTCCTCTGTCTGTGTTTGGAAAAACTCATTAACAGCCACTTCAATTTTTGAAAGCACCGCAGAAGTGTCGATTCCCACTTCCGTCACGCCAGAGCGAAGGTACACTTGCCCCTCTGCCAAAGTTTGCTCTTCCCGAACTTCAATCGGAATACTGGTGTCCTTTGGTAGAATGCTCTCAACATCTGCACGAGCTTCGGGGGAAACAAGCAAAGTAAGGGGACGCGAGGCAGAGGTCTCAGCCAAGTGTTCGATTTGTTCCCAAATCAGTTGAGGGAGAGCCGCCTTCGCAATTTGAGGCAACAGTTTCTCTGTCGATTGCTTTAAAAGACTCTCGAAACCTTTTAAAATATGGGTGCGCGCTTCGTGATATGTGAAGGAAAGGTCTGTCAGGTTTGTTGCAAAGTCGACTGATAGGCGCTGGTTCTCGGCTGAAAGTGCGCTGGAGGAGTCGTCCCAACCGGCTTTGTATCCTTTTTCGAAGGCGCTGAGGCGGTCGCTTTCTTGATCTTGCGCAGCAACCATTTCACCCTCATTCTCTCTTTTGGACGGAGGTGAATCAAAGTCCTCTAGAACCAAAACAATGGTCATCAAGCTCTCTCCTCGAATGTATCGTCCTCGAGCCAATTTCGGAGGATTTCAACGGTGTCTGGCTGGCGCATCTCAACAAGCGATTTCAATTGTGAAATAGTATCAATTTTTTCTGTCTTTAACTTCATGGCATCACCGTCAGCGTCGACCCCGGTGATATCCAATGATTCTTGAGAAAGTACACCGTTTTTTGTTCTTGCACTTGAAACATTCTGAATCGTCCCCTGGTGAGCGATAAACTGGGTTGAGTCTAATCGATCCGCCAACTGTTGATCTTCCGCATTTTCAATGGGAAAACTCTCAAGTGCTTCCTGTTTAAACTGCGCAGCCCTTGAACCGACAAGAATTGGCCGCACCACGAAGACAGAAATTGCTACTGTAACGATGGCTAAGACGAGCAATTGGATCAGTTGCATTGAATTCGTGTTCATTACCGACAGCCAACTGTTTTCCTGTGCGGACGTTCCTAGCGCGACCAGAGGCTCAAACATCATTGCCTTGACTGAAATTTGATCGCCTCGCGCTTCATCAAAACCTACGGATGCGGACACGAGATCTTGAATGTCACTCAGTTCCTGTTCAAGCGAAGGAGTGCGTTCGGTGTCATCAAAATTCGCAAAGGCCGAACTGTTTAGAAGGACGGCGACTGTCAGGCGCTTGATTGCTCCGGCTTGCCGTTCGACATCGCGTGTGATTTCCGAAATCTCAAAGTTTGTTACTGTACGCGTTTCAGAGTTCTGGGTTTGCGATCCCTCGCCCGGTTGCGCAGCATCCCCTCCAGGCAAATTACTTGCAACTGTAACAGATCCGCCGCCGCCGCTGTTCTGGTCAGAAAAGGTGAGTTCCTCAACGTCTGTGCTTATCGCGACGCGAGATTGAGGGTCAAGGCGACGTTCCCGGATCGTTTCTGTTTCGGTGACTGGATCAATTGCAATTTCCACAACCGAATTCCCGGGACCCAGGCGCGCTGTCAAGAGCCGTTCAACACTTCTTTTGAGCGTAGCTTCTTGGGTCACGCTCCCGTTCTGTAAGCTTCCTGCGGCATTGTTTTGACCGATGATCCGGCCAGACAATGAATCGATGATCGCAACATTTTCTGGGCGCATGCCCTGCACAGCCGAAGCAACTAGAAAGCTAAAAGCTTGAGCTGAAGAATTGGAAATTAACCCAGATTTCGACGTTATCATTACTGACGCCGTAGTTTCTGCCCCGCGTTGAAACGGTCCTCCCATCGGATTGGCTATATGCACCCTAACCTGACGAACCTCGGGGCTTGATAATATGGTTCGGGCCAACTCGCCTTCTTTGGCGCGCCAGTAAGCTGCATCAAACATCTGAGACGTCGTCCCAAAGCCTGACAGCCCGTCAAGCAGTTCGTAACCAGCTCCGCCGGTCAACGGAACACCATTTGCGGCAAGCTGCATGCGCAGGCTGTCGCGTATCCCTGAGGGTACAAATATCCCATCACCGCGGATCGCGTATGTAACCCCTTGTTGTTCGAGCTCTTGGAGGACCTCGCCAGACTGCTTCGCATCCAGACCCGAGTAAAGCAGGGCCAGTGTCGGTGTTGCGGCCATCCTAGACAGAGCAAGAACCGATGCAAAGACGCCGAGGGTTGCGACTATTACGACAAGTTTCTTCCGCATACTTAGAGCGGACCAAATGGCAGCAACATTCTGCACGATCAAAACCCTTTCCAGGAGTGGTTGGTCGCCAACTTGCAAGCACCATGCGCTGACGCGGCTTAACAATCGGTTAGCCACCATGATGTTACGTATCCGCAGGTGGCAGATTCGGAGCAAATCATGACAGACCAATCGCAGGATGCACCTGCAGCATCTAGAAAACCACTTGTTCTTGGGGTGTTGGGCGCAGCTATTCTAGGTGGCGCGAGTTTTTTCTTGAGTAGCACGGGGTTGATTCCCAACCCGCTTGGCGGTGAGGGCTCCGACGATCTAGAAGGCCATCGACCCTCTTTGCAGGCTTCAAGTGAGATAGCATTTGTTCCGATTGAGCCCCTTATGATCAGTCTGACTCGGACAAACCCCATTCGCCAACTGCGCTTGGAAGCTGAACTTGAAGTCTCCTCTGAATATGAAAAAGACGTCGCAGCAATGATGCCCAAAATACTCGATGTCATGAACACCTATCTGCGTGCGATAGACTTGGCCGACATTGAAAATCCAGCCGTTTTGCTTCGCACAAGGATGCAACTCCTCAGGCGTATTCAGGTGACCGTCGGCGAAGGCAAAGTGAAAAGCCTACTCGTCACCAAATTTCTGATTTCATAGGTGTAAAATGGCTCTTATTGCAGACATCTTTCTCATAGCAGGCGCCCTTGGGGCTGCGTTTTACTGCCTGATCCTGTCTCGAAAGCTCAATCAATTTCGAAATCTAGAAACTGGTGTCGGCGGCGCGATTTCCAATCTGTCAAGAGAAGTCAATGAGATGACCCGCGCACTCGAACGTGCCAATTCCGAAGCGCAAGCATCAACATCGTCGCTCGACGAAAGCGCGAAGCGAGCTGAACAAGCGTCCAATGAACTCAGACAGCTATTGGAGCGGGTTGCAGAAATCAGCCCTGTCTCCTCAGATATCCCACCGCCTACACGAGCAGACGTAGCGCAGCCAACTTTTCGACGCAGAAAACTTGTAGCGGCCAGAATGGAGGCAGGTGAATGAGCGTACAGAACCGAGTTCCACGCCGAAGGCCCCATTGGGGAAGCACAACATCAATAATCGCTGCCTTGCTTGTGACCTCCGCTGCAATTCGTCTCGCCGGAGGCACGGCGACAGCCATCGCCCTTGAGGTGGACGGCCTTATGGAGCGGACGACGGAGTATCCCCAATCAGATATTGGATTTGGCGCAACACAAATCGATGAAATCCTACTGGACCTAGAACAGCGCAAAGCCCTTCTTGAGAAAAAAGAGGGCGAACTAGAATGGCGTCGAAAGAGACTTGAAGAACTAAAGCAAGAAGCTGAATCGAGAATGGAGCAACTGGTTAATGTGCAGCAGGACCTAGAAGGAATGATGTCCGTTGCTAGAACAGCAGCAGAAAAAGACGTGACACAGTTGGTATCTGTGTATGAACGCATGAAGCCGAAAGATGCAGCAAAGGTGTTTCAAAAAATGCCGCCTAGTTTCGCGGCTGGATTTCTTGCTCGCATGCAACCTGAAACAGCAGCGAATATTGTTGCGAGTCTGGAGCCGGAAAGCGCCTACTCGATAAGTGTTGTTATGGCAGGAAGAAATATCGAACCCTCTCAAAAATAGCTATCGACTATAATGTGATAATTCTCTTCTGGAATTAAAACGACGGGACACTGAACATGATTGGAATTATTGGCATCGCTATCGTTTTTGTAATGGTTTTTGGCGGATACATCGCTGCCGGTGGCAAAATGGGAATAATACTCAAGGCGTTGCCCTTTGAGTTTATTATGATTGGAGGTGCTGCAATCGGTGCATTCACTATCTCAAACGACAAGTCGTCGATTAAGCATTCAATAGGGGATATTGGAAAGGTCTTTAAGGGTCCAAATTGGCGGCCGGATGACTACAAAGATTTACTGTGCCTACTCTTCGAGTTGATTAGGCTTGCAAAACAGAACCCTGTAGAATTAGAACTCCACATAGAAAACCCCAAAGCATCGTCGATCTTCTCTAAGTATCCAAAGATACAATCAGATTCCGAGGCTGTTGAACTAACTTGTGACACCCTAAGGTCAGCCGCAATGAACTTTGATGATCCTCATCAGGTAGAAGAGGTTTTAGAAAAACGAATTCAAGAGACCTTTCACCATCGAATGCACTCGAGTCACGCACTACAATCCATGGCAGATGGGCTTCCCGCGCTAGGAATTGTTGCCGCAGTTCTGGGAGTTATAAAGACCATGGCTTCAATCGATCAGCCACCAGAGGTTCTTGGTAGACTAATTGGTGGTGCACTCGTCGGTACATTCCTTGGAGTTTTTCTGGCATATGGTTTAGTCGGTCCGTTCGCCGCACGCATGAAGACTGTTATTGAAGAAGATAACTATTTTTATCAACTTATTCGCGAAGTTCTTGTGGCCAACCTTCACAATCATCCAACTAATATCTGTATTGAAGTAGGCAGGCAAAGTGCGCCCGGCCATGTGCGACCAACATTTACAGACCTTGATGAAGCAATTAAATCAACCAAACAGAGTGCGGCATGATAAAAATTGCTCTACTTCTTTCCATTATTACGGCTCTAAGCCCGCTATCAGCTAAAGCTCAAATACTGGTGCGCTCAGGTGAGCACGAGAACTTCTCGCGACTTGTTTTTTACCTCGATTCTCCTGCTGAGAATTGGAAGATAGAGAAAAGTAAATCTGGAGTTCGACTGGTATCACCACCTAATTCGCGAGCGCTACAATTTGATCTGTCTTCTATTTTCGAATTCATTCCGAGAACTCGTATTACCGATGTATTTCGATCTTCAGAGGGACTTGAAGTTATTTCAAGCTGCAAGTGCAAGATGCATGCATTCGCGCATGATCAAAGCACACTCGTTGTCGATGTCCGTGACAGCGATAACTTGAATACACCAAGACATAGTGGACTTATTGCTTCAACCGCTAGTGACCTAAGAGAGCCACTTCCCAGCAGTTCGCTGCCGAGTGGTTTCGTCACAACGAAGTCAATCGATCTGCAACGGGCCCCATCACTAGTAGGATTTATGCCGGGTGCACTATCCAAAACCCTACCCAAAAACTTCAAAATACTTCGTGCAATTTCTGAGAATGTCGCGGGTGGAATTCTTTCACCAACTCCCCAAGAACGATCCTTAGGCGGAACAAGTCTCATAGACCAAGGGATTGTTATCTCCAATGCGCTCGACGCATATCCTGCGACATCTGCTGCCACAATGAAATCAGAAGACATCTGCCCTACACTGGACTTCATGAATTTGAAAAATGCCTCTATGCAACCCGGCGAACAATTATTCGCGCTTGCGATTGCAATGAAGAATCTTGCTTCGGAAATTGATAACCCCACAGAGGAAACTGTGCTTGAACTCTTCAATACCTACCTATTACTCGGGTTTGGCGCAGAGGCGAAATTGGTTCTGTCTACATTTTCGAATAAAGAATCGGACGTTCAATTTCTAGACCCAATTGCGGATATTGTAGACACCCCAGGAAATCCGAATGCGGCCTATCCAATCGAGTTTATTTCCTGTTCTGGTATGGCATCAGTTTGGGCATTTTTGGCTGCGCCTCCCACACAACTTACTCGGTACGATTTCGACGCTCAAAGCCTGCTGCGAACGCTGTCGGCCCTGCCAATTACGCTTAGATCACATCTGGCACCTTCTATCGCGCAGAAATTCACGGATATCTTCCGCCCTGAAGATGCATCACTTGCTTTGGCCTCAGTGGGACGCGCAAGCGTTTCATCTACAACCCAATTTGACCCAATAGAACGGCCCCCCCTCGCCGACCAACAAGTGGGCGCTCGACACGAAAGAGCTCAGACAGGTATTCCGAGTAGATGGCAAGGCGAGCTAGCAAACGAACATTTCGGTGACACTGTGTTGGAAGTTATCACCAATTCTAGATTGGACCTCTCGGACCGTATATTCATTGAGGCATCTATCAAGGATTCACCAAACCAAGAGAGCCAACTGGAGGCAATTGCATTCTACACTCAGAGCCTTTCAAAGAAAGGTCAGGCAACAACTGCGCTGTCGTATCTAGACCAACTGCAAAGCGAAACTAAGTTATTGCCCGCTTCACTGCATCCCGTGTTTGAAGAAACTCTTTCATCGGTTGCTGAAACCGCGACACGCGGAGAGATCTTGGCGGTCTCTGCATCACTTCATAACCGAACTTGGTTCACTGAATTGAACGGTTCCGGAAAGGATAATTTTCTGAAACGCGTTGCTGAGATTAAACAAGAATCTGGACTGCAAGCAGCCGAAATGGATAATGGAACCGGTTTAGAGGACTCCAATGCTTTGACTATCCGAGGGAACGTTATCGTAAATCCGACATTAGATGACACTTCCCATAGTGCGGTTGAAAGTGACGCGCTATACGATGATACTTCCAACGTGCGATCAACTCATGAGTCAGCTCTGAACGAAGTGCTCGCTCGAGGCGAGCGTTCTTTGGCCGAAGCTGTGGCTATCAGAGACA
This sequence comes from Meridianimarinicoccus aquatilis, assembly GCF_004358675.1. GTDB lineage: Bacteria > Pseudomonadota > Alphaproteobacteria > Rhodobacterales > Rhodobacteraceae > Meridianimarinicoccus > Meridianimarinicoccus aquatilis. The sequence goes on along the minus strand of NZ_SMZO01000025.1, from coordinate 24,397 downwards.
GAATGGATACGCTTCTTACGAATTGGTGAGCAACCCTATTGATTGTCACTGAGAACTGACCCGGTATTTTCACCGAGATTTGACCCACCCTCAGTTATGCGCCGTTGTCTATGACGTGGTCAATGTTTTGGTCTCCTTTCGTATTTTCCTCGCTGCTTCAGAGCTGGCCTTGAAGCGGTAGCAGCCGTTGCCGGTTTCCAGGATGTGACAGCGGTGTGTGAGGCGGTCGAGGAGCGCGGTGGTCATCTTTGCGTCACCGAAGACCTGTGCCCATTCCGAGAAGCTGAGGTTTTGGTTATGATTACGCTGGTGCGCTCATAAAGCTTGCTGAGCAGATGTCTGCAATGCCAGAGCTTCTGGCGGATCAACCTCTGGGTGATGTGTCGGTCTGCGGTCGATCAATCGGTGCAGCAGGTTCAGGATATGTGTCTCGGTGGGGACGCCTGCTTCAAGTGTCAGCTCCACTGCGCACAGGGCGTCTGCCTCGCTGTGCTGGAGAACCAGTGAGAGGATGTCGAGCATTTCCCTGTCACCGCCGTCCTTGAGTAGCATGTGATCCTGCAGACGGCGGAAGGCATCCGGCATCTCCGTGAACGGTGCGCCATTGCGCAGGGCACCAAATTTGCCCTTCACAACAGAAAGATAGTGGCTGTCCATTGCTTTGAAGCGGGCATTGATGTCGCGATGTTTGCCGCGCCCCACGCGATCCACCGCCGTCTTCATGTTGTCATAAATCCCACGGCTCGGCACGCCGCCAAACACAAGGCAAGCATGCCAGTGCACATCGAACAGCATCTCATGGGTTTGTAGAGGGTACGCGCGCACCAGAAACGCTCGGCTGTGCGACAGGTCCAAGGTGGGCGACCTGCAGCTTGACCCTGTCACCGCCAATATTGGCCCAGTCCTCGCTCCAATCGAACTGGAAGACTTCACCCGGCTGGAACACCAGAGGCACATAGGTGCCGCGCCCCGTCGTCTGTTCAGCGCGATGGTGGTCGTCACGCCAAGACCGCGCAAAAGCCGCGACGCGTTCATAGAAGCCGTCATATCCCAGCTTCACGAGATCAGCATGCATCTGCTTCACCGTTCGCCGCTCTTTGCGTGACTTCCGAGTCTGGATCAGAAGCCATGCAGACAGCCGATCCGCATAGGGATCCAGCTTGCTTGGACGCTTGAGCGTCTTGAACTTCGGCTCTACAGCGCCTTGGCGCAGGTACTTTCTGATGGTGTTGCGAGACAGCACGGTGCGCCAAGAATTCTCGCGGATTGGTATTTTGCCACGCAATGCCCCGCGTTTGATAACACTCAAAAATCCCATGTCGATCACTCCAAATCCCGCGGCCGAATCCGTCGGGGAAACGTGTTCATATGGGTCAATTCTCAGTGACGATTTGGCGGGCATACCGGGCCAGTTCTCAGTGACAATCAACACTCTACGACATCGAGCGCGAAATCGCAGGTCAACTAGCAAATACGCGCTTTGCTGCACGTCAAAAGTCGAGCAAGCCAAAGGTTGAGGCCTTCAAACTCTGGCCCGAACAACAACTGACGCGGACCCCCGGCAAGAGCGATCTGGCAAAAGCCTTTCGCTATGGCCTTAGCCGTTGGCCGTCGGTCTGTCTGTTCCTTGAGGATAGTCGCGTGGCTATCGACAACAACGCCGCCGAGCGAGAGGTGCGCCCAATTGGGATCGGCCGGAAAAACTGGCTATTTGCAGGGGCCGACACCGGCGCGGAAACCCTGGCACGTGCGATGAAGAGCATCGAAACAACCAAAGCAATGGCCTCGCCCCCCAAACCTACCTCGCAGACCTTCTCGACCGCATCCACGATCTGCTGCCGTGGAACTGGACCACCACCTAAACCGCGGTATCAATCGGGCGGTTACGTTGGAACAGCGGATCAAGGAGATTTGCGAGACACGTGTGCGGTTCGGCTATCGGCGCGTCCATGGGCTTCCGCGCCGGAAGGGTTGAGAGATCAACGCGAAGAAGACGTATCGTGTTTACAAGGAGTTGGGCATGCAGTTGCGCAATAAGACCCCAAAACGCCGTGTGATGGCAAAGCTTCGCGAAGGCCGTAAAGAGGCCGTAAATCCAAATGATGTTTGGGCAATGGACTTCGTGCATGATCAGCTGGCCACAGGTCGCAAGATACGCATCCAGCCCGTCTGTGTGATCAAAGGGAGGAAAAACGAGCCTCAAGCGGGGACACGTCCGGTAGCACAGCAGCAACCTGCAGGCTCTCGTTATGAATGAGCCACCGGCGTGGAGCAGGTCACACACACCCTTACCTAGGGGCAACGCCGACTGCTGCCATACTGTGACAATCAAAGCCAAAGTCGCCACCGTTTGGGTAGTAATTTGGATTGATCCCTTCTACAGAGACGCCAAACAGCTGGAAGGTGACGCGTGGCAACTGTGCGATTAACGGGCCTTCGGGCCGAATGGCTTGGAAATGTAAAAGGCGACTTGCTTGCGGGTCTTGTCGTTGCACTTGCGCTGATTCCCGAAGCGATTGCGTTTTCGATCATAGCCGGCGTCGACCCGAAAGTGGGTCTGTACGCATCCTTTTCGATTGCCGTTTTGACGGCGATCGTCGGAGGCAGGCCGGGTATGATTTCGGCGGCAACAGCGGCGACAGCGGTCTTGATGGTCACTCTCGTGCGGGATCATGGTCTGGAGTATCTGCTGGCCGCGACCGTACTCGCCGGCCTTCTGCAAATAGGTGCCGGGGTTCTAAAGCTGGGGAACGTGATGCGTTTTGTGTCTCGTTCGGTAATGACCGGTTTCGTCAACGCATTGGCGATCTTGATCTTTTTGGCGCAGTTGCCCGAATTGATCAATGTCGGGTGGGTGACGTATGCCATGGTGGTCGCGGGGCTTGTAATCATCTACGGTGTTCCAAGATTGACCACAGCCGTGCCTTCGCCATTGATCACAATCGTCGTTCTGACTTTGCTGTCCGTTCTGCTTGATCTCGATGTACGTACGGTCGGCGATATGGGCGAATTACCTTCGACCTTGCCTGTATTCTTGATCCCGGACATTCCACTGACGTTGGAAACGCTTCAGATCATTTTACCTGTTTCTGCTGCAATTGCAGTGGTCGGGCTTTTGGAAAGCCTGATGACGGCGCAACTGGTTGACGATCTGACCGATACGCCGAGCGACAAGAATCGCGAGTGTATTGGCCAAGGTGTTGCCAACACGGCGACTGGCTTTATTGGCGGTATGGCTGGTTGCGCGATGATCGGCCAATCCATGATCAACGTGAAATCTGGTGGGCGTGGGCGATTGTCCTGTTTCGCGGCTGGGGTGTTCCTATTGATCCTGATCGTTGGATTGGGCGATTTCGTTGCAATCATCCCGATGCCGGCGCTTGTGGCTATCATGATCATGGTGTCCATCGGCACCTTCTCATGGTCATCGGTCAAATCGTTGCGTGAACACCCGGCAAGCTCATCGATCGTTATGCTGGCGACGGTTGTGACCACTGTGTTCAGCCACAATCTGGCCATCGGCGTTCTGACGGGCGTGTTGATGTCCGGCATCTTCTTCGCCGGCAAGATTGCGCAAATTTTCCGAGTGACGTCGACGTTGTCGGCGGATGAGCGCGAACGCACCTATGTCTTTGAAGGGCAGCTGTTCTTTGCCTCGGCTCAAGATTTTTCAAACTCTTTCGACTTTGGTGAGGCTTTGGAGCGCGTTGTGATTGATGTCAGCCGAGCCCATATTTGGGATATCTCGTCTGTCGCCGCGCTTGATATGGCGGTTCTCAAGTTCCGCCGCGAGGGCGCAGATGTCGAGATCATCGGGATGAACGAAGCGAGCGAGACGATCGTCGATAAACTCGCACTGCACGATAAGCCCGGCGGGCTCGACAAATTGATGGATCACTAAGGAGTTCCCATGTCCGAACTGATCGCGCTGGTGGATGGCTCCACCTATTCTGAAAGCGTCTGTGACCATGCGGCTTGGGCGGCGACCAGGCTGTCCAGCTCGGTCACGGTTGCTCATATTCTTGGCCATCGGCAAGGCGTAAAGGCCGATTTAAGCGGGAACATTGGTCTTGGTGCTCGCACTGCCCTGCTAGAGGAATTGGCAGAGCTCGACAAAGCCAAGGCACGGTTGGCGCAGAAGCGTGGCCGTGCGATCCTTGAGGATGCCAAAGCGCGGATCGAAGCACAGCGCGTCGATCTTGTTGAAACAAGGCTGCGTAACGGCGATCTCGTGGAAACACTGCATGAGATGGAAGAAAACGCCGAACTTGTTTTGATTGGCAAGCGTGGAGAGGCGGCCGATTTTGCCAAGCTGCATCTCGGGTCGAACCTTGAGCGTGTTGCGCGTTCGACAAAGAAACCCATCTTGGTGTGCTCTCGCAATTTCCGGCCGATCAAGCGCGTTCTGATCGCCTTTGACGGCGGTGCAAGTGCGATGAAGGCAGTGGAATACGTTGCGCGCAGTCCACTTTTGGCTGGGCGCGCGATGACCGTCCTTTCGGTTGGAAATGACACCCCTGACGTTCGCCGCAAACTGGAAGGCGCCGCAGCCCTCTTAAGTGGCGGTGGGTTTGAAGTGGAAATCGACATTTTGCCGGGGCAAGCTGACGAGGTTATTTCCAAGCGGGTCACGGCGGGTGACGCTGATCTGGTTGTCATGGGGGCATTCAACCACACGCGGATTCGCAGCCTTATCATTGGCTCAACCACAACAGAGTTGGTCCGGTCCTGTCAGGTGCCGATCCTGCTGTTCCGCTGACCGTAATGAACGAAGGCCCCGGACACTACGTTGTTTTGCGGTACGGCCGAAAAGAGCCTGACGCGCTTTTGGATGCTGTCGCGGAAATTGGCGGGCCGATACAACATATGTCGGCAGGATCACTACGCCTTTCCGGGTATCCGGAAACGGCCCGGCGCGCGGCTGAATCGCTTGAAACGGCGAGAAAGCAACCCAAAAGCGGACTGCACCGCGCACTGAAGCGGCGGCTTTATGCGCATCAGTACAATGCGTTCCGGCACCGCTTTGAAACAATGCCGCGTTCAGTTGCCGTTGCTTGGAACGGGATCACAGGCACACGGGCTGCGTTTATGGCGGCCGCCCGTGATGCGGGCCGCCCGTGCCTTTATCTTGAGCGTGCGCCACTGCCGGGCCGGATCACCGTGGATCCTGTCGGGGTCAATCAAACCGGAAGCATCCCGCGAGAGCCGCACTTCTATCGTGATTGGGCCGCTGAAATCCCCCAGCGGCAGGGCGCAAGCTGGCGCGACATGGCGCCGAAATTGGTTGCCCGCGCCCCTAAGAGGTCCGATGTCACGCAAGGAAAAGGGCGTGAAGGCTTGGCCGATAGCCCCTTTGTCTTTTGTCCGCTTCAAGTTCCGGATGACACTCAAATCACTCAGTTCTCTGGCTGGGTTCAGACCCTTGATGGGTTTCTTGACGCCGTATCGTCTGCCGTGGCCGCGCTTCCCGATGGGTGGCATCTGCGTTTTAAAGAGCACCCATCTTCCAAGATATCCCTGACGGAAGCTTTGGCCCGGATCACGGACAAGCATGGGCCGCGGGTCGTCGTTGATAACGCAACGGACACCTTTGAACAGGTCGCGGCATCGCGCGCGGTCGTAACACTGAATTCCTCTGTCGGACTACAGGCGTTCTTTTTCGACAAACCTGTGATCGTTCTGGGGCAGGCGTTTTTCCGGATAGAGGGCTTGGTCGCTCCTGCGGACAGTGCCGAACATCTCGCAGACATATTTGCGCGAATTGACATGCTCGCATTTGATGCGCCCCTCAGGGACGTGTTCATGAATTACCTCGATCAGGTCTACTATCCGAGGGTCGAAACCGGCGCAGATGGCACGGTTCGCGTCGTGCCAGACCTTGTGTTGCCCAAACTGCCCTATCCAGCAGCCTGACAAGCGATAGCGCGACACCCCCCTTTCGCGCGGTACGCATGTCGGTTATGTGGCGTGCGTCGCAGACAAAGGAGACCCGGCCAATGGGCTATAACGTCGTCGTCGTAGGTGCCACAGGTAATGTGGGCCGCGAAATGCTCAATATCCTCGCGGAACGTCAGTTCCCCGTGGACAAAATCGCAGTGCTTGCCTCGCGCAAATCGCTGGGAACCGAAGTGAGCTTTGGCGATAAAACACTCACGACGCAGGATCTTGACACATTTGATTTCACCGGTTGGGACATGGCTTTGTTCGCTGTGGGATCGGAAGCGACCAAAATCTATGCGCCGAAGGCCGCCAAAACCGGCTGTGTCGTCATCGATAACTCGTCGCTGTACCGGTACGACCCGCAGGTGCCACTGATCGTTCCCGAGGTGAATGCCGACGCGATTGTCGGGTATTCGGCCAAGAACATTATCGCGAACCCGAACTGTTCGACTGCACAAATGGTTGTCGCGCTGAAGCCGCTGCATGACCGTGCGCGGATCAAGCGGGTCGTTGTGTCCACCTACCAGTCCGTGTCAGGCGCGGGCAAAGAGGGCATGGATGAACTTTGGGACCAGACAAAGTCCATCTATAATCCGGTAACGGAGGTTCCGCCCAACAAGTTCCAGAAGCAGATCGCCTTCAACGTGATTCCGCAGATCGACGTGTTCCTTGAGGACGGATCGACCAAGGAAGAATGGAAAATGGTCGCTGAAACCAAGAAGATTATGGACAAGTCGATCAAGGTCACGGCGACCTGCGTTCGGGTTCCGGTTTTCGTGGGTCATTCAGAAGCGATCAACATCGAATTCGAAGATCATCTGGACGAAGAGGAAGCGCGAGATATCCTTAGGGAGGCGCCTGGCATCATGGTCGTCGATAAGCGCGAGCCCGGAGGATACACAACTCCGATCGAATGCGTCGGCGATTATGCGACTTTCATCAGCCGGATCCGCCAGGACAGCACGATCGACAACGGGATTAACCTGTGGTGCGTGAGTGACAACCTGCGAAAGGGGGCGGCCCTCAATGCGGTGCAGATCGCCGAAACTCTGGGGAACAGGGTACTTAAGAAAGGCTAAACTTGCCTTGGTCGCGCTGGCTTTCAGCGCGACCCTTCCTGTCAGCGCTCTTGCGGATGGGCGCGGCTATGTCTCTGTTTTCGCCGGGCAGATGACTGACAATGAATGGGGCGAATTGTTCGACAACTGGGGCGCGGTTCGTTGGCGCGATGCCACTCAAGTTGGGGCAAATGCAGGGCATGAATGGTCGCTGGGCCGGTTCGGGTTCATTGGGGCCGAACTTCAGGCGCTTCGGCATTTTGGCGAGCAGACCCATTTCGAAATCACGACACCAATATTCCTGCGGACCCCGCGCCCGCGCCATGTTGCGCTGCCGTCGCTGGCCTATGGTCTTGGCTTGTCGTATGCGACCGAACCGTCCAAGACCGAAATCGCGCGCACCGGTGAGAGCACCGAATTGCTGGCCCATTGGTTTTTCGAGCTAGAATTCGGCAATGACGACACACATGTGCGGCCGTATCTGCGACTGCATCACCGATCCCATGCGTGGGAGACATTTGACGCGCGCACAGGGTCGAATGCTGTGCTTTTAGGGCTCCGTATGCCCTTGGGAAACAGCCCCCGCTGAGCGCGTCAAACTGTGGTAAAATTCTGCGTGGCGTTGTCGAGCACCTGCAATTCACCTGATGCGATATCGACCCAGACCCCGTGAAGGCTGAGATTGCCATTCTCGACAGCGTCGCGGACAAAGGGAAATGTGCTCAGGTTCTCAAGGGATACCAGAACAGTTTGCTGTTCCAGGGCTGTTTGCTGTGCTTCAGGCGTTTCGATGTCTTTCACCCGTTCGTACCCCGGACGGAGGATATCCAACCAACGCCCAACGAAACTTTCCGGCTTTTCGAGCTCTGGCGCATGTCCGCTGCACATGGTCCGGCAGCCTTCGACGCCGCCGCACATCGAGTGCCCCATCACGATAAGGTTGGTCACTTTCAGAACGTTGACGGCATATTCCACAGCCGCGGATGTGCCGTGGTGGTCCGTGTCGGGCGCATAAGGCGGGACAAGATTTGCGATATTTCTATGCATAAAGAACTCGCCCGGCCCCGCGCCGAACAATTGTGTGACATGGACCCGGCTGTCGCAACAACTGATCACCATGCAGCGTGGCCTCTGTCCTTCCGTGGCCAGGCGGCGGTACCAAACCTGGTTTTCGGAATAGTCGACAGCCTTCCAGCCACGATACCGCTGTAGCAGGTAGCCGGGCAGGGGTTTGGTCAGGTACGGAACGGTAACTTTGCTATTCATAGATCAAGGGATACGCGCAAACAGATTTTAATTCGAGGCAGTTTTCGCCGCAGGGGCAAGGTTTTGTTCAATCTGCCCTTTCTATGGTCACTGTCGGCGGGGGCACCCGTTTTCTAGTAAGGGGTGAGCATGATGCGTGTTCTGGAGTTTGATGAAACAGTCGGAGTCGACGCAGTGAGGTTGATGCGATTGTATCGGGATCATGGCGATCGCGAGGCGGACAGGTTGATCTGTGACGCGATGGAGGATCTTGCGCTTTCACTTGCGAGGATCGGCCGGGCACACCGGGCAGATGATCTAGAGGCCATCGCTGATTTGGCCGATGGTATGGTTGCCTTATGTGCGAGAATCGGGCTGCCAAAGCTCGCGCATGTTGCAGGTAGCGTTAGCATTTGCGCGCGCCGAACTGATGTTCCCGCCCTGCAAGCGACCTTGTCGCGCCTATCGCGCGTGGGAGATAGATCGCTTTCTGCCGTTTGGGACCCACAATATCACACTGTTTAGTGTGTCGGACCGTTCGTGACGTAAAATAGCTGTGCGCCCTCTTTTCGGCAGCAATGCCGGGGCCTAGGGTCGGGTGGTACTTCCGTTCCGCTTGAAAGGATCTCCATGCCTGTGACCTTCGTTCCCGACACGCCAGATGCGCGCGTTCTGCACCTTGTGGCGCCGGATGACTTGTCCCGCTGGCGTGACAGTTTGCCAAAGGCACAGCAGACTTGGGTTGAGGCCTCGGGGTTTTCAGCGACCGCTGGGGCGCTGTGTCTGTTGCCCGGAGAGACTGGCGAGGTTTCAGGGGCTGCCTTTGGTCTGGGTGATCGTACGGCGCAAGCCCGAACGCGCTTTGCGGTCGCGGCTGCAGTCGGGCAGTTGCCGGAGGGGCCTTGGCGGCTGTCCGGAACCCAGAATAGTGAAGATGCTGCAGAGCAGGCGCTGGGTTGGCTGTTGGCGGGCTACCGGTTCACGCAGTATGCCGGTGGCCCTCGCAAGATTGCGCAGTTGATCGCCCCCGAAGGTGTCGATGCTGCTCGGGTCGAAGCCATGGCCGCAGGTGAGGCGCTGACGCGCGATCTGATCAACACGCCCTCCAACGACATGGGGCCGGACGAGTTGGAACAAGCCGCCCGGGATCTGGCGGGGGACCATGGTGCGCAGATTGATGTGACCAAGGGGGATGATCTTCTGACAGCAGGTTTCCCGATGATCCACGCGGTGGGGCGCGCGTCGCCGCGAGAGCCGCGGTTGATTGATATGTCCTGGGGAAGCGCGGGGCCGACGCTGACTCTGGTTGGCAAAGGGGTCTGTTTTGATACGGGCGGACTGAACCTGAAGCCAGGCGGGTCCATGGGCCTTATGAAAAAAGATATGGGCGGAGCGGCAGCGGTGCTTGGGCTTGCCCACGCGATCATGTCGCTGAAATTGCCTTTCAAACTACGTGTGTTGATTCCCGCCGTAGAAAACGCGGTGTCCGGATCTGCGTTTCGGCCCGGCGACATTTTGCGCTCGCGCAAGGGACTCAGCGTTGAGATCAATAATACCGATGCCGAAGGTCGGCTGGTTCTTGCCGATGCACTGGCACTGGCGGATGAGACGCCGCCAGACCTTATGGTGTCCATGGCGACGCTGACAGGGGCCGCACGCGTTGCCGTTGGCCCGGATATCGCACCCTTCTTTACCCATGACGCGGGCACCGCATCAGCGCTTGCGGCAGCTGGGTCCGTGATCCGTGATCCGGTTTGGCAAATGCCCTTGCATGCGCCTTATGAACCGATGCTAGAGCCGGGCATTGCTGATTTGGACAATGCGCCAAGCGGCGGCTTCGCGGGATCGATCACGGCGGCGTTGTTTCTGAACCGGTTCGTGACTGATACGCCGCGCTACGTTCATTTCGATATCTATGGCTGGCAGCCCAGCCCGGCACCTGCGCGGCCCAAGGGGGGCGCGGGGCAAGGCGTGCGCGCAATCTTGCATGCGCTGCCGGGGCTGCTTGACGCCGGCGGTGCATGAGGTAGGCACGCTGCATAGCTCATGACAGGCGAATGCGATGACCGGACAGACCCAGACACACCCCGTGGCACAGGCCGTCGTACCGGTCGTGGATATTTTAGACAAACCTGAGGGCGCGCGTCAGCGTCAGATCCTGTATGGCGCTGTCGTCGACGTGACTGGCAGTCATGGTGAGTGGCGGCAAATTTCTGCCCGTCGTGATGGGTACACGGGTTTTGTCCGCGCCGATGATCTTGGCGCAGCCGTCGCGGCCACGCATCATGTCACGTCGCTTGCCACGCATCTGTACACGTCACCCGACATCAAATCGCCCGACCTTGCCAGTCTGTCCCTTGGTGCCGAGCTTGCCGTGGTTGCGGAAGCGGGCAGTTTTGGCCGGACGCATGCGGGATATTTCGTTCCGATGGCCCACATTGCGCCGATACGGCGGCGGTTTTCAGACCCGGTTGCTGTGGCGGATCTGTTCTTGGGTACGCCCTATTTGTGGGGTGGAAACAGCAGGCTGGGTTTGGATTGCTCAGGTCTGGTGCAAGCCGCGTGCCTTGCCTGCGGCATTGCCTGCCCGGGTGATAGCGGCCAACAGCAAGAAACCGCAGGAAACCCGGTTGCGGCAGATGCGCCTCTGGCAAGGGGGGATCTCGTATTTTGGCGCGGCCACGTGGCGATGGCGATTGATGATGCGACGCTGATCCATGCCAACGCTCATCACATGGCTGTTGTCTATGAAGGGGCGGAAGATGCGATCCGGCGCATTTCGGGGCAAGGCGGTGGGGCCGTCACGGGGCGCCGTCGCTTGGGCTGATAGCCGGGTTCTGCTACAGGTGGTTCGTTAGACGGGCCTGATCAGTTTACGCTCCAGCACCCGCATGACGGTGCGCAGATCATGCCCGCGGCGCAGGATCTGGCCGTCCATTGCGATTACTGCGTACATGCCCTGCCGGTTTCTCAACTTTGGAGTCTTCTCGATTCGATAGATCGGGTTTTCGGCCGTGCGGCGGAATACAGAAAATACGGCGCGGTCTTTCAGGCAGGAAATACCATAGTCCCGCCATTCGCCAGCAGCGACCATGCGGCCATAAAGCGTAAGGATCACAGACAGTTCTGTTCGGTGAAAAGACACCTGTTCAGGGGTGGATCCGGGCGAGGGAGACATGGAGGGCGGTTGCATTGTCATGCCCTGAGTGTGGGGCCGTCCAGAGGTGAAATCAAGCACTTCCAGAGGCTTGCAAGATAGCCGGTTTTTGCTGAAAAGCTGTGTCTAAACATTGGCATTTAGACCTCGGAAGCCCCTGATATTCATTAGTTAATTCTGCTATTGATGGTTTGTGGCGCGTTGCGTCATACCCCGGCGCCATATCAATTGCCCCCACATTTGCGGCGCCGGGGGTTGGGGGGGTAAACTGGGATCACCTTGCGGTGACTTGGCAAGATATGACGGCGGGCGGAAGAGGACGCCGCCCGCTGTGTCCTTGATCTTGATCCCGCATCATCTTTGAAATCTGCTGGATTTTTGCGGGGTGTGTATGCCGTTCAGGCGATATTGCGTTTCAGGCAAAGGCGCCCTGACAGAACCAGCCGCCCGGTATCGCCGCGCCATGCGCGTAATACAGCCATAACCGCGCCCCGCTGCCGGTTGTGACTTGCCAATAATCCCGCACGCCGTTGCGCCACAGCGGGTCGTCAAACCACCATTCTGGTGCGATACGTTCGGGGCCGATAACCTCAAGGCAGGCATGGTCTTGTCTGCGCCAGCGGAACCACGCAGGCGGCGGCCTGAGCACGTTTGGCACCCTGTAATCCTGGTGGGGTGCAAGGGTTTGAATGTTCTCTGCATCCAGAGTGGGGGAGGCTGCGGTTACTGGTGTGATCTGCTCGGCTTGCCAAACCAGCACCGGGCGCGGGGTTGGGGCCGGGGGCCAGTCCTGCGCCGCTTGCGACCAGCCTGCGGTCAGCGTAATCGCCGTTTTCTCTGGAATATGGCTGTCGCCGGGGTGCAACCGCGTCACGCCGGTGCTGCCCAGTCGCGCGCCCAACCGCCCTATCAGATCTTCTTGTGCGGCCAGCGGGCCGGTGCGCCGTGCGTGTGCAGCGGCGTCAATATGCCCGCGGTGCTGGCNGCAGGTACTTTCTGATGGTGTTGCGAGACAGCACGGTGCGCCAAGAATTCTCGCGGATTGGTATTTTGCCACGCAATGCCCAGCGGCTGATGACACTCAAAAATCCCATGTCGATCACTCCAAATCCCCCCGACCGAATCCGTCGGGGCAACGTTTTCACATGGGTCAATTCTCAGTGACGATTTGGAGGGCCACCGGGAAACTTCTCACAGGAAATCAACAGCATCCGTAAACGGAATGAGTTCTGCAATCACAAGCGCACGCATTCCGCGGGGGGTGAAAAGTCACCCGCTTAGATCTATCGCCAGCGAAATGAAACAATCCAACCAGATCAGCAGGTGCAAAGAGTAGCTGAATTTGCAGCAAATCCTGTCTTAAAATTGGGCCGTGGCTCACCTTCACTGGATCTGTGGGAAGTGCCGTCCGGGAAAACGGGCCCCACGGCCTTCAGCCGATTTGTGCAACACAGCCCTTCTTAGCCGCCGAACAGCGATTTGAGGACATTGGTGATTGCTCTTTCGGTATCGCGTACAATCCGGTCACCCGTATTCCCGAAGTCTTCCAGCGGGGCGGAGGTTCCGTTTGACGGCTGGCCATCGGACGAGCCGCCACCAGCGAGGCGATTGTCGCTTCCGTTCGAAGGTGGGTCCATCGGGAGTGGGGTAACGGGTAGACCGTCGTTCACGCGGACCATGGTTTCGCGCCAAATGTCGGCAGGCAACCCGCCACCCGTTGTGCCTGTCAGTGGCGTGTTGTCGTCATACCCCATCCAGACACCAACCACGTACTCGCCGGTAAACCCGACAAACCAGGCATCCCGTGCCGCTGACGTGGTGCCGGTCTTTCCGGCCGCAGGCCGCCCGTCAAGCTTGGCTCTTCGTCCGGTGCCCGATTCAATCACTTCGTGCATCATCCAGACCAATTGCCGTGCCGCACTTTGCGAGACGACGCGTTCACCGATGCCACCATCTTGCCCGATCAGCGCGCTCTCATCCCCCAGAAGTTTCAATTCAGTCAGGCCATATGGAGTAACCGAACTGCCACCGTTTAGGATGCCCGCATAGGCGGCCGTCATTTGCAAAAGCGTCGTTTCAGATGTGCCAAGCGCCATCGCCGGCACATTGTCGATTTTCGTGCTGATCCCGAAACCAGTCGCAACCGCGATAACCGCGTCGCGCCCAACGGCTTCTGACACTTTGACAGCAGGAATATTCAGGCTGTCGGCCAACGCTTCAGTCAGTGTGACGCGGCCCGCGAATTTGCGGGTGTAGTTTTGTGGGGACCACGGGCCAGAGCCGGGCACGTTTAGCGTCATCGGTTCGTCGACGACGATGCTGTTCGGGCTGTACCCCAGATCAAGTGCGGCCGCGTAGATGAAAGGTTTGAAGGCGGACCCTGTTTGCCGCAGCGCTTGCGTGGCGCGATTGAATTGGCCCGACACGCGTGTCTTGCGGCCCCCCACCATCGCCCGAACAGCGCCATCGGCACTCATCACGACGATCGCGGCCTGAGCTTTTGATCCTTCCCGGACCTTTTCGGCGAAAACGGTCTGCATCGCTCCTTCTGCGGCGCGTTGCAGGCGCGAATCGAAGGTGGTGCGGATCAGCACGTCTTCTGTTGTTTCGGATGCAAGGAAAGAAGGCACGCTTTCCATGACCCAATCGGCGAAATAGCCGCCGGCACGCGCCTCTGCGGCTTCTGACAACTGCGCGGGCGCGTTGCGGGCCTGCGTCGCCTCGGCCGCGGTCAAGTAGTCTTCCTGCTCCATCAGGCCGATGATGAGGCTGGCTCGCTCTTGCGAACGTTCAAGGTTGGACGTCGGCGCATAGCGGGTTGGTGCAACAAGAAGTCCCGCCAGCATTGCAGCCTCTGCTGGGTTCACTTCGGCGGCGGATTTGCCAAAATAGCGTTGCGCGGCGGCCTGAAACCCACGTGCTCCGGCGCCCAAATAGGCCCGGTTCATATAGATCGTCAGGATCTCATCCTTGGTGTAGCGCGCTTCCATCGCCAGTGCATAGATCGCTTCGCGGATCTTGCGGGCGAGCGAGCCACGTCGGCAATCTGCTTCGTACTCTGTCTCGCTTTTCCATTCCGAAGGATCATAGGGCGTTCCAAGGCACAGCAGTTTTGCTGTCTGCTGCGTGATAGTGGACCCACCGTGCCCGGACAACGCGCTGCGCCCCTCGGTCAGGTTGATGCGAATCGCACTTGCAACACCGCGCGGACTGACGCCGAAATGGCTGTAGAATCGCCTATCTTCTGTCGAGATGATCGCATTTTTGAGATGCGGTGACACGGTGTCTGTGGTGATCATCCCGCCAAACTGGTCGCCGCGCCATGCAAAGACTTCGCCCGTGTCGTCCATCATTGTGACAGACCCGCGGGCCCGCCCATCGATCAGCGCCGTCGCGTCTGGCAGCGTGTTATAGACAAACGCCACTGCACCCGCGACAACAACACCAAGCACGGCGCCGACGCGCCAGCCAATGGACCAAATCAGCCTTAGAATCCAACGAAACAACGCGCGGATTGGGCCAAAGAAACCACCGCCGCCAGACCGCTTTGTCCGGCGGGCAGGTTTGCGTACCCGCTTGGCGGCGGTCTTTGCCGATGACTTAACCGCAGGCGACTTGCCTGTTTTCGCGGCAGTTGATCGCTTGCGAGTCGCGGTTGACGCGGGGTAGCGCCGATCGGCCCGAAGCGGGCCCTTGCCCTTGCCTGTTCTGCTCATGACATGCCCTCTTTACGGGTATTTGTTGGGAACACTCTATCTCACCTCTGGCGGCATGTGGACCCACGATGCTGCGACTGCAAGATTTCAAACCGCCCAAAAAGTAATCTCAAAACACCAAATGTGCAAAAATTGTGCATAAAGGCGTGGATTCTGCCAGTTTCACATGCATGGCGTTCTTGTGAACCTCGGCGCGACCGGCGCTATTGGCGGCGTGAAGATATGCGGGGTGTTGACCAAAGGCATCCAGCCCAATGGAAGGGGAACAACGTGAAACTGATCATAGCAGCAATCAAGCCGTTCAAGCTCGAGGAGGTGCGCGAAGCTCTCACCGCCATCGGTGTGCGCGGCATGATGGTCACCGAGATCAAAGGCTTCGGTTCGCAGTCCGGCCATACCGAAATCTACCGTGGCGCCGAATACGCCGTGAATTTCGTGCCTAAGGTCAAACTGGAGATCGTCGTCAACGCCGCGATGGCAGACCAGGTCGTCGAGACCATTCAGACAACGGCCAAAACCGACAAGATCGGCGACGGCAAGATTTTCGTTTTGGACGTTGCGCAAGCTGTGCGCGTACGGACCGGCGAAACCAACGAAGACGCTCTGTAACTCCAGCGCGACCTGAGAAGGGGAAGAAACCTTATGAAAATGACTAAGACACTCCTGCTGGCAGCCGCTGTTACGGCTCTTCCGGCACTCGGTATGGCGCAGGAGGCGGAAGTTCCTGCCGCAGTGCCCACTGATGTAGTATTTATCCTTAACTCGTTGCTGTTCCTCGTGGGCGGCTTCCTCGTGTTCTTTATGGCTGCCGGTTTTGCCATGCTCGAAGCGGGCCTTGTGCGGTCCAAGAACGTGACCATGCAGTTGACAAAAAACGTCGCGCTGTTTTCGCTTGCCGCGATCTTCTACTACCTCATCGGTTACAATCTGATGTACCCGCTGGGCGACTGGGCCGTCGATGGCGTGTTCTCGGCACTGTTCCCTGCCGTTGGCGTGCTTGAAGCCGTTGGCGTTGATGCCGCCGGCGCAGATGATTACGGCTACGCGTCAACCGGGTCGGACTTCTTCTTCCAGTTGATGTTCTGTGCGGCGACCGCGTCCATCGTGTCGGGTGCTGTGGCTGAGCGCATCAAACTGTGGCCCTTCCTGATCTTCACCGTCATCCTGACATCCATCATCTATCCTTTGCAGGCATCGTGGTCCTGGGGCGGCGGCTTCCTGTCCGAAGCTGGTTTCTCTGACTTCGCGGGTTCGTCTATCGTGCACTCTGTCGGCGGCTGGGCTGCTTTGACCGGCGCGATCATCCTTGGGCCGCGCATCGGCAAGTACAAGAATGGTCAGGTCCACCCGATCCCCGGTTCGAACCTGGCGCTTGCCACACTCGGCATGTTCATTCTGTGGCTGGGTTGGTTCGGCTTCAACGGCGGCTCGCAGCTTGCCATGGGCTCTGTCGGGGATGTTGCCGACGTGTCGCGGATCTTCTCGAACACCAACGCCGCTGCGGCTGGTGGTGCTGTTGCCGCGCTGATCCTGACGCAGATCCTGTATCGCAAGCCTGACCTGACGATGATCCTGAACGGCGCGCTGGCAGGTCTTGTGTCGATCACAGCAGAACCACTGACCCCAGGCTTGGGGCAGGCGACCATCATTGGTGCCGTCGGTGGTGTGTTGGTTGTCTTCGCGGTTCCGCTGCTCGACAAGCTCAAGATCGACGATGTTGTTGGCGCAATCCCTGTGCACCTCGTTTGCGGTGTCTGGGGCACGCTGATCGTTGTCTGGACCAACTCTGATGCAACGCTTGGTGCGCAACTCTACGGTATCGGTGCGATCGGTGGCTTTACAATTGTCGCATCTGCCGTCGTCTGGTTGATCCTGAAGGGTGTGATGGGAATCCGCGTCAGCGAAGAAGACGAAGTGAATGGTCTCGACATGGCCGAGATGGGTATGGAAGCGTACCCTGAGTTCTCTAAGGGCTGATCTCCCTTCCAGTCAGCCTGAACCTGGCCCGGGCGTCTTTCGCCCGGGCTTTTTGCTGTCTGCTGCTTGGCCACATGCCCGTGCAGATCGAAGTCAAAGCCAATTGATTGAGGGCGTGTGGACACGCCATCGTGACGATGTGATGCACATCATTGAAGGGCGAGGTGCACGCGCGAAAAGACCGCCGAAAGCGGCGCGTCCGGTGTTCCGAAAGTGGAGATTCCATTCTCGCGCCGCGCTGTGGGCTTTGTGCGTGTGGCTTGGGCGGTAGGTATCAGGTGGTAGCTGCAGCGACCTTGATCGGGGCGCCTGTGGCCATGTCAGTCCCCGTATACGGTTTGCCAGCTGCCTTCCACGCTGCAAAGCCCCCTTCGAGATGCGCCACAGTCCCAAACCCAGCGGCGAGCGCGGCCCGTGCCACCTTTTCGGATCGGATGCCGGACCCACAGTGGAAGACAATGCGTTTGCCTGTCTGACTAGGCAGTTTGCTGGCGTCAAAGAAAGACAACGGCAGCAACAAGGCCCCGCCAATGTGTTCAAACATGAATTCTTGCGGCGTGCGGACGTCGATCAGCGCGACCTCGTTCGCATCAAAGGCGGCCTGTACTTCGTCCGGTGTCCAGGTTTCCAAAATGCCTTCTTCGGACTCTTCGCGTTTCATGGGTGCTTTAGCCTTTGGTCAATGGGGCTACGCATCCAATGAGGCGCAGCATCACATTCACATAAGGTTATGCATTGCGAACGCAAGGCGTATCAGCTGTTGCCGACTTCCAGATCGCCGAACATGCCCCACTCAGCCCAAGATCCATCGTACAGCGCGTGGTCGCTCTTGCCGATCCGCGTCAATGCGAGGTTGAGGATCGCCGCCGTCACCCCGGACCCGCAGGTGGTGATGATCGGCTTGGTCAAATCCACACCGCCAGCTTCAAATGCTGCACGCAGCGCGTCGGTGTCTTTCATGGTGCCATCGTCGTTCAGCAAGGTCGCGTAGTGCACATTGCGCGAGCCGGGAATATGACCGGCACGCAACCCTTCGCGGGGTTCTGGCACGCTGCCTGCAAAACGGTCTGGTGAGCGGGCATCAACGATCACTTGATCACCCAATTTGGCTGCACGCGCCACTTGGGTCACGTCGCGGACAAGCGCTGCCTGACGCTGAACGGTCATGTGACGGTCACGGATAACTGGTGGCAAATCTTCGGTTTCCCGCCCTTCGGCGCGCCATTTCGGCAATCCGCCATCCAGAACAGCGATATCTGTCTTGCCCATCAGTCTGAACAGCCACCAAACCCGTGCTGCCGAAAAAAGCCCGGCCGCGTCATAAACCACGACCTGATGACCGTCACCGACCCCGAGTTTGCGCAGGCGGGACATGAATTTCTCTACTGGCGGCGCCATATGCGGCAAATCCGACCGGTGGTCCGAGATATCGTCGATGTCAAAGAACCGGGCGCCGGGAATATGAACTGCATCATACTCGGCGCGCGCATCACGCCCCATGTCTGGCAGAAAATAAGACGCATCCAGCACCCGCAGGTCAGGGTCACGCATATGGGCGGCCAGCCAGTCAGTTGAAACCAGTGTCTTGGGGTCGCTGTTCGGCATTACGATCTCTTTTCGCTGGGGACGTAATTTTATTGCTAGACGGGTGCGCGCGTGTGCGCAAGCCTGAGAGGCTTGTCCGCGACCTTCAAGCCTCGTGGCGCATCAGGCGCGACTTCTGGCGCTGCCAGTCGCGTTTCGCTTCCGTGGCGCGTTTGTCGTGATTTTTCTTACCTTTGGCGATGCCAAGTTTGATTTTGGCGATGCCCTTGTGGTTGAAATACAAAACAAGTGGCACCAGCGTCATGCCTTCGCGTTGTGTCGCGGCCCAAAGCTTTGACAATTCCTTGGCATTGACCAGAAGCTTGCGCCTGCGGCGTTCTTCGTGGCCCCACGTCTTGGCTTGCTTGTAAGGCGCAATATAGCTGTTCACGAGCCACAGTTCGCCCTGTTCAACAGCTGCATAACTGTCGGCTATGTTCGAGCCGCCAACCCGAAGTGATTTCACTTCGGATCCTAACAGCATCACGCCGCATTCGATGTCGCTTTCGATTGCGTAATCATACCGCGCACGCCGGTTTTCCGCGACGACCTTGTAATTCGGATTCTGTTTTTCTTTTGCCATGACGGGCAAGACATAGTGGCTTGTGAGCCCCGCGCCAAGCCGCGATCAGCGGTTTGGGGGCAAGTCTACTGTTCCAAGCCATGGTTTGATGTCCACCACGGGTGTGCGGTCGAACGCATCTATGGCGTCGATCCCGATCACACCGGCGCCTTGGTCAAGTGAAGTGATCAAGACGGTCGACATCGCCATTGGATTTGGCCTGCGGGGCGAGCGTAATGCAAAGGTGCCGCATGGTCCATCGGCATGGCGCGGGGCCTGTACGATCAGATCGCGCCGCCCCAGATGCATCCAATAGGTGACAATCAACGGCTGCCCGACCTTCAGGCCCAAAAGCCCGTCGCCAAACCCGTCTGCGAGTTCGATGCGCGCGTCTTGTCCGGTCGCGCGGGCTTTGCCGATATTTTTCGGGGTTTCGGTGTCCGGCCCCCAAGGGGACCGGATATGCCCGATAAAGCAGACCGAAGCATCGGCGCGTGCGCCCGGATCAAAGGCCAGGGTCTGTTCGCCGGGGCGCAGCGTATCGCCCATCAGATCAGGCCGGCATGAGCCAGTGCAGCATCAATCCGCGACTTGACCGGGTCTGTCAGGCCAACCAGAGGAAGCCGCACATCTTCGCTGCACAAGCCCAGTTTGCTGAGCGCATATTTTGCGCCCGCAACGCCGGGCTCAAGAAAGATCGCTTCGTGCAGTGGCATCAACCGGTCTTGCAGAGCCAGCGCTCCGGCATAGTCACCAGCCAGTGTTGCCTCTTGGAACTGGGCGCACAGTTTCGGCGCGACATTTGCCGTGACCGAAATGCACCCGACGCCGCCATGGGCATTGAACCCAAGCGCTGTGGCATCTTCGCCGGACAGTTGGATGAAATCGCTGCCGCAGGCCATACGCTGCTGGCTGACCCGTGCCAGATCGCCGGTCGCGTCCTTGACGCCAATGATCCGCGGGAGGGCCGCAAGTGCCGCCATCGTTGCTGGGACCATATCCACCACGGACCGGCCCGGAATGTTATAGATGATGATCGGCAACTCGCAGCAATCGTGCAGCGCGGTGAAATGCGCGATCAGCCCAGCTTGCGTTGGCTTGTTATAATAGGGCGTCACAACCAGCGCGGCGTCTGCGCCAACCTCGGCCGCGTGTTGCATGAGGCCGATGCCTTCAGCGGTGTTGTTCGATCCGGCGCCTGCGATCACTGGAATGCGGCCTGCCGCAGCGGCAACCACAGTTTCGATGACCTGTTGGTGTTCAACATGGCTGAGCGTCGGGCTTTCCCCGGTGGTGCCCACGGGAACAAGCCCGTGCGAGCCTTGTTCAATGTGCCATTCGACCAACTGTTTCAGCTTGTCATGATCCACCGCACCGTTCTTGAACGGGGTGACCAGGGCTGGAAAGGACCCTTTAAACATGACACGCTCCTTAATTGTAGTGGCCTTTGGGATGTGGCCTAGTCTGTTGTAAGTTGACGCACCGGGGCAACCCGGGCGACCCGGTGGCACATACATGGACGCGCGGGAATTGCCAAGATCGCCCACACGTGCCGGGATTTTGAGTTGCACCGCGCGGCAGGCTTGCTACGTCTCGCGCCTAGGGGACTGTCACAGGTGACAACGGGGAATGCGATGCGCAATTGGCTGAAAATCGGCGTGGCTCTACTGGCGATAGGCGGAAGCCCTGCGCAGGCGGACCTGTCTGCGGCCATGGGCCATGTGCGTGCGGGTGATTGGTCGGCGGCATTGGCAGCCGCACAGCGCGGCGGCGAGATCCCGGTTGCGGTGGCGCAATGGCACCGGCTCAGGTCGGGCCAAGGCACGTTGGACGAGTACCTGGCATTCCTGCGCGCGTACCCGGATTGGCCGGGCTTGCCGTTGTTGGTGCGCCGTGGCGAACAGGCGATTGCGCCGTCAGCCCCAGCGCGAGATGTCATTGAGTTTTTCTCGTATCATTTGCCGCAAACACCTGACGGCGTACTGCGTCTGTCCAATGCGCTGACGCAGACCGACCGGAGCGCGGATGCAGATGCGCTTGCTGTGCTTGCGTGGCGGTCCATGACGCTCAATACGGAAGCGGAAAATGTTCTGATGTCGCGCCATGGTCCGGCGCTGGCCGATCACCAAATTGCCCGGATGGACGACCTTTTGTGGCGCGGTGAGCTTGAGGCCGCGGCGCGTCAGCGCCCGCGCGTTCCCGAAGAATGGCGGTTGCTGCACGATGCTCGCGCGGCTCTACGCAACGATGCACCGGGTGTTGACAGCCGGATTGCGGCCGTGCCTGACGGGCTGTCCGATGATCCGGGCCTTGCCTTCGAACGGATGCAGTGGCGTGCCCGCAAGGGCCGCGATGCCGGCGTGATCGAAATTCTGCTGGACCGCTCGATTTCTGCGGACCGACTTGGACGACCCGAAGCTTGGGGGCCGCGTCGCAGGCTTGTGGCGCGCACCCTGTTCGGGGACGGAAAAACGCGCGAGGCGTATCTGGTCGCGTCCCAAAACTATCTGACAGAGGGCGCAAATTTCGCTGATCTGGAATGGTTGTCAGGGTATTTGGCTTTGACCAAGCTGGACAGCCCTGCCGCCGCTCTGGCACATTTCCGGCGGTTCCGCGCGGGGGTTTCCAGCCCGATCAGCCTTGGCCGTGCCGGGTATTGGGAAGGGCGCGCCCACGAGGCGTTGGGCCAAACGGCGGAAGCGGCCGCAGCCTATGCCTTTGGCGCTGAATTCCAGACCAGCTTTTATGGCCAGCTGGCGGCTGAACGCGGCGGAGTGCCCATGGACCCGCGATTGACGGGCTTTGAAACATTCCCGGTGTCGCGCGAAAGTTCGATCGCCGCGTCGAGCGTTTACAAAGCAGGGGTGGCCCTGAACGCGATCGGGGATTTGACCCTTGCGGGACGGTTCTTTGCGCATATGGCCGAGTCGATGGACAGAGGGGACATTGGCAGACTTCTGACGCTGACAGAGCAGTTGGGCGAGCCGTATATCCAGCTTGTGATCGCTAAACGTGCTGCAGACCAAGGCCACACGTTCCACCGCGACTATTTTCCGCTTGAAGAGATTTCAGTGGATGGGCGCGCGGGCGTCAGTCCCGAGCTTGCTCTCGCCATTGCCCGGCGCGAAAGCGAATTCAATCCGACAGTGGTCAGCCCGGCAGGGGCGCGCGGATTGATGCAGGTCATGCCGGGCACGGCTGCTGACGTGTCGCGCGACCTTGGCATAACCTATTCCCTGCCTCGCCTCGGCACCGATCCAGTATACAACGCGCGGCTTGGAACGGCTTATCTGCAAGGGTTGATCGAAGAATTCGGCAACAACCCGATTCTGGTCGCGGCGGGGTATAACGCGGGGCCTGCGCGGGCGCGGCAGTGGATGCGCGACTTGGGCGATCCGCGCAGCAGCAGCGTTGATGTTGTGGCGTGGGTTGAGGCGATTCCCTATCGCGAAACCAGGAATTACGTGATGCGTGTGTCAGAAAGCCTTGCGCCATATCGGGCGCGACTGTCCGGGCAAACCGAAGCGCTGCGTTTGTCCAAAGAGCTTGCCGGTAGATAATTTGGTGTTGGAAAGGGGCCGTTAGCCCAGACGGCCAAGGGTCATATGACGCTTGCGCCCAAATCCAGGCACTTTGCTGACGGAAAAGCCCGCAGCCTCTAACCCGCGGCGTACCACGCCCGCGGCGGTATAAGTGGCAAGCGTGCCGCCGGGAACAGTGTGCAGCGCCACATCGGTCAGCAGTGGAGCTTCCCACAGCTCTGGATTTCGCGCCGGAGCAAATCCATCAAGATACCACGCATCCGCCACACCATCCCAACGCGACAAGGTTTCACGGGCATCCCCAATTATGATCTGGGCATTTAAGTCATCGGCTTTGAATTGCGTTTCCCCAGCTTCCCAGGCTGCCAGGAATGGCTCTGCCACGGCGCGAATTTCGGGGAAGGCTTGCAAGGCCAGCGAAATCTCTTCTGCAAGCAGCGGATAGGCTTCGAAGCCGGTATAGCACAGAACGCCGGGCGTTCCTGCTTCTCGCCAGGCCAAGAGAGTCGCAAACAGGTTCAGACCGGTCCCGAAGCCAAGTTCGGCAATGTGAAAGCCGGGTCGAAACCTTTCGGGTAGATCGTTCCCTGCAAGAAAAACATGGCGTGTTTCTGCCAACCCGTCTTCGAGCGAATAATAGGGATCGTCGAACTTTCTTGAGACGGGAACATGATCGTCTCGCCACTGGATTTCGACTGTTTCGGCTGTCATACCTGACGCTTCCTGTTCATGGTGCCGCGCTGTCCGATCAGGACTGAAACTACGGCATACATACAAGTGTCATTATAAAGATATCAGAAGGATGTATCTACCTTGGTTCAGCCTGATGTGACGATCCGCGGCGCTGGCATCTTTGGACTCGCCGTGGCGCATGCCTGCGCGGGGCAGGGCGCGCGTGTTCGGGTGGTCGATCCGAACGGTATTGGTGCCGGATCTTCAGGCGGGATCGTCGGTGCGCTTGCCCCGCACACGCCCGAAAATTGGAATGCAAAGAAGGCGTTTCAGTTTGAAAGTCTTAGGTTGGCAGAAGCATGGTGGGCCAACGTGACCAAGGTGTCTGGCCTCTCGGCGGGATATGCAAGGTTGGGACGCCTGCAGCCTTTGGCAGATGAGCGGGCTGTTGTTTTGGCCAGGTCACGGGCTGAAAATGCAGCAACCCTTTGGCAGAGTTTCGCTCATTGGACGTTGCTTCAAAGCAGCGAGGCTGGCGATTGGGCACCGCACAGCCCATCTGGATGGTTGGTACGCGATACATTGACCGCGCGACTACACCCGGCGCAGGCCTGCCGCGCCCTTGCTGCATCTGTTGTCGCGCAAGGGGGCGAAATTGTGACCGAAGCCGACCGTGTCGGGCCCGAGGTTTGGGCAACCGGCTACGAGGGCTTGGCGCACCTGTCAGTGGACCTCGGGCGGTCAGTCGGTGCCGGTGTCAAAGGTCAAGCCATATTGCTGGACTTGGACAGACGCGGCGAACCCCAGCTTTTTGCAGACGGATTGCACATCGTCCCGCATCAAGACGGCACAGTTGCCATTGGATCAACCAGCGAACGTGATTTCACGGATCCGACGAGTACAGACGCACAGCTTGATGACATATTGGCCCGTGCAATCGCGGC
>NZ_SMZO01000024.1 GCF_004358675.1 Meridianimarinicoccus aquatilis | reverse complement strand
TTGCACGGGTGTCCCGCGCGTGTGGATGGCGAGCATGGCAACGCGGCTGTCTGGGTCGCGCTGCGATTGCAGGCCCATTGCGACGGCGCCATCGGCGCGGGCCGCAATATGGCGGATCGACAGTTTGGGGTCGTCCAGTTCCACTGTTTCGGTTACGCGCAGGTCATCGAGATACGCTAGATTTGGCTGCATTGTTGGTATGTTAAGCTTCTCACGCCCTGTCGCGGGGTGAGTGCGCAGCCCCCCATTGGCCACGGCAAGTCCGCCATTGGGCAAGCGGATCACTTCGTGGGGGCCAATGCCGCCTGATGCGACTTCGCCCATGCGGGTGAAGCCGTCTTCCGCGTCCCACAGGCCGATGCGCCCGGCGCCGCTGGCATAGTCGTTTTCCGTTGTGACAAGTACACGCCCGCCATCTATGAAGGCCCCATGCCCATAAAAGTGTCGCCCTTCAGGGGCTGTGAGCCGCGAGATGACGGCCCCTGTGGTGCAGTCCAGCACCAGCGCAAAGGTACCCGGTCGCCGGGCGAAGGCGACAGCAACGGCGCGCTCGGGATGGACGGCAGCGGCGTGGCCCCGGTCGGGAAGGGGCACGCGGAACGTGATTTGCCCGGTGCTGTCCAGCCCGAAAAGGGCGTATTTACCCGTGGTTTTGCGTGCTGCGGCCAGAAAGGCGGGGGTTCCCACAACTGCCCAGCCCGGTACGGCCAAAAGCGACGCTGCGCCCGAACTGGCGAGGAAGGTGCGCCGGGTCAGCATCAATCGCCATCCGCCGAATTGAAGCCTGCCGGCACGCCAAGTGCAGCGCCCAGTTCTTCTTGGGCTGTGGTGCGTGCGGATCGGATCGCGTTTTGCAGCGATTCAACCCGGAAGCGCCCCTGCACGTCGGCGACGCCTGCGAAGGAGGTATCTTCCAACGCGTGTGCTGTGCGGATCGCGCTGTCGAGTGCGGCCAGGGTACGGGGCGCATCGGCAAGGGATGCCGCGAGTTGGCGCTGAGAGGTCAGAGCGGCGATGACCATTGGCACGCTCAGATCAGAACGGCGCAGTTCCGCGCGTCTGGGCTGGGGTTTGTCAAACGTGCCAAGCGGTACGCCAAGCCGTGCGTCGGCGGTGTATTCAAGGCCGCTGAGAAGCGCGGTGAAAAGCGCGGCGGCGGCTTCGTCTTCGGTCAGAAAACGGGTGTTTCCGGGGGTGCCCGGCGTACGCATCAGGTCGGCAAAGCCGTTTTGCCAACCATCGCGGATCGCGGCGGCTGTGGCTGCAAGGTCATCGGCCAGCGCGAGCGTCATGGCGCAGGGCTTGGCATCTGCCTCGGTGATCTGGCGCTCCAATGCGCCGAGGCCTCTGGCCGCGATTGAGGCGCGAGTCAAAGCCTCGGGCGTCCAGGCGTCCGCGCCCTGTTCTCGCAACAGGCGCAAACCGCGCGCGGTGGCATCGCGATCATCTGGCCAGAACAGGATCGCCCGGGCGCGGCCATTTTCTTCGGCAGGACCAAGCGTGAGATGGGACACGGCGGCCCAAGCGAGCGCCGCGTCCGCGAAGGCGCTGCGCAGGGCTGCAGGATCGCACGACGTGTCAGCAAGGGTTGCCGTTGCGGCGGCAAGCCGGTCCATGCCCGGAAGGATGTGATCGTCCAGAGCGGTGTCAACATCCGCAAGGGCGGGCAGGGCGCAAATGGCGCAAATGGCGGTCAGGGTGAGACGGGGCATTAAAGCGACTCCAGAAAGGCGATCAACGCAGCGCGGTCTTCGGCGGTCAGATTGGCAAAGTGGTTGCGCGCGGTAGCGGCTTCACCGCCATGCCAAAGGATCGCCTCGGTTTGCGAGCGTGCTCGACCATCATGCAGGAATTGACGGTGTCCCGCCACAGCTTCGGTCAGGCCAGTGCCCCACAGAGGTGCAGTGCGCCATTCGGCCCCAGTCGCAAGACCTGCGGGAAGGCCGTCAGCAAGACCCGGCCCCATGTCGTGCAGCAAAAAGTCGGAATAGGGCCAGATCAACTGAAAGCTGTCCTCGGGGCGGTCCTTCAGACGGTGGGTGACAAATTTCGGCATGTGGCAGGCAGTACACTGAGCGGTGTGGAACACTTCCTTGCCGCGCAAAACTTGCGGGTCACTCACATCGGCACGGGCCGGGACGCCAAGGTTGCGGGTGTAGAATGTCACCCGGTCAAGGCTTTCTTGCGAAACTTCATGCCCGCCTTGCTCTGCATCACTGCCATGAGGACCGGCGTTGCAAGCAGGTTGAGCATCGGTGCAATCGCCTGCGGGGTTGGTCTGCAGGGGCGACGAAATGCCAATGTCGGCATTGAATGCGTCGGCTGATTGATGGCGCAGGGTTGGCGCGGTTGCGCGCACGCCAAAGCGACCCAGCATCTCGGTCCCGAATTCGGGTGACCAAACCACATTGGCACGGCCCGAAATGCCATCGCCATTGGCATCATCGGGGTCGGCATGGGCAAGAATGTCTGCGGCCGGGATCGCTTCGATCAGGCCAAGACCGATCATCTGGGGAGCGACGCGCGGGCTGATCTGCGTGTCTTGATGCAGCGGGCCATAACCAAGGTCTGTCAATGTCCAGTCGGGTTTGCGCAAGGTAACGGTTTCGCCGCCCGGCAGGTCCACGGTTTCTGTATCGACCCATGTGACGGAAATGCGTCCTTCGCGGATTTTGCCGGGCACAGCATTGTCAGCGAATTGCCGCCCGTACACAGGGTCCGGCGTGGCGCTGACATAGGTGCGCAGGGCATCCAGCGATGGGGCCTCGACCGAAACAGGAATCCCAAGCCGCACAACAAGAGAGCCGGCAGAGTCGTTTGGCCCGTCCGGGGCATGGCCGCGCCCGTCTTTGATATGGCAGTCCTGGCAAGCCCGACTGTTGAACAGAGGCCCAAGGCCGTCTGACGCGATGGTGGATGCAGGGGCGGTCACCCAAAGCCTTTCAAAGATTCCGTTTCCAACAGCGAATTGCCCTTGCTGTGCAAAGCTGAGGTTGGATTTTGGAAGGCTGAAGGCCTGCGCATCGTTGCGCCGCCTGACTGTGCCGGCACCCCCTTGGTTGGTTTCAAACCGTTCAGCTTCGGTGAACTGGCTGGCAGGGGCTGTCACGGACGCAATTCGGGCTGCTTCGACCGAGCTGCGCGGCACAATGTTCAAGTGCGGATCGGACAGGGCAAGTGTCTGTGCCGCTGCGGTGCCTGCCATCAAAGCTGTCAAGAGCAGCGGGCTTAGGCTGGCTGTGCGGGCGATGGTCATGATGTGCTTTCGAGTAATGGGGCGGCGGAACCGCCCCGTTCAGATGTTGTATGCCTAAGCGGCTGGCTTATTTGAACACCGCGTCCGGATCGTCAAGGCTGTCGGAGCCTTCAAAGGCAATCTGGTTGCGCCCAAGGGCCGCGACGGCCCGTTCGATTTCGCGCGTTTGCGCAATAAGACCGTCGATGGCGGATTGCACCAATGCTCCGCCGACTTCGTTGGCCGGGTTGAGCATCATGTCGTAGTGCATGCCCGCTTCGGCGGCGACTTTCATTTCCATCATTTCCATTTGCGTTGCGTCAAGCGCGGCGGCGAGCGCGTCTGCAACGCCCGCATCCTTTTCAGCCAACAAGTCGCGCAGGCTGGCCCCTGATGTCACGGTGCCGTCGATGCCGACATACTGGCCATTGAACACGTTTCGGATGCCAAGCGCGTCATAGAAATGGTCGTTATGGGTGTTGTCCGAGAAACAGGAGTGTTCCTCTTCGGGATCGTTCAGCAACAAGCCAAGCTGCATGCGTTCGCCCGCTTGTTCGCCATAGGACAGGCTGCCCATTCCGGTCAGGATGCGGTTGATGCCGTCTTCATCGTCCAGCACGGCCTGACGGGCTTCGCCGCCGTCGGCCCATGCCGTTGCCATTTCGCTCAGGTCGGCAACGAGAAGGTCGGTTGCGGCGGTCAGGTATTCTGCTCGGCGGTCGCAATTGCCGTTGGTGCACGCGTCGCCCGTGGCAAAATCAGTCCAGGGGCGCTGGCCCGTTGTGGCGTCATAGGCGCCAATATCTTGGCCCCAAAGTAGAAATTCAATGGCGTGATAGCCCGTTGCGACATTGGCTTCGGCGCCGTCCGCTTCGTGCAGGGTGTCTTGCAGCAGGGCAGGGGTGATCTCGGCGACGTCGATTTCCTGACCCGAGATGGTCACCGTTTCATTGGCGACGACGTTCAGGTTTGCCAGGGCGTTATCGTCGGTGGGTTCCAGCGGGGCCGACCCGGCGGCGACGACATAGTCGATCAAGCCTTCGTCCAACGGCCATGCGTTCACGCGCCCTTCCCAGTCATCGACAATGGGGTTTCCGAAACGGAACGCTTCGGTCTGCTGATAGGGCACGCGGGATGCAAGCCATGCGGTGCGCGCCGCTTGCAATGCTTCGGCAGAGGGGGCGGCGACAAGATTGGCGACCGCAGCCTGAAGTCGCTCTGCGGTGGTCAGGCTGTCGCCATAGGATGCCGCGGCGATGTCGGCATAAGTGGTCAGAACGTCACGGTCTTCGACGGCCATGGCCGGGAGGGCGATCGCCGCACAGAGCGCGGTGGGGACGAGTAGTTTCATTGGACAAGCTTCCTTGTGACCCCACCGCGTGGTCGGGGCCTTGTTCGTGCATCATGCGCAGTGCGCTATTTTCTGGCTTTGGGGTCATGTGCCGCCTTGGCTGCGCAATACCTGACAAAAAACATCAAGAAGCGCAAGGGGGAGATGACAGTTGTGAATGCGCGCGCTGTTTTAGCGAAGCCGGGACGGGGGGTGACAACAAGAAAGCGGCTGCTCCAAGCCTTCTAAGGTTAGGAACAGCCGTCGAAATTTTATAGCTCTGCGGAGAGAGCGGGTGTCTGTCAGGACGCTTTTGGTGCCAGCGGATCGCCCGTCGCCCCGGTGGAAGTCCCGTTCTCTGGGGTCGCGCCATAGGCGGCTTTTGCGGCAGAGCGCATCTTCTTGGCACCGTCTTTGGCCTTTGGTGCAGCGCCGGGCGTGCCGTCAAGCGCGGCATGTGCAGCGGCGCGGACTTGTTTCTTGCCTTCGGCGACTGCGGCACGGGCGGCGGCCTCGACCTTGCGGCGCTCGTCATCATAAGTGCGCCGCGCTTCTGCCATCAGGCGGTCGCGCATTTCTGCGATCTGGCGCGTTTCATCTGTGCTGCGCGGCAACAGCGTGGCTGCGGCAGCGCCGATTGCCAGCGCCCCGGCACCATAGGCGAGCGGGTGCTTTTGAAACGATGACGCCGCAGTTTTTGACAGATCGGCGGATTTACTTTCGATCTGCCGTTGAGCTTCGGCCGCTTGAAGCCTCAGGCGCATGATACGGCTCTGCGCCTCTTGCGACATGTCGTGGAGACCGTCCTGAACGCTGGCACGCAATGTGCTTGCCTTGGCGGTGACTCGGTTCCTGATGCTTTCGGTGGATTCATCGCTACCGGCCTCAGAATCGCCCAAGGTGTTCCACGGGTCTTGCGACCGCAGTGCGGCGGCTTCGTGGTTGGCTTTGACCGCGCGCGAAACGCGGGCGTCAAATTCTGGCGTCAGCGGCTCACCCATGACGCTCTCTGCTGCGTCGGTTCCTGCCCCGCGATAGAGCGCGTTCCCGTCGTCGTCAAAGCGCAGCAGGTCGGTCGGGGCGTCGTTGGCAGTTTCAGCCAAGCTGTCGGACGAGCCTTGTAACAGGCGGCTGGCCCCGAAAGCGACCAATGCAATTCCGGCGCCGGCGGCGATCAGCGCCGCTGGGTTGTCTTGTGCCGAGCGGCGCAGTTTGGTGGCGAGTTCGGACCCATTGCTTTGCAGCGCGCCGGACATATCCGTCAGCCAACTGTCCAGCGAGACGCGATCAGTCAAAGCATCCAGCGTGCTTGCAAGCGCATTGCGGTCAGCTTCGATGTCTTTTTCGATTTGGGTGGGAGTGCGATCTTCATGTTTCATTTCAGGGCCTCCTTCAAAGCTTGGCGATCTTCGTGGTGTTGTTTCAACGCACGAGTCGGTTTCAGGTTGGATGGGTTCAGCGCCTTGGCACCGGCAAGGGTCAATCCAAGCGCGGTCGCGGCAAGGCTGATACCCACGATCAGGGCTGCCCAAGCGGGCTCTAGCCCCAGTTCCGCGATGGCGTCGACAAGCGCCGCGGCCAGCACGTTCAACGCGGCCAGCGCGATCAGCGCACCCGTCACGATCAGTGCAATGCCGGCTGCGGCGCGGCGCAGTGTCTGTTCGGTTTCGGCACGTGCCAAGTCAATTTCGTTCCGAAACAGGCCTGCCACCTGTGCCAGCGCAGTGTTTATCAGACTGCCAGTGCCAGCGTTGGACGCGGTGTCGTTGTCTGGCTGGCTGGTCATCACTCTTCTCCAGCGCGTTGGATTGCAGTTTTCAGATGCGCATTGGCTGTCGCGGACCCGGCAGGTGCAAACCGCATCGCGGCAAAGCCGATGGCTGCGCTGCCCGCGAGAAAGCTGACCGGATTGCTGCGCGCATAGGTGGCCAAATCCCCCAGGATTTGACCGTTGTCGCGGGTTTTCAGGTCTTCGCCCATAGCTACCAACACGTCGCTAAAGGACTCCATAGCTTGGTGGAATTGCTCTTCACCAAGCGCCGGTGGGATACGAGTGTTTCGTGGCATGTTGAGCACCTCACTTTAAAATGCTGATGATGACAATTGCGATGACGGTGACGCCGATGATGTAGAAGATTGTGTGCATAGTGACGCTACCTTCTGGATTTTCATGCGCGCCGCCGGAGGGTGGCACGCTTGATTGGTGTTCAGATCGTGGCCCATCTCAGGCGCGCCGGATCTCTTGCAGACCAAGATTGTGGATGCCGCCCAGAGGGCAAAGCACGGTGTTCACGGTTGCTGTGAAATGGTGCTTAGGCATCTTTTTCTCCTGGTGCTCTGCCCTAATGGCAGTCGCAAAACCAACCGACTGGTAGATCGGAAGTTCCCGCAAAAGCCGCAATTAAACTTTGTTTATATGTGGAACAAATGAGGTCGGAGCGCGTTTGCGCACATGCGCGCAACCTTAGAAAAGTACCCGAATTCGAACCAACGCAGAACTGGATCGAAAGAGTTGCCTGACTGGGAATTCAAGCTCGCCCGGTTCAGCGCGCGTGGGCTGAAAGCTGTCGGTTTTGGTTGGGTGCAGCAAAAAGACCTGAGAAAACGCAGGAACCTATTCGCGGTTCATTTGTTGATTGAATGAAGAGGCGGCACAATGCCGTTTCGGGATCAACACTGGAGTAAACCAAATGCTTTATTGGGCCTTAGTCTTCTTCGTTGTCGCTATTGTTGCCGCACTGTTCGGCTTTGGCGGGATCGCTTCGGCATCTGCCGGCATCGCGCAAATCCTGTTTTTTGTCTTTATCGTGCTGTTCGCGATTGCCCTGATTGCCAACGCACTTCGCGGACGTGCCCCGCGCTGACGTAACAAGTTGTTCAGAAGGGATGCAAAGTGCCGAAGATACTCTAGGCGATCGCGACCCCTCTCGGTAAAAAACCCGCCCGGACATCCGGGCGGGTTTTTCGTATCAAGCTGTAAGCGTCGCCGTTGAAGAGAAGAACAAGGCCTGACTGACAGCCGACCGCACCTGCGCTTCGGTGTAGGGCTTGGAAATCAGAAATGCTGGTTCGGGACGTTCGCCCGTCAAAAGACGTTCGGGATAGGCGGTGATGAAGATCACCGGCAAGTTTGTGAAATCTTCCAGAAGAGTGTTCACTGCATCAATGCCCGAGCTGTCATCTGCCAAGTGAATGTCGGCAAGAACCAGATCTGGCTTGGTCTTGCGGCCAAGATCAACAGCAGCTTTGGCTGTCCGCGCAATGCCTGTAACTTCATGCCCGATTGCGCGGACGATCCCGTCAAGATCCATCGCAATGATCGCTTCGTCTTCGATAATCATGACGCGTCCTGGTGCGTCCTGCGCCATTTCTTGCCGCGCGACGGTGATCAGGTGCTGCGCCTCGTCTTGCGAGACATCCATGATCTGAGCGATGGAGGAGACAGGCAGTTCTTCTATTGTGTTGAGCAAAAGCGCTTCGCGGGCGCCACGAGTCAAATTCTCCATCCGGTCCTGCACGGCGCCCAGCAAGCCGGTTTCATCGGAATCGACCTGAGCGCCCGAGCTTTCCCAGATTTTGTGGAACGCGCGGAACAAGGCCGTTCGTGTGTCGGTCGCACCATCAAGAACGGTCGCGTCGTTCAGGATCGCTTCGAGAGTTGCGGCTGCGTATGTGTCGCCGCTGGCTTGGCTGCCGGTCAGGGCACGGGCGTAGCGGCGAAGGAAAGGAAGGTTTTGTCCGACCTGATCGGCGAAGCTTGTGGCATCAGTCGTCATGGGTGCGTCTCACTTTTTTTGCAACATTTGGGAACCAAACGCGGGAAACTGCGTTAAGTTCCCAAATAGTGCGCGGAGAAACAATATGTATGACGAGGTAGAGATGGATGATGACGTATCAAACGTCGACCCTGTCAAAAGGGACATAGACGAAAAGATCCGCGATTTGTACCGCGAGACGGTAGAAGAAGGCGTGCCCGAACGATTTGCCAAGATGTTGGAAGAACTGCGGAAAAAGGAGGCTTCCAAGTGAGCGATCCTGATCCGAGAGATGAAATTGTTGAACATTTGCCGTCTTTGCGTGCCTTCGCGCGCAGCCTGACCCGAAACCCTGCCCGTGCCGATGATCTGGTTCAGGACGCGCTTTTGAAAGCGTGGAGCAATATTCACAAGTTTGAACCTGGCACAAACATGCGGGCGTGGCTTTTTACGATCTTGCGTAACACGTTTTATTCGGAACGTCGCAAGGCCGCCCGCGAAGTTGAAGATGTCGATGGCGCGTTCACCGCGGGCCTATCTGAAAAGCCGGCCCATGACGGGCGCTTGGCGTTTCGCGACTTTGCCGTGGCGTTCAATCAACTCAGCGTTGAGCAGCGTGAGATTTTGGTCCTCGTTGGCGGCTCGGGCTTTTCCTATGAGGAAGCTGCAGAAATGACCGGCATTGCAATCGGAACGGTAAAGAGCCGGGCCAATCGTGGGCGGATGCGGCTTGCGGAACTGATGGGTCTGAGCGACGCCGACAGTCTTGACATTACAGACCAAGCGACGGTCGCGGTCATGTCAGCTTCCAAAACTGCTGCAGCGTGACGCAGGCGACAACAGGGTGGTTCAGCAGCCTTGCTGTTCGCCTTCTCATATTTCTTTCTGTCGCGTTGATCCCGATTGGGTTGCTGGCGGTCATGCAAACCGGCGACATTGTTCGGCGCGCCGAAAACCGGGCTGACGCCGCGCTGGCCGGCCTCACACGCGATGCCGCTGTGGCCGAGCGCGAAATCATCCAACGCGCTTTTGGGATCGCGATGGGTCTTGCGCCATTTGCCCGTGCGTCTTGGGACACTGAGGATGAGTGCGCCCAAGGTCTGTCGGAGCTTATTGAACAGCAGGAAATGGCTGTTACAGCCGGGTTCATCCGATCCGATGGCGAGATGTGGTGTGCGTCAACGGGTGAAACGTTCGATTTTTCAGACTACCCAGGATGGTCCGACAACGTTGCTGCCCGCGAACCGACGGTAAACGTCAATCCGAGGGCGCCAATCAGCAAACGTCCTGTTGTTACTGTGAGCCAGCCTTTTACGCGGAATGGGGCGTTTGCGGGGTTTGTTTTTGTATCGGTCCCCCATGAAAGCCTGGCCCTTGGGCGCAGCATTGTCGATGGCAGCGGTCTGACAGTGGTGACCTTCACCTCGGGTGGCGAAATTCTGACTGCGATGGGGCATGAAGAGTCTAACCCAGCCGGGGTGCTACCTGTTTCGCGGTCGCTTGAAGATTTGGGTAGTGGCCCGGTTGTTCAATTCCGCGATACCAGCGTATCTGGCGACCCCCGAAGCTATTCCGTGTCGCCGATTCTGGATGGCACGGTTTATGCGCTGGGAACATGGGTGCCGACCCCACATGGTGCGACCGGGCCATTTTCGATAAAACCCGAATTTTTCCCCATCATCATGTGGCTTACCAGTCTTGGGGTTGCTTTTGCCACGGTCTATCGTCTGGTCATGCGTCACTTGTCGAAGCTGCGCAGGCAGATGCGGGCTTTTGCGAAAACCCGCCGGTTGCCGGACCCATCGAATGACAGGGACGTATCCGGGGAAATCCGCGAACTACAGCAGTCGTTTGCAGATATGGCGGAGACCGTGCTTCACGATGAAGCCGAGATGGAGCAGCTTGTGCATGACAAGAACGTTCTGCTTAAGGAAGTCCATCACAGGGTTAAAAACAACCTTCAATTGATCAGCTCCATCATGAACATGCAGATGCGCGAACTGAAGTCTCGCGAAGCGAAAGCTGTTGTGCGGCGGCTTCAGGAACGTGTGCTGGGTCTGGCGACGATTCACCGAAATTTGTACCGCACAGAGAACCTGAGCAAGGTGAACGCGCCGCAAATGCTGACCGAACTGACCGATCAGATCCTTGCGTTGGCAGATGCGGGGCAGGGCAGTTTCGACGTGGATCGCAAGTTTGCCGATATCAACCTTTATCCGGACCAAGCCGTTCCCCTGAGCCTTTTGGTGGCCGAGGCGACGACAAATTCCATGAAATATCTTGGGACCGGAACGGGCCGTTGGGTAAGGATGCGGCTGACAGTCGTGGACGAGACACAGATACTTTTAGAGATCACAAATTCGAAGCCTGAAAGCGAGTCTGACCTTGCGCCGCACACGGCAGATCAGGGCACTGGACTGGGCACAAATTTAATGCGTGCCTTTGCGTTGCAGCTTGGTGGGCAGCTGGATTTCGAGGATCAGCCAGATCAATTCTCTGTCCGGATTGTGTTCACTTGGCTTGGCTTTGATGCCGAAGATCAAGATGCACAGGAAGCGGCGTAGTCTTTGATAAATGGCTCTTTTACCAAGTGAGGAAGGAGCGTCCGGGCAGGGCGCTCTTTTTTGATTCCATGTTTCTGAATGAATTTTGGAACCAGATGGAAAAGGCGCGCGTTGGTAAGGTGGAAGCAATTCAAGGAGTAACTCATGAGCAATGCATTGCGTATCGCACCCGAGAAAACCACCGTCGATACAGGCGTCCGTGACACAGAGACCGTCGCAAAAGGTTTGGCGGATGTTCTGGCAGATACCTATCGGCTGATGTTCAAGACCCATGCTTACCATTGGAATGTGGAAGGCCCACTTTTCTTTTCGATCCATAACCTGACCGAAGCGCAGTATGAAGAACTGTTCAAAGCTGCGGACGTAATAGCGGAACGTATTCGCGCGTTGGGCTTGCTGGCCCCTTGGAGCCTTGACTGGCTCAAGGAACAGTCGGTGATTGGCACACCGGACGCTGCGCCGACTGCCGGTGAAATGCTGGAAGATCTGGCGGGAGATCATGAGCGTCTCGCGCACCGCTTGCACGCCTTGATCAACATGACCGGTGACATTGACCCGGTGACCGAGGACTTGGCCGTCGCGCGGTCGAGCGTGCATGAAAAAGCGGCGTGGATGCTTCGCTCGCTTGGGAAAGAGTGATCGTTCTGCAAAGGGCGCCGCGGCTTTGCGTTGCTCTTTCAGAGGTATGTTACAGACCCGAAGGCTTAAATGCCTTCGGGTCTTCTTGCTTGATGTCGTGCCCCGTCTCGGGCAGTGCAACTGGCCTAGTTAGATAGGTGCAAGACACGGTCAGCCAAAACGGCTGCGGACGTGCGATTATCCACTCCCATCTTCTGAAAGACCTGTTCGAGATGTTTGTTCACGGTCCGCGCGCTGAGCGAGAGGATCTGCGCCACATCGCGATTTGGTTTCCCCATAGACAGCCAATAGAGCACTTCGGATTCGCGTGCCGTGAGGGAAAATGCTTTGCGGAGTAGTTCAGCAGGGCCACCAAGCTGCGTATCAGTCAGCTTGACCAAGACTTCGCGCGCCGATGTGATGCCCAAATAGGAAATTGTCAGGTCCCCATGATGAAACGTGGTGACCTGAGAGGCGGGAAGGGTCCTGCAGTCTTGCAGCCAAAGTCGAAAGGCCTGGCACGCAGACAATTGCCCGGATTGCGTCTGTTCCTGTGAGGTCAGGCTGGCAACCGCCTTTGGGCTTCCCCAAGCGATCTTGCCGTTCCCATCGAATGCGATGACTGAACCGCGTGAGGAATCCAACGCTTCGCGGGCGCTGCGAATGAGTTTTGCGTTCATGACGTGGATTGTGATCCGGGCAAGCAGTTCTTCGATCACCACGGGTTTTGTGATGTAATCTACGCCTCCTGCCTTCAGGCCCCGCACGATGTGTTCCGGTTCTGACAACCCGGTCATGAAGATGATCGGTGTTGAGATCGGGGCATCGCCCAGTTTTAACCTGCGGCATGTTTCGAAGCCGTCCGGCGCGGGCATGATTGCATCCATCAAGATGACGTCTGGTTGGATGCGCTGCGCCAGTTCAATCGCCGTTTCGCCATCTCGGGCGACAAGAACGGTGATGCCGTTTTCCTCAAGTGCGGTTGATACCATTCCAAGCGCTTCTGGGTTATCGTCCACCACCAGCGCAATGTTCTGTGCTTCGCGGTTAAAGGGGTGCATTGCCCGTCTCCTTTTCAAGGCAAGCGATGACGCTTTGCATATCGAACACATTTGCCGCGTGGCGCACCGTTGAAAGCGTCGCGCCGGCAAGCGCACCAGAGGCTTCAAGCGTGTCGATCTTTGAGTTGAGAGCCCGTGTCAGCCCATCGCGGGCCAGGGCAATCAACTCGGCTCTATCGGCTTCGGGTAAATGCCTTGAAACCGAGGCTGCGGGCTGTGTTTCTGCCGCCATAATGAGATCAAGCCGCAGAAGATCAGCGATACGAACGAGTAGATCATCAAGGTTATAAGGCTTTGCAAGGAACGCATCGCACAATTTGAACTCTGGCGATGGCTTTTTGGCATCCATCGCGTGCCCGGAAATCATCGCGATTGGTGTGGTCCTGTGATCCCCACTTCGCAGCGCTTCGGCCAAAGACCAGCCGTCCCCTCCGGGCAAGTCGATGTCGAGCACAAACAGGTCCGGCGAGATGTCTTTTACCATTTCAAGCGCCTGTTCAGCGCTGGAGGCCAAGAGCACTGCGAAACCAAGCGGTGTCAGGAAGTAATCCACCAATTTCAGGTGGCTGGGATCATCATCGACAACCATAAGTGTCTTGCGCGCACCGTGATAGCCGATGAAGGGCAGGCTGCGGGTGTCGTCGGTGGTTGCGGCGACCGGTTGAAGGCTGCTGTTCGGAACAGATGGCAACATCAATCGAACCCGGAACAGGCTGCCTTTGTCCGCCGTGCTTTCAACGGCAATATCGCCACCAAGTATTTCAACCAGCAACTTGGTAATAGTCAGACCAAGCCCAGATCCGGCAACAAAAGGGTGATCCCCACGTTCGAAGGGTTCCCAGATTCTACGAATGTTTTCGGGAACGATCCCTATCCCTGTGTCGCTTACTTCGATGATGGCAACCTCGTTGCGGTAGGTGATGTGCAGATTGACCGACCCCGCCACGGTATAACGAAGTGCGTTTGACAGCAGGTTGATCAGGATCTGACGCAACCGTTTTTCATCGAAACTAACCCATTCCGGCAGCGACCCTTGTGTGGTCTGGGAAAAGGCAATGTTCTTTTCGCGGGCCTGTTCTTCGAAAATGGAACTGATCTGGTTCAGGAACATGCGCAGGTGTATGCGGTCACGGCTGATTTCCAGTCGACCCGCTTCGATCCGGGCGATGTCCAGCAAGCCTTCGATCAAGCCTGCAAGATGTTCAGAAGAGCGGCGGATCGTGGTGACAGACGTCAGCCGGTGCGGTGGCATATCGGGGTCTTTTTCCAGAATCTGGGCAAAGCCGTAGATAGAGTTCAGTGGGGTGCGCAATTCATGGCTCAGCCCAGTCATATAGCGCGTTTTGGCAAGGTTCGCGGCCTCTGCTTTTTCCTTTGCCTGCTGAAGCGCCCGATCAGTGCGTTCGTGGGCGCGCACTTCGGCAAGCAAGCGTTCAGTTTGCCGTTCGGCCTCATCGCGTGTTTTGTGCTGTGTGTCGTTTATGAGGATGAACATCCAGACGCACACACCAATCACGATCAGTGAGATGGAAAAGATGACCATCAGCATCGCATCAAGGTTGTCAGCAGCGCGGTATGACCGGACCAGCAAAAGAAGATAGGCCAGCGTCGCGCCAATCAGCGATGTAAAGATCAAGAACCGCGACAAAGGCATGGTCAGCGCGGTCGCAACAGGGGCAGGCAGATAGTCGTGCAGCGCCCGCGCGGCGACGGCACTCATGCGTGTTTCCGGTTTGCATGCATCGCGGCAAGCACTGTCGATGGTGCAGCACAGCGAACAAATAGGGCCTGAATGAAAAGGGCAGTGCGTCATGTCTTCGGGGTCGAAACTGTATTCACAGATCGAACACTTTTGCTCTGGTCCATCCAGTAAGGGGACGGGCCGGGCTATGTAATACCGGCCTTTCGTCCACCATGCGATGGCAGGGGCCAACAGGAACGAACTGAACAGGGCCACGGCAGATGACAATGCTTCCATCAATGGGCCGAAATAGCCGCCATAGGCTGTGAGCGACAACACACATGCAGTGGCCATTGCACCAATACCAACTGGGTTGATGTCATGCAGATGCGCGCGGCGAAATTCGATGCCCGGTGGACTAAGGCCCAAGGGTTTGTTGACGATGAGGTCGGCAACCAACGCTCCGATCCACGCAAGGGCCACGTGGGAATAGAGTGCGAGCGTACTTTCCAGTGCACCGAATACACCCAATTCCATAAGCATAACGGCTATGGCGACGTTAAAGACCAGCCACACAACCCGCCCCGGATGGCTGTGGGTCAAACGCGAAAAGAAATTCGACCACGCTATCGATCCGGCATAGGCGTTGGTGATGTTGATCTTAAGCTGAGACAAGATCACAAAGCCGGCCGTCAGCAACAAGACAAGCCAAGGGTTTGAGATAACTTCTGAAAATGCAGTGTGGTACATGCGGGTGGGATCGCCCGCTTCGGACATTGGCACGCCTTTGGACAACGCGAGCGTGACAAGATACGATCCTGCCAACATCTTTGCCACACCGAGAACCGACCAACCCGGACCTGCCGCGATCAACGCGGCCCACCAGCGACGTCGTTCTGCACGGGTTTTTGGCTCTGGAAGGAAGCGCAGGAAGTCGACTTGTTCACCGACTTGGGCAATCAGTGAAAAGATCACACCAGCCGCCGCCCCAAGCATGATCAGCTTGCCTGACGGGCTGGTTGCTTCTGGCGCCAAGCCGGTAAAGGATGCCCAACCTTCGATATCGTAACCGACGAACGCAAGCATCACGAAGGGTGTGATATGTAACACGACCCATATCGGTTGTGTCCAAGCCTGAAATGCCGAGATTTTGGAAAAGCCGTTTATGGCCAACGGGATGACCACCAGCGAGCTGAGTAGGTAGCCAAACATCAGCGGGATGCCGAGGGTGAATTCAACCGCCAATGCCAGAATTGCTGCTTCCAGCGCAAAGAAGATGAACGTGAAACTGGCATAAATAAGCGACGTGATGGTGGAGCCGATATACCCGAAGCCTGCTCCGCGGGTCAGAAGGTCAATATCCACGCCATAGCGCGCCGCGTAATAGCTTATGGGAAAGGCCGTCAAAAATAGAATTGCGCCAACCAACATGATCGCCGTTATGGCAATGTCAAAGCCATAGGTCAGTGTGATCGCACCGCCGATCGCTTCGAGGGCGAGAAACGAAATCGATCCGATGGCCGTGTTGGCAACGCGCGCTGATGACCAGTGGCGCGCACGCCGCGCCGTAAAGCGCAGAGCGAAATCTTCCATCGTTTCGTTGGCGACCCAGCGGTTATAGCGCCGTTTTTCCTTGGTCGCGCGATAGGTTCTACTCATCCTATGCCTTCACAGTCATCACGGATCGGACGCCGGTTCAGACACCAGGGCGTTGTTCAGTTCGTGCCGTCTCTCACCCTTGAAGGGTCAATATGTGGTGAAAGGTACAGGGTAAATTCACGCAGCCACATACGTCAATTAACGTATACTGCATCGCAGCATCTTGGCGGACACTCACGAGGCAATAGAACACCTCGCCCGAAAAAGCGGCGCAAACTGCCGACAAGGAGCTGATATGACTGATCGCAAATCCCCGAAAACAACCATAAGGCAAATGCCCGAGCCAAGCCGCCGCGCCTTTATGGCTGGCAGTGCAGCGATGACCGCGGCCCTGTTCGCCCCTAAAACCCTGTTCGCGGCCGACTATCCTACAGAAGCCGTCAACACAACGGGCCTCGCCGTAACGGACGACACGGTCACAATCGGCATTCTGCATTCTGTCACGGGCACCATGGCGATCTCGGAAACCGGGTCGGTGCAGGCTGAAAAGCTGGCGATTGAACAGATCAACGCGCAGGGCGGCATTCTGGGACGCAAGATCGAGTACATTCAGGAAGACGGTGCGTCCGACTGGCCGACCTTTGCCGAAAAATCGCGCAAACTGTTGGTCAACGACAAGGTGGCCAGCGTTATGGGGTGCTGGACTTCGGCGAGCCGCAAAGCTGTTCTGCCCGTGTTCGAGCAGTTCAACGGCATGCTTTATTACCCGACTTTCTATGAGGGCCTAGAGCAGTCGCCAAACGTGATTTACACCGGTCAGGAAGCCACGCAGCAGATCATTGCAGGCCTGGATTGGGTGTCTGAAACCAAGGGTGCCAAGACGTTCTATTTGCTGGGGTCCGACTATATTTGGCCGCGCACGTCGAACAAGATTGCCC
Organism: Meridianimarinicoccus aquatilis; assembly: GCF_004358675.1. Taxonomy (GTDB): domain Bacteria; phylum Pseudomonadota; class Alphaproteobacteria; order Rhodobacterales; family Rhodobacteraceae; genus Meridianimarinicoccus; species Meridianimarinicoccus aquatilis. The sequence continues at coordinate 42,282 of NZ_SMZO01000024.1, read as the reverse complement.
GCAAGCACATCGAGAACTTCCTGGATGGCGCAAAGGTTGTCGGCGAAGATTACTACCCGCTCGGCCACACGCAATTCAACTCGGTCATCAACAAGATCCGCCTGAGAAAACCTGACGTGATCTACGCCATCGTCGTGGGGGGATCCAACGTTGCGTTCTATAAGCAACTCAAAGCGGCCGGCATTGATATGACCAAAGAGGCGCCACTGGTGCTGACGATTTCGGTGACCGAAGACGAAATCCGTGGCATTGGCGGCGAAAATATCGATGGTGCCTATGCCTGCATGAAGTACTTCCAAAGCCTTGATAGCCCGAACAACATCGCGTTCGTGCAGGCGTTCAAGGACATGTACGGCGAAGATATGGTCATCGGTGACGTGACGCAGGCGGCTTATCTTGGCCCATGGCTGTGGAAGGCTGCTGTTGAAAAGGCCGGGTCGTTCGATGTGGACAAGGTGCGCGAGGCGCAAATCGGTGTGGAGTTGACCAACGCCCCCGAAGGATACGTCAAAGTACACGAGAACCATCACCTGTGGTCCAAGACCCGCGTCGGTCTGGCAAAGGCGGACGGTCAGTACGAAGTGGTGTTTGAAACCGCTGATCTGGTCGAACCGGATCCGTTCCCCGAAGGCTATCAGTAATAGCCTCTTCCGGTGCCCTGCGCATGACGCGGGCACCGGCTTTTTCAGTTTCGGTTTTTGCCTGATGGGTCAGATCAGGCTGTGTTTTCCGCAAGGGGCATCCACATGTTTTCCGACTACACGATGAACGAGCTTGGCGCGATTTTCGCCATGCAGGGCTTCGCAGGGCTGATCCTGTTCTCGGTCTTTGTGCTTATGGCGCTGGGGCTGGCGATCATTTTCGGCCAGATGGGCGTGATCAACATGGCTCATGGCGAATTCATGATCTTGGGTGCCTATGTCACCTATCTGACGTCCAATCTGTTTGCGGATTATCTGCCCTCAGTGTTCGGGCTGTATTTCTTTGTGGCCATGATCCTGGCCTTTATCGCCTCTGGGGCGCTTGGCCTGTTCGTCGAGTGGGTCATGATCCGACATTTATACAAGCGCCCGCTTGATACGCTTTTGGCGACGTGGGGGCTGAGCCTTATTCTACAGCAGGTCTATCGCAGCGTGTTTGGCGCACGCGAAGTCGGCGTTTCCATTCCGGACTGGATGATGGGGTCGTTGCCGATGACCGACATGATCGAGGTTCCAATCAACGGAATTTTTGTGATGGTTCTTGCGACGGGCATTTCGCTGGCCGTCTATTTCATGATGTACCGGTCAAGTTGGGGCCTGCAGGTGCGCGCGATCAGCCAGAACCGGATGATGGCCGATGCCGTTGGTATCAACACTGCGTGGACTGACCGACTGACCTTTGGCATCGGGTGCGGCGTTGCCGGTGTTGCCGGGTCTGCCTTTACAATGATCGGGTCCACCGGCCCGACCGCAGGCCAGCTTTATATCGTCGATACGTTCCTTGTCGTCGTCTTTGGCGGTGCTGCGAGCCTTCTGGGCACGATTGCCAGCGCATTTTCGATCAGTCAGGCACAGTCGATCATGGAGTTCTTCTTGTCCGGGTCCATGGCCAAGGTGCTCACGCTGCTGACCGTGGTGGGGATCTTGATGATCCGGCCACAGGGTCTGTTCACCCTCAAATTGCGCAAGTGATCGGAGCTGTATGATGGAAAGTTCTTCCAACCGCCTGTTCTCGGCCCGCGATCTCATCGGTTTTGCTGTTCTGATCGCTATCATCTTTGTCGTTCTTCCCATTGCGCTTGATGGGTTTCGGTTAAACCTGTTTGGCAAATACTTGACTTACGCCTTCGTTGCGGTGGGGTTGGTGCTGTGTTGGGGCATGGGCGGGATCCTGAGCCTGGGGCAGGGCGTGTTCTTTGGGCTTGGTGGGTATTGCATGGCGATGTTCCTCAAGCTTGAGGCGTCGACACCTGAAAACACTTCCATTCAGTCCACACCGGGCATTCCCGATTTCATGGACTGGAACCAACTCACCGCGCTTCCTGCGTGGTGGGAGCCGTTCAATTCGTTGTTCATAACGTTGATCGCAGTAATTCTGGTGCCTGTTGTCTTTGCCTTTATCATTGGCGTTGCGATGTTCCGCCGCCGTGTGGGCGGTGTGTACTTCGCGATCATCACACAGGCTTTCGCGGCGATCCTGACGATCCTGATCATCGGGCAACAAGGGTTCACCGGCGGGGTGAACGGTATCACTGACCTTCGCACGCTCAAGGGCTGGGACATCCGGAGCGAGGAAGCCAAGGAAATTCTGTATTTCGTCAATGGCGGGCTGCTCATCGTCTGTCTTGTGATCGCGCAATACGTGCGCAAGTCCAAGTTAGGCCGGCTGTTGATTGCCATGCGCGACCAAGAGGACCGGGTGCGTTTCTCGGGCTACGACGTGGCCAGCTTCAAGATCTTCATCTTTTGCCTTGGCGCGGCCTTCGCGGCTGTGGGCGGGGCAATGTTCACGCTGCAGGTTGGGTTCATGTCGCCCACGCTGGTCGGCATCGTTCCATCGATTGAAATGGTGATCTTCTGTGCGGTTGGCGGGCGGCTGTCCATCCTTGGTGCGGTCTATGGCGCGCTGTTGGTGAACTGGGCCAAAACCTCGCTGTCCGAAAGCTTCCCCGAGCTTTGGCTTTTGGGTCTGGGCGGCTTGTTCATCGCGGTTGTGATGGTGTTTCCCAACGGGCTTGCCGGTGTCTACGCCGAACATGTTGAGCCGAGGTTGATGGCCCTTCTGGGCAAATCAAAGGCTGCCGCGCCCGACAGCGCCGCAAACGAAACCCCTGCAGAGTAGGACCCGGCATGAATGTGCATAACCCGAATTTTCTGCTGATGGTCGAAGGGCTTACGGTATCATTTGATGGGTTCAAGGCCGTCAATGACCTGAGCTTTTACGTGGAGCCGAACGAATGCCGTGTCATCATCGGGCCCAATGGCGCGGGCAAGACCACGGTTCTGGACCTCATCTGCGGCCGAACCAAAGCCACCTCTGGATCGGTCAACTTCAAGGGCCGTGAATTGCTGAGCATGCGTGAAGATCAGATCGTGCATGCCGGGGTCGGGCGCAAGTTTCAGACGCCGTCGGTTTACGAAGACCTGACAGTGTTTGAAAATCTGGAACTGTCGTATCCCAAGGGTCACAGCGTATTTGGCGCCCTCACCTTTCGCCGCGACGACAAAGTAAAGACGCGGATCAAGGAAATTGCGGAAACGATCTTCCTTGAAGATCTTTTGAACGACAAGGCGGCGTATCTGAGCCATGGGCAAAAGCAGTGGCTCGAGATTGGGATGCTGCTGATCCAGGATCCGGAGCTTTTGATGTTGGATGAGCCGGTTGCCGGGATGTCGGTGGCCGAGCGCAAGAAAACCGCCGAACTGCTCAATCGCATCATTCAGGACCGGTCGGTGATCGTGATCGAACATGACATGGGCTTCGTCGCTGATATCGCGACGCGCGTGACCGTTCTTCATCAGGGCAAGACCTTGTCCGAAGGATCGATGGAGCGGGTCCAGAACGACCCCAAAGTCATCGAAGTCTATCTGGGCCATTGAGGAATTTTGACCATGCTGAATGTTGAGAATCTGCGCGCGGCCTATGGCGAATCCGAGGTGCTGCATGGGCTGAACCTGGTTGTTGAACCGGGCGAGATTGTGGCCATCATGGGGCGCAACGGGATGGGCAAGACGACCCTCATGCGGACCCTTATGGGGATCATCGCGGAAAGCGGGGGAGAAACGCGGGTTGGCCCCATGTCGGTGTCGGGCAAGAAACCGCACCAACGCGTTGCGTCCGGTATCGCCTATGTCCCTCAGGGCCGAATGATCTTTTCGTCGATGACGGTGCAGGAAAACATTGAAACTGGTTTGACTGTCACGGGGTCCAGCAAGATCCCCGAAGACATCTATGATCTGTTTCCGGTTCTAAAGGAAATGCGCTCGCGCCGCGGCGGGAACCTGTCGGGCGGGCAGCAACAGCAACTTGCCATCGCTCGTGCCTTGGCCAGCAACCCCAAGGTTCTGCTGCTCGACGAGCCGACCGAGGGCATTCAACCATCGATCATCCGCGAAATGGCCCGCACTTTGCGCGATATCCGCGACAAGACCGACCTGACCATTGTGGTGTCCGAACAGGTGTTGAGCTTCGCGCTTGATGTCGCGGACCGGGTCATCGTGATCGAGAACGGCACCTTTGTGCACGACGCCCCCCGCGCGGGGCTCGACGAGGCAAAAGTCTCGAAATTTCTGTCTGTTTGAAGAACTTCCGCCCAACCGAGGAGAGGACTACCCATGGCTGACACATTGATTTCAGTGGATCTGAGCGAAAGCCCGCATACCAACGAAAACGTCCACAATCGCTGGCACCCCGATATTCCGATCAATGTCTGGGTTGAGCCGGGTGACGATTTCCGGATTGAGACGTATGACTGGACAGGCGGTCAGATCAAGAACGATGATGATGCTTCTGATGTGCGCGATGTGGAGTTGGAGCAGGTGCACTACCTGTCCGGGCCAATCGGTGTGAAAGGTGCAGAGCCGGGCGATTTGCTGGTCGTCGACATTCTCGATATCGGCGCGGTCGAAGAAATGAACTGGGGCTTTAACGGCTTCTTTTCCAAGCAGAATGGCGGCGGCTTCCTGACCGAACATTTCCCACAGGCGCAAAAGTCGATCTGGGATTTCGACGGCATGTTCACCAAATCGCGCCACGTACCGGGTGTGAAATATGCGGGGCTTATCCACCCCGGTCTTATCGGGTGCTTGCCAGATCGCGACATGCTGGACATGTGGAACCGGCGCGAGACCAAGCTGTTCAATACGGACCCTGAAAGGGTGCCGCCGTTGGCAGCGCTGCCGAATACGCAAAGCGCGCATATGGGTGCGATGAAGGGCGATGCACGTGATGCAGCAGCAAATGAGGCGGCACGGACAGTCCCCCCTCGCGAGCATGGCGGAAACTGTGACATCAAGGATTTGTCGCGCGGCTGTAAGATTTATTTCCCGGTCTATGTGGACGGTGCCGGGCTTTCTATGGGCGATTTGCACTTCTCGCAGGGTGACGGTGAAATCACCTTCTGCGGTGCTATCGAAATGGCTGGCTGGCTGCATATCAAGGTGACCTTGATCAAGGACGGCATGGCAAAATACGGTGTGAAAAACCCTATTTTCAAACCTTCGCCCATCAAGCCAGTGTATGATGACTACCTGATCTTTGAAGGGATCAGCGTCGATGAAAGCGGAGAGCAGCATTATCTGGATGTGCATGTCGCGTATCGTCAGGCCTGCCTTAACGCCATCGAGTATCTCAAGAAGTTTGGTTACACCGGCGCGCAGGCCTACTCGATCCTCGGGACAGCCCCGGTGCAGGGGCATATTTCCGGCGTGGTCGATATTCCCAATGCCTGTGCCACGCTATGGCTTCCCAATGATATCTTTGAGTGGGACATGATGCCGAATGCGGACGGTCCGACCAAATACCTGGACGGGTCCATCGACATGCCGATCGCCCCAGATCTTTGATGTGACCCGGGCGGCGGCGTTCGCGCGGCCGCCCAAAATTTCGATCACTCCGTAGGGATCCCAGCCATGCCATTTTACGACTATCAATGTGAAGATTGCGGGCCATTTACCGCGTTCGCGCCGCTTAGCCAATTTGCGGCGCCTTGCGACTGTCCTGAGTGCAGCAGCGCATCGCCTCGTGTTTTGTTGACCGCGCCGCGCGTCTCAGGGTTGAGCACACAACGACGAAATGCGTTCGAAACCAATGAACGCAGTGCAGACAGTCCGAAACGAACGTCAACGCATGGGCCGGGCTGTGGCTGTTGTTCGGGGGGGCAGAAGGTCGGAAAGAAGACGCTGGTGCATCCGGATGGATCCAAGAGTTTCCCGACCAAGCGACCTTGGATGATTTCCCATTGACCGCCGCCTGTCCCGGGCAGATCCGGGGCAGGCAATCTTGGCCGATGGATTGCTCAGAGGCTTACTGTCCGGCCTTCGGCCAAGGAAAGGGCTGCGGCATCGGCGATGCGCTGCGCAGCGACGCCATCTTGTATGCTGGGGGACGGCGTGCCGCCGCTGGAAACGGCATTCAAAAAGGCTTCCATTTCAGCGAGATACGCGGCTTCGTACCGTTCAAGGAAAAAATGTTTGTTGGGGGCGCTGGTGAACCCATCAGCCCCGGCGCGTTCCACCGTATGCTCCAAATGGTTCGCAGCCCTCAGCATCCCTGCCGCACCATGCACTTCAACCCGCTGGTCATAGCCATACGTGGCGCGGCGCGAATTGTTGATGATGCAGATTTTGCCTGATGCGGTGGTCAAAGTCACAGCAGCTGTGTCAACGTCGCCCGCCGCGCCGATCGTCGGGTCCACAAGGCACGAACCAACTGCGTGTACCGATACCGGCTCTTCCCCGAGCAAGAAGCGGGCCATGTCGAAGTCATGAATCATCATGTCCCGGAACAAACCACCCGACTGTTTGATATAGCTGACAGGCGGTGGGGAGGGATCACGGGAGGTGATGATCACCATCTCAACATTCCCGATTGCACCATCTGCCAACTCGGACCTTAGCCGTGAAAAGCCGGGGTCAAAGCGCCGGTTGAATGCTGTGAAAAAGGGCACGCCGCTGGTGGTGACCACGGCTGCACATTGCGCCGCTCGGTCTGAAGATAAATCAATCGGCTTTTCGCAGAAAATAGCTTTTCCTGCGGCAGCGGCTGCATGGATCTGGTCGAAATGCAGACTGGTGGGGGTGGCGATGATGATTGCGTCGATGTCGGGGGCAGCGATGATCGCATCGGCTTGACGAATATCTGCGCCGCTGGTTTCGGCAAGTGCTTCGGCAGCGGCGGGAACTGCATCCGCCACTGCGGTGAGGCGCGCGCCTTGCAGGCGGGCAATGCTGCGTGCATGCACTTGGCCAATGCGGCCGCACCCGAGCAAACCTATTGAAATCATGTGGAACGTCCTTCTGGATGGTCGGCAGGGGCAAGCCCGCGCAAAGCGATGCGCGCTGCGGCTGCGATATCGGGCTCTACCTTTGACAACAACGTCACGCGGTCAAAGGCGTCCGGGTCAGCGGCAAGGGCTGCGCGCAGGGACGCGCCGAACACCATGCGCAATTCCGTCCCAATGTTGAATTTGCAGATACGTGACCCTCGCGCCAAGGTGCTGCGCTGTGCCAAGGGCACGCCGGACCCGCCATGAATCACCAGGGGAACCTCTGTGACGGCTTCGATGTCGCGAATACGGGCTTCGTCCAATCCGCCCTCGTGATCTTGTTGCAGATGAACATTTCCGACGGAAATCGCCATGGCATCCACCCCAGTGTCGCGGGCGAAAATCGCCGCCTCATCAGGGTCAGTGCCTTTGGAATTCTCACCGTCGCTATAGCCGACGAAGCCAATTTCGCCTTCGCAGGAGATGCCGGCGGCATGGGCCATTTCGGCGATCCGGGCGGTTTCGTCGATGTTTTGAGAAAGTGGTAGTCTGGAGCCGTCAAACATCAGCGAAGTAAAGCCGCTGTCCAGCGCCTCACGGCATTCGGCATACGTGTAGCCGTGGTCAAGATGCGCTACGACAGGGACCGATGCGCCTTCGGCCAAGGTGTGAAACATGCGGCCCAAAACCGGCAGTGGGGTGTGCTTTCGGCATGATGGTCCTGCCTGCAAGATCACGGGCAGACCTTCGGCTTCGGCAGCGTCCACATAGGCGCGCATGTCTTCCCAGCCGAGAGTCACCAGCCCGCCGACCGCGTAGCCGCCCGCCATCGCGGGGCGCAATACCTGAGCCAAGGTCGCGAGGGTCATTTGAACTTTGCCACCATGTCGAGGATACCGGGGATCGTGTGGAGCTGATCCTTATGGGTTTCCTGAAAATTCTGGATCAAGCTGCGCTGGCTCAGCCCGCCAAGAATGGTGAAATAGTACATTTCATAGCCGGGCAGCACGGCGCAGGGATGATACCCTTTGTCGATGCAAATCGTGGACCCGTCGACGATGTGATATGCGTCACCCGGTTTGTTGTCTTCGCGCTGAAGCATCTGCATGCCGGATCCGTGGTTCGGACGAAAGCGGAAGTTATAGGTTTCGTCATGGCGTGTTTCATGGGGAAGATTGTCGGTGTCATGCTTGTGGCTTGGAAAGCCGGACCAACCACCTGCGCCCACGGTATAGAGTTCTGACACCAACAACCGACCAACGCGCCCGTGCTGTTTCTGGCCAAGAATGTGTTTGATCTTACGATGGGTCTTGGTGTCGTCCGACCCGTACTGAACCTTGTCGATTTCGTCTGCGCGCACCGCGAAGGGTTCCAGCACCTCGTCAAACTTTGCGCCGGCGATGAACACTTCTGCCGTATCGCTTAAACAGGTGAACCGCGCCTCGACAGCGGTGGGAACGTATACGCCTTCCGGCTCGCCGTCCCACACATCAACGCCGCGCCCGCCGATGTTCTTTGCGTCAAAACCACCGACCGAAACATCGATCAGGCCAGTTGCGGGGACGATGCAGGTCTCATAGCCGGGGACCGCATAGCCGAAGCTTTCGCCTTTTTTCAGCTTTACGATGTTGAAATAGTTCAACGGAACGCAAGCGTCGTTCGTGTCCACGATGGGGGCATTGCGATTGTCAAACGGAGCGATATGCATGGGTTATCCTTTTGGGCTGTGCAGGACAGTGTCCGGCGCGGGATTGGCGGCGAGAAACGCACGCAATTCTTCGGTAATGGGCATGGCGGGGGCGCAACCGGGGCGTGCAACCACGATGGCCGCGCAGGCAGAGCCGCGTAAGACGGCTTCGTCCAATGGTCGCCCTTCGGCAAGTGCGGCCAGAAAGCCGGCCATGAAACTATCGCCTGCCCCTGTAGGCTTGAGCGGGGTGACTTTAAACACGCCGCTGCGCGTTTCCTCGCCATTGGCAAAGGTGATCGCGCCCATTGGTCCCATTTTATAAACAACGATCTCCGCGCTGGATGCCGCAAGCGCGCGGGCCTTGGCCATTCCCTTGTCGATGCCGCCTGCCATGAACCCGAATTCTTCGTCATTGGCGACGATGATGTCTGACAGGGCGCCGGCGCGTGACAGAATGTCTTCGGCCACTTCCGGGGATGGCCAGCTATAGGGTCGGTAATCCACATCGAAAATCACGGGCAAACCCGCCATACGTGCCAGATTGAACGCATGGAAGGCGGCGCTGCGTGACGGCTCGGCGGCAAAAACGGTTCCAGCGGTAATCAGAGCGTCAAACTGGCTGAAATCGACCGCATTCACATTTTGGACCGTCATTTCAAAGTCGGCGGCGCCATTGCGATAGATGACCGATTGATGGCCTTCGATCCGGGTTTCATAAAGCGCGAGAGAATTTCGAAACTCGCCTGCGATGGGCGTTACATGATCTGCGTCCACGCCATAGCGGTGTAACTGGTTCACGCAATAGCGCCCAACAGCGTCGTCTGACACACGGGTCAGAAGTGCCGCCTTGCAGCCCAGCTTGACCAGCCCCGCCGCGATGTTGGCCGACGATCCGCCCATGGCCACAGTCATATCGGTGGCGTCTTCGACAGCGCCCCCGACAAGGGTCGGGAACAAGTCCATCCCGACCCGTCCCATCACAAGAAAGCGCTTGCCGCTCAGTTTGTTCACGAGGGCCTGCATCACACGCCCCGGCGCTGCTTGACGCGCGCAGCTTCGACTTCCAGGTGCTTCTCGCGCACTTTGGGATGCTCGGTCACATGGGGGGTGCCGACCTCCCACCATGTGTGGCCCTGCGTGGTCCAGCCTTCATAGGCGTCGACATTCATGACGATGACGCTTGTCGTTTCGGCGGCCTTTGCTGCTGTGAATGCTTCGCCGAGTTGTTCTGGTGTGTCCACGCGGACGGCATGCGCCCCCATTGATGCAGCATGCGCGGCGAAATCGACCGCGAAGGCCTCTGGAACTGTTGGTGTGTCTGCCAGCAGGTTGTTGAAACTCTCGTTGCCGGTGTTGTTCTGCAACTTGTTGATGACCGCGAAGCCGCCATTGTCGAGAACTAGCACGATCATCTTTTTGCGGGTGAGAACGGAGGAATAGATGTCCGAATTCATCAGCAGATACGATCCGTCGCCAACAAAGACGATGGTGTCTGCGTCCGGCTCTTTCTCGGCTTGGGCAATACGAGCACCCCACCCGCCGGCGATTTCATACCCCATGCAGGAAAAGCCGAATTCCACATCGACCGTTCCGATATCAAGCGTGCGCCAGTTGGCGGTCACTTCGGCGGGCAGGCCGCCAGCAGCGGTCACAACCCGGTCGCGCGGATCGCAAAGAGCATTCACAACGCCAATTGCTTGGGCATAAGAGTTCGGCCCGTTGCCCGGTTTTACATTTGCCGCCACATACTCGTTCCAGGTTCTGCGTTCGGATTGGGCGAAAGACGTCCAGCTTTCCGGGGCGCGATAGCCTTGCGTGGCGCCGAACAGGGCGTTGATGCTGAGCCTCGCATCGCCAACGACTGGCATGGACATGTGTTTGCCTGCGTCATGGCGCGCCGCATTGAGCGAAATGATCCGAGCGTCCTGTGCAAATGCCGTCCAGGACCCGGTTGTGAAATCCTGAAGCCTGCATCCCACTGAGACGATAACATCGGCGGCTTCGGCGACGGCGTTCGCGCTATCGGACCCGGTTACGCCGACTGGCCCGATGTTCAGCGGGTGATCGTGGCGGAAATTCGCGCGTCCTGCGATGGTTTCGATAACCGGGATGCCTGTCGCGTCAGCAAACGCTGTCAGGTCAGCAACCGCGCCTGAATATTGCACACCGCCCCCGGCAATCAGCACCGGGCGTTTGGCGGATTTTAGCAGCGCTGCGGCATCGGCAAGTTCTTCTGCGTCCGGCGACTGACGGCGAATGCGGTGGGTGCGTTCTTCAAAGAAGGACAGCGGATAGTCATAGGTCCACCCCTGCACATCCTGCGGCAAACCGAGGAACGCAGGCCCGCAATCTGCCGGGTCAAGCAGTGTGGCAATCGCGGCTGGAAGGGTTTGGATAACTTGCGCCGGATGCGTGATCCGATCCCAATACCGCGTGACAGCTTTGAAAGCGTCATTCACTCCCAGTGTCGGGTTACCGAAATGCTCAAGTTGCTGAAGCACGGGGTCCGGCAGCCGGGTCAGGAATGTGTCGCCGCAAAGCATCAGCATGGGCAATCGGTTGGCATGCGCCAGCGCCGATGCAGTCAGAAGGTTCGCGGTTCCCGGCCCGGCGGACGCGGTGCACAGCATGAACCGGCGACGCAGGTGGTATTTGGCATAGGCCGCTGCGGCAAATCCCATGCTTTGTTCGTTTTGTCCGCGATACAGCGGAAGTGTCTCTCGATGATCGTATAAGGCTTCGCCAAGGCAGGTGACGTTGCCATGACCAAAGATGCCAAAGCCACCACCGCAAAGACGGGTACGTTCCCCGTCAGTTTCGATGAACTGGGCGTTCAGATATCGAATGATCGCTTGCGCCGTCGTAAGACGGATTGTGCTCTGTGTCATCAGCGTGTCTCCTTCCCTGCGTGGTGCGACGTCTGCTGTTCCGCAGCTTTGCGCTTGACCACTTTCGGTTTCACACGATAGCAGTGTTGCAACCGGTTGCAATAAGATTTTGGGGGGAGATGCATGCAAGACATCGGGATCGGACTTGTCGGTGGCGGTTACATGGGCAAGGCGCATGCTGTGGCCTATTCGGCTGTCGGCGCCGTTTTTGCGCCGCGTTTGCGTCCGCGTTTGGAAATGGTGGCGGCATCAAGCGTCGAGTCGGCAGAGCGGTATCGCGCGGCCTTTGGATTTCGCCGTGCTGCGCAGGATTGGCAGGCTTTGGTCGCCGATCCCGCGGTTGATGCAGTGGTGATCGCATCGCCGCAAGCCACTCACCGCGCTATTGCTGAAGCCGCTTTCGCGCTGGGAAAACCCGTGTTTTGTGAAAAGCCGCTTGGGGCGTCGCTTGAAGATGCTGAGGCGCTTTGCGCAGCGGCAGAGGCGAGCGGCGTCGTCAACATGATCGGCTTCAACTACGTGCGCACACCGGCCACCCAATATGCACGCCGCCTAATTGCAGAAGGGGTTATTGGCGATGTGACGTGGTTCCGGGGGGAGCACACTGAAGATTTCCTTGCCGACCCGGAGGCGCCCGCCACATGGCGCACCGACGGCGAAGCAAATGGCACCATGGGTGATCTTGCACCCCATATGATCAATGCTGCGCAGGCTTTGCTGGGTCCGGTTGAATCGGTGATGGCGGATATCGAGATCGTGCATGAAAGCCGGGGCGACACGCCTGTCACCAATGACGATCAGGCCCACATGCTGTGCCGCTTTGCGGGCGGCGCGATGGGGCACATGTTCTTCAGCCGAATCGCGACGGGGCGCAAGATGGGCTACATCTACGAAGTGAATGGAACGCGCGGTGCGATCCGGTTCAACCAGGAAGACCAGAACAGCCTGTGGCTTTACAAAGCCGAAGGGCCAGAGGCAGAGCGCGGGTTCCGGCAGATCCTGATCGGTCCGGCGCACCCCGATTATCTGGCGTTCTGTCAGGGACCGGGTCACGGGACCGGCTATCAAGACCAGATCATCATCGAAGCGCGCGATTTCCTCGAAGCGATTGCTGATGGGGCCAATCGCTGGCCATCATTCAAAGCGGGACTGGACGTTGCGCATGTGCTGGATGCCGCGCGCAAGTCACATTCCAATGGGCGTTGGCAGCCCGTCGTTCACACCTGAAGGAGCCTGACCTTGACGATAAAGATCGGAAATGCCCCATGTTCATGGGGGGTGGAGTTTGCGGGTGATCCGCGAAATCCAGATTGGCGGGTTGTGCTGCGCGAAGCGGCTCATGCCGGGTATCGCGGTATTGAGTTGGGGCCTATCGGCTTCATGCCGGAAGACCCGCCGCAAGTTGCGGATGCTTTGGCTGAGAGTGAGCTGGAATTGATTGGCGGCGTTGTTTTCCGTCCTTTCCATGACCCCGCGAAATGGGATGACACGCTGGATGCGGCTGTGCGAACGTGCAAGGCTTTGGTGGCGCACGGGGCGCAGCACCTTGTCATCATCGATTCAATTTCGCCACGCCGCGCCCCCACGGCAGGCCGATGGGATGCCGCAGAAAAGATGGACAGTGCAGAATGGTCGGCGTTCCGGGATCGCATCGCCCAAGTGGCCAAGATCGGTGCCGAAGAATATGGGCTGACAGTCGGTATCCATGCGCATGCAGCTGGCTTCATGGATTTCGAGCCCGAGTTGGAGCGCCTACTGGATGAGGTTGATGAAAGTCTGTTGAAGATCTGCTTTGACACCGGCCACCATTCTTATGCGGGCTATGATCCGGTTGCGTTTATGAAGCGGCACGCGCAGCGGATCAGCTATATGCATTTCAAGGATATTGATCCTGACGTGAAAGCCCGCGTCGTGGCCAATAGCACCGGCTTTTATGAGGCCTGCGGTCAGGGGATCTTCTGCAATCTGGGCGACGGTGATGTTGATTTCGCCAATGTGCGTCAAATCCTGCTGGATAGCGGTTTTGAAGGCTGGTGTACGGTCGAACAGGATTGTGACCCGACCATCGAAGGCACTGATCCGCTTGGTGACGCAACGATCAACCGCAACTATCTGAATTCCATTGGCTTCAAGTGAAGGGGCTGACATGAAACGTCTCAATTGGGGCCTGATCGGCGGCGGCGAAGGCAGCCAGATCGGGCCGGCTCACCGCCTTGGCGCACAGGCTGATGGCAACTTCACACTCGCGGCCGGGGCCCTTGATGTCGACGCAGCGCGGGGCAAAGCCTATGCGGAACGCTTGGGCATTTCGTCTGATCGCGCCTATGGCGATTGGAAAGAAATGCTTGCGGGCGAGAAGGGGCGGGTTGACCGGGTTGATCTGGTCACAGTCGCCACGCCAAACAGCACTCATTTCGACATCACCAAGGCCTTCTTGGAAGCTGGGTTCAACGTGCTGTGCGAAAAGCCGATGACGATGACGGTGGAAGAGGGCGAAGAGATCGTCCGCGTCGCCGAAGCGACCGGCAAGATTTGCGCGGTGAATTACTGCTATTCCGCCTATCCAATGGTGCGTGAGATGCGGCACATGGTGACCAGCGGGACATTGGGCAAGACGCGTTTGATCGTCACCAATTTCAGCCACGGCCATCACGGAAACGCAGCCGAAGCCGATAATCCGCGTGTGCGCTGGCGGTATGATCCTGCGATGGCCGGGATTTCAGGGCAATTCGCAGATTGCGGCATTCATGCGATGCATATGGCCAGTTTTATCGCTGGCGATGAGGTGGAAACCTTGTCGGCTGATTTCGCATCCACAATTGCATCGCGGTCGCTGGAAGATGACGCCATGGTCAACTTTCGCATGGCGAACGGCACCGTCGGGCGGCTGTGGACATCTTCGGTGGCCATTGGGCGGCAACATGGGTTTGACATCCAGGTCTTCGGTGAAGAGGGCGGTTTGCGGTGGACCAGCGAGCAACCCAACCAAGTGCTCTATACCCCGCTCGGTGGGCGCACGCAGATCATTGAAAAAGGCGAGGCGGGGCTATCGGACGAAGCAGCGCGCTTGAGCCGTGTTGCCATTGCCCACCCAGAAGGGTTCCCGTTGGCGGTCGCGAATATCTATGTGGACCTTGCGGCTGCAATCCGGGGCGAAGCAGCGGGGGCACTTCCGCTCGCGGCAGACGGGCTGAGATCCATGGCGGTCGTGCACGCGGCTGTTGCGTCGGCCGGTCAGAACGGGGCTTGGGTAGACGCGCGTCCGCCCATGTTTCGCTAAGCTTCGGGCGGGGGGCGTAATGTTCCCCGCTCTATGATTTGGCACGAGAAGAGCCGCGCCTCCGGGATGCGGTTGGGATCGTCCAGCATCGCGACGACCAATTCGATGCAGCTATCGATGATTTGCTGGATTGGCTGCCGGATCGTGGTCAGGTTGATGTTTTGCCAGCCTGCGATCTGCATATCGTTCAACCCGATAATTCCAATGTCGCCGGGCACGGAAAGCCCGCATGTCTGAATCGCGCTGAGTGCGCCCACAGACAAGACATCGTCCCCGCAAAAATAGGCTTCGGCTGGCGTGCTTTCCAAGAGGCGCAACATTTCGGCGCGGCCAGCATCAAATGAATAGGCAGCGGCGAAGCTTTCGCTTAGCTGCAACTCTGGGACTGAATTCAGAATATCAAAGAACCCACGCCGCCGGTCGATAGTTGATGTCGCACTTTCTGGACCGCCGAGAAACCCAATCCGGCGATACCCACGCTCTAGCAGGGTTCGGGCGGCCATCCGTCCGCATTCCACGTTGTTTATGCCAACCACGTGGACCCCTGGATTGCTGAGGAAGCGGCCGAAGGAATGGACAACCGGAACCCCTGCATCCCGAAACGCCAACGCAAATTCCGGTGGCAGGGTGGAGGATGCAACAATGACCCCATCTACGGAATATTGTTGCACCAACCTCACGGAATTGGCTGGGTCAGTTTCATCCGTCAAGTTCACCAGCAAAGGCCTCAGGCCGCGTTCTTGCAAACTGCGTGTGAAGCGGTCGAAAACTTCAAGGAAAAGCGGATTATGAAAGTTGTTTGAAATCAAACCGATCAGTTTGGTGCGCCCAGTGGTCAGCGAGGATGCCAGAGCATTGGGCTGATAGCCAAGTTCGATCGCGGCCTTTTCAACCTTGCGTCTAGTCTTTGGGGACACAGATGCCCCAGCCGTGAATGTACGTGACACGGCTGACCGAGATACGCCCGCTCGTTCAGCGACTTCCTTTAACGTAACCGGCACGTCGCATCCTTTTGCTGTCCTTAGCCTGTACTAATCCAGCTTCATAATTTCTTGAACAGAAAATTTTGCAACCGGTTGCATTTTGGATCGGCCTATGCTTTTCTCAATGCGTGCGGAGAGCAATCCGTTCGAGAATAAGAAGAACAACTGTCTGGGAGGACATTATGACGAAAGTGATCAAGTCGCTGGCGCTTGGCGCAGCGGTTCTTGCTGCGCCGTTCGCTGCGACAGCTGAGGGGCACGGCGACACTCTGAACTACGTGCTGGTCAGTCACGCGCCGGACAGCGACAGCTGGTGGAACACCATCAAGAATGGGATCGCCCTTGGTGGGGAGCAGATGGGCGTGAACGTCGAGTATCGCAACCCGCCCACAGGTGACCTTGCCGACATGGCGCGGATCATTGAACAGGCTGCGGCGTCGGGGCCTAACGGCATCATCACGACACTTGCAGATTTCGATGTTCTGTCAGGTCCGATCCGCAATGCGGTCGATTCCGGCGTTGACGTGATCATCATCAACTCTGGCACGCCAGAGCAGGCGCGCGAAGTCGGCGCGCTGATGTATGTCGGTCAGCCAGAATATGACGCTGGGTATGCCGCGGGACTTCGTGCCAAAGGTGACGGCGTCGGCAGCTTTTTGTGCGTGAACCACTATATTTCGTCGCCAGCGTCCAGCGAGCGGTGCCAAGGTTTCGCTGATGGGCTTGGTATCGACCTCGGCAACCAGATGATCGATTCCGGTCAGGATCCGTCCGAGATCAAGAACCGCGTGCAGGCCTATCTGTCGGCCAATCCCGAAACCGATGCCGTTCTGACGCTTGGGCCGACATCCGCAGACCCGACCCTTCTTGCGCTTGAGGAAATCGGCCTGTCCGGTGACATCTATTTCGGTACCTTCGATCTGGGCGAAAACATCGTTCAGGGCATTCGTGACGGCGTGATCGAATGGGGTATCGACCAGCAGCCATTCCTGCAGGCGTACCTGCCGGTAATCGTTATGGCTAACTACCATCGCTACGGTGTTCTGCCGGGCAACAACATCAACTCTGGCCCGGGTTTCGTAACCGCGGACGGGCTTGAAATGGTCGAAAAGTTCGCAGGCGAATTCCGCTAAGCTGAGCTTCCGGGCGGCGCTGCATCTGTGGTGCCGCCCTAG
Organism: Meridianimarinicoccus aquatilis; assembly: GCF_004358675.1. Lineage (GTDB taxonomy): Bacteria > Pseudomonadota > Alphaproteobacteria > Rhodobacterales > Rhodobacteraceae > Meridianimarinicoccus > Meridianimarinicoccus aquatilis. The sequence continues at coordinate 25,299 of NZ_SMZO01000024.1, read as the reverse complement.
CAGACCCTTATTTTCCCCAAAATATAGAGGAGTCCGTGGGCCATGGCTGAGGCTTCATCCACGCCATCTGACGAACGCGTCAAGCAAATTTCACCTTTGCGCCGTGCGCTGATCAGACCGGAACTGGGCGCGATGGTTGGCACGCTCGCTGTGTTCGCGTTTTTCATCCTCTTTGCGTTTGATAGCGGCATGTTCAACAGCCAAGGGATCATGAACTGGGCAACCGTTTCGGCGCAATTCATGATCATCGCGGTCGGTGCGTGTTTGTTGATGATCGCTGGTGAGTTTGATCTCAGTGTCGGGTCAATGATCGGCTTTGCCGGTATGATGATCGCGATTTTCGGCGTCACAATCGGCATTCCGATGTGGGCGGCGATCCTGATCACCTTCTTTTTGTGCATATCGATCGGCGCGTTGAATGGCTTTATCGTCATCCGCACGGGGCTGCCTAGCTTCATCGTGACACTAGCATTTCTATTCATTCTGCGTGGCTTCACAATTTTCTTGCCGCAAATGGTGGAACGTAAAACGATCATTGGCGGGATCCGCGAAGCAGCCGAAGGCGATTGGCTTGCTCCGATTTTCGGCGGCAAGATCTTTGGCAGCTTGTTTATCTGGCTGGGGGATGCGGGGTTGATCACGGTCTTTGAACGCGGAACCCGCGCGGGGCAGCCCGTGGTTGACGGTATTCCAATGCTTATTGTGTGGGCTTTGGTGCTGGTGGTCTTTGGTCATGTGCTGTTGACCCGGACAAAGTTCGGCAACTGGATCTTTGCTTCGGGCGGCGATGCGGAAGCTGCGCGCAATTCCGGTGTTCCGGTCACGCGTGTGAAAATGTACATGTTCATGTTCACCGCCTTTTGCGCCACGGTTTTCGCAATATGCCAGGTCATGGAATTTGGCTCTGCCGGGGCAGACCGGGGTCTTTTGAAGGAATTCGAAGCGATCATTGCTGTGGTTATCGGCGGTGCCTTGCTGACCGGTGGGTATGGGTCCGTCATAGGTGCGGCCCTTGGCGCAGTGATCTTTGGTGTGGTCCAGCAGGGTCTGTTCTTTGCCGGCGTGGAAAGTTCGCTTTTCCGGGTATTCCTTGGTGTGATCCTGCTCGGGGCTGTGATCCTGAATACGTATATTCGCCGCATGATTACCGGAGAACGCTAAGATGAACACGCGCAGCACACATGCCCCCATCATCGAGATGCGGAATATCGAGAAGCATTTCGGCGCGGTCATCGCCTTGGCTGGTGTATCGCTTGAGGTGTTCCCCGGCGAGTGCCATTGTCTTTTGGGTGATAACGGGGCCGGAAAATCAACTTTCATCAAGACCATGTCCGGCGTCCACAAGCCCACCGGCGGCGAGATTATCTTTGATGGCGCGCCGATGAATTTCGACACACCGCGGGATGCGATGGAAGCTGGCATCGCCACAGTCCACCAGCATCTTGCCATGATCCCCCTGATGTCAGTGAGCCGAAATTTCTTCATGGGTAATGAGCCGGTCAAGAAAATCGCCGGGATCAACTTTTTCGATCATGACCACGCGAACGATGTGACAATGTCCGAAATGCGCCGCATGGGCATCAACCTGCGCGGCCCGGATCAGGCGGTGGGGACACTGTCGGGCGGAGAGCGGCAAACGGTTGCCATCGCGCGGGCGGTGTTTTTTGGCGCAAAAGTTCTGATTTTGGATGAGCCGACCTCTGCACTGGGTGTGCGGCAAACGGCCAACGTTCTGGCCACTATCGACAAGGTCCGTAAACAGGGTGTCGCGGTGGTGTTCATCACTCACAACGTGCGTCACGCGTTGGCGGTCGGGGATCGGTTCACAGTCCTCAATCGCGGGCAGACCCTTGGAACGGCACAGCGCGGCCAGATCACGCCGGACGAGTTGCAGGACATGATGGCCGGCGGTCAGGAAATGGCATCGCTTGAAGGCTCGCTTGGGGGCACGGTTTGAGCCAACAATCCGGGCAAGGTCGCAAGCCACTTCTTGACCTGCGCCATCCGTTCATGCGCCCCATGTGGCGTCGCATCTTGATGGTGGCCCTGCTGGCGTTCTGGACCGGGATCGAGATCCTTGGCGGCAACCCGTACTGGGCGTTGCTGGCTGGGGGGATCGGTGTCTACGCGATCTGGGTGTTCTTCTTCGCATTCGATGTTCCAGACGCGATCGGCGACGACAAAGATCGAAAAGGCTAGAGTGCCGGCCTTCTTTTCGAAAGTTGCCCAAGGTCAGGGTAGGGGCGGGCTGGGATTTCGTGCGCAGTGTCGTACTCTGGTGCCAAAGTGGACCGACGAACTCGGTGCGGGTGGATGAATTGCGGTCAACGCGGTTCAATATCTCACGGGATCGAAACAATTGCCTTTGTAACGCCATTTCCAATGTAAAAACGTTACTTTTTGCATTATTGACCGATATCGGGTTTTGTACAATCTACAGACCAACGCTGCACGAGCCCGAATCTCGCGGCCCATTTCCCATTGGCAGCGCATAGGCACCTCAACGAAAGTCAAAGGCGTGACAGTTCCCTTTATCATGGTGGCTCCGAACGGGGCGCGGCGTGACCGATCAGATCATTCATCGCTGCCAGTGACGACGGAGCAGATCGTAGAAACGGCCGCAGCCTGCTTTGCGGCTGGGGCCAATGCGCTCCATCTGCACGTGCGCGATGGGGATGGCAGTCACTCTCTTGATGCGGGGCACTATAACGAAACCTTGGCGGAACTGGCTGGGGCCGTACCCGCGCTGCGCATTCAGATCACGACCGAAGCCGCCGGCGTCTTTGACGTTGCTAGCCAACTCGCATGTTTGCGCGGTGTGAAACCTGAATGGGCGTCAATTTCGGTTCGGGAAATCGCCCGCGATCCGGCGCTTGCGCCCAAGGTCTATGGGGTCTGTGCCGATCAGGGCACCAAGGTTCAGCACATTCTCTATGATGTGGATGATGTCGCCTTGCTCAAGGCGTGGCAGACAGAAGGTATTGTTCAAGAGGGGCAATCATCCGTTTTGTTCGTACTTGGGCGTTACTCCGAAGGTCAGGTTTCTGATCCGGCTGACTTGCGACCATTTCGCGATGCGATGCCTGACACCAATGACTGGATGATCTGTGCGTTTGGGCCGCAAGAACATGCCTGCCTGCTGGCCGCAGCCCATGATGGTGGTAGTCTGCGTGTGGGTTTTGAAAACAGTCTGACAGATTCCAACGGCAACACTTATCTGGATAATGCGGCTTCGGTCGCAGCATTGCGCGCAACGCTTGAAAGGCACCCATCATGAGCCCGCAAAAAAGCCACGTCTTTCCCCGTCATTGCCATGCCAATCTGCCAAAGGCAGTTGGCGGCGATGGGTGCTATCTCATCGATGAAACCGGCAAGCGGTACTTTGACGGATCGGGCGGCGCGGCGGTGTCTTGTCTTGGTCATTCCAACGACCGCGTGCGCGAGGCTGTCAAAGCACAGGTCGACCAGTTGGCCTTTGCGCATACTGGCTTTTTCACGTCTGACCCCGCAGAAGCCCTCGCAGACTTGTTGATCGAAAATGCACCGGGCGATCTGGATCGTGTCTATTTCGTGTCGGGCGGATCCGAAGCAGTGGAAAGCGCGATCAAACTGGCGCGGCAATATCATGTGGAACGCGGCGAACCGCAGCGCCGTCATTTGATCGCCCGGAAGCAAAGCTATCATGGCAATACCCTTGGCGCATTGTCGGCGGGCGGTAATGAGTGGCGGCGCGCGCAATTCGCGCCACTGCTGGTGGATATGACCCACATTGCGCCGTGCTATGAATATGCCGAACGCCCTGATGGGGAAACGCCGCAAGACTATGGATTGCGCGTGGCCAACGAATTGGAAGCCGAAATTCAGCGCCTCGGCGAGGATAGCGTTATCGCGTTCATTGCCGAGCCAGTGGTTGGCGCAACTTTGGGTGCCGTGCCTGCCGTGCCCGGTTATTTTAAACGCGTGCGAGAAATCTGTGATCAGTACGGCGTGCTGTTGATCCTTGATGAAGTCATGTGCGGCATGGGCCGTACCGGGCATCTTTTCGCATGTGATGCCGATGGTGTTGTGCCTGATATCCTGTGTATCGCGAAAGGTCTTGGTGCGGGGTATCAGCCGATTGGGGCGATGCTGTGTTCGTCGGCCATATACGATGCGATCTCTGATGGAACCGGCTTTTTCCAGCACGGCCATACATATATCGGGCATCCGGTTGCGGCGGCGGCGGGTTTGGCGGTTGTGTCGGAATTGCTGGATCGTGCGTTGCCTGCGCAGGTACAAAGCCGCGGCGCTTATCTGAGTAGCGCACTCAGTGCGGCCTTTGGTCAGTACGCGCATGTGGGCGACATCCGGGGGCGCGGCCTGTTTCAGGGTATCGAATTTGTGGCCGATCGTGAAACCAAGCGTACATTCGATCCTAAGCTTGGCCTCGCTGGCAAGCTGAAGAAAGCCGCATTCGCCGAAGGTCTGATCTGTTATCCGATGCCGGGCACACGCGATGGCAGGAATGGCGATCACGTATTGTTGGCGCCGCCCTTTATCGCGACCGAGGCCGAACTGGACGATATGGTGGGCAGGCTGTCGCGCGCTGTGAGCAGTGTAATGGAAGCTGTGTGAAGGTCGCGACTTAAATAGAATGGTGCCCAAAGGGCCGGGGCTGTTGCGGCGAAAACTGAACGATCCGGCTGCATACGAGAGATTTGCGTATTCCACGCGCATTTGGCCACCGGTTCCACGGGGACTTGGCCGGTCATTCCACGCGCATTTGGCCACCTGTTCCACGGCCTTTGGCCACCCCAGGATAGGTGGTCTGTGAGGCAATCTGATCGTGCCTATTCTGCAGCCTTTGAGGTTGCAGGAGGGCGAGATGGAAAGGTTGCCGATGCGCAAGATCAAGGATGTTTTGCGGCTGTACGCTGCGGGTTTGTCGGACCGTAAGATCGCGGTCAGCCTCGGCGTTGGCCGTGGTTCTGTCCGGAATTATCGCGAACGCGCCAAGGATGCCGGTCTGTGCTGGCCTGATGTCGCGGATGTAGACGAGGCCGTGCTGGAGCGGCAGCTCTTCACGCAAACGACATCGCTGGACGCTCCGCGCTTTGCCGAACCCGACTGGAGCCAGATCGCCCGCGAGCTGAAGAAACGGGGCGTGAGCCTGCAGTTGCTATGGGAGGAATACCGAGCCGATCATCCTGATGACGGCTACGGCTACTCGGCCTATTGCCACCGGTATCGCGCGTGGTCGAAGCGATTGTCACCAGCGATGCGACAGCGCCATGTCGCGGGCGAGAAGATGTTTGTCGACTATTCCGGCCTGCGGATGGCGGTAACGGACCCGACCACCGGCGCGGAGACGCCGGTCGAGGTGTTTGTCGCAGTTCTTGGTGCGTCGAACTACGCCTATGTTGAGGCCAGCTGGAGCCAGAGCCTGCCGGACTGGATCGGGGCGCATGTCCGTGCATTTGAATATTTCGGCGGCGTACCGGCGACGATCGTGTCGGATAATCTCAAATCGGCTGTGATCCGGGCCTGTTTTCACGAACCGACCATCAACCGCAGCTACACTGATCTCGCGCGGCACTATGGCACCGCGATCCTTCCCGCGAGGCCGTACAAGCCCAAAGATAAAGCGAAGGTGGAAAGCGCCGTGCTTTTGGTCCAGCGCTGGATTGTGGCCAAGCTGCGCAACCGGACGTTCTTTTCGCTGGCGGAACTGAACGCCGCCATCCGCGAAGCACTGGCTCAGATGAACGCCCGCGTCAGTCGCCATCTGGGCGCCTCGCGCCAGCAGCTGTTCGACACGGTGGAAAAGCCCGCGCTGATGCCCTTGCCCCCCACACGCCATGTACATGCGGACTGGCAAAAGGGCACCGTGCGACCCGATTATCACATCCGCATTCAGGATCATTTCTATTCGGTTCCAAATCGACTGGTCGGGGAGGCGCTGTGGGTCCGCATCACATCGGACACCGTCGAAGCCTTTCATCGCAGTCGGCGCGTGGCCAGCCATCAGCGCGCAGCACCAGGGGATCGCGGGACCACCACCGTCCGGACGCATATGCCGCCCCATCACCGCCACTATGCCGACATGTCCATCGAAAAGCTGCAAGCCAAGGCGCAGGCCATCGGCCCCAATGTGGCCACCGTGATCGACGTGATCGTGCGGGACAAACCCCGTCCCGATCACGGTATCCGCGCCGGGCTGGGTGTTCTCCAGCTGGAACGCGGCTGTGGGGCGGAACGGCTGGACGCCGCCTGTGCGAGGGCACTCGCGCTGAATGCCTGTTCGCTCAAATCGATCACCTCGATCCTGTCCAGCCGCCTGGAAGGCCAGCCTGTTGACGCCACGCCTGATGCACTCCCCATCGCCCACGGCAATATCCGTGGCCCCAAGTATTTTCACTGAGAAGGAGAGGAAACCATGCTCACCCATCCCACCCACGACGCCCTGCGCGCATTGAAGCTCGACGGCATGGCCGAAGTCCTGGCCGAACTGCTGGCGCGCGAGGATAGCCGCCAAATGGACCCGATCGAATGGATCGGCCTCATGCTGGATCGCGAAAGCGCCACCCGCGACACACGCCGATTTCAGGCCCGCCTGCGCGCCGCAAAGCTGCGCGACAGCACCGCGTGTTTGGAAGACGTGGATTACACATTCCCCAGGAAGCTGGACCGAGCGCTGTTCCAAAGCCTGCGCGATAGCGTATGGATATCAAAGGCCCGCCCAATCCTCATCACCGGCCCGTGCGGCGTGGGGAAGTCGTGGTTGGCCTGTGCTTTGGGGCATGAAGCCTGCCGCCGGGGCAAAACCGTGTTCTACTTTCGCATGCCGCGCCTACTGGCAGATCTGGCAGCGGCCCGCGGCGATGGCAGCTATGACCGGCTGTTTCGAAAGATCGCCCGCGCCGATGTGCTGCTCCTCGACGACTGGGGCCCCGAGCAGCTGACCGCCCCGCAACGCCGCGACTTGATGGAGGTCATCGACGAACGCTATGGTCGCAAAGCAACTGTCGTGACGAGCCAACTGCCCGTCGACACTTGGCACGACATGATCGGCGACCCCACCTTCGCCGACGCCATCCTCGACCGCTTGGTTCATAACGCACACAAGTTCGCCCTCGATGGGCCATCAATGCGCAAACGCTCCAACCAGATGCAAAAAACGGACGCTGGAGGTACGAAATGATCCAGCTCCCCCGCACGGGCTTTGCCCACAGGACCCTCCCACGCGCCCGCCGCCGCTTGCTCTTTGGAAAGCGCAGCGCCGGGCCCGCGGGTCCCTCCCATGGACAAACCCGCCTCACACGTCACGCAGTTGACGAAAGACACCAAATAAAGTCATGAAGAAACAGCCTCACAGACCACCTATCCTGGGGTGGCCAACTGCCGTGGAACAGGTGGCCAAATGTTCATGGAATGACCGGCCAAGTCGTGTGGAATACTCAAGATTTGGCCCCTTAACTGAAATCGAGTGCATGTCGCATTTTAAACTCGAACGGGACATTCCGTTCGAGTTGTTGCACCCGAGGGAAAAAGTTGATGGAAGGCTCAACGTTGACCTTACCCAAACGCTTTCGATTGTGATGTCCGGTACTGGGTAAAATACTCCAACTGTGTTGGTGCCGCGCTTTTACGAAAATCATCCTGTTTACTACGGAACGTTCAGCGTGGTTTCTGCCAAAGGTCGCGACCGCTGTTGCCAGCTGTATCTTTATGGGTTGGAAAAAGTGTGAATGAACTTGGGGCTGCTCGAACATATCAAGAGGTTCGTTCCAGATGTTGAGGGATAAACCAAGCAATGCGGACATGTTTCGGCGCGGGCCTTTGTGAACGAGATACAAGGCAAGCCTGCCGATCTCCAGTCGACGTTGAAAGAAAGTAACCGGTATTAGAAAGCCATAGATGAGAAGCGACTGCGCACATGGTTGGATATGACACAGCCTGAGTAAGGGTCCACGCCGCCGCATAAACCAAAGGATGTTGCCATGAAGATAACCGATGCCAAGGTGTTCGTTGGTGGACCCGGAAAGAACTATGTCACCCTGAAGATCATGACAGATCAGGGCGTCTATGGCCTTGGCGATGCAACGCTCAACAATCGTGAAACCTTGCCGGCGGCCTATTTGCAGGATTTCCTGATCCCCAATCTGATCGGGTTGGACCCCCGCAAGAGCGAAGACATCTGGCAGTTCTTTTATCGCGGGGCGTATTTCCGTGGCGGACCGATTGCGATGGCCGCTTACGGTGCGATCGACATGGCGCTGTGGGATATCAAAGGAAAACTGGCGGGGATGCCGCTGTACCAGCTATTTGGCGGTAAAAGCCGCGAGGGCGCAATGGTTTATGCCCACGCAACAGGGGCCGACCTCGAAGATCTGATGGACAGCATCGCCCATTATGTCGAAAAGGGGTACAAGGCTGTGCGGGTGCAATGCGGGATACCGGGGATGCCGAGCGCCAGCTATGCCGTTCCCGAACATAAGGGCGCGGGAAAACACTATATCAGTGATTTCAGCGGTATCCGCCCAAAGGTCGAAGTTTGGGATACGGGTCGTTATATGCGGTACATGCCGGGCGCACTGGCCGAGATACGCGACCGGTTCGGCCCCGACTTACACATCTTGCATGATGTGCATCATCGTTTGCTACCGCGCGAAGCGGCAGAGTTTGCGAAGGCGGTAGAGCCCGCCGGTTTGTTCTGGCTCGAGGACCCAACCCCAGCCGAGGATCAGGATGCCCTCGGGCTTTTGCGCGCCCATGCGACTGTCCCGATCGCGATTGGTGAAGTGTTCAATTCGATCTGGGACTGCAACAAGCTCATCGAGAAAGAGTTGATCGATTTCATCCGCGTCGCGGTGACTTATGCGGGCGGTATTACCCCGGTGAAGCGGATCGTCGATCTGGCCGGGATGCACCACGTTCGCACCGGGTTTCATGGCGCGCCGAGCCATTCCCCATTGTGCATGGCCGCGCAGGCGCACCTGAATGCCTGGGCGCCGAATTTTGGCATTCAGGAATATCTGGTTCTTGGCACGCCTGCTTGTGATGCGCTGTTCCCGTCCGACCATCGGATGGAAAACGGACTGTTCCATGTCAGCGATGCGCCGGGACTTGGTGTGGATTTCAACGAGCTTGAAGCCGCGCGATACAAGTACACGCCGGGCAGCCATCCCATCGTGCGTTTAGAAGATGGCACGCTCTGGAATTACTGAGCAGGGGCGTGAGCCGCCGTTTGCAGCAGGGCATTACGCGGCAATTTCGGCCCGCTTCCAGTTCCCCTTGAACAAGCGGCGATGAAAAGCAGGCAGTTTGATCAACTCTTCCCACATCAGCAGCGACAACACCCAGACCGCGGCCCAATCGAGATATAGCACGGCAAGTGCCGTCGCGGGCACCCGAAACAGCCATTGCGACCAAATAAAGATGTGCATGACATAGATGGTGTCACCGCTTGCCCTCAGGGCGTTGCCACAAATGGCGTTTGATCCTTTGGGGAACGGAAGAACAACAAGCACCGGCACAAAGCTTAAAAGGATCGTCCGTGTTTCGATGTTCAGATCGGCATAAAGGGCATTGGCCGACAAGCACACAGCAAGATAGACGGCGGCCACCAGGCCTGCGGCGATGAATGCCCCGCGCCAGGCGCTGCTCAGGAAACGGTCAAGAACATCTTCGCGTGCTTTTCGGCCCAAGAGTTGCGCCACGATGATACCGGTCGCTTGCGCCCATTGCATTCCCACAGTCCCGGCCACCATGATCCAAGGCGAGATCAGGGTCATCGCCGCAAAGGCGTTGAGGCTGAGGCGTGCATAGATCAACGCACAGACATGTGTGGCGAACTGTGCGCTGAAAAAGGTTGCGGCGATCGGAAGCGAAAACCCGACGTGCTGACTTAGAGATGCCTTGAAGCTGCCCCGCCGCCACCCCGCGACATGACGCAGACCTCGGTCAAGCCGGATAAGTTGGAATAGCAGAAACCCGACTTGAACCACGATGGCGATGGCGCTGCCCAAGGCGGCCCCGGTAATTCCAAGAGCAGGCAGGCCCCAAAGCCCGTGGATCAGGGCGATGCTGCTGAACACATTGATGGGCAGAGACAAACAGAAACTGTAAAGCGGAAGCCGTGTTCGCCCGCAGCCGTTGAAGTAGCTCGATAAACATTGGCCGACGGCTTCGCCAAGGATCACGATGGAAAAAACCGAAAGGTAATTCCAAGCAAGGCTTGCGACCTCTTCACTCGGGGCCATCGTACCAATTACGCCGCCACCGAACAGCCAAATTGCGGTCAGGCCAACGCTTCCTACGGCCAAGTTGATTGTCATACCCGAGGCCAGCGCCGATTTCACATAGATCTGATCCCCGGTACCAAAGACCTGTGCCGTGCGGATCTGCATTGCGTGCGAAAACGCCAGGATTGCCCCCAAGACGAAGCCCGCGACAGCGGCGGCCAGCCCCATTGCCGCCAGAGCTGTCTCGCCCAAAGCAGAGACGAGATAGGCATCAATCACGACCGTTCCATGTAAGATAATCGCTTTGAGCGTCATCGGCCAAGCCAACGCCAGAACGTCGCGCGAGGTCGGGCCCGTATCGGACGAGAGAGAAGCTGTGGAATTGGACGTCATGTGGGCAGAAAAGCCTGAGTAAGAGGTGGCTTTACGGCATAACAGGACTTCGTCTCGCGCGGGCGAGGGAAGGGCTTGGGGTGGTTGTGCCGGAAAGGATTAGTCTTCGCTGGGTTCGAAATAGCTGGCGTTTATCGCGGAAATTCGTTCGATCGTGGCGTCGAGGCGGGAAAGATGCAGCATCCCGGCTTTGATAGCTGTTTCTGCGTCATGCGCTTTGATAGCGTCGGCAATTGCCCGATGATCAGCCACCAGTTCGGGCATCCGATCTTCTTTTGACAGTCCGAGCATGCACAAACGGTCCACCTTCGACTTCTCTGTGGTGATGACGTCAAAGGCAAACTCAGCCTCTGCAATCGCGCACAGGGTCTTGTGAAACTCATAGTCGAGGGCGCCAAAGCCTTCGACATTTCGATCTTCAATGGATTTTTCTTGGGCAGCGATTGCAGCGTCGAGGCTGGCTGCACCCTGCGCGTCGCAATTAAGGGCCGCGCGCAGCAGGACTTCCTTCTCAACGGCGGCGCGCACAAAGCGTGATTTTGTGATCTCGCGGGTCGAGAACCGTTTCACTTCGGTCGCCCGCTGAGGGCGGATCAGAAGGAGATCCAGATTGGCCAAGCGGCTGAACGCATCGCGGACGGGCTGACGTGACACACCGAACTTTGCGGCGATTTCGGCCTCGGAAATCTTGTCGCCGGGCCGCAGGTTCAGAGACAGGATTTCACCGTAAAGAAAGTCAAAGACGGCATCGACACTTGTCCGGCGCTCGCCAAGCGCATTTTGCTGAACCATGACGTCACCTCCTTCTTCTCTTGCTTTCTAGGCCTTGCAAAACATGGACGGCTTTGCAAGCGATTGCACGGTTTAACGCACTTCCATCGTTCGTACGGGCACTGCGTACCCCTTAGGACACTATACGATTATAGACTAGTATTCCAGTGAAATTACTAGTATACCAGTTAGTGAGAAAAGGGCGAATCAGTCGCTTGATTTTGGTGCCTCGCGGGGAGCGAAGCATTTGGAGGGGGAAGCTATGTCCGGCGTCAGCCTTAAAGGTATTGTCAAAGCCTATGGCGCGCTTCAGGTGGTTCACGGAATCGACCTCGAGGTGCAGGAAAAGGAATTCGTCGTTCTGGTCGGTCCGTCTGGATGCGGAAAATCAACGACGCTACGGATGATCGCCGGTCTTGAAGAGATATCGGACGGCGACCTTACGATCGACGGGCGGCATGTAAATCGCGTGGCGCCAAAAGACCGCGACGTTGCGATGGTATTTCAGAACTATGCTCTTTACCCGCATTTGAACGTCGCTGATAACATTGCCTTTGGCTTGCGTATCCGCAAGGAAAGCAAAGAAACCATCGCGTCTTCTGTGGAAGAAGTTGGCGGTATTCTTGGGCTTACTCCCTATCTTGAGCGCAGGCCTGCTGATTTGTCCGGCGGGCAGCGGCAGCGGGTGGCCATGGGCCGGGCGATTGTGCGTCGCCCCAAAGTTTTCTTGTTCGACGAGCCGCTTTCGAACCTAGATGCAAAACTGCGCACGCAGATGCGCGCCGAAATCAAGCGGCTGCACAAGCGTCTGGGTGTAACCTCGATCTACGTGACGCATGACCAGGTCGAGGCGATGACCCTCGCGGATCGAATAGTGGTCATGCACGATGGCCGGATCGAGCAGATCGGGTCGCCGATGGAATTGTTCTTGAACCCGGTGAACACCTTCGTAGCGGGTTTCCTTGGGTCGCCGCCGATGAACATGGTTAACGCCCGTATCGTAGCCGGTGATCTGGGGCCGGTCGCTGAATTTGGCGATAACAAGATCCAACTCGACCAAGTGGCATCCTTGCAGAATTCCGTTGGGCAGGATGTGGTTCTTGGAATTCGTCCCGAGTTTGTGACGGTGGCAGATGACACCGTACCGCATCGCGTAAGCGTTGAGGTGGACCTGATTGAGACCTTGGGATCCGAAGCGTTGATCCATGCAAGTTTGCAAGGTGACCCGTTTGTCATTCGCACTGAAACCGTTGGTCAGATGAACGTGCTTGACGGGATTTCCGGGTTTACCATTGCGCCGCATTTGATCCGTGTCTTTGATGCAAAGACAGGCGTTTCATTGCCCGGCCAGGCCGTCGGCCAATGAGTACGGATCCTGATTTCACTGGCCCGACGACAGAGAACCTTGTGTTCGATGCCGCCGAGGCGCAGCGCCGCCGCCGTGGGAGCACATTGGTGCGCATCGGCGATCACCTGAAGCGGGAATGGCAACTGTATGCGATGCTGCTTCCGACCATCCTGTGGCTCATCATCTTTTTGTACAAACCGATGTACGGGCTTCAGATCGCCTTCAAAGACTATTCCATCTTCCGCGGTGTTGCTGACAGCCCGTGGATCGGGCTTGAGCATTTCAACACGCTTTTCAACAATGATCAGTTCCTCAGAGCGGTCAAAAACACAGTCATCATAAGCTTTTATAGCCTTCTGTTTGGCTTTCCGATGCCGATCCTGCTGGCGTTGATGTTCAACGAAGTTTTGAATCAGACCTTCAAGAAAAGCGCCCAGACAATTGTGTATCTGCCGCACTTCATCTCGTCGGTGATCATCGCGGGCATCGTTATCACGGCCTTTTCCCCTTCGGCGGGGATTGTGAACACTGTCCTGGGATGGCTTGGGATCGACTCGATTTACTTCCTGACAAAACCCGAGTGGTTCAGGCCCATTTTTGTCGGCACAGGCATCTGGCAAGAGGCGGGCTTCCAGTCGATTGTCTATCTCGCGGCCATCGCCGGGGTGTCACCTACGCTGTATGAAAGTGCGGTCGTCGATGGGGCATCCCGCTGGCAGATGATGTGGAAAATCACGGTCCCGTCAATCATGCCAACGATCATCATCATGCTGATCATTCGCATCGGGAACATCCTCGAAGTGTCGTTCGAGATGATCATCCTGCTGTACCAACCCGCGACCTATGAGACGGCAGATGTGGTGAATACGTTCATCTATCGTCAGGGCCTGCAAGGCGGGCAGTATGACTTTGCTGCCGCTGCGGGATTGTTCAACGCTGTTGTCGCCTTCGTCCTGGTCATGACCGCGAACACCATTTCAAAGCGCTATTCGCGCACATCACTGTGGTGAGGGGACCGAGACAATGGCGAACATGAATCTCTATTCCCGCGGTGACAAGCTCTTTGTGATCGTAAACATGGTGCTGCTTGGGCTTTTCACGATCTCGACGTTGTACCCGTTTATCTACATCGCGTCGTTGTCCATGAGCACCGGGTTCGAGGCGCGAGCCGGTAACGTCATTCTGACGCCAGTTGGCTTTACGCTTGAAGCCTATAAGCAAGTGCTGAGTGAGCCGCAGTTCTGGATCAGCTACCGCAATACGTTCATTTACACGATTGGCGGCGTTCTGATGAGCCTCGCGTTCATCATTCCCGGTGCTTATGCCCTGTCGCGTCCGCAGCTTTATGGACGCCGGTTCTGGAACCTCGCCGTGGCGTTCACCATGTGGTTCAACGCGGGTCTGATCCCCTTCTTCCTGAACATGCGCGATCTGGGCCTGCTCGACAGCTATTTCGGCATTATCATCGGCTTCGCCGTCAACGGCTTCAATATCATCCTGCTGCGCAACTTTTTTGAGGCGATCCCACAGTCATTCGAAGAGGCGGCGCGGATGGATGGGGCCAACGAATTCCAGGTCCTCTGGAAGGTGTACATGCCGCTGTCGAAACCAGCGATCGCGACCGTGGCGTTATTCTGTATCGTATCGCGCTGGAATGGCTTTTTCTGGGCGATGGTGCTGTTGCAGGATGAAGATAAGATCCCGCTTCAGGTCTATCTGCGCCACGTAATCGTCGAACTTTCAGATGATGAAGAATTTGCCACAACGCTTCTGACATCGGCCTATTCGTTCGAAACCGTCAGTGCGGCGATCATCGTCTGCTCCATCATCCCGATCTTGCTTATCTACCCGTTCCTGCAGAAGTATTTCAGCAAGGGCATCTTGTTGGGTGGGGTCAAAGAATAATCGAGAACAACGCATTAGGGAGGAAACCATGCGGAAACTTGTACTTCCACTTGCCATCCTTGGCACGACGGCTCTGACGGCTCCGGCCTTTGCTGATGATCACCTGCGTATCGTGGATGATCCTGTCGAATTGACCATCCACATGCATTGGCCGCGCGCACAGGGCTACGAAGTGCCCAAGACCGGCGAGCCCTATCCGGTTGAACTGAAGGCGCGTGAGCTGACTGGCGTTTCGCTGGAAGACGCGACAGCAGGCAAGAACTCCACGGACTCGCTCGAGGCCATGAATCTGCTGATTGCGCAGGGCAACATGCCTGACATCGTGGGCGGCCACTTGATCAAACAGCCGGTGAATGAGTACGGCCCTCAGGGCGCGTTTGTTCCACTGAATGACCTTGTCGAAGAGCACGCCCCCAACATCAAGGCATTCTGGGATAGCCATCCGGGTCTGAAAGAGGCGATTTCTGCCTACGACGGCAACTATTACTACATTCCCTATCTGCCCGACGGCAAATATGGACGCGCGTGGTTCATTCGTCAGGATTGGCTCGACGTTCTTGGGCTGGAGCAGCCTCAGAACGTGGATGAACTCTACGACGTGCTTGTTGCGTTTCGCGACCAAGACCCCAACGGCAATGGCGTGAAAGATGAGATCCCCTATTTCGCCCGCCAATGGGAAGAGGTAAACCGCCTTTTGACCCTGTGGGATGCCCGTTCTTCCGGGTCGGACACCTATCATGATTTCTACGTCAATGACGAAGGCAAGCTGGTGCATCCCTATGCGCAAGACGCCTATCGCACCGCGCTGTCCAACGTTGCAAAGTGGTATGCAGAAGGGCTGATTGACCCGGAAATCTACACGCGTGGGTCGTCCTCGCGCGACTATCTGCTTGGTGAGAACCTGGGCGGCATGACCCACGACTGGTTTGCGTCCACGTCGGGGTATAACTCTGCGCTTGCAGATGCGGTTGAAGGGTTCAACTTCATTCCGTTTTTGCCACCGGAATCCGCAGGGGGCGTTCGCATGGAAGAGCATCGCCGCATTCCGATCAAGCCAGACGGGTGGGCGATCAGCTATACTGCCGAAGACCCGGTCACCGTGGTCAAGTATTTCGACTTCTGGTTCTCTGAAGAGGGGCGTTTGCTGTCTAACTTCGGTGTCGAAGGCAAAACGTGGGACATGATCGACGGAGAGCCGATTTTCAAACCCGAAGTCCTGAACAGCGACTCGCCAATCAACAGCCAGATGTATCTGGAAGGGGCGCAGATCCAGCGCGGTTATTGGCAGGACTACCGCTATGAATGGCAGTGGACGTCGGAGGCGGCCCGCAAAGGGATTGAACTTTACGACACCGAAGATTTGCTCATTGAGCAATTCCTTGGCGTTGCCCTGAATAAGGAAGAGCAAACCGTCTATGACCGGTACTGGCCGTCAATCCGAACCTACATGCTGGAACGCCAGCAGGCTTGGGTTCTTGGGTCCGGCGACGTTGTGTCTGATTGGGACGCGTATATCGAGACATTGAACGACATGGGCTATGAAGAGGTGATTGAGATCCTCAACACAGCTTATGCGCGCCAATACGGCTGATCCTCCCGGCCGTAAGGTGTGGCCGGGACCGTTCCGGCCGCACCGAATTTTACTGTACCGACCGACCCGTAAACCGAAGATACACAAGGACACGACATGCCCGCCAAGACCCAGCTTTCTCTTGATGAACCAAAGGCGGGCCGCCTGACCATTCAGTATGCGCCTGATGAAACCACGCAGGTCGTAGAAAACCCGCCAAGGTTTACGTGGCTGCCGGTGATCGAGGACGAGGCGAAATATGTACTGCGGGTTTCAAAAGATCCCGCCTATCCCGCAAACGGAACCCATGTTTTCAGCCAGCTTCCGTTAAATTTCTTCACGCCCGATATGGTGTTGGATCCCGGTACCTATCACTGGTCCTATGCTGTGTGCGACGACAAGACGGGCGATGCCGCAACACAATGGAGCCAATCGCGTAGCTTTACGCTTGCGGATGATCTGCCACACACGCCTCTTGTGTCGCGGGCGGCGCGCCGGGCCGCTGCCGACAAAGCTCACCCCCGCCTGTGGATGACCCCTGACCGGATAGAGTCGTTTCGCAAAGACATTGCGGCAGACCCGAGCCATTGCACATGGGCCAACTTTTTCGAGAAGTCCGTTCTGCCTTGGATGGACCGTGATATTCTGCCCGAGCCTGTTGGGTACCCTGACCACAAGCGTGTCGCGTCGGTTTGGCGCAAAACCTATATCGACTGTCAGGAATTGCTCTACGCCATTCGCCATCTTGCAATAGGCGGGCATATCACCGGCGACGCGGCAATGATCGACCGTGCGAAGGAATGGCTGTTGTCGGCAGCGGCGTGGAACCCGGTTGGCACGACGTCGCGGTCGTATACCGATGAGTGGGCGTACCGTGTGACCTCGGCGCTGGCCTGGGGCTACGACTGGTTATACGAACATATGTCTGACGAAGAGCGGGCCATGGTGCGCGCCGCCCTGTTAGAGCGCACCCGCGATATCGCAGAACATGCGATCAAAAATGCGCACATCCATTTGTTTCCATATGACAGCCACGCAGTGCGATCCGTATCCTTGACGCTCGTGCCTGCGTGCATCGCTCTGCTGGGCGATGACGAAGATGATGAGGCGCGCGAATGGCTCGACTACTGCATCGAGTTTCTGTTCAACGTCTATTCTCCTTGGGGTGACAGCGATGGCGGTTGGGCCGAAGGTACCAACTATTGGATGATGGGGATGGCCTATCTGATTGATGCCGCCAATTTGCTGAAGTCCTATACGGGCATCGACCTTTACCAGCGGCCATTCTTCAAGAATACCGGGGACTTCCCGCTTTATTGCAAAGCGCCGAATACGCGCCGCGCGACCTTTGGCGATGATAGCACGATGGGTGACCTGCCTTGCATCAAGACCGGGCTGAACATGCGCCAATATGCCGGAGTGACCGGCAACGGAGCGTACCAGTGGTACTATGATGAACTGTCTCGTCTCAACCCTGGCACGGAAATGGCATTTTACAATTGGGGCTGGTGGGACACTAATTTCGACGATCTGGTGTATCACACCGATTGCCCGAGCATCGAAGCCACGCCCCCAGAAAACGGCATGCGCCATTTCAAGGGGATTGGGTGGGTCGGCGTCCAACACGAGATGGCGGATCCAGACAACCACATTCAGTTCGTCTTCAAATCATCGCCATTTGGATCGATCAGTCACAGTCATGGGGATCAGAACGCATTCTGTCTTGCCGGTTTTGGCGAAGACCTAGCGATCAATTCCGGTCACTACGTTGCGTTCAATTCGACGATGCACCAGAAATGGCGGCGGCAAACCCTGTCGAAGAATGCAATCTTGATTGATGGCAAAGGCCAATATGCCGGCCGCGACAAGGTTCAGGCAATGCGCTCAACTGGTAGAATTGAAACTGCCGAGGATCGCGGCGACCACATTTTCATACAAGGCGACGCAACGGAAGCGTACAAAACCCTGTCCCCAGAGGTGACTTTGGTCCAGCGCGACGTCTATTTCGTGCAAGGCTCGTACTTCGTCATTGTCGACAGCATCGATGCGGATACGCCTGTTGGCATAGACTGGCGGCTGCATGCAAACGCACCGCTGGCTTTGGGTGACAGCACGTTCCGCTACAGCGGCGAACGCGCGGGCTTTTATGGGAAAATCCTCTGGTCCGAAGCCGGCGCGCCGAAACTGTCGCAGAACACAGGGTTCCCCGAAGTCGATCCAACCGAGTACGAAGGCTTGCCAGTCAGCACGTGCCTGACGGCGTCCTTTCCAAAATCGGTTCGACACCGTATTGCAACGCTTTTGGTCCCCTATCCGTTGGCTGCCCCGCGCCGGGTGTTCAGCTTCCTTGATGACCAAGGGTATGATTGCGACCTTTACTTTACGGACGCGGACGAACGCAGCTTCAAAGTCGTCATCCCCAAAACATTCGACGTTGGCACCCAGCCGACAACAACTGTCAAAACGAAGGAAAAAGTATGAAACTTCAGGGAAAAGTCGCGGTAGTCACCGGTGGCGGTCGGGATATCGGTTTGGCCATCGCGCTGAAACTGGCAGCCGAAGGCGCAGCCGTTGCCATCAACTATTTTTCAAGCAGTGAAGGTGCAGACAAGGCTGTTGAGAAGATTACAGCTGAAGGCGGTCGTGCATTCGCCCTGCAAGGCGATTTGACCAAGCAAGAAGATGTTGACGCGCTCGTGTCAAAGACGGTTGCTGACTTTGGTGGGATCGACGTTCTGGTCAACAATGCTGGTGGTCTGATTGCCCGCAAAAAGATCGCCGAGATGCCGATCGAGCATTGGCTGGCCGTGATGGATCTGAATCTGACCAGCACGTTCCGGATGACCAAGGCATGCCTTGCGCATCTCAAGGAAGGAACAATCGTGAACCTTGCCAGCCAAGCGGCACGCGATGGCGGCGGCGGCGGGGCAGTGGCTTATGCCACGTCCAAGGGTGCTGTTATGACCATGACACGTGGTCTGGCAAAAGAGCTGGGCCCAGAGATTCGGGTTAACGCGCTTTGCCCCGGAATGATCGACACCGATTTCCACAACATCCATACGCCCGATGCTGGCCGCCGTGGATACGAAGCCGCCGCACCCTTGAAACGTCAGGGCACTGTGGAAGACACGGCCAATCTCGTGCTTTTCCTTGCATGTGACGATTCCGCCTTCATTACTGGGGCGAATATCGACATCAATGGCGGCATGCTGTTCTCCTGATCTTGCAAAAAGGAACCGAAATGTCCGACTTTCCAATTGTTTCGACTGGTGAAAACGTGACGCGGCAAGTCTTGTCCGACCATCCCGATCTGATGGTGGTTGCCTTCCGCTTTGCAGCGGAAGGGGCCGTGGGTGCGTTGCACAATCACCCACATGTTCAGTCGACCTATGTGGAAAGCGGGCGTTTTCGGTTCACTCTTGGTGATGAAGAACGCGAAGTCGGACCGGGCGACAGCTTTGTCTGCGCGTCCGGGCTGACGCATGGGTGCGTCTGTCTTGAACCCGGCACGTTGGTGGATTGCTTCACACCGCGCCGCGATGATTTTCTTTAGTCCAAGGAACCTTTAAATGCGTGTCCTTGCGATTGGCGAATGCATGGCCGAACTCGCCCCGGCTTCGGAACCGTCCGACTATCGGTTGGGTTTCGCGGGCGATACATTTAACACGGCTTGGTACCTTGCGCAGTTGGATCCTGATATCGACGTCGGGTACTTCACCGCAGTGGGAACGGATGCGATTTCGCAGCAAATGCGCCAAGCATTTGTGGACGGCGGAATTGACGACCGTCATGTGATTTCAGTGCCTGACCGAACGGTTGGCCTGTATCTGATTTCTCTTGAGAACGGGGAGCGGAGTTTCTCTTATTGGCGCAACCAAGCGGCAGCGCGATTGTTGGCGCAAGACGCGGTTGCTCTTTCCAAGGCGATGGATGACGCAGATCTTGTCTATTTCTCGGGCATCACACTGGCCATTCTTGACCCAGAGGCGCGCGGCACTTTCCTGTCCGCTCTGCGCAAGGCGCGGTCGGCGGGAAAGACGATTGCTTTTGACCCAAACCTTCGGCCGCGGCTGTGGGCGAGCGAGCAACAAATGACTGACGCAATCATGCAAGGCGCGGCGGTCAGCGACATCGCCTTGCCCTCCTTCGAAGATGAAGCGAGTTGGTTTCACGATGCCGACCCTGATGCGACGGCGGATCGGTATGCAGCCGCCGGCGCGACGACAGTTGTTGTCAAAAACGGGGGCGAGCCGGTGCGTTATTTGCACGATGGCAACCGGGGCACGGTGCCAGTGCCGACATTGTCAGAAGTCGTCGACACAACTGCGGCGGGTGATAGTTTCAATGCCGGTGTCCTTGCCGGTTTGAGGGGCGACGTGCCTTTAGCACACAGCATTGCCCGGGCTTGCCGGCTGGCTGGCAAGGTCGTGCAGGGCAAGGGCGCCTTGGTGTCGATTGACCCGAATGAGATCAAATAATAAGCAGAAACGCTGATCGCGTTTCTGACCGTTGTCTTTAGCTCAAGCTGGCAAACCTGAGATTGTGGTTTGCCGGTTTGGTCTGTTTTAGGTCTGTGTAC
The DNA here is from genome assembly GCF_004358675.1 of Meridianimarinicoccus aquatilis. GTDB lineage: Bacteria > Pseudomonadota > Alphaproteobacteria > Rhodobacterales > Rhodobacteraceae > Meridianimarinicoccus > Meridianimarinicoccus aquatilis. Next base: position 4,510 of record NZ_SMZO01000024.1, on the reverse strand, counting down.
TTTGCCGATGTAGCATGTGCAGTACGCAGTTTCCCTATGGGAAGCTTTGGGGACCGTATCACATTATTTTAAAGATGTTTTTGCGGCTTCACGCAACGAACCTGCGGTTGGTCTGTACTTGTCACAGCATCAGTGTTTGAGCAGAAATTTGTGGCTTCGCCTTTTGCAACTCATCGGTAGACACCTGCAAAAAAGGTACTTCCAAGCGTTTGTCTGGGCGGACTTTGGCCCAAAATGCTGCCCGCTGCAAATGTTCTTGCGCAAACAAACAACTTGATAAGTGGACCGAATCCGGCAAACCTTAGGTTGAATTTCCCGAAATGCAGGAAGGTTGGCTTCAACATGCGGCTTGAAACTTTGCCTGATCTGCAAACGATGATCGACGAAGCGCGCCCTGAATTTCGGTGCCTTGTCGCATTGCCCACGGGCCATACGGCGCCCATTTCAGCAGCACTCGTGGCGCAGGGGCACGTTGTTCTTGACGCGTCAGACGGCATCCCCAGCCTCTCAAGGGCGGTAGCCTTGGCAGACAGCATCGACGCGCGGTCGCGCATGTCGATTGCCATTGATGCCGGGCTGCACGAATTACGGGGCGCGATAGTCGCGGCTTTACCGGGCGTTGGGCTGGTCCTGCGTTGCCAAACCGTGTCTGATCTAGACGCGATATCAAGCGTTGACAAAGACACACCTGTGCTGGTGGAGAGCGGCAGTTTAGATGTGCTTGCAAAGGCCGCCCACACCCCGGGCGTTGTTGGACTGATCGCCGTCGGGGAAGAGGCTGGGGGATGGTGTGGACCGGACGCTGGGTTGATCCTTGCACAAAGGATGGCTCGGTTGGCCAAGGGTTCGCCGATCCCGGTTCCGTGGTTCATTCGTGCCGCCACAGGCCCAGATTCAGCAGCCGCTTACGCCTTGGCCGGCGCGGCCGGCGTTATGTTGTCGGATGAGCTTTTGCTACTTGCGGAACTGGGGACCAACCCGCGGTTGGCGCGCGCAATTGAAACCGCCAACGGAACGGAAGCGGTACTTTTAGGGGCGCAGCTTGGTGCCCCATTCCGGTTGTTTCTGCATCCCACGCAACCCGCCGCGCGTGCCTTGGAAGCAGCAGCGCTTGACATCGAAGCTTCTTCGCAAAACGCCGAGACGGCGCGCCAACGCTGGATCGCGCAGGTCGATGCGGCGCGAGAGCATGGCGGATTGCACCCGATGGGCCAAGGGATCGGACTGGCCAAGAAGCTGCGTGATCAGTTTTCGAGGATCGGGCCCGTTATTGCCGCTTATCGGGGGGCTGCCGGTGCTGTCCGTGCGCAGGCCGATGTCTTGGCCGGTGCCATTGGTCCGGGTGCGCCGCTTGCGGTTGAGCATGGGTGCGCGTTGCCCATCGTTCAGGGCCCGATGACACGGGTTAGTGACGGGGCAAGCTTCGCGGCTGCGGTGGCCGAAGCCGGGGCGCTTCCCATGCTGGCACTGGCGGCCCTTCGCCCGGAAGAAATATCAACGCTCTTGAAAAATGCGCAGTCTTCGTTGGCGGATCGCCCTTGGGGCGTTGGAATGCTGGGGTTCCTGCCTCCAGAGCAATTCAAGTTGCAACTTGATGAAGTACTGCGTGCCGCACCGCCCTTTGCAATTCTTGCGGGGGGACGTGCTGATCAAGTCCAGCGCCTTGAGGCCGAGGGCATCCGCACCTATGCGCATGCGCCGACCGCAGAGCTTGCCAAGCTTCTTATCGACGGCGGTGTGCGCCGCCTGATCCTGGAAGGGCGGGAATGCGGCGGGCATGTGGGACCGCTTCATTCGCTTAATTTGTGGGAGAGCGTCGCAAATACTTTGGCAGGTCATCCAAAGGTTGGCGAAGTGTCGATTCTTCTGGCCGGGGGTATTCACGATGGGCTGAGCGCGGGTATGGCGGTAACGGCCGCCGCGCCGCTGCTGAATGCTGGCGCTAAACTCGGGGTTTTGATGGGCACCGCATACCTGTCGACGGAAGAGCTCTGCGCATCGGGGGGAATTGGCCCTTATTTCCAGTCGGCGCTGGTCAAGGCAACTGGCACGGCCACCATCGAAAGCGGGCGCGGCCACGCAAACCGCTGCCTTCAAACGCCTTTCGTTGACACGTTTCACAGCGAACGCCGGGCACTTTTGTCGGCGGGCACCGATGCAGACCCCATGCGCGAGGCTCTTGACGATTTACTGCTTGGACGTTTGCGTTTGGCCAGCAAGGGACTCAAGCGCGCGAATGAGGACCTGGTAAGTGTTCCGCCAGAAGAACAGCAGGCCGACGGGATGTTCATGGCCGGCGAGGCCGCATCCCTGATCACATCGGTCCAAACCGTCGAAGCACTTCATCGAAATGTGTCCGAGGGCGCGGTTGATATTCTTCGCGATATAGCGGGTCACGCCGAGCCGGCCTTGACGGGAGACGAAGCAATCAACGCCCGTGCGGCCGCTTGCGACGTGGCGATCATCGGGTTGGCTGTGCATGTGCCGGGCGCGACGGACGCACAAGGGTTCTGGCGCAACATCCTCGACAAACGCAACTCGATTTCCGAAATACCAAAGGACCGCTGGGACCATCGGATTTATCACAGCGACGCAACGGAAGATGACGCGGTGACCAGCCATTTTGGCGGGTTCATGGATGGCATGCTGTTTGACCCGCTTCGGTTCGGCATTCCGCCGAAATCTGTGCCTCACATTGCCCCGGGCCAGTTATTGACACTTGAAACCGTGCGCCGTGCCTTTGCTGATGCAGGGTATGCGGATCGGGAATTTGACCGGGAAAACAGCTCTGTCATTATCGGCGGCGAGGATGCGGGCGGTTTTCTTGGCAATGCGCTGACCACGCGTGCCCTTGCGCCCTTGTTGACAGACGCTGATGCCGTTCGGGAAATCAGATCGCGCACCCCAAGCTGGACCGAAGAGACCTTTCCCGGTGTGCTCACCAGTGTCGTAGCCGGGCGTATCGCAAATCGCTTTGATTTGGGCGGCGCGAATTACACGATCGATTCCGCTTGCGCATCCAGTATCACGGCGCTTGCGCTCGCGACCGATGAACTGACTTCGGGGCGAAGTAATCTGGTGGTTCTGGCCGGCGTTGATACAACACAAACGCCATACCATTATACCGCGTTCTCTTCGGTCACGGCCCTGTCCCGTCGCGGTCGGCTAAGCGCTTTTGATCAGTCCGCCGATGGCACGGTTCTGTCTGAAGGTGTCGCCGCATTCATCCTAAAGCGGCGCGAGGATGCCGAGCGGGACGGGGACAGGATTTACGCAACGATCAAGGCCGTTGCCTCGTCTAGCGATGGGCGCGGTATGGGCATGACTGCGCCCCGCCCACTGGGCCAGAAACGGGCCTTGCGGCGTGCCTACCGTGCCTTGGGCGGCACAATGGCAGACATTGACTATTACGAGGCGCACGGCACCGGGACACCGGTTGGCGACGCCGCTGAGCTCGACTCTGTTGCAACGCTCATGGCAGAGGCAGGTGTCGAAGGTGAAAGTTGCGCGTTGGGGTCGGTCAAGGCTTTGATCGGCCACACCAAAACCGCAGCAGGCGCAGTCGGCCTCGCCAAAGTTGCACTGTCCATTCATCACCGGACCTTGCCCCCTCAGCCCGGTATCGAACACCCTGTCGGCGCGCTTGGCCAAAGTGACTTTCCGCTTTACGTGACCGATGGGCCAACACCTTGGCTGGCGTCTGATCGGCCCCGGCGCGCTGGGATCAGTGCATTTGGCTTTGGCGGGACCAATGCCCATGCCGTGCTGGAAGAGCATCCCGCCTTTGGCGTTCAGGCACCGGGCGCAGATCGCTGGCCGGCCCATTTTGTCGCGCTGACGGCCCGATCCCAACAGGATCTTGAACGCAAATGGTCGCTTGTTCTTGCGCTTGCGGTTCAAGAACAGGGCGGCCCGTCACTTGAAAGCATTGCGTCCGCAGCTGCGGCAGAGTGTGACCCGAATGGGCAGCTTCGATCAGCCATCATCGCGGAAAGCCGTGGGGATTTGGCGCAGCAGGTGCAGTGTCTGCTCGACCATTTTCAAAACCCCGAGGTAAAGCTGGGCGATACAATCTGGCTTGGTGCCGCGTCGGCCGCGCCGCCAATCGCGTTCCTGTTGCCGGGGCAGGGCAGTCAACGGGTTCAAATGTGCCGCGAGGCTGCCGTCTATCTGCCGGAAATGCGTACAAGCCTTGCGGCGGCCGACACTGCGGCAAGGCAGGCGACCGGGGCGCGTCTGGGGCGCATAATCTATCCGCCTTCGGCATTCGATGCGGAAACGAAAACCGCGCAGGCGGCGCTTTTGACTGAACCCCAGAACGCGCAAATTGCTTTGGGTGGGATTTGCGCGGGCATGGTGGATTTCCTTGGCCGGATCGGCGTGCGACCCGACATGACCGCCGGACATAGTTATGGGGAACTTGTCGCGCTTTATGCTGCTGGCGCGATAAGCCGGGGCGATCTTATGTCCCTGTCCGCGGCGCGCGGCAGCGCAATGGCGCAGGCAGCGC
>NZ_SMZO01000023.1:57217-59507 GCF_004358675.1 Meridianimarinicoccus aquatilis | reverse complement strand
TCCGTGACTATGGGGTAGATATCCGCACGAATGGTCAACGGCGCTGGCCGGATGAGATGAAAGCGCGGATTGTGGCGGAGACGCTGGAGCCGGGTGCTACGGTAAATGAAGTTGCGCGCCGATACGGGTTGCGGGCCAATCACCTGTCAGAGTGGCGTGGTCGCGCGCGGCGCGGTGAGTTGGTTCTTCCTGCGGTTCCGGAAGACGACGGCCTGTGCTTCGCTCCAGTCATCGTGTCGAGTCCGCGGGTGCCAAGTTCACAGGAAGACCTCCCTATCCAGTCGGTCTCGTCAAAACCGATCGAGATTGTCACTGGGGCTGTCACGATCCGCCTGGACGCGGGTATTGGCACGGATCGGCTTGTGGAGATCGTGCGCGCCTTGGGAACGCGCGCATGATCTTTCCGTCCAACCGCGTGCGGGTGCTGGTCGCGACGCAGCCTGTCGATTTCCGAAAGGGTCACGATGGCCTATGCGCACTGGTGGCGTCCACGCTGCGCAAGGACCCTTATACTGGGACAGTGTTTGTGTTTCGCGCGCGGCGCGCGGATCGATTGAAGCTGTTGTATTGGGATGGTTCAGGTCTCGTGATGGCATACAAGCGCTTGGAGGATACGACCTTCACATGGCCTGCGATCAAGGATGGGATCATGGCGCTGAACCATGCCCAGTTTGAGGCACTATTTTCCGGACTGGACTGGCGCAAGGTCAAGCCGGTTGAGCCACGCCCGCCGAGCACCCCGGAATAGATTAAGGCACTGTTTTTGCTTTTATTTCGTCATGATTCCCAATAAAAACAGGGCATGTCGAACACCCCTGCAATCAACCTTTCCACACTCCCTGCCGATCAGCGCGCAGCCGTGGAAGCGTTGATGCAGGAGGTCAGCGCGCTTAAGGAAATCACCACGCGCCAGGAGCATCTGATCGCTGAGTTGAACCATGCCCTGCATGGGAAACGATCAGAGAAGCTGACCGAAGACGAGCGTCAGCTGGCCTTTGAAGATTTGACCATCGCGGTTGAGGAGGTGGAGGCAGAGAAAGAAGCACGTGCGGCATCCAAAGGGGAAGGACCGCGTAAAAAGCCTGCTCCACGGCGCAATATCGGGAACCTGCCCGCATCCTTGCCGCGCATCGAGACTGTTATCGAGCCGGACAGCCTGCTTTGCCGCTGTGGATGCGGTGAGATGCACAAGATTGGCGAAGATCGCACAGAGCGGTTGGACATCGTTCCTGCGCAGCTGCGGGTGATTGTCACGGTGCGCCCGAAATATGCGTGTCGTGCTTGCACTGACGGTGTGCGCCAGGCCCCTGTGCCAGCTTTCCTGATTGATGCGGCGCTGCCCACTGAAGGGGCCATCGCGCATGTGCTGGTCAGCAAATATGCGGACCATTTGCCTTTGTATCGTCAAAGTCAGATCCTGGCACGAGCTGGCATTGATCTGCACCGCGCCGTGCTGGCCAGCTGGGTTGGCAAGGCGGCCTTTCATCTGCGGCCCGTAGTTGACAGGCTGGCCGAACATCTGAAGGCCTCGGGCAAACTGTTCATGGATGAAACGACAGCCCCTGTGCTCGATCCCGGTCGGGGAAAGACCAAGACCGGCTATCTCTGGGCCTTGGCGCGGGATGACCGCGCCTGGGGTGGGGATGATCCGCCGGGCGTTGTTTATTTCTATGCACCGCGCCGCGCTGGCGAGAATGCTGAAACCTTCCTGACCGGCTTTGACGGCATCCTGCAGATAGATGGATATCCGGGCTATAATCGGCTGACCAAACCCTCGCGCAGGGGCGGCGCGCCCATTCGGGTTGCGCATTGCTGGGCGCATGCGCGCCGCAAGCTGAAAGAAGTCTTTGATCGCGATGGCTCGGAAATCGCCGCAGAAGGCCTGCGTCGCATCGCTGAGTTCTATGCAATCGAGGCCGATATCCGTGGCATCTCGCCCGGCCAGCGCCTGTCCGCCCGTCAGACGCGCACCGCACCGCTGGTCGCGGCTTTCAGGGAATGGCTTCAGGCGCAACGTCGCAAGATATCGGCAAAGTCGCGGCTGGGTGAAAAGCTCGCCTATATCCACAATCACTGGGACGGGCTGCAAACCTTCCTGACCGACGGCCGCGTCGAGATCGACTCCAACAGGGTTGAAAATCTGATCCGCCCGATAGCTCTCAATCGCAAGAATTCACTTTTTGCAGGTCATGATGAAGGGGGCGCTGCCTGGGGCCGCGTCGCGTCACTGATCGAGACCTGCAAGATCAACAGCGTCGAACCTTTCGCCTACCTGAAGGCAACCCTGACG
>NZ_SMZO01000023.1:0-57177 GCF_004358675.1 Meridianimarinicoccus aquatilis | reverse complement strand
ACCCTGACGGCCATCGCAAATGGTCATCCCGAAAACCGCATCGACGATCTGCTGCCATGGAGCTTCAAGCCGTCAAGCTGAAAGCCAGGTGATCCGCAGCGAACGCTTACTCCACAACCGATAGTCAAGCCGCATAAGCTGCGGTCTCAATGGCGCGGTTACTGTCGAACGGTGCTTCAACAAGCTCAAGAACGCTCGCCGCGTCGCAACCCGCTACGACAAAACCGCCGAAAGCTTCCTCGGATTCATAGACATCACGTCCATCCGCCTCTGGCTGCGTCTTTTGTCAACATGACCTAACCGGACATAATCGAGTTGGCCATCGCTTTGCAGCATTTCCGGCCAGTAGGGCGGAGAGCAGACTTTCGCTGCGATCACGCGTCAATCAAGACGAGCAAACACGAGCCGCCATCCACATTGCGCCGAGTTGATTTTGATCTTTACACAACCGTAAGGTGTCTCAAGATTCAAAACGGCAGAGGTAGGCAGTGCTGTAGATCGCAAAACTCGTGAGAAGAGAGCTCCGCGGCTGACAACTCAGAGCGGAATTTTGTCAATGTTTTCTTGGCGACTGGTTTCCTACAATCCATATATTCTTACGATTCCATGAGATCGTCCACGAAGAAAGATTTGCGCCATCCAAATTGATATAATCTAATCCAGTTCGTTATCTTCAAAGCCACCACCGCAGAACCATTCGCTTTCGTAAGATGCCTTAAAAAAGGCTGTCCGCCAAGAGTTTCGCCTATCGTCTAACGCAGAATCGCATTCACCCTGAAGGTATTCCCTTACGGAAAGCTCGCCTCCAGCGCCGAAAAGTCGCCGCAAGGTCAAACGGATAGAACTGAGCAAATCGTTAGCTTCTGTGGAGTACAGTTCATCAAGTTCAAGATTTTCAATCTGAGTTCTAAGGCGGATCGCGCTCAATGCATCAATGCCAGAGCCATCATCGACAGAATACAAGTATACTGCGGTAGGCCCCTCCTGTATTTCCGCCTTCAGCCAAGGTAAACCATCTACATCCTCGAAGTACGGATGCAGTGGCAAGTCTTCTATTCTGTCGGCGTCTCCTGAAAGTTTGTCTTTATTGCAATCCGAACAAGATGGCACAAGGTTCAGGGGCGTCACGGAGAACGTGGGGTACTTAGTTTTAGGAAGAAAGTGATCTAACTGTCTGACGCGCCTGTGTCCGCAATACGGACACAGGCGATTGGGTGCCAACGCCATTATCGCATCATATATGTGCCGCCCGGCGTTCAATCTAAGCAGCCCGCTTTCATATAGCCTGATCATCTCAGCCTTGGATATCTCACCTGGAGCTTCATCATGCACAGCAAGCTGATAGAGAAGCTGCCCTGCTCCCTTCTCGCTGTAGTCATCCGCAGCTTCAAGGATATCGGCACGAGCATCGAGGAGCCGAGTGCGGATATTGTTTATGTTGCGCAATCGTGAACGTGATGCGTCGAAAGCCTCGGTTGCGGTGTGGCGAGGTGCCGGGAGTCGCCACATTACTTTTTCGACCTTTTATTTTGAACGGCAATCAAGCTCCGAATTAAGCCGCGACCTTCAGAACCAATGCTTCCCCCATACTTTTCCATGATATCATCGTAGTCTCCAAGCGAGAGAACTGCATCACGAATAAGATTGAAAAAACCGGCCTCTTCGACCTCCAGACCAAATATCCGATGAGTGAGAATTCCTACGTTTTCAGCAAACGTCTCCGCTGATGGTCTTTCCGCCGTCATGAGGGTGTGATGCCGTTCAAGTAGCCATGTGCAGTTGGCTGGCACCTCCTGCAAAACGACAGGTGAATGCGTTGCTACTATAGCGACTCCATTCCTGTTGTTTAGCAAATCGGAAAGACTGCGAACAAAGGCTGAGAGCAGCGGCGGGTGCAAATGTGCCTCAGGCTCGTCAAGCAGAACAAGACTTCTCTCCGCTACGAGCTCAACCAAGCGCGTGACAGTCAATAAAACGATTTTGTGTCCAGAGCTCAAGTTTCGAAATCTGGAAGACGCGACCTTCTTAAATTCCTCGATATCGCTGATCTCTGCCAGTTCAGATATTTTCGCAATTTTGAAGATTGGATCTGACTCAAGCATGTCCAAGGCACGTTGCCACCGCGTGAGCTTGCCCTCATCCAAGCAGTTACGCGCACTAATGCTAAATTCGCGAGAAAGAGAGGATATGTCCTTCAATCCAGGGTCGTCTGATTGAGTGCGTTTCTTCTTCTTTAGTCCAACATATGCATATCCAATGCCATTCTTTGGAATCATTCTTTCTGATAGTGGCTCGAACTTGTCGAAGGCGCTAAAACTAACAGATATAATAGATGAGAACCCTTCCTCTTCCAGAAGGTTTTCCTCAGCATAAAACTTGCCGTCACCTTCTTCATCTGCGCCATCCATAACCAATGCGCGAACCATCGCATTCAGCATGAAGGATTTTCCGATTCCGTTCCGCCCAATGAGAACATGAATGTTTGAGGGCGGATCAGATTCAGGGGTGACCTTAAAGGATAGCTCTACTGGCTCGTGTTCTGCTGAAAGCTGTGCGGGCCCCCTATATCGAAAATCATAAGGCGTCAGTGGCGCAGCACCACTGATAATCCGGGCATACTCACCCAGAACAGTTGTCTCTTTTACGCTGCGTAGGAGTGAGGTTTCAAAAACGTCTTCATGTCGGGCCTTGCGGAAGATATCATTGTCGTAAGCAATGTCGCGCAAGTCTTTTAGCGTCTGATCTGTAACGTTAAGTTCCTGAAGTGTCCTGTAGTAACTCTTTCTCTGGCCAACGGAGAAAAATTCATCGCCGAGAAAATTAAATTTTTCGGGTATAGTGGGCCGGCGCTGCCCCTTTTTCATATCGAATTGGCCAATTTTTATAGCGCCGATTTCGACAAGTTTTCCGTCCGCATCGCAGTAATAAAGATAATATTTGGTTTCGTAGGTAAACCAGTCATCCCAATTGTCTTCCACGAGAAGGAAATCTCCTGGAGTTGGCGGATCTGCCATTGTTTTCAGCACGTAGTACAGGATTTTACCCTTCAGCTAACTTCACGCTGCAGCAATAGAACAACAGAGCAGCAAGTAACGCAAGAAAGCATGTGTCTGGGAACCATCCCACCTACAGAGGTCTCCGTAGTCGCCGCGAGAACCGGGCTCTTGCGGCGAACGAGCAAAAGGTCACACTTGGCTGCCGCTCCGCTTTCGACAACGCTGCGCAATGCATAAATGTCCGATTTGGCGGCTCTGCGGCGCAGCACTGAGCACATCGGCGAACGGCAGCAACGGGCCGATAGTATCGAGTGCAGCGGGACCTCCAGGGTCAGTGGCAATGTCTGCTTCCTGCGCATTCCAGCCTGAGCATCGCACGCCCGAATAGCCATTGCTGATCATTTTGATTGCCAAGATCGCTCTTCACTGACCACTGTATGAAGCGATCAACTCTCTCCCCACTCGTCGTCGAAGAATTTCTTCAGCTCATCCTCCGAATAGCAAACCCTGTGGCCGACGCGGCGCGTTTCTGCGCGCGCCTTTGCGAAACGGTCATTGCCCGGAGACTGGTCTATATTGCCATCATTCCCCGGCTCCATTTTCTCTAACGCTTGGGCATATAACTTCTTGAATGTCTGCCTATCGATGCCCATCAACCTTGCGGCACCGGCGAAGCTGCCAGCGGCGTCATATGCTATTCTCACTTGTTCAGATGAGAACTCCACACGCGACCGCCCCGGCGAGTTCGGGAATCCCAGTGCCTCCCGCTTGCGAGCGATCCACTTCGGATCAACGCGATGTAGCTTCGCCAAGGCCGTGTCGCGATACCCCTCGCGAAACTGGGATTGGAGCAGCGCGTCGAAATCATAGCCGAAATGCTTCAACGTCTCGATCAGATTGGATCGGCTGCCGGCGAAACGCTCCCGAACCTCAGCCAGCGACCGGCTGTGCGCCATCAAGTCAATTAATTCAGAGTGATGGACACCATGACCTTCGCCACCCGTAAAGACGACGACGAAGTCACCACAAACCTCCAGATGACGTTTTGCTTCGGCCATAGACCCTTCCTCTGACTAAAAACTCCGGTGAAATTCTACCGACATCCATCTTGAAAATTTCGCCACACTTTTTAACCACATGATTCCAAACAGTTATCCTTGACTGATTCGTTGATAGCTGATTCCCTCCGGATCACGAAGTTCCAGCAATCATGGTTACAGCGTCGATGTCACACACAGTGAACCCAGCTCATGAACGACTGAAAATGGAGCTACGTCTACGTGGCAAATCCATTGCCTCAGTCGCCCGCGAGCTGGAGGTTCTGCGTTCGACGGTTACGCTGGTCAGCCAAGGCCTGCGCAGGTCTTCGAAAATCGAGAAAGCCCTTGCCGATGCAGTCGAGACGACTCCGGCCGAGCTTTTCCCCGACCGTTACGCACCAGAGGAGGACAGCGCGGCAAACAACACCTGACATCGGGAAATGAAAAGACCTTCCTGCGCTAACAGGAAGGCCTTTTGAATAAGCGTCGTTTGAAGCCAACCCCTATTCATCCCCTGAGTCTCACGAAAAGTCAACCTGCCGGGGCGTCTCTCGGCAGGGCAGTCAAACTCATCTCAAACATAGGGGGATGTCGCCCCGCGCCTGCTTCGATCCACATGGGTCAGCGCCCAGGTGAGGTGCGCTCCAAAACATCATGTACAACACCTTGTTCTACCGCGGGCCGGAGCCGAGCCACGCGACCCGAGTGCCTGCGCGCCGTTCAAAAGGGAGCCTTCGCGGCTCGATGGTCGCACTGCTGCCCGGCTTCGAGCACCCGCGCATCATCCACTTCGAGAGCGCGCTCGAATACGCCTTCCTCTGCCTGATGTTGGTACGCGACGACGTGCACCACATCCGTGAACAACCCCCGGCGATATCCTATGTCGGCACTAACGGCCGCCCCGCGCGGCATGTCTTCGATTTCTTGGTCACGAAAACGGACGGCGAGCGCATTGCTGTGGCCGTCAAACCTATACAGCGTGTGCTGAAGCTGAACTTTGCTTCCGAGCTTGAAGCTGTCTCTGCGGCAGTAACCAAGTCATTTGCGGATCGCGTTCTGCTCGTTACGGACCAGCACATTGACCGACAGGCTGCCGCTGATGCGGCGCGGAAGCTCGCCTGGTCACGTCCCTCTCTGACGGATGTGGCGGCATGACCCTGCGTTTTCGCTTCTCAAGCTCCGACATGATCACCACTGCGGGCGTCGCCATGCGCCCGCTTGAGATCGACGACAAAGGCGGCACCTTCGAGCGCGTCGGCCAGCCGGGGATAACCGAGGCGTTTTGCCACCAGGAGCTCGCCGAGATGATGCGTCGGCCGGACACGACCTACTTTGCCGGGTATTTCGACCGGGCCACCCAAGAGGCGCGCCGCGACAAACCTGTGCAGGTCATCAGCGAACTGTCGGAAAAGACCGCACGGCTGGTGATCTGGCGGAAGGCCGTCTGTGACGCCTTCCTGGCTCTCGAAGCTGCGGGCCTCGTCAAACGCACGCAGCGGGCCTATGAGCAGGCCAAAGCGCAGCTCGCATCAGTGACGGCCAGGCTCGTTGGCGAAGGCGCAGCGGCCTTTGCCAAGATACGACCGGGCAAGGAAATAAAAACTCGCAAGCTGCCGGGAAGCCGGACGGTCTTGCAGTGGGTCCGCTCCTATCAGGCTGCAGGCTACTCTGCACTTTCGCTCATTCCGGCCACTCACCTATCCGGTAATCGGACCCGGCGTTGGTGTCCAAAGGCGGAAGCCCTGATGAACCAGGTCATCGAGATTTACGCCGACACGCAGCAACCAACCAAAGTCCAGTCTATTCAGGAGACTCGGGCACTGTTCTCCGAAGAGAACGCGCGCAGAGCCAGCGCGGGGGCAACGCCGCTCACGATCCCCTCTGCCTCCAGCGTTAAACGCCGATTGGGTTCGGCCGACCCATTCTACGTCTGCGCAAAACGACATGGCGCGTCTGCGGCCGCCAGAAAATTTGCCATGAGCAGCAACGGTCCCGATGTCGTGCGCCCCATGGAGCGGGTCGAGATGGATGAAAACAAGCTCGACGTCATATCGTTGCTGACGCTGACAGGCATCTGGGAGCACCTGCCGCCGGATCGGCAGAGGAAATTCGAGACAGGGCGGCGCTGGATGTATCTTGCGATCGACTGCGCCACGAAATGTGTCGTGTCGATGCGACTGGCCGACAATCCGAACTCGGATGATGCAATCCGCGCGCTGCGGCAGATTTTTGAGGACAAGACCCCGCTGGCCCAGGCGGCCGAATGCGAGAGCACATGGCATCATCATGGCGGGATCGGGCCCCTCGTGACCGACATGGGGCCTGCCTTCGTCTCGGATGCCTTCCAGGCAACGGTAGCGTCACTTGGGGTCACGTCGCACTTGCCGCCTGCTGGCATCCCTTGGATGCGGGGGCACATCGAGTCCTTCTTCCGCACTCTCGGGCATCAGCTCATGCCGCTGCTGGCAGGCCGGACCTTCTTCGACACGGTTGATCGCGGTGACTATCCTTCAGAAATGCTCGCCTGTCTGTGTGACGATGATCTGATCAAGGTCCTGCTCACCTATATCGTTGATATCTATCACAACCAGCCACACGGCTCGCTGAAGGGGGAAACCCCGAATGCAGCTTGGAAGCGGCTGGTGGCTGAACACGGGACGCCCCCGGTGCCGGATGGTTTGACCCTCAGGAAGGCATTCGGCAGGCCGATGCCCCGGAAGCTCAACGACGAGGGCGTACTGTTCTCGGGGCTTAGCTATAGCTGCGAGGCGCTGCGGGAAGCCTATCTGCACTCCCCCATACGGGAGGTGGAAATCAGGGTCGATCTACAGGACATCGGCTGGATCGCCGTCAAGGTCGGAGCCACTTGGTATCCGGCGCTCGCCAATCAACCCGGCTTTGAGGGCGTGAGCTTCGATGAGCTGCGCGAGGGCATCCGGGCCGTTCGTCACGCACATGCGCGTGCTGCGAAGTTGGACGCGCCCAAGGTACAGCGGGCTATCGCGCGGATATCGGACGCGAACCGCCGCGCATTCGCGCTGCGCGCCCTGACCCCTTTCCATGTGACCGACGTGGACGTCGCCCGCGCAGATGCGGCACTGCACTATCCGCTCCGCTCTGATGAACAGCGGTTAGGATACATGCCGCCGAGCAACGACCTGCTTAATGACGCAATCTCCATTACTCCGCCAACGGACACATCTCGGAAGCCGGACAGCGACGATGACGGGCCGATCTCCGAGCGTCGAACGAGAAGCAAGAACCGCAGACGCTGGGGGTTCAATGATGGGAAATGATCTGATCACCCAAGCGGCACAACGGGTCGCTGAACTGAAGGCGTATTTCGTCGATCACGAGCGCTTCGTTCCTCTGGCAGAAGGGTTCTCCATCCTCGCTGAGAAAAGGCTCGTAGACATCCAGACCGACCGTATCAGCGAGGCGCAAGGGCTTGCCCTGTCCGGGCACTCCGGGGCCGGAAAAAGCGCGGCAATCACCCATCTTCTTGCCCAAGAAAGGCAGAGGCTGGCCGATCAGGGATACGGAGATTCAACCATCATCAGTTTGCGGGTACCATCGCCCGCAACGCTGAAATTCGTCGGGCAGATGCTGCTTCGGGCGCTCGGCTACCCCATCGGTGCCGATCGCCATGCTTGGTACATCTGGGACCTGGTCCAACATCACCTGAAGGAGCGGCGCGTTTTGTTCGTGCATCTCGACGAGGCGCAGGACCTGGCGTCGCGGGGCACCAAGCACGAGCTGGATTCAGTGACATCCATGCTGAAGACTCTGATGACGGACCCGGAATGGCCAGTTGGGATCATTCTGTCGGGCACAAACGAGCTGGAAGACATCCTCAACCACGACCATCAGCTCGCTCGGCGCATGCGGACCGTTCGGTTCGAGAGCCTATCCGCTGCTGCATATGGTGATGATATTCTCGACCTGCTCGAGAACTACTGCGAACTGGCGCAGCTCGAACCAGAGGATGACGTTCTGGAATTATCCCACGGCGAACGCGTGGTCCATGCTGCGGCAAACCAGTTCGGCATCGCCATTGTCCTGATCCTCGACGCCATCGAGGATGCCTACTTGCAAGGCCAGAAGACGCTGAACCAGCGCAATTTCATCAGGGCCTACCATCGGCGGACCTCCTGCGATGCCGAGTTCAACCCGTTTGTCGTGCCGGACTTCATGCGCATCGACGCCCGCCAAGTGTTTTCTCGGGAGAACCGCACATGATGTTGTCACCCCTCAAGCCGCTTCCCCTCACCGTCACCCCGGTACCCGGTGAAAGCGCGACGTCGCTTGCGTCCCGCATCGCGCGGAAGAACGGGACCGCCAGCCTTCAGTCTTTCTGCGCCGACATGAGCATTTCCTATCGCGCTCTGAAGGTCGGCGACCCGGTGGAGATCGAGCGGGTTGCCGCACTCGCCGGGTGCGATCACACTAAACTCCGCACCTGGACGCCCCACGCCCCGTCGAAGACGAATTATCAGCTGGGGGCAGAAGCGCCGAGGTTCACGGCCTACAGCCGAAGCACGATCAGAGGATGCCCGAAATGTGCCGCTGAAGCTCTTTCAGAGTATGGTGCCCATGGCCCGTTTCATCTCGGGGCATGGCAACTCACTTCAATCCGAACCTGCGCCCGGCATTCTTGCATGTTGATCGAGGTCCCGCCTCCCTCGCATCACAAGCACAGCTATGATTTCGCGCGGATGGTCGACAATATGGACGTAGACGACATCCAGATCGTTGCCGAAGAAGCGCGATCTCTGGAGCGCTACCTCCTTGGCCGATTGGATGGCACGTCTGCGGGCCGTTGGCTCGACACGCTGGAGTTCCATGTCGCGGCACAGCTTTGCGAAAATTTCGGCCTTTTGCTGACGCGAGGCCCCAGAGCCAGTCGAGCGGAAACGACCGAACGACAATGGCTTGAGGCCGGTGCAGCCGGATACGACGTCCTATGCAACGGACCTGATCAGATGGTCGCAGCGCTTGAAGAGCTTCGCTTAAAGCCAGGCCCTGGCTGTCACACTTACGGTGCGATTGCAGGTTCTTTCCTGACCTGGCTATCCCAGCGTGAGGATGATGCCGCCTTCGATGACATCCGTCAGACGGTCTTCGACTACATCCTGCGGACCTATCCCGTGCTCGTCGGTAGCACAGTCCTGCGGATACGTTGCGACAGGCAACAGGTGTATTCCCTTCGTAAAGGCGCGAAGGCCTACGGCATCAACGAACGGATGCTGCGCCATAAGCTCTTGGAGCGTGGCGACATCTCGAAATCGGGAAAATCTGGTGCCATCACCTATCACCGCTACCCGTCACGGGCGACGCTGCAAAAGCTCGCCAATGAAACCAACGGCGTGCTACGCGGGTTCGATGCGGCAGACTATCTCGGGCTGGACATCCACCTGCTGCGCACGTTCGTCGTGGAAGGGCTCATCAAGAAAGCAGGAGAGATGGCCCGAAACGCGCCGTATTTCCGAAGGGAGGATCTCGACGCCTTTATCGGTCGCTTATACCGCCAAACACGCCCTGATTTGGAACCGGCCAATGATGAGGTTTCTCTCATTGCGGCCACGCCCGCGTGCCAATGTTCGACCCTCGAACTCCTGCATCTGATTTTCGAACACAACATTCCGCTACGCTGCGCGGCGGGCGCAGACGCAAGGTTCAACGATTTCCTGATATCTGTCGAGCGGGCGAAAACGGCCATAGGCCAGAGCTCAGCTGGTGCGATCAGCATGTCGGACGCTGCCGGTAAGCTAAGGGTCGATACCGCAACAATCCGCAATCTGGTGAACGCAGGCTACTTGAGTGCTGCTCCGAAGACCAAAAGGTCCTCCGAACGCTGGCGGGTGGTCGATGCGACCTCCGTCGCAGCGTTCGGCGAACACTACATCGCGGCTGCCGATCTTGCTCACGAGCTGCGACGCGATACCGCCAATCTCTGTCGCGAGCTCTACAAAAACGGCGTCGAACCACTCATCTTCAACGGTGAGAACCGGATCATCTTTCGCCGCCGCGATGTGAGCTAGATATAAGGTCAGGAACGCCGCTGGGTCTTGCTGCCTGATGGGGCCGCAGCCCGTGCATTCCACCCTCAAGACCTTCTGACTCGACGAGCCTTGAGAAAGCCGACAACTGTGTCGGCTTTTTTCATATCTTCCGAGAGGCAACCTTATCTGACGAAAAAGGCAGCTTCAGTTCAGCATCAAGATTTCGGGGCACTGAATTCAAAAGAAAATTTTGACGCTCAGAGGCAAAACTATGTGCCCCTTCCCACAAACCAAAAATCACAGTCGTTGCTGTTCAACGCACTCTTTATCTGTGGCGGTTTGATTCCTGTTCTTGACAGCAATAGATGAGTTGACCTTTGTCGCTCCTGCCGCCGTGCCTGTCTCCGCTTCTTTACCACTCCTAATCGGTGCGCACGCGGACCTTGGATATACCTGATGGAACGCCTGCGTTGTCCTGTACTGCGGACCTTCTTGAGCGGGCTTCTGGACGACAGCTTTGGCTCGGGATACTTGAAGCGTGCGTTGGACATTAATGTCGCGATCTGGACATTTCGTAGCGTTTTGACATGCTGACTGGCCTCAAATACGCGAGGTTTCAAACAGTGGCTTCTGCACACACAATGGCTTCCACCCTTTAAGAGAATTCGCGCATTGGCGTGATCCATCCTGTGCCGCAACAGGCTTTTGTCTTGCCGTGCTTGGCGCTACCGTCAAACCAAATCGTGGGGGAGTGACGGTATGGATGTGATCGCAAAGGCAACATCGCTCATAGGAGGTGCCGTGTCGCGCATGCGCCGCGCACAGGCGCCGTCAGCGCAGGCGCTTGGGGCCACACCGCAGATCCCGGAGGCGAAAAAGCAAGGGATCATGACACTAAAGTTGCCCTCTGCCCGCGGCTGGGACGAAGGGCATGTGCCAACCTGTGCGCCGGGCCTCAAGGTCAATGCGTTTGCAGCAGGTCTCGATCATCCTCGCTGGATCGAGGTTCTACCAAATGGGGATGTTCTGGTCGCGGAGTCGAAAGAGCAACCAAGCGCGCCGAAGACCCTGATGGACCATGCGGCGCAAGCAACGATGCGCCGGGTGAAAGCCATCGGCGACAGCGCCAACCGCGTCACGCTGTGGCGAGACACGGACGGGGACGGTATTGCCGAAACCCGCGAAGTGTTTGTCGAGAATCAGAACCAGCCATTCGGAATGGCCTTGGTCGGGTCTAAATTCTACTTGGGCAACACCGATGGAATCGTCAGGTTCGACTATGAAGACGGTGCCGTATCGCTTTCTGGCACGGGTACAAAGCTGGTCGATTTCAAGCCCGGCGGGCATTGGACACGCAGCCTGATCGTGTCGCCGGAACGAACCAAGATCTATGCCGGGGTTGGCTCGCTTTCCAACATTGGCGACCAAGGACTGGAAGTCGAAGAAGGCCGCGCAGCGATTTGGGAACTGGACGTGGCGACCGAAGAGGCACGGGTTTATGCATCTGGCCTGCGCAACGCCGTTGGCATGGCGTGGGAGCCGGCAACCGGCGCACTTTGGACTGTCGTCAACGAACGCGATGGTTTGGGCGATGAAACCCCGCCGGATTACCTGACAACGGTCCAGGAGAACGGCTTTTACGGGTGGCCCTATAGCTATTGGGGCGACACGGTCGATGACCGCGTCCCACAGGACGCGGCGCTCGTCGCGCGGGCAATCACACCTGACTATGCGCTCGGCGGGCACACGGCATCTCTGGGGTTGTGCTGGATGCCAGAGGGCACGCTGCCGGGTTTTGGCGAAGGCATGGTTATCGGTCAGCACGGGTCGTGGAACAGATCCATCCTGAGCGGTTACAAGTTGCTGTTCGTGCCCTTTGCGAATGGCGCGCCAAGCGGTGCCCCGCGGGATATCCTTAGCGGCTTTTTGTCAGAGGATGAAAAGGATGCTTATGGCCGTCCGGTTGGGGTTGCAGTCGGCCCGGATGGAAAGTCGCTTTTGATGGCGGATGATGTGGGCGATGTCATTTGGCGGGTCACCGGGGCCTGACCCAATGGGGCCACGCTTGGAAACTTTGCCCATCCCTTCTAGGTTGAACAAATGAAATCCGGGGAATCGCGATGTCCAACCCATCCAACGCGCAGTCAGACTCAGAGACTGGTGCACGCCATGCGCGCGAGCTCGAAGGCCATTTAACCTGGCTCGACACTTTTTCGGGAACGGCGCTTGGTGTGTTGGCGGTTGCCTCTGGGATATACACCTACCTTGGCGTGTCTTCTTTGCTTGATGACAATGGGGCGATGTCGGTTTTCGCCGCCGTGGCCTATTCAACCGCTGTGTCGGTGGGGATCTTTGTGTTCTGGTCTTATCTTTTGCGCCTGTTTCCCGCGATGCGCACGGCGCGGTCTCGGGTCGGGTTGCTGGGGGCGATGGGCCTTGGCTGCCTTGCCATTGTCGCAATGTCATCGTGGCTGAATGCAGCAGCCTTGGCCGGGTCGGCAGCAGTCGAACAGCATCTGGCGCAGACCGTGCAGGCTTATCAGAAAAGTTTGGAGCGGGCGCACGAAGTTGCTTTGACCGGACAGGCGTTGGAACGCGACGTGGCCCGGACGCGCCAATCATTTGAAGATCTGTCAGAACAAGAGGCTGCAGGCTCGCTCTCCGGGATGGCAGGACGTGGGGCAGTGTTTCGCGTGCTCCGGCAAAAGTCGGCGGAACTAACCGCGCTGGAGGCCCAGATTGCCAGCCAGACACCGTTGGTCGAAGAAGCCTTTGCCAGCGGCAATGCGATTCTGAGCCGGATGCGCGCGCTGACGGTCGAGCCGGGCCCAGTCGAAGCGCGGAGTGTTGAATTTTCGGAACAGGCGGTGCGGCTGCAAGGGCTGATCACTGGCATACGGCAGCTTTCCGTCGCATCTCTTGTCGATCGGGCAGCCAATGACCTCGCGGCTTCGGTGGTTCTTCCTGAGTTGGATGGGCGGACCGATCAGAACAGGTCAGATCAGGCCGCGACGATCACGTCAGTGCTTGATGTGCTGGCTCAGCGTGCCCAAACGCTCGCACGCGCAGCACAGGCAGTCATCGCTTTGGAACCGGCACAAGACGTTACCTACACACCGATCTCGTCTGCCGATGCGGTAATCCTTTACGCTGGAAACTTCATTCCGTCATGGGCCGGTGCCATTGCAATCGATCTGTTGCCAGCGGTGCTGGTTCTGATCTTGGCGGTGACTCATTCGGCAATCCGCGCCGGCCGCGATGGTAGCGCGGCGCAGGACACACTCACTCTGGCTGATGCGCGCGCAGCCGTTGCCGCCCTTGATGAGATAGAGCGCGCCCGCAACGTGCCCGAAAAAGAGGAAAGCCACGTCACCCCGATCTCTGGGAAATCTGCGTGAAGGTTCGGAAAAATGCCGTCGCACGGGCCCTCAGCGGTGTGCTTGTGTTCCAGTTGGTGATTGGCGGGTTACTGATCCTCGGTGATAGCCAAAGCGGCGCGAAGCTGGGCCTGCCGTCGCTC
The DNA here is from genome assembly GCF_004358675.1 of Meridianimarinicoccus aquatilis. Taxonomy (GTDB): domain Bacteria; phylum Pseudomonadota; class Alphaproteobacteria; order Rhodobacterales; family Rhodobacteraceae; genus Meridianimarinicoccus; species Meridianimarinicoccus aquatilis. The sequence goes on along the minus strand of NZ_SMZO01000023.1, from coordinate 43,619 downwards.
AGCCCAAGTCAGCCGCGCCTGACGGAGCCGGTCCAACCGGGCGATCAGCGCCGCGTCTTTCGACCGGGCCGCGATGCGCCAGCAACGCAGCCCGCCCGAGCACCCGGAAAACTCCCCAAACGGCTGGCTTTGGCGCAGGAAAACGGCGCAGTCTACAGGCTGGAGGGCGCCATCGCACCGGGCGATGGCGAGCGGATCATCGGCTTGCTCACAGCCGCCGAACCGGCGCCAGAGACGCTAATCCTGCAAAGTTCAGGCGGGTCGGTTCTGGACGCGCTTGCGCTTGGGCGGCATATCCGCAAAGCCGAAATCGGCACTCAGGTACTTCGGGGCGAATTCTGCTATTCCGCCTGCCCCTATTTATTTGCAGGCGGCGTTGAACGCACCATCGAAGAAGACGCCTATATTGGGGTGCATCAGCACTTTTTCGGCCAAAGCACCGTGCTGCCCGCAGCCTTCGCCGTTGAAGATATTCAGCGCGGCCAAGGCGACGTGATGGTTTACTTGATCGAAATGGGAATTGATCCCGCCGTGATGCAATTCGCGCTAACGACGCCGCCGGATGAGATTTACATTCTGTTACCAGAGCAGTTGGAAACGTTTGGATTTCCAACAGAGAAAGACGCGTCCTGACCAGTGCTTGATCGGGTCAATCCGAATGCGGATGTTGGTGGAAGCATTGGAGCAAGCCTGCCAGTTGCCAGATTGAGGTCATATCGATAGCTTTTCAAACTCGGCGAATGGTGGCGCTGACTGGTGGCACCGCTGCATCTTGAGAGCGGGTTCAAGCTCCGCTCAGGGCCGTTCACAAGGCTGGAATTCTTGATGCGAGCACAAAACCAAATGCAAGAGCCTTGGGCACACCGAGATACGCTTGCACATTCGCCGCATCAGGCAAAAATGGCAGCCTCGCCTTGCGATATGCGATCTGGGCCAGAGACAAGGTAAGAAAGTCGGATTTATCTGACAAACGACGTCAGGGCCGCAACACAGCAAAACGACCAGATAACAGCCTGACTTTACGAGCCGACACGTGCGTCACGCCCAATTTGAATCACTTAGTAACCAAAAGGTCAAAGTTACTTGATGTTCTAATGAAGGATAATGGCGCGCTGGGGAGGATTCGAACCCCCGACCCCTTGATTCGTAGTCAAGTACTCTATCCAACTGAGCTACCAGCGCGTGAGGCCGCTGTTTAGTCCTGAGTTGTTGGGACTGCAAGTGTAAAAATGCAGTAATTTCCAATAGGCAGTTCCGACGCTCAAGAAGTTGAATTGCGCGGTGTCGCAGCGTCCTTTGGCAAGTCTACGGCAAACACGGTGCCGCTCTCGTCGCTGGATACCAACCTTAGGTTCCCGCCGTGCCCACGCACCAGCTCTGATGCAATAACAAGGCCAAGACCGATGCCCCCTTTGCGAAAACTCCCCTGAAACGGTTTGAATAGATTTTCACGGGCCTTGGGCGGAAGACCAGGCCCGGTATCGCAAATTATCAGATTCCAATCCGTTTCGGACTCTGTCGCCTTGACGCGCACTTGACCAGCCGCGCCCGTGACTTCGATCGCTTGTCGCGCGTTGCGCACAAGGTTGCCGACGATCCGCAACACCTGCTCTGCATCACAGCGGATGACAAAGCCCGGAGGCACATCGTTGATCAGTGTCACCAAAGACTCTCCGCCTGCCATGCGTTCGCTTTCCAGCGTATCTTCGACCAGCGTATGTAACGGGTGACGGTCCAGCTTGGGCGGCGGCTCTTCTGCCTTACCAAACGCCAGCGTCCCTTCGCACAGATTGACCGCGCGACTGATGGACCCCACCAATTTAGGTGCCGACCTTTTGACGCGCGGATCATCGCTGCGCTCCAGCATGTCTGCAAACAGCTGTGCCGTTGTGAGAATGTTGCGCAAGTCATGGCTGACCTTTGCGACCGCCCCGCCCAACTGGGCCAACCGTTCTTTCTGGCGCAATGCGCTTGTCAAATCGGTCTGCATCGTCTGAAGCGCCACCTCGGCATCACGCAATTCGCGCACTGTTGCCGTTGGCGAGATAATACGCCGGGCGTCTTCAGGTGCCTCGGCATAATTTTTCATGTGCGCCACGACATTACGGATGGGGGTTACCATCATCCTCCGGACTGCGAAAAATAATAGGCTGGCAGTCAGGGCCGATATGAGCGCTGACAACACCAGTATCCGCAAACCGTAGTCCAGCATCGCCTCGCGCAATGGCATGGCGTCCATTGTGACTTCGATCAAAAGTCCGGCGTCACGCGTCGGGCTGCCAATGACCCGCACAATTTCCGGCTTTTTGGTCAGCAGCCGATCCAAAGCATCACGTATCAGTTGCGACGCAGGTGGATCGCGTAAGTCGAAGGTGTTCGAGATGGGCGTTGGAATCGGCGAAGACAGGATTAATTGGCGCATCGCGTCGCGCCGCAGAACGACGTTATAGACACCCGCGTTTTCCAGCAGTTCAGTCTCCAGCCCTTCATTGACTATACCGTCCGCCAACAAAGCAAGCGATGCGATTTGCGCCCGCTCTAGCCGGTCCAGAAGATAATCCTCTCTGAACCGGGCTATCGACGGGACGAAAATCATGATCTCGGCAAGCATCACGAAAGCAATTGTGAGGATCAGGAAACGACCGGAAAGCGAGTTGAACATATCGGCCCTTGGAATACCCCGTTTTCGTGCAGCAGACTGTCCCACTTTCCGGCGCCGGAACTTAGGGCAATACGCGTTGGACAAAGCGCACGACGCGCTTGACCGTATCGCTTTCAAACAGACGCGGGCTGTAATAGGCCCCCGCCGCTCTTTTGCTAATTTCGCCCAAGGTGGGATAAGGGGCAACCATATTCGCAACGGCCGACATCTTGAGCTTGTTGGCAATGACCAAGGCCCAAAGGCCGATCAACTCGCCGGCTTGCGCCCCGACGATGGAAGCGCCGACCGGCTTGCCCTTTACGATCATTACCTTGATCAAACCTGTCGTCTTTCCCTCGGCCACGGCACGGTCGTTTTGGTCATAGGCAAAGCGCACCACTTCCAATTTGTCACCGTGCGTCTTGCGGGCCTGTGCCTCTGTCAGACCCACTTGTGCCAATTCAGGATCGCAATAGCTGACCCAGGGAATGTGGTCGGTACGAACCTTCGCCGGCAGGCTGAACAACAAGGACCGAATTACAACCCCTGCGTGGTAGCCCGCCACATGTGTGAATTGAAGACCACCCGCCGCATCGCCAATCGCGTAAACGCGGCGATTTGAACTGCGCAAACGGTCGTCGACATCCACACCGCGCGGGCTGAACTTCACATCAGCTTTGTCCAAGCCAAGTTTTTCGACATTGGTCTTGCGCCCTACCGCAACCAAAACATGTGTGCCCGTCACATCACCACTTGGCGTAGTGACAGTAACCGCGCCTTCGTGTCCGCTGACCTTTTCGGCCGCCGTTTCTTCGCGGATATCGATCCCTTCTGCGCGCAGATTGTCGAGCAGGATCGCCGCCATTTCGGGGTCGTCCTTCCCCATCGCTTTTTGCGCTTCGATTACCGTGACGCGGCTGCCCAAACGCCGGTGCGCCTGCGCCATCTCCAACCCGATGGGGCCGCCACCAATGATGATCAGGTGTTCTGGCTGCTCGCGCAGGGCGAAAATCGTCTCATTTGTGTAATACGGAACTTCGGCCAGACCCGGGATCGGCGGAACAAACGGGCCGGACCCTGTCGCAATCACAAACCGGCGCGCGGTCACAACCGTATCGCCCGCCTGGACCTCGGTCGGCGATGTAAATTCGGCGAAATCGCGCAACACGCGAATTCCAAAGCCTTCGAATCGCTCTTGGCTATCGTGCGGTTCAATGGTCGCTATGGCGGATGCCACATGATCCTTCGCAGCAGCATAGTTCACGTGCGGCTCAGTCGGCGTGACCCCAAACTCCGCACCGGTTGTCATGGCATGCGCGTGCTTGCCCGCAGCGATCAACGCCTTGGAAGGGACGCACCCGTAATTCAGGCAATCGCCACCCATCTTGTGGCCTTCGATCAGAACCACACTGGCGCCCATTTGCGCCGCCCCCGCCGCGACCGACAGCCCACCAGACCCGGCACCGATGATGCAAATATCACATGTTATGCGTTCCATGATTACAGACCTTTCTTGCCGCGCACGGCCTTGAGCAGGATGGGTAGCGCCGCCAGCAGGCAAAGCCCGAGGATTGGCAAAAGAATTTCAGGTTGGAAGATGACCCCAAGATCAGGCGTCTCGCCTCGGGCAAACACTTCGCCCAAACCAGCACCGACAGAGGTGTAAACCAATGCACCGGGGATGATCCCCAAGAAGGTGGTGATCACGAATCGCGCCATGGGCACGCCAACCAATGCAGGGACAAGGTTGGCGACAAAGAACGGAACTGCCGGAACAAGCCGGATCAGGAACAGCATTTCCCACTGGTTCGCATCAATTCCGTCTTTGATGCGGCGCACCGTTCCAGTGGACGAATCCATGCGTGCGGCAAGCCGTTCGCCCAAGCCCCAGCGGGCGGCCAGAAAAATGCCGGCCGCACCCACCGTTGCTCCGGTGACGTTGAACAGCACACCTGGGAACGTTGCGAACAGAAAGCCACCTGTCAGTGTTGCAATTGTCGCCCCAGGAAGGCTGAAGGCCACGATGGTGGCGTAGAACGCAACAAAGGCAATCACAGTTGCCGCATAGTGCTCATCCCTAAAGGCCAGCAAAGCTTGGCGATTCTCCGCGAGGGCTTGGAAGCTGAGCACGTCGCGCAAGGTGAACGCGCCGATAAGTGCGATCACCCCAATGGCAATCAACGGGAGTCGTCGGGCAAGGCCAGACTTCTCAGCAGGAACTTGTTCGGTCATATTTGTATCCTAAGGCTTGGTGTTGCCTAAGACCTGACCTATCATTTGCGTTCGTCCTAGCCCCCCTCACGCGCGGGTGATGGGCTAAGGGCGCATCGTGAGAAGCCGTGCGAATTGTTACAGGTTCAGCAGGGCCCAACACGGCCCCGGAACGCTTTGTTACAGTTTTCCGCCCCATATCAATTGACGTAGCCACAGTTTGCGCCTAAACGCGGAACTTCGAAATTCCACCGGTCCGCGAATCCACCCGCAACGGACTGCAACAGACGGAGACGGCGCGATGAAACGCACCTTTCAGCCCAGCAACTTGGTCCGCAAACGGCGCCACGGCTTTCGTTCGCGCATGGCAACCAAAGCCGGCCGCAAAATCCTGAACGCCCGCCGCGCGCGTGGCCGCAAGGAATTGAGCGCGTAATAGCGCCCTTTGCACCGTGACCGGGCCTCATAGCCCAGCCACTGATCGTGACTTGGCCGCCGCGCAGGACGCAGGCGGCTTTGTTGCGTCTGGGTTGGAACATCCAACGCAGCCAGAGATTTCTGTTCTGGCGAAACGGGCAGACTTTTTGTCTGCGGCCCGGGCACTTCATCGTGCGACGCCCGGATTTGTTGTGCAGGCCCGACAGCGCAGCGCTGCCTTATCTGGCGCAGTTGGGATCCGAGTCGGGTTCACCTGCTCCAAAAAAGTCGGCAACGCGGTCGCACGAAACCGGGCAAAGCGGCGTCTGCGCGCCATTGCCCGCCTGGTTCTTCCTGCACATGGGAAGTCTGGTTGGGATTACGTCCTGATTGGCCGCGCAGGTATGACCGCGACACGCGACTTCGCTGAAATGCAGACAGAGCTTGAACATGCCTTGGCAAAAATTCACGCTCTAGCACATCGCAAATGACCCTGCTTGGTCACATGGTGGCCCTGCCCGTTCGGGCCTACCGCCTGATCCTATCACCTTGGGTCGGCCATGGATGTCGGTATCACCCAACTTGCTCAGCCTACGCACTCGAAGCGATTGAACGGCATGGCGGTCTCCGGGGTGGATGGCTCGCCCTCCGCCGGATCGCGCGCTGTCACCCTTGGGGCGGCTCAGGGATCGACAACGTCCCCGATTGACACCGATGCGATGAGTCAGGTCGGGTCAATTCGCGACGCCGGACTGGCCCGCAATGTAAGCATATTCCCGGTCGGGGCCAGTTCTCGCGTACTGACGCTTGCCCGATCCTTATCTCCCATCAACGTTTCATAGGCATCTCGCAGAAACGTCTCGTCAGTAAAATACCATCGGTGTCCCGCGAACTCGTCCCCACGGTAAGAGTCAGCCACCGCCGCGAACCGCGCCGAACAATCCACCTTTACACCTTTGCGAGGGCAATTATCAGGCAAACCAATGCGCCCGGCCCTCGGGGCAACGCCCACACGCTTGATGTTCGACAGGGACAGCACATTGTCATAGTGGTTGTGGTAACTCGTCAGCCGGTTGCAGTGACGATACAGCGACGACCCCTTGGGGTTGCCGTCTTCCAGCGACGACGCGGAAATGTCGCCCCCGAACAGCAACACCTGACTGACCGACCAGCTTGTCGAAGCCAGCGAGCGGCGATCATCAGCATAGTCGAACGCCTCGCGCACCACATAACTGCCCATTGAATGCGCCATGATATGAAGGTTTATTTCACAATCCGGGCGCTGCAATCGCACGAAGCTTTCTATCCCCTCACGCACCAACTGGTTAGCTGTCTGTTTGGCATCCCAACGGTCTTCGAGATAGTTCAAAGCGTTGTCCGCCGATGGCCAGTCATAGCCGATGACGGCACCGGTGAAACCTTGCGCCTCCAGCCCCACCCTCAGATGGCGCAGCCGTTCGAGCATCGTCTTGGGCGAGTGGTTATACCCATGAACATAGATGACCAAATCCCCCATCGGCTGGTGCGTTTTGATGTTCATGCGCCCGGCTGACGCATCCAGCACCTCGCGCAGCCAGTCCGATTTGCGGACCTGATGCGACAGCTCCGGCGCAGTGGCATCAGGCGGCACTTTCAAAAACCGCGCGGGTCCCGGTTCGGCAACAAAGCTCCCTCGGCTCACCTTTCGAACTGTAAACACGTAATCCACTTGGGTTCCCCGCTTTGACCTTGATCCCTCCCGCAAGGTTAACCGCCAAGGCCGCCGATATGCGAGGAAAAACAACCGGGCCGGGACCTTGGGCTTGCCAGAATCCGGACACAGCGCTAGGGCAATCGGATGCTTGATGATGCTGACGATATTCACCCGCTGTTCCACGGCGCCCCCTCTACCACCGAATTCCACAAACTGCGCAAGCGGATCGTGCGGCAGGTACGCGAGGCGATGGACGCGTATGGTATGGTTGATCGGGATGAAACAACGCGCAGGCCGCGTTGGTTGGTGTGCCTTTCGGGCGGCAAAGACAGTTATACCTTGCTGGCCGTTCTGCACGAATTGCAGTGGCGCGGTTTACTTCCGGTCGACATTCTTGCCTGCAATCTGGACCAAGGGCAGCCGGGCTTTCCCGCAACAGTCCTGCCCGAATTTCTGAAACGCATGGGCGTGCCCCACCGTATCGAATATCAGGACACGTATTCCATCGTCGTGGATAAGATTCCGCAGGGCCGCACATTCTGCGCGCTTTGCTCTCGGTTGCGCCGCGGCAATCTTTATCGTGTCGCGCGCGAAGAGGGCTGCGACGCCGTCGTTCTGGGCCATCATCGGGACGACATCTTGGAAACTTTTTTTATGAACCTGTTTCATGGCGGACGGCTTGCCACCATGCCCCCGAAGCTCGTGAACGAAGAGGGCGATCTTTTCGTGCTGCGCCCGCTGGCTCATGTGGCGGAGGTCGATTGTGATCGCTTTGCCCGCGCGATGAACTATCCCATCATTCCCTGCGACCTTTGCGGCAGCCAGGATGGATTGCAGCGCCAACAGGTCAAGGCGATTCTTGACGAATGGGAGGCGCGAAGCCCTGGTCGGCGTCAGGTCATCTTCCGCGCTCTGACCAACGCACGCCCTTCGCATTTGCTTGACGCGGGCTTGTTTGACTTTGCTGGGCTGGCTCTGTCTCCGAAGACTCCGGATGACCCGCCGCGCTTTGATTAAAATGCATCCTAAAAGGTCGACCACGAATTAACTCTGCGAATACCCCTCGTCTGCCATGCTTTTATCGGTCTGGTGCAGAGAGGGCGGAGTTCATGGCGGACAATGTGGCGAGAAGTTTCAGATCGCTAAGTGCCCAGTTTGTAAGATATTCCACACTCTCGCTCTCAATCCTTCCATCCGTGTGTGTGGCAATAGGTGCGGTGACCGGGTGGTTAGAAGCATTGTTGGCCGCCGTAACATTGCCGCTGGCTGTTTTTGCCTTGGGCCGCTTCCCGCCCGTGAGGCGCGCCTCAACCAGCAATGACGATCCGCGCAGCGTTTTGCATCATGCCCTAGCCACGATTTTGGGGGCTGGCGGGCGCATGCACCTTGGGGCGACCTGCCTTTTTGTCAGGGCCGATGATCTGAACAGCGCAATCGCGCAGGCCGGGCCAAGTGCTGCGCAAGACTTGATAGATAGGGTCAAGAGCAGGCTGCGATCCGCCCTTCGTGAACAAGACGCCGTGATCCGATTAGAAGACGCCAGTTTTGCTATCGTCGTCGGCTCCGCTGCCCCGATGGACATCGAATCGCTGATGCAAATCGCAACCCGCGTGCAAAGTACGCTCGCCGATCCAGTTCAGGTTGGGTCAGGATTCGCGCGACTTAGGGCGTCTGTCGGACTGTGTCAGGCAAATGGGCTGAATGCGCCGACCCCCGATGCGATTATAGAGGCAGCCGAAACGGCCCTAGTAGAAGCGCGTGGCGCTGGAATAGGTTCAATTCGAATTTATGCGCCGGCGATGCGCGCCAGACGCAACACAAGGGACATGCTTGTACAGGACGTCGCCCACGCACTGGAAAACGGCGACATAAAGCCTTGGTTCCAACCACAACTCAGCACAGATACCGGGCGCGTAACAGGGTTTGAAGCACTGGTTCGATGGCACCACCCAGACCGCGGCCCCATTCCTCCGTCAGACTTCATGCCCGCTTTGGATTCCGCGGGCCTCTTGGAACGGTTGGGCGAAGTCATGGTCGAACAATCGCTTCGGGCGCTCGCCTCGTGGGATGCTGAGGGCCTTGATGTACCTTCTGTGGGTGTAAATCTGTCGTCGGCCGATCTGAACAACCCGGCTCTGGCCGAACGGATTTCTTGGCAAATCGACAGGTTCGACCTGACACCGGACCGGCTAGCAATCGAAGTGCTGGAAAGCGTTGTGACGTCTTCACCTGACGATGCCGTGGCGAAAAACATCGCTGCGCTGGCAGCGTTGGGCTGTCATGTAGATTTGGACGATTTTGGCACCGGACATGCTTCGATCACAACGCTTCGTCAGTTGCGTATTGACCGACTGAAGATCGACAGATCCTTCGTGACTGGTGTCGACAAGGACCGGGAACAGCAAAACATGGTCACGACGATCCTGGCGATGTGTGAACATTTGGGGATCGCAACACTTGCGGAAGGCGTCGAAACAACCGGCGAACACGCGATGCTGGCCCAACTTGGCTGCAACCACGTTCAAGGATTTGCAATAGCCCACCCCATGCCATTCGAAGAGACCCACGCTTGGTTGAGGGCGCAAGTTGGAACTCTTGTGATCCGCCCGACACTGCGCCGAAAGTCGCTTTAGACCCTTGTTTTGCTCTTATAGACAGACCCGCAACCGCACCACATACCTGCAAACTGGGAAAACCGCTTGACCTTCGACCCTTGCCCCTGTTGAACCGGCCCAGTTTCCAATCCTTAGGCGGTGTTCGACATGGACGATCAAAACAAGAACATGATTCTGGCAACGGCTCTCAGTTTTCTGGTGATCCTAGGCTGGTTCCTGCTCTTCCCGCCAGAGGAGCCACCTGCCCCGGCAGAGCAACCCGTCGCAGAAATCGGGGGCGACCCGGCGACAGCAGATGTTGCAGCGGCGCCTCCCGCGCCCGATGCCACCGCCACGCTCCCTGTCGAAAGCCGCGACGTCGCATTGTCCGCTGCATCACGGGTGCAAATCCGAACAGATGAAGTCACTGGGTCAATCTCACTGACTGGCGGTCGGATCGATGATCTCTCCCTTGTGGACTATCACGAGACACTGGACCCAGACAGCGACATCGTGCGGCTTTTGTCGCCAGTCGGCGCTCCTGGTGCATACTATACCCTTTACGGCTGGGCTCCCGGCGGCGCCCTCGGGTTTGAAGACGTTCCAGGTGCCAACACGGAATGGCAGATCGAAAGCGGCACAGAACTGACCCCGACATCCCCCGTGACCTTGGTCTGGGACAATGGCAATGGTCTCGTGTTCCGGCGCGCCATGAGCATCGACGACAAGTTCATGTTGTCTGTCACTCAGAGTGTCGAAAACAGCACCGGATCGGATGTGCGCCTCGCACCTTACGGCATTGTCGCGCGCCACGGAGAGCCGGACACCGTCAACTTCTTTATCCTGCACGAAGGCGTCGTTCGCATGTCCGATGGCGAACTGCAGGAAATCGAATACGGCGATATGGAAGACTTAGACGTGAACGCCGCCGAGGCCGCACAGGTTGAAATCATCGATGTCGCGGAAAATGGCTGGGTCGGTTTCACGGATAAATATTGGATGACGACCCTCGCTCCGGCGCCGGGGCAAAGCTTCCGGTCGGTTGCCAAATTCGTCCCAAGCGCGAACATCTATCAGACCGAAACCCGCCTGCCGACGCAGACTGTCGCTGCCGGGGCCACCACCGAAGTCCAAACCTTCCTGTTTGCGGGCGCAAAGGAATGGGAAGCCATCAAAGGCTATGAAGAAAACCTCGGCATTCTCGGATTCGTCGACAGCATCGACTGGGGTTGGTTCTTCTTCCTGACCAAGCCAATTTTCTGGCTGCTGCACGAGTTGAACCTGATCATCGGCAATATGGGCTGGTCCATCATCCTTTTGACGCTGATCATCAAAGCGGCGTTGCTCCCCCTTGCCTGGAAGTCCTATGCGTCGATGGCGAAGATGAAAGAGCTTCAGCCTGAAATGGAGAAGCTAAAAGAGCGGGCTGGCGACGATCGTCAGAAAATGCAGCAAGAAATGATGCAGCTCTACAAAAAGGAAAAGGTGAATCCTGCTGCAGGCTGTCTGCCGATCATCATGCAGATCCCGATCTTCTTTTCCCTCTACAAGGTTATTTTCGTCACGATCGAACTGCGCCACGCCCCTTGGCTTGGCTGGATCCGCGACCTTTCGGCACCTGATCCATCGTCCATCTTGAACCTGTTCGGGTTGCTTCCCTATGCGCCGCCCGAAGCGGGGTCTATTTTCGCGATCGTGTCCTTGGGCATCCTGCCGATCATTTTGGGTATTTCCATGTGGATGCAGCAAAAGCTGAACCCGGCACCCACCGACCCAACGCAGGCCATGATCTTTGCGTGGATGCCTTGGGTGTTCATGTTCATGCTCGGCTCGTTCGCCAGCGGCCTTGTGCTCTACTGGATCGCGAACAACACGATTACATTCGTGCAGCAGTACTTCATTATGCGCAGCCACGGCTATAAACCCGATATCTTCGGGAACATGGTTTCTGGCTTGCGCAAGAAAAGCGCCAAGAAAGACACATGACACCAACGCTTGCCGCCATATGGCGCCACCCAATCAAAGGGCATGGGCGCGAACGGCTGGCAAGCGTGAGCCTCGTCCAAGGCGAAACCATGCCATGGGACCGCACGTGGGCGGTGCTGCGTGAGGGGGCAGAAGATCCCAACGGGGGGTGGGCGGTCTGCAATTCCTTCACACGCGGTGCCGGAAGCCCAAGGCTGATGGCGATCACCTCGCAGCTGGATGAGGCGACCGGGAATATCACCCTCCGCCACCCGGACCAGCCCGATCTCAGCTTTGCACCGGATGGGGACACCGCCGCGTTTCTGAAGTGGGTCACGCCGTTGGTTGCCGAAGGGCGCCCTGCCCCGGTTGCGGTCACCCGCGCCGTGCAGCAGGGAATGACAGACACAGCCTTTCCGTCGATCAGCTTATGCAGCACCGCCTCGCTGCGCGCGCTGTCAGACCAGCTTGGCACCGACCTTTCGCGGGACCGCTTTCGGGCAAATCTGTGGATCGACGGGTTTGAGCCGTGGCAGGAATTCGATCTGATTGGTTCAACGCTCCAGATTGGCGATACCACGCTGAAAGTCGAAATGCGCAATACTCGCTGCCGCGCGACCGAAGCCAATCCCGAAACAGGCCACCGGGATGCGCAGACCCTGCGCGCGCTAAAGGACACATGGGGCCATATCGATTTTGGCGTTTATGCCGTGGTCACCACAGGCGGCGTTCTTGCCGAAGGCGATACGGTACATGTGCTATGATCGGCCCAGACCCAAACACGCTGCATCCCCTTTCTGCGACTGATCAAATCGTCTTTCTTAAGCCATTGGCCGAAGGACGGCCTAATGTCACCGTGGGCGATTACAGCTATTACGATGATCCCGTGGATGCATCCGCGTTTTTCGACACGAATGTCAGATATCACTTCGACTTTGTTGGCGATCGCCTGACCATCGGGCCATTCTGCGCCATTGGCCGGGGCACAACGATCATCATGAACGGGGCAACTCACGCGATGGGTGGGGTGTCGACCTTCCCGTTCAACATTTTTGGCAATGGCTGGGAAGTCGGGTTCGACCCCGCAACATGGGCCGCCGAAAATCGCGGCGACACTGTGATCGGGGCAGACGTCTGGATCGGCACAGAGGCAACGCTGATGCCCGGCGTCACCATCGGCCCCGGCGCAATAATCGCCGCACGCGCAGTCATTACGCAGGACGTGCCGCCCTATAGCGTCGCTGCCGGCAACCCGGCCCGCATTGTGCGCAGCCGTTTTGACGATGCCACTGTCGCAAGGCTTCTTTCCCTTGCGTGGTGGGACTGGCCGCGCGACAAGCTGATGCGCAATATCAACGCCGTGCGCGGTGCCGACATCACTGCACTGGAGTCCGCCACATGACCTCCCTCCCTTTTCCCCTTGTTGAGGCGCCCGATGAGGCGTCACGCGAACGGGGTCGCAAATTCTTTGCCGCCGAAACCACTTTCGTGAAGGGTGTCGTCGCCATGTCGGGCCTACCCCCGGCCGACCGGGTCGAAATCTGCTTCGCAGGCCGGTCCAATGTCGGAAAGTCGACGCTGATCAATGCTCTGACTGGGCGCAAGTCGCTGGCGCGTGCGTCAAACACACCGGGCCGCACCCAAGAGATCAACTTTTTCGAACGTGGCCCGCTTTATTTGGTGGACCTTCCCGGCTACGGGTTTGCCAATGCGCCAGTGGCCGTGGTCGACAAGTGGCAGCGCCTGTTGAAGAACTACCTGTCCGGCCGCGCCACGTTGCGCCGCGCCTTTGTGCTGATTGACAGCCGCCACGGGATTAAAGCCGTTGATGAAGAAATCCTGTCGTTGCTCGATACATCGGCTGTACCGTTCCAAGTGGTTCTGACCAAGGCCGACAAGATTAAACTCGGCGAGCGGGACAAGATGCTGACTCAAGTGCGAGGTGCGCTGGCAAAGCATGTTGCCGCCTATCCAGAACTGATCCTGACCTCGTCAGAAAACGGTGACGGCATCGCGACCTTGCGCAGTACAATCACCACGCTAACGGAACAGAGCTAAGCGACCAAAGCCCGCTCAGACGTGCTGACCTGCGTTCACTTCTATTTCTGTGCCTGTGACATAGCTCGCCGCGTCAGAGCATAGGAAATAAATCACATCCGCAACTTCAGATGGCTGACCGAGCCGCCGCAATGGCAGGCGTTCAACGATCTTGTCCGTACCAGGGCTAAGGATGGAGGTTTCGACCTCTCCCGGTGCAATGGCGTTAACCCGGACACCATAGGGGCCGAAATCATGCGCCATCTCGCGTGTGAGCGCCGCCAGCGCCGCCTTTGACGTCGAATATGCTGCCCCGGCAAAGGGATGCACACGCGAGCCTGCGATGGATGTGACATTTACCACGGCGCCGCCAGCCGCTGACAACTCTTCGCGCAGGCCACGCGCCAGGATCACGGACGCAAAAAAGTTCACGTGGAACACATGGCCCCATGTCCGCAAATCAGTATCCAGCGTGTTCAGCCGGCCGCCATCTTCAGCCTTGGGCGAAATGCCAGCGTTGTTCACCAGCGCGTCCAGCCGACCATTCAGCTTTGTGCGGATATCTTCTATCGCCTCAATCGTTTTCTTCGGATCAGCCAGATCGATCTGGATATGGTTTTCTTCGCCGCCGGGCCAAGGGCACCGATCATCAAAGGGGTGCCGCGAGCAAGTCAAGACCCGCCAACCTGCCGCAGAAAAACGTTTGACCGTGGCGTGCCCGATCCCGCGACTCGCCCCCGTCAGCACAATTGTCCGTTGTCCAGCCTCGGTCATTGTATCCCCTTTTGGTCCCGTCAACCTATCAACCTGTGGCGGGCATTCAATCTCTGCCCCTTGGCAGCGTGACGCGCAACGACTAACACCGCGCAAACAGGTACTGGGACCCAAAGGGATGAAAAAACAGAACGCCATGCAGCTTGACTGGATCGCCACCGCGCGCACGCTTTCAGAAGCCCTGCCCTATTTGCAGCGGTTCAACGGGGCAACTGTTGTGATCAAACTTGGCGGGCATGCCATGGGCAGCGATGAAGCGATGCGAAGCTTCGCCCGCGATATCGCATTGATGAGTCAGGTCGGTGTGAACCCGGTTGTCGTTCACGGCGGCGGCCCCGCCATCAATGACATGTTGGCAAAACTGGACATAAAGTCAGAGTTCGTGAACGGCAAACGGGTCACAGATGCCGCCACCATGGATGTGGTTGAAATGGTGCTTGCCGGGCTGATCAACAAGCGGATCGTTGCAGCAATCAACGCTGAAGGCGGCCGCGCGGTCGGCTTGTCCGGGAAGGATGGGAACCTGATGGTCTGCAAGCAGACCGACCCCGCGCTTGGCTACGTTGGTACTCCTGACAGGATGGACACCACCGTTCTGCGCACCTTGTTTGGCGCGCGGATGATCCCGGTGATTGCGCCCCTTGGCGTTGGGGAAAACGGACAAAGTTATAACGTCAACGGTGATACCGCCGCCGGTGCAATCGCGGCAGCCCTCAAGGCGCGGCGATTGCTTTTGCTGACAGACGTGGCCGGCGTGAAGGATGATACAGGTGCCGTGGTGACGGAACTCACAGCACCGCAAATCAGGTCGCTTACTGAAAAAGGTGTGATTGCTGGAGGAATGATTCCCAAGACGGAAACCGCGCTGGCAGCTTTACGCGGCGGCGTGCGTGCTGCGGTCATTCTTGACGGTCGTGCCCCTAATGCGTGCCTGCTGGAATTGTTTACCGACCACGGCGCGGGATCGATCATTCGTGCGACTTGATTGTTCTGGAAAGGGACCAACTGCATGTCACTTCGCCTAATACTCATGCGCCATGCCAAATCCGATTGGTCCGACGATGTGCCAAGCGATCATGAACGCATCTTGAACCAACGCGGCCGCGATGCGTGTGACGCAATCGGGCCGTGGCTTGCGGATCATAACTATGAGACGGACCTGACGCTGTGCTCTGACGCGGCGCGCACCCGAGAGACATGGCAGCGTGTATCAGAACATCTGAAAGGCGCGCATGATCTAAAGGTCCTGCCGCAGCTATACTTGGCGAGCGCCACGACCTTGCTGAATGAGATCCGAACATGCGGTCAGCAAAGCGTAACAGTTGTCGCTCATAATCCCGGTATCGGAAATCTAGCGAATGGGTTGGTCACCAGCCCACCAAGCCACAGTCGGTTCGTGGCCTTCCCAACTCTGTCGACACTGATCGTAGAGTTTCCCAATACGACTTGGGCAGAGATCGAGCCCCGGTCCGGACAGGTGATCGACTTTATCGTTCCGCGTGATCTGACAGACTGACCGGGCGCGTTGCACCCGGCCATTGCTGTCGCCTTAGTGACCCAGGATCTGGCTCAAGAACAGTTTTGTCCGCTCGCTCTGCGGGTTGTTGAAGAACGGCTCAGGCTTGTTCTGTTCAACGATCTGTCCTTGGTCCATGAAGATGACACGGTTCGCCACCTGACGTGCAAACCCCATTTCGTGGGTCACGCATAGCATGGTCATGCCCTCTTCGGCGAGCTGGATCATCGTATCCAGAACTTCCTTGATCATTTCCGGATCAAGCGCTGATGTCGGCTCGTCAAACAGCATGATCTTGGGCTTCATGCACAAACTGCGTGCGATGGCCACGCGCTGCTGCTGACCACCGGACAACTGCCCGGGGTACTTGTTCGCTTGATCGGGAATTTTGACCTTTTCAAGGAAATGCATCGCCGTTTCTTCGGCCTGCTTCTTGGGTGTTTTCCGAACCCAAATCGGTGCCAGCGTGCAGTTTTCCAGAATGGTCAGATGCGGGAACAGGTTGAAGTGCTGAAAGCACATCCCGACTTCTGATCGGATCTTGTCGATGTTCTTCAGATCGGATGACAGCATCGTGCCATCGACGCTGATCGACCCTTGCTGGTGTTCTTCCAGCGCGTTGATGCATCGGATCAGAGTCGATTTGCCCGAGCCGGATGGCCCACAGATCACGATCCGCTCGCCGCGATAGACAGTCAAGTTGATGTCCCGCAATACGTGGAATGACCCGTACCACTTGTTCATGCCCTGAATGTCGATTGCGACCTCGCTGGACACTTTCATTTGCGTCGGCGCTTCTGCCATTGATGTATCACTCATGTCGGTCCCCAAGGATCAGCGGTGGTCGGTGGCGAGCTTACGCTCGAGATATTGCGAGTATTTCGAAATGCCGAAGGTAAAGACGAAGAACAAAAGCGCCGCGAAGACGTAGAGTTCCCAGTAAACCCCGAACCAGTCCGTCGATGACAGGATCGGACCTTTGATCATGCCCAGCATGTCGAACATCGAGATGATCGAAACCAGCGTGGTATCTTTGAACAACGAAATGGCGATGTTCACGATCGAAGGAATGGCGATTTTCAAAGCTTGCGGCAGGATAATCAGACGCATGGACTGCCAGTAGTCCAACCCAAGGCTATCGCCTGCCTCGTACTGGCCCTTTGGCAGCGCGGCCAAGCCGCCGCGAATGGCTTCGGCCATATAAGCCGACGCAAAAAGGGTAATCATGATGATCACGCGCAGGATCAGGTCAAAGTTCGTGCCCGGCGGCAGGAAGTACGCCAGCATCACAGAGGCCACGAACAACAGTGTGATCAGCGGCACGCCGCGGATGAATTCGATGAACATTACACAGATCATCTTGATGATCGGAAGGTTTGATTGCCGCCCCAGCGCCAGCGCGATCCCAAGCGGCAAAGACAAAGCAATGCATGACGTCCCCAAGATGAAGTTGATCATGAAGCCGCCGATTTCTCGGCTTTCGACACGCTCCAACGTCAACGGTACGACACTCGACAATCCAGTGGACAACGGACCAGCCAAGAACAGCCAAAACGCCAATGTGACGACCAAACCTGCAATCAACGCCCCAAAGAACGACTTGGTTTCAAGCGCCCGGAAGGCTGCAAAGCCCGCCACAACACCAACAAGCGCCAAAATTGGGAGCCACAACGTCCCGCCCCAAATCAACCAATAAGCGATAAAGGGAAACAGGCCGGTGAACCACAGCATTTTGCGTGGCAGTTCAATGAACAAAATCGGCGCCAATGCGACGAACAGCATCAAGAATGCGATGACGGCCCGGCCATAATGCTCGCTCGGGTAGTTTCCGAACACAAGCTGCGGCCAGCGTTCTGCGATGACAGCAAAACATCCGCCCACCGCCCCATCCAGAACTTCGCGGCAATCGCGGATCGAGTCTGCCCGCCAGACACCGTTGAAGACCCATGGCACGATCGCACTGATCAGAGCATACAAGCAGTAAGCCGCCAGAAGAGTCATGATCGAGTTGCCGACAGAACTGAACAAGTTCTCTCGCAGCCATTTCACAGCGCCGGTTTCTGACACAGGCGGTGCAACGGATGGCAGGGTATCATGGCGGACAAATGCCTGAATTTTGGGTGCGCTGCCGCTCATCTCAACGCTCCTTCAGCTTGATGGCATTGTTATAGATATTCATCACTCCGGCGATGCTCAGCGAAATAATCAGATAGAACAGCATCAGAAGAAGGATCGCTTCGAAGCTTCGGCCCGTCTGGTTCAACGTGATGCCGCCAAGGGTCCCGGTGATATCCATGTATCCAACCGCGGCTGCCAGTGACGAGTTCTTGGTCAGGTTCAGGTACTGCGAAATCAGAGGTGGAATAATCACACGAAGCGCTTGCGGCAGGATCACAAGGCGCATGATCCGCCCCGGTCGCATTCCCAATGCTGCCGCGGCTTCGGTCTGGCCCTTGCTCACGGACATGATACCGCCGCGCACATTTTCTGCAATGAACGCGCCTGTATACAACGCCAGAGCGAACCAAAGTCCGATCAGCGACCCGAATATCTGAATGCCACCCTGGAAGTTGAAACCCTGCAACGACGGGTACGCCAGCGAAATTGGCATCCCTGTCAGGAAATAGACGAGCAGCGTGGGGACAAAGAATATGGCCAACGACAGCTTTAAGACCGGAATTTCACGCCCGGTGTCGAACAGCAATTTCACGGCATACCGGCGCAGCGCAAAGATGCCAACGATGGACAGGAAAAACACGGTCACCACCATCCACGACCCCGGCTCCCACACTGGGCGGGGGATATAGACCCCTCGGTTGGTGAACGCGAAGGCATCCATCACCATGGAAGCGGTCGCATTCTCGCCGCGAAAGGCACTGGGCGCAGGCAACGCGTTCGACATGACCGAAAAGATGATCAGGATCCAAATCAGAACTGGAACGTTCCGGAAGATTTCCACGTAACCGGACATCAACTTTGCAACGAGCCAATTGTTTGACAGGCGAAGAACGCCGACCGTAACACCGATGATCGTGGCCGTGATGCAGCCCAGAAAAGCGACCAGCAATGTGTTCAGGATGCCGACAAACGCCGCCCGCAGGTGGGTGTCGGTACTGGCATAGGGAATAAGCTTTTGGTTGATATCGTACCCTGCGCCCTCTCCGAGGAAGCCATAGGAGATATTCTGCCCCAACGCGGCAAGGTTTTGGGTCGCATTCCAGGCCATCCAGCCAAATAGAAAGACGATCGCAAAAAAGGCGATGATCTGAAAAGTGATGCCACGATACCGTGTATCGTTCACCAGCATGCTCAGTCGGAAGACCGGCTGCGTCGGATCGCTCATTGTGCTCATGTTCGGAGTCCTATGCGCGTCAGGCTGAGTACAGCGCGGGGAGCGCGGGTGCAAAAGGCACGGCAGATAAAGAATAGGGCGGCGAAGTTATCAACTCCGCCGCCCTGATCAGATTAGCGGAAGGGCGGTGCGTAGAGCAGGCCGCCTTCGGTCCACTGTGCGTTCAAGCCGCGCGCAAGACCGATCGGAGTGTTCTGACCGATGTAGCGCTCAAAGATTTCGCCGTAGTTGCCGTTGGCGGCGATTGCGTTCTTTGCCCAGTCAGCCGAAACACCCAGCATTTCACCAAGGCTGCCTTCGCTGCCCAGCAGGCGGTTGATCTCTGGGTTGTCTGTACCGGCGGCCAGTTCTTCGATGTTGGCCGATGTGACGCCCAGTTCTTCAGCCGCGATCAGTGCGTTCAAAGTCCAGCGAACGACGTCGCCCCATTCATTGTCGCCGTGGCGAACAAGCGGGCCAAGTGGCTCTTTGGAAATGATCTCAGGCAGAATGATGTGGCCCGATGGATCTTCGAATGCAGCACGTGTCGCGGCCAGACCGGACGCATCCGTGGTGTACACATCGCACGAGCCTGCAAGGTACTGCTGTTGCGCTTCAGACGCGGTCGAAATCGGGACCGGCTGATAGCTCATGTTGTTGATGCGGAAGAAGTCAGCAAGGTTCAGTTCGGTCGTTGTGCCGGCCTGAATACAAACGGTCGCGCCGTCCAGCTCTTTTGCCGATGTCACGCCAAGCGCGGCGGGTACCATGAAGCCCTGACCGTCGTAATAGTTGACGCCGGCGAATTCCAGTTTCAGGTCCACGTCGCGCGAGAAGGTCCATGTGGTGTTACGTGCCAGCATGTCGATTTCGCCAGAGTTCAACACCTCGAAGCGGACCTGGTTTGTGGTTGGCGTGAAGTCGACGGCGGACGCATCGCCAAGTACGGCAGCTGCGACAGCGCGGCAGACTGCAACGTCAAAGCCCTGCCATTCGCCATTTGCGTCCTGCGAGGCAAAGCCGACAAGACCGGTGCTGATGCCGCAATTCAAAGCGCCGCGCGCTTTCACATCATCCAGTGTCTGGGCCGAAGCCATTACGCCCGCCACGCCCGCAATTGCGAGTGCGCCAAGGAACACAGTTTTCTTCATATCATTTTCCCCTGATGGTCCACTTACGTGGATTTTTAACGATCCGTTGGCCGAACCGGTCTCGATTACGGTACCATTAGAAACATAGCGCCGCTGCGAACTTGTGCAAAAGCACAGTTAGACGTCAACCCTGACCAGCGGGAAAAACCCTTGAGACAATGAAAGAAAAGCCTCTTTATTCTTCCTATCGCGCAAAAAAACAGCACTCCGAGGGCCGCAAACCACTGTGGAACGCAACAATTCACCTTTTAAGGGATAGTCAGGATCAGCCCGCGTGGCGAAGCGCATAAAAACGCGCCGCATCCGCAAATGAAGCGGCTTTAATGGCTGCCGTAGCGGCAGCATCATCGTCATGACCCCATTGTTCCGCCTGCCATGTCTCGTCGATTCGGCTAAGCGCCCAAAGGTCTTGCACAGGCCGCACGCCCTGAAGCGCGGCAAGGCCGATCACCAGTGAGCCGGTCAACGCCACCAGATCGTGGAATGGGGCCAGATCGAAAGCATCCAGCGCTTCCACCCGGCGGCTCAGGGCCGCGACGCTGGCAGTTGGTTGTGGGATGTACATAACCCCCGCCGCCACATCGAGCGGTGCGTCCAGCATTTCCTTCGCCCACACTAAAAGCGGATCCCATGCCTCGGCCTGCCGCGCCACCAATTCCGCTGGCCGTTCCGCGCGATAGCAAAGCAGGTCACTTTCGCCATAGGCGGCCAAAATCTCGGCGACCTCGGCTTGCTGCACCTTCACTTTGTCGATCGCCGTATTCGCAATTCGCGTCAACGGCATGGAATTGGGGTCGATGGCTTCGGCTTGTGCATCCCATTCGGCAGCGATTGCCCCCGCCAGTGCGGCCGCGGGCACAACCAAAGGCGCCTTTGACGGGGTTTTGATTGCGCGCCCGTCCAGAAGAATACAGTAGCCATCGGCTTCTTCGCCCACCGACGCGGATGTCCAGAACCGCTTTTGCTTCCACTCAGTCATTCTAATGATCCGTTACTAGTCAGTCTTCGTCTTCAAATGGATCGGCAGGCACATCTGCTGGGTGCCAGTCAAAGGCCTTCCAGGTGCGTGCCATATGATCAGGAAGCGGTGCCGTGATCGTCAGCCGCGACCCGGTGACAGGATGGGTGATGGAAATCTGCCGCGCGTGCAGATGCAATTTGCGCGAAAGCTCACCGCCCAGCTGCGCGCCCCACCCGTCGCCAAGGTTCTCTTGCCCCGATCCGCCATATTTACCGTCCCCGATGATCGGATGGCCCAATTCGGCCATATGCGCACGCAACTGGTGCGTTCGGCCAGTGATCGGAACCAGTGCCAACCAAGAGCATCGCTTTGCGAGAGCGGATAGGACGGCGTAGTCGGTTGTCGCGCGCTTCGCGCCGTCGGTACGTTCCACTTCGTTAGGGTGCAGGCAGAGCATCTTTTCGCCCTCGCCCCTTGCCCCATGACCCGGCGCCTTCACCAGACCATACCGCACGGTGCCCATTTGCGGATGCGGCACACCTGCGACAGCGGCCCAATATATCTTGCGCGTAGATCGGGACCGGAATGCGCGTGTCAGATCCGTTGCGGCGGATTGGGTGCGTGCCAACAGCAAGACACCGGATGTGTCTTTGTCCAGCCGGTGCACAAGGCGCGGCTTTTCCGGTTTGTCGCCCCGCAACGCTTCGGAAATCCCGTCCACGTGACGTGACTGGCCGCTACCGCCTTGGCTGGGCAAACCCGGTGGCTTGTTGATCGCGATGATATGCTCGTCGCGATAGATCACGCACTCATTGATCATCCGCGCGTCCTCGTCTGACACACGCGGCGCGCGGTCAGGTTCGGGCGCAGCAGTATCGGGCAACGGCGGCACGCGAACCTGCTGACCGGGGGAAACGCGCGAGGCGGCTTTCACCCGCCCCCCATCAACCCGAATCTCACCCTTGCGACACAGCTTTTCGACCCGGCCTTGGCTGACATGAGGAAAATGACGGCGAAACCAGCGATCAAGCCGCTGTTCGCTTTCGTCAGTCCCAACCGTGAGGATTTGAACACCGCTCATGCCAACACCGCCCTTGTCAAAGCCAAACCAGCGAACAACCCAGCCAACGACAGCAACACGGATGCCAGTACATAGGCCGCCGCATGGCCTGTCGCGCCGCGTTCATAAAGTGTAATTGCGTCCAGCGAGAAGCTGGAAAACGTCGTGAACCCACCAAGCAAGCCCACCATCAACAGCGGCGCGAACCGTGTGCCACTGTAATGGGCAAGCGTGACGACCAGAACGCCCATCAAGAAGGACCCGGTGACGTTGCAGATCAAGGTTCCAATGGGAAAGCCGGGGCCAAATACGCGCATGACCGCCACCCCGGTCATG
The DNA here is from genome assembly GCF_004358675.1 of Meridianimarinicoccus aquatilis. Classification (GTDB taxonomy): domain Bacteria; phylum Pseudomonadota; class Alphaproteobacteria; order Rhodobacterales; family Rhodobacteraceae; genus Meridianimarinicoccus; species Meridianimarinicoccus aquatilis. The sequence continues at coordinate 20,932 of NZ_SMZO01000023.1, read as the reverse complement.
TATCGCGCGGACGCGCCCATCGCGCCCCCGGCGGCGACCTGTGCCACTGTCCATCCATTCATCGCTCGTTCCTTTCGCCTGTCGACAGGCTGGTCAACTCTGTGCCCGTTTGGCCCGCAGGCGTTCGAAATACTCTAACCGCTTGGCCAGGTCACGTTCGAAGCCCCGTTCCACGGGTTGATAGAAACCGGGACGTTCCATTCCGTCCGGAAAATAGTTCTGCCCCGAAAACCCATCTTCGGCATCATGGTCATAGGCATAGCCAGACCCATAACCCTGGTCCTTCATCAACCCCGTGGGGGCGTTCAGAATGTGCTTGGGCGGCGGCGCCGACCCTGTTTTCTTGGCGGCAACCCGAGCTGCCTTGTACGCCACATACCCCGCGTTCGACTTTGGCGCGAGAGCAAGATAGATGACAGCTTGAGCCAACGCCAACTCGCCCTCCGGGCTTCCCAGCCGTTCGAACGTATCCCAAGCGCCCAGGCAAATCGTTTGCGCCTGTGGGTCGGCCAGGGCGATGTCTTCGACCGCCATCCGGGTCAGGCGGCGCGCAAGGTACCGGGGGTCTTCCCCCCCTTCCAGCATCCGAGCGTACCAATAGAGTGCAGCATCAGGATCAGAGCCGCGCACCGATTTATGAAGCGCCGAAATCAGGTTGTAATGTGCGTCGCCCGATTTGTCATACTGCGCCGCTCGCCGCGCCAGACGCGCTGATAGTCCCGCCGTATCCAATGGCTCGGCCAGCGCCCAGCTTTGCACGGCTTCGATCAGATTAAGCAAAGCGCGACCATCACCATCCGCCATTTCGATGAGGGCTCGCCGCGCATCGGATGACAGGGGCAATACCTTTTCCGTCAGCGCTTCTGCTCGAGCCGCAAGATCGGACAGGGCGTCATCCTCAAGCCGTGACAGGACCATTACCTGCGCCCGCGACAACAAAGCCGCGTTCAATTCGAAAGATGGGTTCTCGGTGGTCGCGCCAACCAAGACAATCGACCCATCTTCCATATGCGGCAGAAAACTGTCTTGCTGTGCCTTGTTGAAGCGGTGGATTTCATCGACGAAAAGTAGCGTACCACCCCCTGAGCGATGCCGTTCTGCGGCGGCGGCAAAGACCTTGCGCAACTCGGCCACCCCGGAAAAAATCGCGCTGATCTGAACAAAGTGCAGATCGGTTTCGGAGGCGAGCAATCGGGCGATGGTCGTCTTGCCCACCCCCGGCGGCCCCCAAAGAACCATGGACGACAGACGCCCCGTCGATAGCATGGCCCCAAGCGGCGCGCTTGGTCCCAGAACGGCATCTTGCCCGATCACCTCGGCCAAAGCCGCAGGGCGAAGCCGGTCCGCCAAGGGACGTTGGCTGTTGGCCGTGGGCGGCGCGTCAGAGCTGAAAAGGTCGGCCATGCAAGCAATCTATCGGGCGGTCAGAACAAAAGCAAAAGGGCCGGCGCGGTGGCCAGCCCTTCCAAATGCAGTGCAGCAGAGGATCAATCCTCGGCAGCTTCCTCGGCCTCGAGGCGGGCACGGTCAGCAGCACCCTTCGCGTCAACGTCACGGTCAACGAATTCGATGATGGCCATAGGCGCCATGTCACCATAGCGGAAACCGGCTTTCAAAACACGCACATAGCCGCCTTGACGATCTTTGTAGCGTGGCCCGAGAATTTCAAACAGTTTTGCGACGTAAGCGTCTTGCTTCAACTGGCTTGCGGCCTGACGGCGCGCGTGCAGATCACCGCGTTTGGCAAGTGTGATCATCTTTTCGATGATGGGGCGCAGTTCTTTTGCCTTGGGCAGTGTTGTTTTGATCTGCTCATGTTCGATAAGCGAGCCGGCCATGTTGGCCCACAAAGCCTTGCGGTGTTCGTGGGTACGGTTAAGGCGGCGGTATCCGCGTGCGTGGCGCATGTCTAGTCTCCGAATTTGCCCTCTACGGGCGGTTTTGCTTTGTCTGGCAGCCGATGCGTGTCAGCCGCTCTCCTTGGGGCGAATGCCCGGATCGTCGGGGGTGGCGGGATCGTGCCCGCCCTTCCCTTTTTGCCGTTGCCGCACCGCCGGTATCGTGTCGGTGCGACGTCGGTATCACGTCGGTGCCCGCGCGCGCAGCGTCAGCCGCACGCGCAACGGCGCATCAGAACTGGTCTTCGAACTTCTTGGCCAGGTCTTCAATGTTCTCGGGCGGCCAATCTTCGACGTCCATGCCAAGGTGCAGACCCATACCCGACAGCACTTCTTTGATTTCGTTCAAAGACTTGCGGCCGAAGTTCGGGGTGCGCAGCATTTCTGCTTCGGTCTTCTGGATCAGATCGCCGATATACACGATGTTGTCGTTCTTCAGGCAGTTCGCAGAGCGGACGGAAAGCTCCAGTTCGTCGACCTTCTTGAGCAACAGCGGGTTGAATTCCAGACCGTCATCTTCGGCTTCACCGCGCGCGGGCTCGGGTTCGTCGAAGTTGACGAAGATCTGCAACTGGTCCTGAAGGATACGCGCAGCATAGGCCACGGCATCGTCCGGGGTGACAGACCCGTCGGTTTCCATCTTCAGCGTCAGCTTGTCATAGTCCAGAACCTGACCTTCGCGGGTGGGCTGCACGTCATAGCTTACGCGCTTGACCGGCGAATAGATCGCGTCGATCGGAATCAGACCGATGGGCGCATCTTCGGGGCGGTTCTTGTCAGCCGCAACATAGCCCTTGCCGGTGTTGACCGTCAGTTCCATGAATACGTCAGCACCGTCATCCAAGTGACAGATCACGTGGTCCTTGTTCAGAACCTCGATGCCTGTTGTCTCGGAAATATCGCCGGCGGTCACGATGCCCGGCCCTTTGGCCGAAATCGATACGCGCTTTGGACCTTCGACGCCCATGCGGATGGAAACGCCCTTGAGGTTCAACACGATGTCGGTGACATCTTCGCGGACGCCCGCAACGGACGAAAATTCATGCAAGACGTTGTCGATCTGAACGCTGGTGATCGCGGCGCCCTGAAGCGACGACATCAGGACACGCCGAAGCGCGTTCCCCATTGTCAGGCCAAAGCCCCGTTCCAGCGGTTCAGCCACCACTGTGGCTTGGCGCGCGGGCTCGTTGCCCGGCTTAACCACAAGCTGTGTTGGCTTGATAAGTTCTTGCCAGTTCTTCTGGATCATGCGTGTCGCCTCCATGCTCGTTTGCTGCCCATGTCCGAAGCGGCAAACACCCGAGGAAAAATGACGAAACGGGCCGTGCCAAAGGGCACGACCCACCTCTGAATTCTATAGATCAGACGCGGCGACGCTTGGGCGGGCGGCAGCCATTATGTGCGATCGGTGTCACGTCGCGGATGGACGTGATGTTGAAGCCGACAGCCGCCAGAGCGCGCAAGGCGCTTTCACGGCCAGAGCCTGGGCCCTGGACTTCAACTTCCAGCGTTTTCACGCCGTGATCCTGAGCTTTCTTGCCTGCATCTTCTGCGGCGAGCTGAGCTGCATAAGGTGTCGATTTACGCGACCCTTTGAAGCCCATTGTCCCGGCAGAGGACCATGCAATGGCATTGCCCTGAACGTCAGAGATCAGAATTTTTGTGTTATTGAACGTCGAGTTAACATGCGCCACACCTGCGGCGATGTTCTTGCGTTCCTTGCGCTTCGGTGCTGCGCGACGGGTTTCACGTGCCATAATCTATGCCCTCCCTTACTTCTTCTTGCCAGCAATGGCTTTTGCCGGGCCCTTACGGGTGCGGGCATTGGTATGGGTACGCTGACCGCGCACAGGCAGATTGCGACGATGGCGCAGACCGCGATAGCAGCCAAGATCCATCAGGCGCTTGACGTTCATCTGCACTTCGCGGCGCAAATCGCCTTCGACAGTGAAGTTGGCGTCAATGTGTTCGCGGATGGCGAGCAGTTCCGCATCCGACAATTCGTTCAGACGGCGGGACGCCTCGATCCCGATGGCTTCGCAGATGCTGCTTGCCGCCGAGGGGCCGATGCCGTGGATGTATGTCAGTGCAATAGGGACCCGTTTCTGGGTCGGCAGGTTGATGCCGGCAATACGTGCCAAGTCGTTCGTCCTTTCGTTGCGGTTCCGTAGTCCCAGAACCTTTTTTCACAACATCGGCTGAACAATGCCCAGCCTCCGCCAATGAGATTTCGCTGAGAACCAAAGGCAGCAAGAGGTGCTTATGACACAGTGCCGCGCAGTCGATTCCTATCGAGAAATGACCGCGTAGTGGGAATCGGATTTGAGGTCAACACCAAAAGCAATGCGCCACTCCGCCCCTCAAGGGCGCATGGAACACCGCAGCGTTCCAGCAGGGCGCATCGCGGCGCATCTCGCTCGACCCTAGAACGCTGAAGGATTGGGATCAACCCACTGCAAAAGTCAAAACCTCCAGCGAACACCGGCGAGGGTCGAGTCGATGTCGTCGTACGATCCTGCCGCATCATCATAGCTGGCCCGCGCGAACCCGAGATAGGCTTCCAGACTGAGCTGATCCACAAATTGCGCGACTTGAACGCCCCACGCGTCAGATGTGGACCCGGCCACATTGAAGTCTCGCCCTTGATAATAGTCGACCGAAAGGGCAGTCACCCCGCCATCCCAAAGGCTCTTGAACCAGCCTAGTTTGCCATAGCCATAGCTACCACCATCAGGATCGCCGCCTGCGGCCAGCGTGCCGTTTAAACCTGTCGGCATGTCCAGTACTGACAAAGACGCTGCAAAGCTTTCAGTCACCGTCGCGCCATCGACCCACGCATAATTCGCACCGCCGCGAATGCGAAAGCGACCCGCCTCTTCGGCATAAAACAGCCCGATATCGTAGAACTCATCGTCATTCCCTTTTGCGAGAATCTCTTGGCCATAGGCGATGGCAACGCTTAGCCCGCCTGTATCAGTGCCGCCGAGAAATTTCGGCGTTTCATAGCGGATCCGGTTGCGCCGACCGCCATCAAAATCGCTGAACACATTGCCCAGCTTCACGCTTGAAAGTCGACCGTCCGCGAAACGGAACTTAAAACCGCCAGCAGTATCGGATGTTGTAACGGTGCTGGCCATCGTGGTTTTGGACAAGTCGGATCCCGCCGTGCCATCCGACGCCATTGACCCTTGCCCAAGCGACACGATCCCAAACGCCCCTGACATGATCAACTCAACGCGGCGAATGTTCGTCCGCTGCCAATCCCACTCCGGCTGAAACCCCTGCGAGAAGCCAGAGGTTTGAGGTGCGCCAAGGGCGGTTTCGAAAACAAAGCTAAGGGTCAGGTCACTGAAGTCCTGATCAATGATCAGGCCAACGCGGCTGTTCGACCGGGCGTTGTCTGCCAGTTCGTCGACTTTTTCTGTACCGTCATCGACGCCCAGATAGGTCGGACTGAGCTGGCCATAGGCAGTAACACTGCCCCCGCTGTCATTGCCATACTCCAGGGGTTGCGCCGCAACAGAGATTGGCATCGCAGCAGCAAAAACGCCTAGTCCGATAGAATAAGGCACGCGCATGATTCAGACCCATTTCAAAGAAGAAACCTAGGTCCAAACTATGCGCGTGCCGTCAAGTTTCCGTCAAGTTCAACGGCGGGCGGGTGGGCGCCGCTTCGACTTGCCACCGGACCGCCCCTTGCCGCGCAGGTTCGATTTTTCAATCAAGCCTTCGTACTGATGGGCCAGCAAGTGGCTTTGGATCTGCTGGATCGTATCCATCGTTACCGACACAACGATCAACACCGACGTGCCACCGAAGTAGAACGGGATGGCAAGTTGTGACCGCAGGATTTCCGGGAACAAAACCACCACCGCAAGATAAGCGGACCCGAGCACCAAGACGCGGTTCACGACATACTCGAGATACTCTGCAGTGCGTTTGCCGGGCCGGATACCAGGGATGAATCCGTTCTGATTCTTCAGGTTGTCCGCCACGTCATCGGGCTTGAATGCCACGTTGAACGTGTAGAAATACGTGAAGAACACCACCATCGCGACCATGAACAGCAGGTAAAGTGGCTGCCCTGGACCGAAATAGGCCAAGATCGTAGACATCACTGCACCCGTTTGCGCCCCGGAGAAGGTCGCAAGTGTAGTGGGCAGCAACAGCAAAGACGACGCGAAGATCGCAGGGATAACGCCCGCCGGGTTCACCTTGATCGGCAGATGCGAGTTGCCACCGTCATACACCTTCATGCCGACTTGGCGGCGCGGGTATTGAATGTGGATCTTGCGCAGGCTGCGTTCCATGAACACCACGAAGATAATCGTTGCGCCCACCATCAGCAGGACACCGATAATCACCGGTATGCTGATCGCGCCAGAGCGACCGGACGCAAAGAACTGTGCCAAAGCCGCGGGAACTTCGGCGATGATGCCGACGAAAATGATCAACGAGATGCCGTTACCGATGCCGCGGGCCGTGATTTGTTCGCCCAGCCACATCAGGAACATGGTGCCGCCAACAAGCGTAATCACACAGGCGACGCGAAAGAACCAACCCGGATCGTGGGCCAACCCGCCTGCCTCAAGGCTGGCAGCAAGACCGTAGGCCTGAAAAGTCGCCAAAAAGACCGTGCCATAGCGCGTGTACTGGTTGATCTTCTTGCGGCCCTGCTCGCCTTCTTTCTTCAGCTGCTCCAGTGGGCCCCACATGGCCGCGAGAAGCTGAATGATGATCGACGCAGAAATGTACGGCATGATCCCAAGCGCGAAGATCCCCATGCGGGAAATCGCGCCGCCGGTAAACATGTTCAGAACGCCGCCAATACCTGTGGCCGCCTGATCCATGAATGCGCGCAACTCGTTGCCGTCAATGCCGGGCACTGGGATATAAGTCCCGACCCGGTACACCACGAGCAGCCCGAGGGTGAAGAGGATGCGCTGCTTGAGTTCGGTCGCCTTACCAAAGGCGCCCCAACTCATGTTCGCGGCCATTTGTTCCGCTGCTGATGCCATGCGATATCTCTTTCATGCGAGCGCCGCCGAACCGGTTTCCGGTCGGCGGCGCTGGAAAACCTATGCAGGATGTAAGCGGCCCTAGGGCCACTCGCAACCGCTTACTCAGCAGCCGCCGCGGATGTGACTGTCAGTGATCCGCCAGCTTTCGCCACCGCGTCAACCGCTGCTTTGGAAGCGCCGGAGACTGTGAGGCTTACAGCAGAGGTCACTTCGCCCTTTGCAAGAACGCGAATACCGTCCCGCTTGCGGCGCACCAGACCCGATGCGATCAGCGCGTCTTCGTCAACGGGCTGGGCCGCGTCGATCTTGCCGGCGTCGATAAATTTCTGGATCAGACCAAGGTTGACCACTGCGAATTCCTTGCGGTTCGGCTTGTTGAAGCCGCGCTTTGGAAGACGCTGGTACAGGGGCATTTGGCCGCCTTCATAGCCACCAATAGCCACACCCGAACGGGATTTCTGACCTTTGATACCGCGGCCACCCATTTTACCCTTACCAGAGCCGGGGCCACGACCGATGCGCTTGGATTTCTTTGCCGCACCGGCATTGTCACGAAGTTCGTGCAGTTTCATGTCGCTTTTCTCCTTGGCCGGACGTGCCCTACCAGCGACGGTGTGGGGCAGCCACGGCATATCAGTGATTCCAACCCCGATGGGCTGTCGGGCGCGTATAGGGGGGTTCCGCGCCGGGATCAAGGCCCGGCACCCCACGTTGAAGTTCGCATGTAACGTTAGGTGCCACCGCGCGTGGCTATGGCAGCCATGCAACCCGGACCACATGTCGCTGGAAACCCTGTGTCATTGCTCGCATAGTGACGGCACAGTACGGCCAACCAAGCTGCGAGTTTTCTCTTATGTTCCGTGATTTAACCGCCCCAGCGGCGTATATTGGGCTGCTTGCCGCCTTTGTCGGTTATTCGGCGTCGTTTGCAATTGTTCTGGCTGGATTGACGGCAACCGGCGCGACCCAAGCGCAAGCTGCGACCGGCTTGTTCGCCGCGACATTGGCGATGGGCCTGTGCAGCATTATACTTCCACTTCTCACGCGAATTCCCGCAGCTGTCGCCTGGTCCACACCCGGCGCGGCGTTTCTCGCCTCTGCGATTGCCCCAACCGGTGGTTTTGCCGAAGTGGTCGGGGCGTTCATATGCTGTGCTGGTCTGATCATCCTCACCGGCATGGTTCCGGCACTTGGGCGCGTTGTGGCGGCAATCCCGAAACCCGTGGCCAATGCCCTTTTGGCAGGCGTGTTGCTGAAGCTGTGTCTCGCCCCTGCCCTTGCGTTGGGGGCGATCCCGCTTTTTGTGCTTCCGGTGATGATTGCTTGGCTGATCGGGCTTATGTGGGACCGCTTGGCCGCAATGCCGCTTGCAATGCTGGCATTTCTGCTGGTCGTCTACTTTAACGTCGACCTATCTGACGGAGCAGCGTGGCAAACAACAGCTGGCTTCGGCGACTTTGCCATCGTCGCGCCGGTGTTCACCGTGCACGGGTTCGTATCGATTTCGGTGCCGTTGTTTTTGGTCACTATGGCGGGACAGAACATTCCTGGCTTCGCGGTTCTTGAACTGCACGGCTACTCGGTCAAGCGGCAGCCCTTGATCCGTCAAACAGGTCTGGCCAGTCTGATTGCTGCCCCCTTCGGCGCAATCCCTGCGAACATGTCAGCGATAACTGCGGCCATGATGGCAGGCGAAGATGCAGGGCCTGATCCGTCGCGGCGATACTGGGCTGCGGTCGCGTCGGGCGTGGTCTATGTGTCACTTGCCTTTGCCGCTGGCCTCGTGACGACGCTCGCCGCAATCGCACCTGCCGGATTGATAACGGCGGTGGCCGGTCTGGCGCTGATCCCGGCCTTCACCGGGTCTATTTCCGCCGCGTTCAGCGACAATCGCCAGATCGAGGCCCCTGCCCTGACCTTCCTTATAACCGCAAGTGGCATGGCCCTGTTCGGGATCAGTGGCGCGTTCTGGGGCGTCTTGGCTGGTGTTGTTGTGTGGAGCGGCAAGCGTTTGCGCCAGCCAACCCCATGATCTGCCCTACACGCGAGCAAGGTCAGGCGAGGGCGGATCGCCGCGACAGAACCGACAGTGTCCAGCCGACGCAGCGGTTAGAACGTGCGCGCCAAAGGCAGCACCTTCCGGTCGGCCACGAAGCCACTATGCGTAACGCAGTTAGGCCGTAATTAGGACGGCGGATCATGTGCAAACAAGCCACGGCGGTATCACTGCAATCGCCGACGCTCACCCAGCACTGCCATCAATCTTGATCGCGGGAAAGAAGGAACAAACCCAAATATATAAACGAAAAAAGCGCACCAAATCGGTGCGCTTTCCAATCTTCCGAACCTTGGCCTGCTCAGCCGCGTTCTTCGATAATCTCTACGAGATGCGGGATCGAATTGACCATGCCGCGGACCGAAGGAGTATCTTCCAGTTCGCGAGTCTTGTGCATCTTGTTCAGACCCAGACCGATCAGCGTATCACGCTGTTTGGCGGGGCGGCGGATCGGCGAACCGACCTGCTTTACGACGATGGTTTTTGCCATGGGTACTCTCCTCAGCCTTCCGACGCTTCAGCAGCTTCGGCAACCGGTGCGCCATCCCGCTTGGGCAGAATGTCAGCAACTTTCTTGCCGCGACGCTGTGCAACCATACGTGGGCTGCTTTCGTTGCGCAGACCGTCAAGTGTGGCACGGATCATGTTGTAGGGGTTCTGCGAGCCTTGCGACTTCGCGACAACGTCTTGCACACCCAGCATTTCGAACACGGCACGCATTGGACCACCGGCGATGATGCCTGTACCCTGTGGTGCTGTGCGCATGATGACCTTGCCTGCGCCGTGACGTCCGTAAACATCGTGATGCAGTGTGCGGCCTTCACGCAGTGGAACGCGGATCAGGTTACGACGCGCCTGCTCGGTTGCCTTGCGGATCGCCTCGGGGACCTCTTTGGCCTTGCCCTTGCCGAAACCGACGCGGCCTTTTTGGTCGCCTACAACGACGAGCGCTGCGAAGCCAAAGCGTTTACCGCCCTTGACCGTCTTGGACACGCGGTTGATCGCAACCAGGCGATCTGCGAATTCCGGGTTCTCGTCGCGGTCGCGACCACCCCGGCGGTTGTCATCTCTTGCCATGAGGCATCCTTTTCTTTTGGCGCGCTGCGCCGGTCTGTCCGATCGCGGTGGGCGTCACGTTTGTGTGGCGGCCCCCCGATCATCGAGGCAGCGCCGAAGCGCCGCCTACGCAGTGATATCGGTCGTTCTTAGAACTTCAGGCCACCTTCACGAGCGGCGTCGGCAAGTGCCTTGACCTTCCCGTGGAACAAGAAGCCACCGCGGTCGAAATAGCACTGTTCAATGCCTTTCGCCTTGGCGCGTTCTGCGATTGCCGAGCCAATCTTGGCAGCGGCATCGACGTTGTTCTTGCCGACCACGCCCAGATCTTTTTCGAGCGAGGAGGCAGACACGAGGGTCACGCCGTTCACATCGTCAATGAGCTGAACGCTGATGTTCTTGTTGGAGCGGTGAACCGACAGGCGAGGACGCCCATCAGCCATTTTCCGCAGCTTGTTCCGGACGCGCAGACGGCGCTTGAGGAACAGATCACGTTTACTGTTAGCCATTTGCCCGTCCTTACTTCTTCTTGCCTTCCTTACGGAAGATGAACTCGCCTTTGTACTTGATACCCTTGCCTTTGTAAGGCTCAGGAGCACGCCATTCGCGGATGTTTGCCGCAACCTGGCCAACGAGTTGTTGATCAATACCTTCGATGGTGATTTCGGTCTGCTTGGGGCAGGTCACGGTCACACCGGCGGGGACTTGAAAATCAACATCGTGGCTGTAGCCAAGAGCAAGCTTCAAAGTGTTCCCCTGCATCTGAGCACGATAACCAACACCAGTGATCTCAAGCTCTTTCTTGAAACCGTTGGTCACGCCTTCAACAAGGTTGGCGACCATGGTGCGGCTCATGCCCCACTGCTGGAGCGCCTTTTTGGACTTGCCGCGCGGCGTAACCGAAATGGTGTTATCTTCCATCGCTACGTTCACGTCGTCAGTCGCGGTGAAGGTACGGGTCCCTTTAGGGCCTTTCACTTCAACGATCTGGCCCGATACCGATGCCGAAACGCCCGAAGGCAGATCGACCGGTTTTTTACCAATACGAGACATTACCGGACCTCCTTAGAATACGGTGCAAAGCACTTCGCCACCAATATTGGCGGTTCGTGCAGATGCATCCGACATCACGCCCTGAGGCGTGGAGACGATGGAAACGCCGAGACCCTGACGGACCTGCGGAAGTTCGTTGCTGCCTTTGTACACACGGCGACCAGGGGTCGAAACGCGCTGCAGCTCGCGGATGACGGGCGTGCCGTCAAAGTACTTGAGGCTGATGACCAGCGTGGGGTGACCCAGCTTGTCAAAAGACTTGTCGTAGCCGCGGATGTAGCCTTCGTCGACCAGAACATCGAGCACCCAGGCACGAAGTTTGGACGCCGGCGTAGAGACTGTGGACTTGCCACGCATCTGCGCGTTGCGGATGCGGGTCAGCATATCACCCAGAGGATCGTTCATACTATACCCTCCCTTACCAGCTTGACTTGACCATACCGGGGATCTGGCCATTCGAGCCAAGTTCCCGCAGCGCGATCCGAGATACCTTCAGCTTACGATAGTAAGCGTGCGGGCGTCCGGTGAGCTGGCAACGGTTGTGAAGACGTGTTGCGGAAGAATTCCGCGGCAGTTTTGCAAGCTTCAGGCGCGCTTTGAAACGCTCTTCCATCGGCTTGGATTCATCGGTCGCGATCTCTTTAAGAGCGGCCCGCTTGGCGGCATATTTGTCCACCAGCGCCTGACGCTTCTTCTCGCGTTCGATCATTGCTTTTTTAGCCATGTCGTAACTCTCCCGCGGCTCAGCTGTTGAAGGGCATGTTGAAGAACTTCAACAGCGCCTTGGCTTCCGCGTCAGTCGGCGCGGTGGTGCAGATGATGATGTCCATGCCACGAACTTCGTCTACCTTGTCGTACTCGATCTCAGGGAAGACGATGTGTTCCTTCAGGCCCATGGCGTAGTTGCCACGACCGTCAAAGGATTTTCCGTTCAGGCCGCGGAAATCGCGGACGCGGGGCAGTGCGACAGTGACCAGACGGTCAAAGAATTCGTACATGCGTGTCGAGCGCAAGGTCACCTTGGTGCCCAGCGGCATGTCTTCACGAACGCGGAAACCGGCAACCGATTTCTTGGCGCGCGTTGTGACAGCGTGCTGGCCAGCGATCTTCGTCAGATCTTCCTGAGCGAATTTCACTTTCTTGGTGTCCTGAACGGCTTTGCCGACGCCCATGTTCAGCACGATCTTGTCGAGCTTGGGGATCTGCATGTCGTTCTTGTAGCCGAACTCTTCGCGCATCTTTGCCTTGATCTCGGCATCGTAGAGCGCGCGGAGACGCGGGGTGTAATCGGTGGTGTCGAGCATCAGACAGCCTCCCCGGTGGATTTGGCGAAGCGCACTTTCTTGCCGTCATCAAAACGGAAACCAACGCGCGTCGGTTTGCCATTGGAGTCCAGCAGCGCGAGGTTGCTCAGGTCGATCGGCATCGCCTTGGGGACGCGGCCGCCCTGCTCGTTCTGGGACTGCTTGACGTGACGGATCGCAATGTTGATCCCTTCCACGACAGCTTTGCCAGATTTTGGATCGACGGAAGTGATTTCACCGTCACGGCCAGCATCCTTACCCGTAAGAACGCGAACCTTGTCACCTTTTTTCAGCTTGGCAGCCATCAGAGCACCTCCGGAGCCAGCGAGATGATCTTCATGAAGTTCTTCGCGCGCAATTCACGAACAACCGGCCCGAAGATACGGGTGCCGATTGGCTCGCCGCTGTTGTTCAGGATGACTGCTGCGTTGCGATCGAAGCGGATGGCGGTGCCATCTTCACGACGTACTTCTTTTGCGGTCCGAACGACGACGGCCTTGCGGACGTCACCTTTCTTAACGCGGCCACGCGGAATCGCTTCCTTCACGGAGACGACAATGATGTCGCCCACGGAAGCATAGCGCCGTTTGGAACCGCCCAGGACCTTGATGCACTGCACCCGGCGTGCGCCGGAGTTGTCAGCGACATCCAGATTGGTCTGCATCTGGATCATGTGGTTTCTCCCGACCTGTGGGGGGGCATCTTGCCCGTGTCCCCAGGGTTTCGATCAAGCTGGTTGGTTCGACCTTAGGCGGTCAGAACTTCCCAGCGCTTGGTTTTCGACTTAGGCGCACATTCGATGATGCGGACAGCATCGCCTTGCTTGAAGGTGTTCGCTTCGTCATGAGCCCGGTACTTCTTCGATTTCCGGATCGTCTTCTTCAGAACCGGATGCGTGAAGCGGCGTTCTACCGACACGGTTACGGTCTGGTCGTTCTTGGCAGATGTGACGGTGCCAGTCAGGATGCGTTTTGGCATAGATCAGGCCTCCGTGCTGGCGGCTGCAGCCGCCTTTTCGTTCAGGATCGTGTTCACACGTGCAACGTCACGACGGACGGCGCGCATACGCGATGTGTTTTCCATTTGAGCAGTTGCCTGCTGGAAGCGCAGGTTAAACGCTTCTTTCTTCAGACTCGCCAACTCTTCGCGGAGTTGATCAGGGGTCTTGTCTCTCAAGTCCTGGGCGTTCATCGCCTTTTCCTTTTTCTCAACATCACCGGTAGGCCCCTTGTCCGCTTGCGCGGCGGGTCACCATGATTCCGGTGGAGTTCATGAATGAGCGGCCCGCATACGCGCCAAATGCGCTCAAGGCAACCCTGTATTCAGGAACGGCCGCTGAATCGCGAAAATGACACAGAATACAGCGATAATAGCGCCACTCGACGCCCGATTCTTAGGCCCAACCGTAGTTGAAACTGACGCTGATCCGTTCGTCTTCCGCCATGTTCATGGGAACCTCATGGCGCAGCCAGCTTTCCCACAGCAACACATCGCCCACATCAGGGCGCAGATAGACGAAGCTGCGCAACTCAGGCGGTGCATCTTTCAGGCGCGCAGGCGCGGCCATCATCATTTGCAGGCGCGGGTCTTCCAACTTGAGCGCGCTGGTGCCTTCCGGCATCGCCACATAGGTCGTGCCACTGACCACGCTGTGCGGGTGGATGTGCGAGCCATGCACGCCGCCCTCTGGCAGAATGTTGATCCAGATGTCTTCCAGTTTCAGCGCACGCCCATCGAGATCAAACGCCAGATCCTTGGCAAAAGCGGCGACATGCTTGTCCAGCGCTTGGACCAGATCCTTGAAGATCGGAAACCGCCAAGGAAGATCGGTCAGCGATGCATAGCTGGTGTAGCCAGGGTAATCGTTCGCCTCGCACCAGTCCTGCCCCGCCTCGTCATCATCGGCGATGGTCATGCAGGATGTTTCAAGTTCAGATACGTCCACCTTTGGCGCACATTCATCAAGGCGCGCGCGGTAGAGACGGGTAACAAAGAGAGAGTCTATTTGAGCCATGCCGGTTCATACCCCACTCAAACGCCCGCTGCGAGAGGCGAAGCGCACCTGCCCCGCCAAAAGAAAAGACCCCGCCAGTTTCCCGGCGAGGTCTTAATCAGTTTGCGGTAACCCTAAAGCTTACCAGTCCTCGCGGACGACCACGCGGGTCTTGATTGGCAGCTTCATCGCAGCAAGGCGCAGGGCCTCACGGGCGATTGGCTCGGCCACGCCATCCAGTTCGAACATGATCCGGCCCGGTTTTACTTTTGCGGCCCAGAAATCAACGGAACCCTTACCTTTACCCATCCGAACTTCGGTGGGCTTGGAGGTCACGGCAACATCTGGGAAAATCCGGATCCAGACCCGGCCCTGACGTTTCATGTGACGGGTCATCGCGCGGCGTGCCGCTTCGATTTGACGTGCTGTAATACGCTCTGGCTCAGTGGCTTTCAGGCCAAATGTGCCGAATGCGAGATCGGATCCGCCCTTAGCGAGGCCGTGAATCCGACCTTTGTGCTGTTTGCGGAACTTCGTGCGTTTTGGTTGAAGCATTGAAGTCTCTCCTTACCGGTCGCCGCGGCGATTGCCGCCTGCGCCGCGGGGTGCGGGACCATCCTGAAGCTCCTGAGCCTTGCGGTCACGCGCGGCTGGATCGTGCTCCATGATCTCGCCCTTGAAGATCCAGACCTTGATCCCGATGATTCCATAGGGGGTCGTCGCTTCGACGAAGCCATAGTCGATGTCGGCACGAAGTGTGTGCAACGGCACGCGACCTTCACGATACCATTCCGTCCGAGCGATTTCTGCGCCGCCAAGACGACCAGCGACGTTAAGCCGGATACCCAGTGCCCCCATACGCATGGAGCTTTGGACAGCGCGCTTCATCGCACGACGGAAGGACACACGACGCTCAAGCTGCTGCGCAACGTTCTCGGCAACGAGACGCGCATCCAGCTCAGGCTTGCGGACTTCCACGATGTTCAGGTGAACTTCGCTTGTGGTCATGTTGGCAAGTTTCTTGCGGAGCGTTTCGATGTCCGCGCCTTTCTTGCCAATGATCACACCGGGACGCGCAGTGTGGATCGTAACGCGGCACTTCTTGTGCGGACGTTCGATGATCACACGGCTAATGCCGGCTTGCTTGCACTCTTCATGAATGAAGTCGCGGATTTTAAGGTCTTCAAGAAGAAGATCGCCATAATCCTTCGTGTCAGCATACCAACGGCTGTCCCAGGTCCGGTTGACCTGAAGCCGCATGCCGACGGGATTTACTTTATTACCCATTATGCTTGCTCCTCGACCTGACGGACCTTGATGGTGAGTTCCGAAAACGGCTTGATGATCTTGCCAAACCGGCCACGCGCCCGCGGACGACCGCGCTTGAGCGTCAGGTTCTTGCCCACATACGCCTCGGCGACGACAAGCTCGTCCACGTCAAGATTGTGGTTGTTTTCGGCGTTGGCGATGGCCGACTGAAGACATTTCTTCACATCGTCCGAGATACGCTTGTTCGAGAAAGTCAGGTCGGCCAATGCCTTGTCGACTTTCTTGCCACGGATCATCTGCGCCACAAGGTTCAGCTTCTGCGGGCTGGTACGAAGCATGCGCAGTTTTGCCATTGCTTCATTTTCAGCCACGCGGCGGGGGTTCTTTTCCTTGCCCATGACTTACTTCCGCTTCGCTTTCTTGTCCGCCGCATGACCATAATAGGTCCGGGTCGGAGAATATTCACCGAACTTCTGGCCGATCATATCTTCGGAGACATTCACCGGGATATGTTTCTTGCCATTGTACACACCGAAGGTCAGACCCACGAATTGCGGCAAAATTGTCGACCGCCGTGACCAGATCTTGATGACTTCGTTCTTACCCGACTCGCGGGATTTTTCGGCCTTCTTCAGCACGTAGCTGTCGACAAAAGGCCCTTTCCAGACGGAACGTCCCATGGCTTAGCGGCCCTTCTTCTTGGCATGACGCGAGCGGATGATCAGCTTCTGCGATGCCTTGTTCTTGTCGCGGGTGCGTGCACCCTTGGTCGGCTTGCCCCATGGCGTCACCGGGTGACGACCACCCGAGGTCCGACCTTCACCACCGCCGTGCGGGTGGTCGATCGGGTTCATGACGACACCACGCACCGAAGGACGAACGCCCTTGTGGCGCATCCGGCCGGCTTTACCGTAGTTCTGGTTCGAGTTGTCTGGGTTCGACACGGCACCGACGGTGGCCATGCACTCCTGACGCACGAGGCGCAGTTCGCCCGAAGACAAACGAATTTGCGCGTAACCGCCATCACGACCAACGAACTGGGCGTAGGTCCCTGCAGCGCGGGCCATCTGGCCGCCTTTGCCGGGCTTCAGTTCGATGTTGTGGACGATTGTACCAATCGGCATGCCGGAGAAAGGCATTGCGTTGCCCGGCTTGATGTCAACCTTCGCCCCAGCGATGATCTTGTCACCAACTGCAAGACGCTGAGGCGCCAAGATGTAATTCTGTTCGCCATCTTCGTACTGGATCAGTGCGATGAAGGCCGTCCGGTTCGGGTCATATTCGATCCGCGCAACCACTGCCGACATGTCGAACTTGGTGCGTTTGAAATCGACGATCCGGTAGAGACGCTTTGCCCCACCGCCGCGGCGGCGTGATGTGATCCGTCCGGTGTTGTTCCGGCCGCCCGATTTGGTCAAACCCTCAGTGAGAGATTTAACCGGGCGCCCTTTCCAGAGCTCCGAACGGTCGATCAGAACCAGCCCGCGCTGGCCAGGCGTCGTCGGTTTGTACGACTTAAGTGCCATGCTTTCTGTCTTCCGTTGTTAGTGGGGCCTGCCTTGCGAGCAAGAGCCGCGACAATCCCCAGACGTGTAGATCCCCGAAGGTATCCGATAAAAAATCAGCGGCCCCAGACGAATCCGGGGCCGTGCCGATAGGACCTCTTAGTGAAGCAGGGACGAAGGGTCAACCTTCCGAACCACGATAGTTTTGCAAGGCAAACAAATGAGCATCCCGGCAGGCCGTGGCCGCAATGAGCATTCGCCACGCGTAAAATTTTTGCGTTGCAAAACAGAGGCTTGTTCGCCCGGCAACGAGGCTGCGCATGCGCCATATCCTAACGGCGACGCTGCAAAAAAGACCACGGAAATCTTGCCAATCCTCCGGGCAAAAGAAAAAGCCCCGGCACCGAAATGCCGAGGCTCAAATTGCTTCAACGCGCAGCCGATTAAAGGCCGGTCGTCACGTCGATTGTGTTGCCCTCTTCGAGCGTCACATATGCTTTTTTCACGTCCCGACGCTTGCCGAGCATACCGCGGAACCGCTTTACTTTGCCCTTGGTGACGGTCGTGTTCACGGCCTTCACTTTGACATTGAAAAGTGTTTCCACCGCTTCTTTGATCTGCGGCTTGTTCGCGTTGATCGCCACTTCGAACACAACAGCATTGGCTTCGGACGCCATGGTTGCCTTCTCTGTGATGATCGGCTTGCGGATCACGTCGTAGTGTTCTGGTTTGGTGCTCATTTCAGACGCGCCTCCAGCGCTTCGACACCCGCTTTTGTGATCACCAAGGTGTCACGCTTGAGGATGTCATAAACATTGGCCCCGATGGACGGCAGAATGTCGAGCCCATCAATGTTTGCCGCGGCTTGTGCGAAGTTTGCGTTCACCTCGGCGCCATCGATGATCAGCGCACGCTTCCAGCCCAACTTTTTGATAGCCTGCGCCAGCGACTTGGTCTTGGCTTCTGCCAAGGCCGCGTCTTCCAGAACAACGAGGGTCCCGGACTGTGCCTTTGCACTTAAAGCGTGCTTCAGCCCAAGCTTGCGGAACTTCTTGGTCAGGTCGTGCGCGTGGCTGCGTGGGGTCGGACCCTTGTAGATACCACCCTTGCGGAAGATCGGCGCGTTCCGGTCACCGTGGCGTGCGCCGCCGGTGCCCTTCTGGCGATAGATTTTCTTTGTCGAGTAGCTGGTTTCCGACCGTGTCTTGACCTTGTGCGTACCGGCCTGCGCCTTGTTACGCTGCCAGCGGACAACACGGTGCAGGATATCCGCACGAGGTTCCAGGCCGAACACGTCGTCGCCCAGATCGACCGTGCCGGCGGCTTCGCCGTCCAGTTTGATCACATCGAGTTTCATGCGTCGTCGTCCTTCTTCTCGGCGGCGATATCAGCCTCGGCTTCTTTCAGCGCGGCTTCTTCGGCGGCGGCGGCTTCAGCGGCTGCTGCCTTTGCGGCGGCTTCCTCTTCAGCTGCAGCGGCGGCAGCTGCTTCATCCGCCAAACGCTTGGCTTCTTCAGCAGCCGATTTCAGAGCAGCAGGCAAGATCGCGTTCTCTGGGAACGGTTTCTTGACAGCGTCTTTGATCGTAACCCAGCCACCTTTGGAACCCGGTACCGCGCCTTTGACCATGATCAAGCCACGGTCGGCATCGGTGCGGATCACCTGCAGGTTCTGCGTTGTCACGCGGGCGGCGCCCATGTGACCAGCCATCTTCTTGCCTTTGAAGACTTTGCCCGGATCCTGACACTGACCGGTCGACCCGTGTGCACGGTGGCTGATCGACACACCGTGGCTGGCCCGAAGACCGCCAAAGTTGTGACGCTTCATCGCACCGGCAAAGCCCTTACCAATCGACGTACCAGACACGTCAACAAACTGGCCTGCGAAGTAATGATCCGCGGTGATTTCCTCACCGACGTTGATCAGGTTCTCAGGTGCCACGCGGAATTCCACAAGCTTGCGCTTGGGGGCCACGTTTGCAACGGCGAAGTGGCCGCGCATCGGCTTGCTGACCCGCTTGACCTTGGCATTGCCTGCGCCAAGCTGAACGGCGGAATAGCCATCCGTTTCAGCGGTGCGCTTGCCAACGACCTGCAGACTGTCGAGCTGAAGCACGGTTACTGGAACCTGCTTGCCGTCTTCCATGAACAGGCGGGTCATGCCCACCTTCTTAGCGATAACTCCAGAGCGCAACATTCTGGGTGCCCTCCTTATACTTTGATCTCGACGTCAACGCCGGCAGCCAGGTCGAGCTTCATCAGCGCGTCCACGGTCTGCGGCGTTGGGTCGACGATGTCGAGCAAACGCTTGTGTGTCCGGATTTCGAACTGGTCACGCGATTTCTTGTTCACGTGGGGTCCCCGAAGCACGGTGAATTTCTCGATCTTGTTCGGCAGCGGGATTGGACCGCGTACCTGAGCGCCCGTGCGCTTGGCCGTATTGACGATCTCTTGGGTGCTGGCGTCCAGAACCCGATAGTCAAACGCCTTCAGCCGGATGCGAATATTTTGGCTTTGCATTGTCGTGTCGCCTTTCGCGGCATGGAAAAGAGAGGTGGAGCGCCCAGTATCGGGCGCCCCACTTGCATTCCCGAAGGTCTGATTAGTCGAGGATTTTCGAAACCACGCCCGCGCCAACGGTGCGGCCGCCTTCGCGGATCGCGAAGCGAAGTTTCTCTTCCATGGCGATCGGTGCGATCAGCTCAACTGCGAAGCTGACGTTGTCGCCCGGCATTACCATTTCCGTACCTTCAGCCAATGTCACCGTGCCGGTCACGTCCGTCGTGCGGAAGTAGAACTGCGGGCGATAGTTGGCGAAGAACGGGGTGTGACGGCCACCCTCGTCTTTGGTCAGGATGTAAGCTTCTGCCTCGAACTTGGTGTGCGGCTTTACCGAACCCGGCTTACACAGCACCTGGCCGCGCTCAACGCCTTCACGGTCCACACCGCGCAGCAATGCGCCGATGTTGTCGCCTGCTTCACCGCGATCCAGCAGCTTGCGGAACATTTCAACGCCTGTGCAGGTCGTTTTCTTGGTGTCGCGGATGCCGACGATTTCAATTTCGTCGCCAACGTTGATCACGCCACGCTCAACACGGCCGGTCACAACAGTCCCGCGGCCAGAGATCGAGAACACGTCTTCGATCGGCATCAGGAACGGCTGGTCAACCGCACGCTCAGGTGTCGGGATCCATTCGTCAACGGCAGCCATCAGCTTCTTGATGGACTCTTCGCCGATCTCGTTGTCACGGCCTTCCATCGCTGCCAGAGCGGAGCCTGGGATCACGGGAATGTCGTCGCCCGGGTACTCATAGCTGCTCAGCAGTTCGCGGATTTCCATCTCGACGAGTTCAAGAAGCTCTTCGTCGTCAACCTGGTCAACTTTGTTCATGTAGACGACCATGGTCGGGATACCAACCTGGCGACCCAGCAGGATGTGCTCGCGGGTCTGCGGCATCGGGCCATCAGCTGCGTTCACAACCAGAATCGCGCCGTCCATCTGCGCCGCACCGGTGATCATGTTCTTCACATAGTCAGCGTGGCCGGGGCAGTCGACGTGTGCGTAGTGGCGGTTCTCGGTCTCGTATTCCACGTGCGCGGTCGAGATCGTGATCCCACGAGCCTTCTCTTCGGGCGCGCCGTCAATCTGGTCGTACGCTTTGAAATCACCGAAATACTTCGTGATCGCCGCCGTCAGAGTCGTCTTGCCGTGGTCAACATGGCCGATCGTGCCGATGTTCACGTGCGGCTTGTTCCGTTCAAACTTTGCCTTTGCCAT
>NZ_SMZO01000022.1 GCF_004358675.1 Meridianimarinicoccus aquatilis | reverse complement strand
GGCCTCGGCATCTGCAGCCCCTTCCGCCTCCATAACCATGATCACGCTGCCTTCACCGACCTTGTCGCCCTCGGCCACCTTGATCTCGGTGATCTTGCCTGCGGCGGGGCTGGGAACCTCCATCGTGGCTTTATCGCTTTCCAGTTCGATCAGCGGGTCCTCGGCGGCGACGACGTCGCCCACCGATACAAGAACCGAGACCACCGGCACATCGGAGAAATCGCCGATATCGGGTACTTTCACATCCATGTGTCTGATCTCCTTACCACATCAACTTGCGCATATCGCCAAGCAGCGTCTTGAGCGTCACGCAGAACCGTGCCGCAAGCGCGCCGTCGACGGCCCGGTGATCATAACTCAGCGAGAGCGGCTGCATCAG
This sequence comes from Meridianimarinicoccus aquatilis, assembly GCF_004358675.1. GTDB lineage: Bacteria > Pseudomonadota > Alphaproteobacteria > Rhodobacterales > Rhodobacteraceae > Meridianimarinicoccus > Meridianimarinicoccus aquatilis. The sequence continues at coordinate 59,700 of NZ_SMZO01000022.1, read as the reverse complement.
GCGCGGCTCAAACTCGGACCCGTTCCAGACCGGTGCCATCTTTGACCGCGTCAGGCCCAGAATGGCCACTTCCGGCGCGTTCACGATGGGCGTGAAGCTGGTGCCCCCAATCCCGCCAAGGCTGGAAATCGTAAAGGTTGCGCCTTGCATGTCTGGACCTTTCAGCTCGCCCTTGCGGGCTTTGCCTGACAATTCCATCAAGTCCTTGGAAATTTCCACCAGACCCTTGCGATCGGCATCCTTGATCACAGGCACCATCAGTCCGTTCGGCGTATCAGCCGCAAAGCCGATGTTATAGAAGTCCTTCTTGATCAACTTGTCGCCATCGGGATGGATCGAGCTGTTGAACTCCCAATGCGCCTTGAGCGCTGAAACACTGGCCTTCACCACAAAAGACAAAAGCGTGACGCGATATCCGTCTTCCTTCGCCGCCGTGTCCATTTCCTTGCGGTACTTGTCCAGATCGGTGATGTCGGCTTCGTCATTATGAGTGACATGCGGGATATTGAGCCAGGACCGGTGCAACGCAGGGCCAGAGATCTTTTTGATCCGCGACATCTCCACGTTTTCGACAGGGCCAAACTTGGAAAAATCCACCGCCGGAATGGGCGGAATATCCATGCCGCCTTGCGCCGACGCCCCGCCGCTTGCCGCTGCCGGAGCTGCCGCTTGCTTATAGAACTTGGCGATGTCTTCCCGCAGGATGCGGCCCTTGCGGCCCGTGCCGTTGACTTTGCTCAGTTCAATGTCCAGCGACCGGGCAAAGGCACGCACCGATGGCGAGGCATGCGCCTTGCCAAAACCCGAGTCCGTCACCGCAGCCGGGGCTGCCGCAGGCGCTGCTGCTTTTGGCGCTTCGGCCTTGGGCGCTTCGGCTTTTGGGGCCTCGGTGGCCGGCGCATCGCCTGCCCCGTCATCTTCCAGAACGATGATCAGCGTGCCTTCACCCACACGATCCCCTTCTGCGACCTTGATTTCCTTTACCTTCCCCGCAGCAGGGCTTGGCACTTCCATTGTTGCCTTGTCGCTCTCCAGCTCGATCAGCGGATCTTCGGCGGCGACAACGTCGCCCACCGAAACAAGAACGCTCACTACCGGAACGTCGCTGAAATCCCCGATATCGGGTACATGTACGTCAGTCGTCATAGTCAAAGTCTCCCTCGTCCCTGCAGGCTCATACCAGCCGCGGGTTCGGCTTGTTGCCGTCGATGTCGTATTTGCTGAGCGCTTTTGTCAGGTCCGCTTTCGTCACGGCCCCCTGCTTGTAAAGCTCCACCATTGCGGTCGCTGCGATATGGGCAGCGTCCACTTCGAAGAACCGGCGCAGGTTGACCCTGCTGTCAGAGCGGCCATAGCCGTCTGTGCCCAGTACCGTGAACTCACGGCCCTCGGGGATGAACCCTCGGATCTGCTCGGCATAGTTCTTCATGTAGTCGGTGGCGGCGATGATCGGACCTTTTGACCGCGCCAGCTGATCGGTGACAAATGGCACTTTTGGCTCTGCCAACGGGTTGAGCCTGTTATGCCGTGTGGCGTCCTGGCCATCGCGAGCCAGCTCGTTCAACGATGGTGCCGACCAGATTTCCGACGTCACGCCGAAATCTTCCTTCAGCATCTCGGCCGCCTTGATGGCTTGCATGAGGATCGTCCCCGAACCCATTAGAGTGATGTGCTTTTTGGTCGGCTTCTTCACCTCTTCAAGGCGATAGAGCCCTTTGATGATGTCCTGCTCAACACCCATGGGCATATCGGGATGACTGTAGTTTTCATTCATAAGGGTGATGTAGAAATAGACATCTTCCTGATCGACGAACATCCGTTGCAAGCCGTGCTGAACGATCACCGCAACTTCGTATTGGAAGGTCGGGTCATAGGTGATGCAGTTCGGGATCGTCGACGCAAGGATGTGGCTGTGACCATCCTCGTGCTGCAACCCTTCGCCGTTCAAGGTTGTCCGGCCGGCCGTACCGCCCAGCATGAAACCACGCGCCCGGCTGTCGCCCGCCGCCCATGCAAGATCACCGATCCGCTGGAAGCCGAACATGGAGTAGTAGATGAAGAACGGGATCATCGGCTCGCCATGCACCGAATAACTGGTCGCAGCCGCGATCCAATCGGCCATTGCGCCCGCTTCGTTGATGCCTTCCTGAAGCACCTGACCGTCCGCACTTTCCTTGTAGTACGACATCTGATCACGGTCTTGCGGGGTATAAGTCTGGCCCAGAGGGTTCCAGATACCCACGGACCGGAACAGCCCTTCCATACCGAAGGTGCGCGACTCGTCGGGAACGATTGGAACAACCCGGCGGCCGATTTTCTTGTCGCGCAACAGCGTTGTCAGGATGCGCACAAATGCCATCGTCGTGGAAATCTCGCGATCCCCCGATGATTTCAACTCCTTCTCGAACTTGTCGAGACCCGGAATTTCAAGCTTGGGTGCATCGCGCCAATGACGCACAGGGAACGACCCGCCAAGCGCCTTGCGGCGATCCGCAAGATACGCCTTTTGCGCATTGTTCAGCTGAACAAATGGCGCTTTGGGCAAATCTTCGTCAGACACAGGAATCTGGAAGCGGTCGCGCATGGCGCGCAACTGATCTTCGGCCAGTTTCTTTTGCTGGTGCGTCGTGTTCTGGCCTTCGCCAGCCGACCCCATGCCATAGCCTTTGACCGTCTTCACCAGAAGACAGGTTGGTTGGCCTTTTACATCTGTCGCCCGTTTGAACGCGGTGTAGACCTTTTGGCTGTCATGGCCGCCGCGGCGCAGATTCCAGATCTCGTCATCGGTCATATCCTCGACCATCGCGGCGGTCTCGGGATACTTTCCGAAGAAGTGTTCGCGAATGTACGCGCCGTCCTTCGATTTGAAGGTCTGGTAATCGCCGTCTACGGTTTCATCCATCAACTGGCGCAACCGCCCGGTGACGTCTTTTTCCAGCAGCTCATCCCAGCCACGGCCCCAAAGAAGTTTGATCACTTCCCAGCCTGCGCCACGGAATTCGCCTTCGAGTTCCTGAACGATCTTGCCGTTGCCGCGCACCGGGCCATCAAGACGCTGAAGGTTGCAGTTCACGACGAAGATCAGGTTGTCGAGCTTTTCGCGCGCCGCGAGGCTGATCGCGCCAAGGCTCTCTGGCTCGTCCATTTCCCCATCACCGAGGAAGCACCACACTTTGCGGTCTGCCATGTCGATGAAGCCGCGCGAATGCAGATACTTCATGAACCGCGCTTGATAGATCGCCATGAGCGGGCCAAGCCCCATGCTCACCGTCGGGAACTGCCAATAGTCGGGCATCAACCACGGGTGAGGATACGAAGACAGGCCAGACCCGTCGACTTCGGAGCGGAAATTCTCAAGTTGTTCGGCGCTGATACGACCTTCCATGAAGGAACGGGCGTAGATGCCGGGAACCACGTGACCCTGGAAAAACACCAGATCGCCGCCATGCATGGCAGAGCGCGAGCGCCAGAAGTGGTTCAGGCCCACATCGTACATCGCCGCAGAAGAGGCGAAGGACGCGATGTGCCCACCGTATTCGCTGCTTTCCTTATTGCGCCGCACAACGGTCGCCATCGCATTCCAGCGATTGATCGCCCGGATGCGGCCTTCCATATCCAGATCGCCAGGAAATTCGATCTGATCATCTGTAGGAATTGTATTCTGATACGGCGTTGTCGCCGAGAAGGGCAACATCGCCCCGGCAGCCCGGGCCTGCTGTACTGCGCGATCCAGCAAATAATGCGCTCGGTCCGCGCCATCGCGTTCAATGACGTCCTGAACCGCGTCCTGCCATTCCTGGCTTTCTATCGGGTCAAGATCTTCGTGTTCACCCATGTTCTACCTCCCTAGTTCAGCGTTTCTGTGCAAAACAAAATGTCAGCCTTGTGTGGCGCAAACGAAAGAATGTTGCGGGCCCGATGCCCTTTTTCCGTTGCTTTTCAAGTGCCTAGCCTTGCCTCTCAATTCGTTTAACCGAAGATTTCTTTTTTGCCACCCTTTGCAAATGCATACCTAACCTTACGGAATTGCATGGCAGGTTCTGCAAACCGCAAAACCGGCGTCGATTCATAACTGGTTAACAGTCTCATTTTTCTTGAAAAACGCCGACTCCATACAGACCAACTTGCAGTCACCTGCCCGAAGCCGGGAACTTGCGTCGTTCCGCAAATTTTTTGAATTTTCGACTACCATGCCATGCGAGGTATATGGCCGTGTGCTGCATCTAGGCGCGCGAATCCCGCACCTGTCACCGATTCAGCGCCCACGCGCACGGCCTCAGAACGTTTTCGAAAACGTATCATCTCATCGTCCCCCCTCAGGTACTCTGCACCGGGCCTCACCAGCACGCAAGCCACTGTGAACACCAAGATCGCCGATCCACATTTCGGGCTTCCGCAACGCGCCAAATCTGATCCGGTCCTGACCCTTGCAGCCATTGCGTGAATTCCGCCTTGTCGCCACCCAGCGTTATGGCATGATCAAAACATGACGGGTCAAATCGACAGCAACACCGAAACGCCTCAGGGAACGAGCGCCTACCTCACGGTCCACGAACTGGCGGGGATGCTGCGCGTGAAAGAACGCAAAGTTTATGACTTGGCGGCCGCTGGTGAGGTGCCTTGCCTCCGGATCACAGGCAAGTTGCTCTTCCCGGCAGACGACATTCAGCGCTGGATGACTGGGGCTGTATCAGGCGGAAACATTGAAGCCGCCAGCCGCCCTCCGATTGTTCTTGGCAGCCATGACCCTTTGCTCGATTGGGCGCTTCGCCAATCCCGCGCGGGGTTGGCCAGCTTTTTTGACGGCAGCGGCGATGGGCTGCGCCGTTTTGAAATCGGCGAAGGGATCGCGGCAGGGCTGCATTTACCCAATCCGTCTTCATCTGGCCCAGACGCCTGGAACACACATGCCGTGGAACAGGCCCGCGTGGGCAACACGGCGGTTTTAATCGGCTGGTCTATTCGCCAGCGCGGGCTGATCCTTGCACCGGGTCTTGGCCGCGAAGTCCGATCGCTTGCAGATCTGGCCGGGCGTCGCGTGGTGCCGCGCCAAGCCGGATCTGGAACACAGTCGTTGTTCGACGCAATGATCAAGAACGAGGGCTTAAATCCGTCTGCATTTGAATTGACCGATGTGGCACCGGACGAAGACGATGCCGCCCGGCTAATCGCACGAGGCGAGGCTGATGCGGCCTTCGGGTTGGAAGCCCTGGCGCGCCCCGCGGGCTTGGATTTTGTTCCACTGGTGGCGGAAAGGTTCGATCTTTTGGTTGATCGTAAGGCTTGGTTTGAACCGCAGTTCCAAAAATTCTGGGAGTTTTGCACCGGCCCCAACTTGGCCAAACATGCCGCAGGGCTTGCCGGGTACGATATTGCTCCGCTGGGCCAAGTCCGCTGGAACGGTTGATGCTCGTCATGGATGTTACTCGCGAAACCCACGGGGTTTCCAATGATCTCTAGACAGATCTGGAAATTGCGCACAGCGCTTCGCAAAATCTGGGTGCGCGTTGTTGCCTTTGCCGTACTGGCGGCGGCGTCTATCGTTCTGGCAAAACTTCTGGCCCCTCTTCTTCCAGAAGGGTTGGCTTTCAAAACCGGTGCGGAATCTGTCGAACGGTTATTGAACTTGTTGGCCTCGTCCATGCTTGCGGTCACAACCTTTTCATTGTCCATCGCAGTGTCAGCGTTTTCCGGAGCCGCGCAAAATGCGACCCCCCGCGCCATTGCACTGCTTCAGCAGGACCGCACGACGCAAAATGTTTTGGCTACGTTCCTTGGGGCCTTCTTGTATAGCCTGCTCGGCATCATTGCCCTGAGCGCCGGACTGTACGACTCCAATGCTCAAGTGATCCTGTTCTTCGTGACCATTGCAGTTACAGGCTTGGTTATCGTCGCCCTGATGCGCTGGATCGGCCATCTGATGAGCTTTGGCCGTATGGGCAACACCTTGGACCGTGTGGAATTGGCTGCAAAGAACGCGCTGGGGCGGTGGCGCACTGCGCCTAACTTGGGGGGACACCCCATAAACGGGGACGTGCCCGCAGGAGGGTCAGAGGTTCTGGCGAAAAAGTCGGGCTATGTGCAGCACGTGGATATGCCCTCGCTCAATGGACTTGCCGAAAGAACAGGTGCGCAAATCTTCATTGACCGGCGGCCGGGCGGCTTTGTTGCCACAGGTCAGGCGCTTTGTAGTGTTCATGGATCACAGCTTGAAGCAGATGACCGCGCGAATATTCAGGCCGCGTTCAGCATCGGCACAGAACGGGTGTTTGAAGAAGACCCACGTTTTGGCCTCATCGTCCTCTCGGAAATCGCATCACGGGCGTTGTCGCCCGCGGTGAATGACCCCGGCACCGCCATCAGTGTCATCGGGCGCATTGTCAGGTTGCTTTCTGACTGGCCGAACCACGAGACACCGGAAATTTGCTTCCCACAAATGCATGTACCCCGCATTCTTGCCGAGGATATGCTGGTCGATGCCCTGCGTCCGGTTGCGCGCGACGGTGCCGATAATATCGAAGTACAGGTTCGGCTTCAAAAGGCACTGGCTTCCCTGCGCAACACGGCACCGGATGACTTTGAAGATCCCGCTGCGCGTCTGGCATGCGAGGCGCTGGAACGCGCCAACCGGGCCGGACTGCCTGACAGCGAACTGACCGACCTTTACGACATCGCCGCTTGGGCCAGACCAAAAGAGATAGCCGCGCATACCTGAAAAAGTCAGCTCCAGTCAGGACGCCGTTTTTCCAAAAATGCCGCGATCCCCTCGGCGGCGTCAGGCGTTTCCCATACATCCGCAAGACGGGCGATTGACGCGTCAATGACCGCATCCGTGATGTCGGGACCCAAACTGCGCGCCATGGCCTTGGCCGCGGCAACCGCAGACCCGGAGGTAGACAGATAGGGGGCCGCCTCGGCTTCGATTTGTGCGCTCAACTGCGCCTCTGGCACGATCCGGCTGACCACACCAAGCTCTTTCGCTTCGGTTGCTGAAAAGAGCCGCGACGACATGAACACCTGCCGCGCCGCGCCTTCGCCCATTCGCGCCAACACATAGGGCGCAATTGTTGCCGGGATCAGACCCAGCCGGGTTTCCGTCAATCCAAATCGGCAATCAGGCAGCGATAGCGCGACGTCGCACACGCAGGCCAAGCCGACACCGCCGCCAAAAGCCCCCCCATGAATCGCGCCGATCAAGGGGCATGGCATCTCGTTCAACGCGCGTAGCATATCGGCCAGTTTGCGCGCCTCTGCGATCCGCGTCGCCCGGTCCGCCTTGATCTGATCTTGCATCCAGCGAAGATCGCCCCCTGCGCAAAAGACAGGCCCGGCTCCGCGCAAAACGATCACACGGGTGGACCGCGCGGCCCCAACACTGCGCGCCATATGGGTCAATTCGGAAATCATCGCCGCCGACAATGCGTTGCGCGCTTCAGGTCGGTTCAGGGTTACCGTGACAATGCCGCGACCGTCATCGGCCAGGTCAAGTGTTGTCCAGACCGTCAAACTGCTGCCCCCTGTCGCACGGCTTTGGCGATCGCTTCGGCATGACCAAGCGCGTCAGCGTCCAATCCAGTTTGCACGCCGTGTTCCTCAAGCCATTCCATGACAACGCGGGTGTCCGCATTGCCGGGGGCACCCGGTGCATAGGGGCAGCCCCCAAGCCCTGCCACGGCAGTGTCAAAGACCCGAACCCCTGCATCCAGGCAAACGGCAATGTTCCTTATGGCTTTCCCGCCAGTGTCATGAAAGTGCCCAGCCAACACAGACGCAGGTAATTCGGTCATCACCGCTGCAAGCATCGAATAAACCGTATCCGGCCGCCCTTTGCCAATCGTGTCCCCAAGGGAAATCTCGAAGCAGCCCATTGTCATCAATTTCGTCGCGATACGCGCAACCGCCGAGGGGGGTGTTGACCCATCAAACGGGCAATCCGTCACGCAAGACACATATCCCCGGACAGGGATTTTCGCATCTTCCGCCGCCTCCAAAACCGGTGCGAACCGCGCAAAGCTCTCGGCGACAGAACAGTTCAGATTGGCCTGACTGAACCCCTCAGAGGCTGACGCAAACACCGCCACTTCATCTGCCCCCGCCGCACGCGCAGCTTCAAACCCCCGAAGGTTCGGCGTAAGCACTGCATATCGGACGCCGGGCGCACGGGTAATTCCCGCCATCACGTCGCCCGCATCTGCAAGCTGCGGAATAGCGCGGGGGCTGACAAAGCTCGTCGCTTCAAGCCGCGAGACACCGCACTGCGACAGCGCATCAATCAGCGCGATCTTCTGGTCGGCGCGGATCATCACCCTTTCGTTTTGCAAACCGTCGCGCGGGCCGACTTCGAATAAGGTAACGTGATCAGACATCGACCTGCTCCAGTGTCACAAGAACGGCACCTTGCCCCGCATTGGCCCCAGCTGCCAACAGCACTGCAGCAACGACCCCATCCCGCGGCGCGCAAAGCGTGTGTTCCATTTTCATCGCCTCCATCACCACAAGCGGATCGCCCTTCGCCACCACATCACCCGGCGTGACCCGAACATCCCGCACTAGTCCCGGCATGGGTGCCTCGACCACGTCGCCTGCATAATCTGCGGCGTCTCCTGCACCCAATGGATCAGACAGATCGAAAACGTGCGGTGTGTTGCCTTCGAACACGGTCAGGCGCCGCCCGTCGCGATGTATGTGTACCGTGCGGGTCAGCCCCGCATGCGTCACACGCACAGCTGTATCCGCCAGGGGGTGAACGCATAAGGTGACCTCTTCGCCCCCGATCTCAATTGTGTACGCGCCATCCCTTTCAATCGTGATCATTGCGCTCAACCGATCACCCAGATACTCAAGATCGGCAAATGTTCGGGCCGGACCCCAAGCACGGAACCCCCGCAACATGGCGCCGGGGTCACCCGTTTCTAGTGGCTCACCCAAACCTGCAGCCGCCAGCGCGGCCACCCCAAGCAGAACTGGCCCGGCAGGGGCCATCGCCAAAAGCGCGGCGCCGCGGCGCGCGATCAACCCTGTGTCAACGCGCCCGGCCTGAACATCGTCATCGGCCAACAACGCGGACAAGAACGGCACATTGGTAACCGGCCCGGCAATCCGCACCTCTGCCAAGCCTTTTTGCAATTGCGCCAACGCCGAGGCCCGGTCGGAACCATAGGCGATCAGTTTGGCGATCATTGGGTCATAGTGGGCCGTGATCGTGTCGCCTTCGGCAATACCGCTATCAACGCGAAGCGCGCCGGTTGCGAACCTGGCCGCCGACGGCCAATGAAGATGCGTGACTGTTCCCGGCGCCGGAAGAAACCCGGCTGCCGGGTCTTCGGCATAAATCCGGGCCTCAAACGCATGACCGCGCAGCGAAAGATCGACTTGCGTGAACGGCAATGCTTCGCCCAAGGCCACGCGGATCTGCCACTCTACCAGGTCCAGCCCGGTCACGGCTTCGGTAACTGGATGCTCCACTTGCAGACGTGTGTTCATTTCCATGAACCAGAACCCGTCTTCGCGTAACCCGGCAGACCCATCGGCGATAAATTCCACCGTTCCGGCACCTGCGTAGCCAATGGCACGCGCTGCCTCCACGGCGGCGGCACCCATGGCTTGGCGCACGGCCACTGGCATATCGGGTGCTGGCGCCTCTTCGATCACCTTCTGATGACGACGTTGCAGCGAGCAGTCCCGTTCAAACAAATGCAGGACCGTGCCATGTGCGTCCGCCAGGACCTGCACCTCTATATGCCGCGGCGTTTCAATATACTTTTCGACCAGCACAGCCTCATCGCCAAAACTGGCCAAACCCTCGCGGCGCGCACCTTCCAGCGCGGCGGCGAACTCTGCCGGTGCATCCACCCGGCGCATTCCCTTTCCGCCGCCGCCCGCCCGCGCCTTGAGAAGGACCGGATATCCGATCTGGTCCGCAGCGGCGGCAAGGGTGTCGAGCGACAGATCTGAACCGTGATGACCGGGCACAACGGGGACGCCTGCCGCTTCCATGCGAGCCTTGGCTGCGTCTTTCAAACCCATGGCTCGGATTGCGGAGGCGGTCGGCCCGACAAAGATCAAACCCGCCTGTGTCACCGCTTCGGCAAACTCGGCGTTTTCAGACAAAAACCCATAGCCGGGGTGGATAAGTGTCGCCCCCGTCGCGCGCGCAGCCGCAAGAATTGCGTCACTGCGCAAATAGCTTTCGGTGGCGGAAGCCGGACCAATGCAAACCGCCGTGTCAGCAACCTGCACATGTGGCGCGAACCGGTCGGCATCCGAATAGACAGCAACCGTGCGCAAGCCCATCCGCTGGGCGGTTGCTATGATGCGACAAGCGATTTCGCCGCGATTGGCTATAAGTATGGTGTGCATCTGGTTCACATCCTGAACAGACCGAACCGGGTGTCCGGCACGGGCGCATTTCTGCAAGCCGCCAGCGACAGGGCAAGCACCTCGCGCGAGTGGCGCGGGTCGATCACCCCATCATCCCAAAGCCGCGCAGAGGCATAGAGCGGATGCGCCTCGCGCGCGAATTTCTCGCGGATCGGCGCACGCAGGGCCTCATCCTCGGCCGCTGACCAAACGCCGCCCCGCTTTTCCACGGAGGCGCGTTTGACATTTGCCAACACGTCGGCGGCCTGCTCTCCGCCCATCACGCTGATACGGCTGTTGGGCCATGTCCACAAAAAGCGCGGGGAATAGGCCCGCCCGCACAGGCCATAATTCCCGGCCCCGAAAGAGCCGCCGATGATCATCGTGATCTTTGGAACACAGGCGGTTGCGACAGCCGTGACCAACTTGGCCCCATCCTTGGCGATACCGCCCGCCTCATAGGCGCGACCGACCATGAAGCCGGTTACATTCTGCAAGAACACGATCGGGATTTTGCGCTGACAGCATAGCTGGACGAAGTGGGCACCCTTCAGCGCGGATTCTGAAAACAGCACCCCGTTATTGGCGATAATTCCGACAGCCATTCCCATCACGTGGGCGAACCCGCACACCAGCGTTTCGCCATAGCGCGGCTTGAATTCGTCCAGCCGAGACCCGTCCACAATGCGCGCGATCACCTCGCGGCTGTCATAGGGCGTACGCAAATCTGCGGGCACCACGCCGGGCAGTTCATTCGGATCGGCAGCGGGTGGTTCCGGGGGAAGATCCGGTCCCGAAGGTTCAGGAAGGTTCAGCGACGCGACCGCCTGCCGCGCAAGCGCGAGGGCATGGGCGTCGTCATCGGCAAGTTGATCGGCCACGCCCGACAACCGCGTGTGCACATCGCCGCCACCAAGGTCTTCGGCACTGACAACTTCGCCTGTGGCGGCCTGCACCAAGGGCGGGCCGGCCAGATAGATAGTGCCCTGCCCCTTCACGATGATCGTCACGTCGGACATCGCGGGCACATAGGCCCCGCCTGCCGTGCACGACCCCATGACAACCGCGATTTGTGCGATGCCCTGCGCCGACATCTGTGCCTGGTTGAAGAAGATGCGCCCGAAATGGTCGCGGTCAGGAAACACTTCATCCTGATTGGGCAGGTTCGCACCGCCGCTGTCGACCAGATAGACGCAGGGCAGCCGGTTTTCCTGCGCGATTTCCTGCGCACGTAGGTGCTTTTTGACCGTGACCGGGTAATAGGTTCCGCCCTTCACGGTCGCATCATTGCAAACGATCATCACATCGCGCCCGGCGACCCGGCCAATGCCCGCTATGGCACCCCCGCAAGGCGCGGCGCCGTCATACATGTCATGCCCGGCAAAAAGGCCGATTTCCAAAAACGGTGATCCCGGGTCCAACAGCCGCGCCACGCGATCCCTTGGCGCGATCTTGCCCCGCCCCGCGTGGCGGGCTTGTGCCGCTGGGCCGCCGCCGGACAAGGCCAGATCAGCCGCTGCTTGAACATCGGCCAATGCCTCCGCGTTTGCGTTCTCGTTCGCACGAAAAACGTCTGAGCCGGGCACGACAGTTGATTTGAGAATTCCCATCAATTCGGCTCCCGGCGGACTGCACGCAGGGCTACCACACGTTCAGCGGTGAGGTGCGCGCGACAGGCTGGCCAAGCGATTTGCCGAAACGTGCCCATCCCCCAACGCGCCGTTTGAAACCGGCACTCTGCATCGCGAAACACGATCCAGGCACGCTGTGCGTCGACCAAGTTATCCTCAATGTCCTGTTCTGCAACATAGCTCCGCAACGATGGCCAAAGCGCATTCAATGCCCCGTCCCACGCCTCGAACTCTGCCACCTGGCATTGAGAAATACCGATCGTCGTGTCCCGCTCTGTGTCCGGCATGGACTGGGCGCACACATCGGCCGTTAGCCCGAAACACGCCATATCACAGTCTTCGCTGGCACAGGGCACAAGACAATTTTCAAGCGCCCCTGCGCCTACGCTTCCCCCCCACAGGATCAAACACAGCGCCGCAGCTCTCACGCCATAGCTCCCATCATTTCGCGGCCAATCAGCATGCGCCGAATTTCCGATGTCCCGGCGCCAATTTCCATCAGTTTGGCATCACGGAACAAACGCGACACGGCACTGTCATTCATAAAGCCGCTGCCGCCCATTGCCTGCACCGCCTGATGGGCGACCACCATTGCTTCTTCACTGGCATAAAGGACACAGGCCGCAGCATCCTGCCGGGTGACGCTGCCCCGGTCGCAAGCTTTGGCCACTTCATAGACATAGGCCCGCGCGCTGTTCATCTTGGTATACATGTCGGCGATCTTGCCCTGCATCAGCTGAAAAGACCCGATGCTTTGCCCGAACTGCTTGCGGTCCCGCATGTAGGGCATGATTTCATCCAGACATGCCGCCATTATGCCGGTGCCGATCCCGGACAGGACCACGCGCTCATAATCCAGCCCTGACATGAGCACTGCAACGCCGCGCCCTTCCTCGCCTAGGACATTTTCAAACGGAACCTCGACATCCTCGAAGATCAACTCAGCGGTGTTGGATCCGCGCATGCCCAGCTTGTCAAAATGCGGGCTGGTCGAGAACCCGGTCATCGACTTTTCGATCAGGAACGCCGTGATACCCTTCGCGCCAGAATCTGGGTCTGTCTTGGCGTAAACCACCAACGTGTCGGCATCGGGGCCATTTGTGATCCAGTATTTCGTGCCGTTCAGGCGGAAATGGTCATTGCGCTTCTCTGCACGTAACTTCATCCCGACGACGTCCGAGCCGGCACCCGCCTCGGACATAGCCAGCGCGCCCACATTCTCGCCCGATATGAGGCCAGGCAGATAGCGCGCCTTTTGGTCCACAGTGCCATTCAATGCGATCTGATTGACGCACAGATTGGAATGCGCCCCATAGCTCAACGCAATCGAGGCTGACGCCCGCGCGATTTCCTCTACCGCGACCGTATGAGCAAGATACCCCATACCGGCCCCGCCCTCAGCTTCGGGCACTGTTATACCCAAAAGCCCCAACTCACCCATCTCTCGCCACAATTCAGACGGGAACGTGTTTTGGCGGTCAGTGTGATCTGCCAATGGCTTGACCCGGTCTTGCGCCCAGCGATGTACGCTGTCGCGCAAAGCGCCGATATCTTCGCCCAAATCGAAGGTCATGGATGCAGTAAACAAGTGTATTTCCTCCCTCGTCGCCTCTCACGGGCCATTAAAGCCAGTGTGCGGCGCGATAGCGCCGGAAGCCAGAGAGAATCTCAAGAGCGGCAACTTGTGTCGCGCCCGTGCAGGTCTGCTAGGGTTGGTTCGCAGGTGTCGCGATGAAGCCGAACGCCGCTCCAACGGCCGTTCCGGCAAGGGCACCTGGAACACCGCCAACGGCAAGTCCGCTGATAGCGCCAAGTCCTGCACCTTGAGCAAGGTTCATATTCTGATCTTGGGTGCAACCTGCCAACAGAGCCATAATGCACAGCACTGTTGCACGAAAGAAAGGACGACCGAGGTGGCGATAAGCGGGGCGCATGGAATTCCTTGCAACCGTGATTTGCGCCCTTCTACCCTCAGTGAAAGATATTGGCCACACTGGTGCCGTGTGGTCATGTGAATGTGAATGAGCGCTTGCGATGTGTGGCCAGACGTTTATGTGTTAGCGCAATCAATGAGCATCTGCACCAAATCATAGCCGGTTACATGAGTTCACATCCGACAATCTGTGGCTTGACGACATCCCGTCAACAGGCTCGTGATGGTTGTTACTTAACTGGTAGGGTCGCGTGAACGCGGCATCACGAAGGAACTTTACGAATGACATCCGTTGAATTGCGCGACAGCATCTTGCACCATCTTAAGTATTCACTGGGCAAAGACGCGGAACATGCCGTTACCTATGACTGGCGTATGGCCCTTTCACTCGCCGTTCGGGACCGCATCACCGACCCATGGTTCGACGCAACTCGTGCAAGCTATGCCGGCCAACACAAGCGTGTTTATTACTTGTCGATGGAATTCCTGATTGGCCGACTTCTTCAGGATGCCATCGTCAATCTGGGGCTTCTTGAAACAGCGCAAAGCGCCTTTGACGAGATTGGCCTGCCGCTGGTCGACGTCCTTTCAAACGAACCCGATGCCGCGCTTGGCAATGGCGGCCTAGGACGACTAGCCGCTTGTTTTATCGAGTCATTGTCCAGCCTTGGCGTGCCCGCGATGGGCTATGGCATCCGGTATGAGCATGGCTTGTTCAAGCAGAGCTTTCAGGATGGAAAGCAGATCGAAGCCCCAGAAGATTGGCTACAGCAAACCCACGCGTGGGAATTTGAACGCCCTGAATCAACTTATCACATCGGGTTTGGCGGCACCGTAACTGAAAAGAATGGTCGTAGCATCTGGGAACCGGAAGACGGTTTGATCGCCCAAGCCTTTGACACGCCTGTTATCGGCTGGAAAGGCAACTGGGCCAATACATTGCGGCTTTGGTCGGCGCGCCCGACACAGATTTTCGACCTCGACCAGTTCAACAGCGGCGACTACATCGCAGCGTCGGCGCCGGAAACGCTGGCGCGTACAATCAGCCGAGTATTGTACCCGGATGACACCACGCCCCAAGGCAAAGAGTTGCGCCTGAAGCAAGAGTTCTTCTTCACCGCAGCCTCCCTGCGCGACGCCTTGCGCCGCTTCGACACCGAGTATGACGACCTTCGCATGCTGCCCAAGAAGGTTGCGTTTCAGCTAAATGATACGCACCCGGCCATTGCTGGCCCGGAACTGGTGCGTATCTTGTGCGACGAACGCGGCATGAAGATGGAAGACGCCATTACGACCGCGCGCGGCTGTCTGGCCTATACGAACCACACCTTGCTCCCCGAGGCGCTTGAACGCTGGTCGGTCGATTTGATGGGCCGCTTGTTGCCACGGCACGTGCAGATCATCGAACAGATCGACGCGGCGCACGCCAAGGAAAAGCCAAAGCGCACGGTTACCGCGCTTGAAAATGGCGAAGTCAAAATGGGCGAGTTGGCCTTCATCATGGGCCATAAGGTCAATGGCGTTTCGGCCCTGCACACCGACCTTATGAAACAGACCGTGTTCAAGGACTTGCATGAACTGCACCCGGATCGGATCGTGAACCAGACCAACGGCGTTACGCCGCGCCGTTGGGTGCTCGGCGCCAATCCACGCTTGAGCGGGCTGATCACCGACGTGCTGGGCGATGGCTGGGTTGCCGATCTTGAGCAACTCAAGGGACTGGAGCCGCATATCGACGATGCAGGTTTCCTTGATCGTTTTGCTGCGGCCAAGCGTGCAAACAAGACTGACTTGGTGGACTGGGTGAAAGAGACCCATGACCTTGATCTTGACCCTGACGCCATGTTCGACGTCCAGATCAAGCGCATGCACGAGTACAAGCGCCAGCACCTGAACATTCTTGAAGCCATCGCACTTTGGCAGGAGATCAGGGACAACCCGACAGGCAACTGGACACCGCGCGTGAAGATCTTCGGCGGCAAGGCTGCGCCGGGATATGTCTTTGCAAAGGAAATAATTCACTTAATCAACGATGTCGCCGCGGTTCTTAATGCTGACCCCGTGACGTCGAAGTACCTTAAGGTGGTTTTCTTGCCAAACTACAACGTCACGATGGCCGAGCGTTTGATCCCCGCATCGGATTTGTCAGAACAAATCTCGACCGCTGGTAAAGAAGCGTCAGGTACGGGAAACATGAAATTTGCCCTCAATGGCGCGCCGACGATTGGCACGCTGGATGGGGCGAATGTGGAAATCCGCGAGCATGTAGGGGCCGAGAATTTCTTTTTGTTCGGTATGACTGCACCAGAAGTTGACGAACGTCGTCTGCTGGGCGATCACGCGGCACAAGCCATCGCAGCAGACCCGCGCCTTGCGCGCGCTCTTGATGCCGTGCGCGGTGATGTGTTCTCGACCGGCGACGCAGGGCGCCATGCGGTCATTGCGGACAACCTTTCAACACATGATTATTTCGTCGTGTGTTCCGACTTCACCGATTACTGGCGTGCCCAGCGAGAAGTTGATGCGGTATATGCTGATCAGAACAAATGGATGCACATGGCGGCTTTGAACACCGCGCGCTCCGGCTGGTTTTCATCAGACAGATCCATGCGCGGCTATCTGGCCGATATCTGGAATGCTGGGTCGGCGTTACCCGAGAAATAGGGCCGGAAGGGGCGAAAAACCTACGCAACATTTGCGTCTTGAGACGAGACAGTTAGCATAGAGGTATGTCAGTGACAAAAAACACCCCCGACTTTCCGCCCCTCGACGCCCTTCACAGCCTTGCCGCCGCCCAACACGGTGACCCGTTTTCGGTTCTTGGTCTACACAAGCACGGCAACGTGCCGTGCTTGACCGTTTTCCGACCCGATGCCGCCAAAGTGACCGTGCTGAGCGAAGATCGCGAGTTGGATCTTACCGAGCACCCCGAGGTATCGGGCGTTTTTACCGGAACGGTCCCAGATGCGCCCTATCGATTACGCGCGACATCCGCCGCCGGACACTCTTGGGAATTTGAAGACCCGTACAACTTTGGCCCCGTCATCGGCGAGATGGATGAGTATCTCTTGGGCGAAGGGACACACCAACGCATCTGGAAAGTGCTTGGCGCACATCCCACAACCCATGAAGGCGTCAACGGTGTTCATTTCGCTGTCTGGGCTCCCAATGCAAAGCGCGTTTCTGTCGTCGGCAGCTTTAACCAGTGGGATGGACGCACGTACCCGATGCGTTTGCGCGGTGCGACAGGTGTCTGGGAAATTTTCATCCCCTCACTCGTCGAGGGTGACGTCTATAAATACGAAATTCTGTCCAATGACGGCACCGTGCAACCGCTCAAGGCCGATCCGGTCGGCTTTGGCTCGCAGCATCCACCGGAAAACGCGTCGGTGGTCCGCGATATTGGCGGATACGGCTGGCATGACGACGATTGGATGTCAGAACGCAGCGGGCACAATGATCGAACGGCCCCGATTTCGGTATATGAAGTACACCTTGGATCGTGGCGCCGCATCACCGCCGAGGGCAATCGGCCCCTGTCTTACAAAGAAGCCGCAGAGCAATTGGTGCAATACGTGGCCGACATGGGATTCACCCATATCGAATTGATGCCAATCAGCGAGTTTCCATTTGATGGATCTTGGGGATATCAGCCCGTTGGCCTATTTGCTCCAACAATTCGCCACGGTCCCCCGCACGAGTTCCGCGATTTGATTGACGCGGCGCATGCTGCGGGATTGGGGGTCTTGATAGACTGGGTTCCCGGGCACTTTCCGACCGATGCACATGGGCTTGGAAAGTTCGATGGCACACCGCTTTATGAACATGCCGATCCGCGCGAAGGGTTTCACCAAGACTGGAACACCCTGATCTACAATTTCGGCCGGACCGAAGTCGCGAACTTTCTGATTTCCAATGCCTTGTACTGGCTTGAAGAATACCACGTGGATGGACTGCGCGTCGACGCTGTGGCATCGATGCTCTATCGCGATTACTCGCGCAAAGAGGGTGAGTGGGTTCCAAATGTCCATGGTGGGCGCGAGAACCTTGAAGCGATTTCCATGCTCCAAAGGGCCAACACGATCACCTATGGCGCGCAACCGGGGATCATGACAGTGGCGGAAGAAAGCACCAGCTTTCCAGCCGTGTCACGACCTGTCGATACGGGCGGCTTGGGCTTTGGCTACAAGTGGAACATGGGCTGGATGAATGACACGCTGTCCTACATCAAGACCGACCCGATCTATCGCAAATACGATCATCACAAGATGACGTTCGGTTTGCATTATGCCTTTTCCGAAAACTTCATCCTGCCCATAAGCCATGACGAAGTGGTGCATGGCAAAGGATCCATGCTTGGGCGGATGCCGGGGAACGATTGGGAACGCTTTGCCAACCTGCGCACCTATTACAGTTTCATGTGGGGCCATCCCGGCAAGAAGCTGTTGTTCATGGGCTGCGAATTCGGTCAGCCCGAAGAGTGGAACCACAACGCCCAATTGAATTGGGCCGCCGCCGCACAGCCTGAACACGCGGGTATTCAAAGACTGGTGCGCGATCTGAACACGCTTTACCGCGAGCATCCCGCCCTTCACATGGCAGATTGCGATCCGGCCGGATTTGAATGGATCGAAGCAAACGATTCAGATGCGTCTGTTTTTGCGTGGTTGCGCAAGGGATCCGGTGATGTCGACCCGGTGGCAGTGGTGTGCAATTTCACACCGGTTGAACGGACCGCTTACCAGCTTGGCCTGCCAAGTACGGGAAAGTGGAAAGAAATTTTGAACAGCGACGCCGCGATCTATGGCGGAGGTGACCGTGGAAACATGGGCGCAGTAACAGCAACATCAGCACCGCATCAGGGGCAACCAGCATCCGCAGAGGTGGTGATACCGCCCCTGTCTGCCGTGTTCCTTACGCCGGATCGCTGAGCGATACTTTTAGGGGGAGGAGAAACATCATGGATCACCCATCGCATAACCGGCTATCCAGCCGGACAATGGCTTTTGTTCTGGCAGGCGGTCGCGGGTCACGGATGAAGGAACTGACCGACCGGCGCGCCAAGCCGGCGGTTTACTTCGGCGGCAAAGTTCGGATCATCGATTTCGCGCTTTCAAATGCTCTGAATTCCGGCATCCGGAAAATGGCAATTGCGACACAGTACAAAGCCCACAGCCTGATACGTCACTGCCAGCGCGGCTGGAACTTTTTCCGCGCGGAACGCAACGAGTATCTTGATATTCTGCCCGCATCGCAGCGCGTGGACGACAAATGGTATCGGGGCACCGCAGATGCCGTGGCACAGAATATCGACATCGTAGACGATTATGATGTGGATTACGTGCTGATCCTTGCCGGGGACCACATCTATAAAATGGATTACGAGCTGATGATCCGTCAGCACGTGGATAGCCGCGCGGATGTCACAGTCGGCTGCTTGACCGTTCCGCGCGACGAAGCAAAGGCTTTTGGCGTGATGGGCGTAGACGCCACTGGCCAGATCACAGAGTTTCTTGAAAAACCAGAAAATCCGCCTGCCACGCCTGAAGACCCCAATATTTCGCTCGCATCGATGGGGATTTATGTCTTCTCGTGGAAATTCTTGCGCGAATTGCTGATTGCCGATGCCGAGGACAAGAATTCCACCCATGATTTTGGCGGCGACCTGATCCCTGGTATCGTCAAGAACGGCAAGGCGATGGCGCATCGATTCACGGACAGCTGTGTCAAAAGCTCGCCAGACGCCCCGGCATACTGGCGTGACGCTGGTACGATTGACGCCTTTTGGAAGGCGAATATCGATCTGACCGATTTCAATCCGGATCTCGACCTGTGGGACAAGGAATGGCCAATCTGGACCTATTCGGAAAGCGTTCCACCCGCCAAATTCATCCATAACGAAGAAAAACGGCGCGGGTCTGCTGTGTCTTCTCTGGTGGCTGGCGGCTGCATCATTTCCGGCACGGACGTTCGAAATTCAGTGCTGTTTACCCAAGTACACACGAATTCCTTCGCGGCTCTGGAGGGGGTGGTTGCGCTGCCATATGTTGAAGTTGGCAGGCATGCACAGCTTAGAAATGTCGTGATCGACCGCGGCGTGATTATTCCGCAGGGGTTGGTCGTCGGGCAAGACCCGGAAGAAGACGGAAAATGGTTCCGTGTTTCAGAAGGTGGCGTCACGCTTATTACTCAAGACATGCTGGACAGGAAGGCCGCCGCAGAATGAAAGTCCTCTCCGTCGCATCGGAATGTGCGCCGTTGATCAAGACCGGCGGGTTGGCCGATGTGGCGGGCGCTTTGCCCGCTGCCTTGGCCCCCCATGGGTGCACGATCAAAACCCTGTTGCCGGGCTATCCCAAGGTAATGGACCAAATTGCCGAAACCGAAGTGGTCGCCACGCTGCCCGATCTGTTCGGCGGAAATGGCAGAATCCTTGCTGCAACTGCCGCTGGTCTTGATCTTCTGATCCTCGACGCACCGCATCTTTTCATGCGCGACGGCAGCCCGTATCTTGGGCCTGACGGGCGTGACTGGCCCGATAACCCAGAACGGTTTGCGGCCCTGAGCTGGGCCGCCATGTTGATCGCTCGAGACGGCGTTGAAGATGGCTGGAAGCCCGATATCGTGCACGGCCATGACTGGCAGGCAGGGCTTGCTCCGTATTACCTGCGACGCCATTCCCCCGGCACCAAATCCGTGCTGAGCATTCACAACATCGCTTTTCAGGGGCTTGCGCCGCCATGGCGATTGAACTCCATGCGGATTGATGCGTCGGACTTTCACCCCAACTCGGCCGAGTATTACGGCCAGATCAGTGCACTCAAAACTGGCCTTCTCAATGCGGACAAGCTGACCACCGTAAGCCCAACCTATGCACGCGAATTGCTCACCGAAGAATTCGGCATGGGGCTGCAGGGGGTTTTACGCGATCGCCGTGACGATTTGGTCGGCATTCTGAACGGCATAGACCTTGATGCATGGAACCCTGAAACAGATCCCGAAATCAGGACATATCGCACGCCCAAGGGAAAGGCCCCCAACAAGATCGCGCTGCAAGAAGAATTTGGTTTGCCTGATGGCGACGGGCCACTTTGCATCGTCGTCTCGCGATTGACCGAGCAAAAGGGCCTTGATCTGTTGATCGACGCTCTTCCCGCACTCACCGAGAACGGCGGGCGACTTGCGCTTTTGGGCAGCGGTCAGCCGGAATTGGAAAGTGCATGGCAATCCTGTGCCGCCCGGTTTGCCAATGTGTCCGTGAAACTGGGCTATGACGAGGCTTTGTCTCATCGGATGATGGCCGGGGCCGACGCAATTCTGATCCCATCCCGGTTTGAACCTTGCGGGCTGACGCAGCTTTACGGCCTGCGCTATGGCACCATTCCTGTCGTTGCCCTGACTGGCGGCTTGGCCGATACGGTCATCAATGCGTCCGATGCCGGGGTGAAAGCAGGTGTCGCCACGGGGC
This sequence comes from Meridianimarinicoccus aquatilis, assembly GCF_004358675.1. Lineage (GTDB taxonomy): Bacteria > Pseudomonadota > Alphaproteobacteria > Rhodobacterales > Rhodobacteraceae > Meridianimarinicoccus > Meridianimarinicoccus aquatilis. The sequence goes on along the minus strand of NZ_SMZO01000022.1, from coordinate 38,309 downwards.
TCACGATTAGTCCTTTGACGGCAGATTGCCTGCACGATGGGCTGTTGCGCCTTTGCAGCCTCTTTTCTGATAGCAAGGTCTGGACGAAGATGCGCCGCAATGCCATGCGTCATTCCGTAGGGTGGGAAAGCTCTGGCGCGGCATATGCCGCCCTTTATAAGGACCTCGCGGACAGTACTTAAATGGCAAAAAATACCACGATGAGCGTTGGCCGGTCGAATCCGGTCGGCGCAACTTTCGACGGAGACGGGGTCAATTTCGCCATCTTCTCGCAGAATGCGACCCGGATGGAGTTGTGCCTTTACTCAAACGACGGCACCGTGGAAATTGCGCGCCACGACATGCCAGAACGCAACGGCGATGTCTGGCACGGCTATATTTCAGGTCTAAGGCCCGGCCAGCTTTACGGCTACCGCGCACATGGGCCCTATGACCCGGCAGCGGGGCACAGGTTCAACCCGAACAAGCTTCTGGTCGATCCTTACGCCAAACGGCTGACCGGTCACCCCATCTGGCACGACGCGCTGCTGGGGTATGTCGCCGGTGAGGATGATCTGAGTTTCGACACCCGCGACAGCGCAGCCTACATGCCAAAATCGGTCGTGGTCGATCCGTCGTTTGAATGGGGCGGCGATAGGCGCCCAAGGACCCGCACGCGCGAGAGCATCATTTATGAGGCGCATGTCAAAGGCCTGACAGCAAACCACCCCGATGTTGCCCTGCCCGGTACCTTTCTTGGTGTGGCCTCGGATGTGATGCTGGAGCATTACACAAAACTTGGCATAACGGCGCTTGAACTGCTGCCGGTTCAGGCGTTTTTGAATGATCGCTTTCTGGTCGACAAAGGGCTGACAAATTATTGGGGCTACCAGAGCCTTGGCTTCTTTGCGCCCGACCCTCGCTATATGCTGGACGGACAAGTCGCCGAGTTTCAGCAAATGGTCGCCCGCCTGCACAGCGCCGGGATCGAGGTGCTGCTTGACGTCGTTTATAACCATACCGGCGAAGGCAACGAAAAAGGCCCGACACTGGCGTTTCGCGGGCTCGACAACTCGAGCTACTACAGGCTTGCGGATGACCCGCGCTATTACATCAACGACACCGGCACCGGAAACACGCTGAACCTTGATCATCCGATGGTGCTGCGGATGGTAATGGACAGCCTGCGATACTGGGTTGAGGTCATGCATGTTGACGGGTTCCGCTTTGATCTGTGCTCGACCTTGGGCCGCACGGGCGATGGCGGGTTTGACCGGGGTTCCGCTTTCTTTGATGCCCTGCGGCAAGATCCAGTTCTATCTGATGTGCGCCTGATTGCAGAGCCATGGGATATTGGCCCTGGCGGCTATCAACTGGGCGCGTTTCCTCCCCCATTTCTGGAATGGAACGACAAGTTCCGGGACGGTGTCCGTCGGTTCTGGCGCGGCGATTCAGGCTTGGCCCCCGACCTTGCCGACCGATTGACCGGCTCAGCGCAGCAATTCGACCATTCCGGGCGTCCAGCAACGGCGTCGGTCAATCTTTTGACGGCCCATGACGGGTTCACGCTGAGCGATGTGGTCAGCTACAATACTAAGCATAACATGGCCAACGGCGAAGACGATCGCGATGGCCATGGTGAGAATTACTCCGACAACATGGGCGCTGAAGGCCCCACCAAGAACAGGCGCATCTCAGCGGCCCGCTCGCGCCGTCGTCGCAACATGATGGCGACCTTGCTGCTCAGTCAGGGCACGCCGATGATCTTGGCCGGGGATGAACTTGGAAATAGCCAGAACGGCAACAACAACGCCTATTGCCAAGACAACGAAATCAGCTGGATTGATTGGGCGAATGCCGATGAAACCATGCTGGATTTCACCCGCGCCATGATCGCCTTCCGTAAGGAGCATCCGATCCTGCGGCAAAAGCTGTTCCTTCACGCTGAAGAAAGGGCCATTGACGGCAAGCCAGATTTGTTTTGGTGGCGCGCTGATGGCGAACCCATGACCTCTGAGGATTGGGAAAATCCAGACCTGAACCACATCGTTGTTGAAATGCGGACCGCAGGGGCAACACCTGACTATGACGTTCTGGAAACAGCTTTGCTTTTGGCGTTCAATCGCGGTGACAGGCTGGACTTTCGGCTGCCAGATCCGGGCAATGGCGGGCGCTGGCTGCGCTGTGTGGACACATCTCGAACGCCACCTGTGCGGGACGAACGCACAGGCGATGTTGTCAAATTATCTGCCAATTCGGTGACGGTCTTCGGGCTGGATGCGCGCGAATGATCGACGCTGGCAGCGCATTAGGCGAATTGGTCAATGCAGCAGGCATCCTGCTTCGGTTCAAGGACGTCACACAGCAGGAGCGGTTGACAACACCGCAAAGCGCGCGCGCGCTTCTGGCCGCGATGGGTCTGCCCGCCGAAACTGACGTCGACGCCGTCAACAGCCTTGCTGCGCTCAGGCGCGGCCCGAACGACGGCTATGCAGGATGGATCGTGGTGCAATCCGGGGTTGCATCGACATTGGACGGCGCTGGCCCGTGGGTTCTGTGGACGGAAGACGGCGAAGAGACGCGCGGAACTGGACAGGGCCACATCGCTCTGCCACCGCTGCAAAATGGCTATCATACGCTGGAACAGGACGGGCGGCGCACGCTGGTGATCGCAGCACCCCGTACCCTGACCACGCCCCCCAAGAGCTGGGGTGTTACCCTTGCGCTTTACGGGCTGCGTACAGCACAAGAAGGCGGCTTTGGCAGCTATATGGACCTTGCGCAAGCCGTCGAGGGATTAGGTCAGGCCGGTGCGGATTTCGTCGGCATAAACCCAATTCATGCCGGGTTTCCAACGGATCCAAAGGCCTTCAGCCCTTACTCCCCGTCCAGCCGCCAACGATTGAGCATTGCCCATATCGCCGTGCCCGGCGTCAGCGGCAGCCAAAGCGATCTGATCGACTATATGGCGGACCGCCCTGCTCAGATGGCTGCGCTCAGGGCGGCATTCGCGGCACTGGACCCGCAGACCAGAGCCGGTTTGGACAGCACCGCTGCGCGCGACCCTTCCTTGCATCTCTTTGCAGTGCATCAAGCCATTGCAGACCGCCACGGACCCCTTTGGCCGGAATGGCCGACAGAGTTACAGGACCCGGCTTCTGAACACGTCGCTATGTTTGCTCAAGAACATGCTGAAGCCGTTGCATTCCATGTTTGGGCACAAAACATGGCAGCCCAGCAACTTGATACAGTGCGAGAAGCCGCAGCCGGTGTCGAGATGCGCTTCGGTCTGTATCTTGACCTTGCGGTCGGCACACATCCCGGCGGGGCCGAGACTTGGGCGCAGCCAGATGCCTTTGCACGCGGTGTTTCCCTTGGTGCGCCGCCCGATGCATTTTCGCCCGGCGGTCAGAGTTGGGGCATTGCCCCGTTCAATCCACGCGCCCTGATCGCACAGGGATTTGCGCCCTTTATCGAAACGCTGCGTGCCCAATTCCGCTATGCCAAATTGCTTCGAATTGACCATGTTCTGGGGTTCGATCGGGCCTTTTGGGTTCCCGAAGGTGACGCGCCCGGCGCCTATGTCACGATGCCAAAGGCCGCGCTGTTGGCCATTGCACGGGTCGAAGCGGCACGCGCAGGCGGATGGGTCGTTGGCGAAGACCTTGGGAACGTGCCGGACGGGCTGCGTGAAGATATGGAAGACGCCGGCATATTGGGATGCCGTGTCGCGATGTTCGAACGGAATGGAACGCCGCCGGTCTATTCCGCGCCCGCAACGTATGACCCGCTGACGCTTGCGTCGTTTGCAAGCCACGATTTGCCCACATGGAAAGGCTGGCGCGCGGGCCGCGACCTTGAATGGTGGGCGCAGATCGGACACCTGCCCGAAGACCAATTGCCTATTGCCAAGGCGGAACGCGCCGCCGAGGTCGCCGCTTTTGATGCAATTTATGGCACAACTGACGGGTCTGCCGACAGTCTGCACCGTGCGCTTGCCCTAAGCTCGGCAACCCTTGTGGCCATCCAAGCAGAAGATATGCTGGGGGTAACCGAACAGCCGAACCTTCCGGGTACGATTGACGCGCATCCTAACTGGCGTCGCCGTTTGCCCGTCTCAGCAGCCGCCCTTGGCCAAAATCCCGATGTGCTGCGCACCTGCGCTTTGATGCGCCGGGACAGCCCCTGACAGGAGCCTTCATGACAGACCTCGCCGATCGCCTTCACGCCGATGCAGACGCCGCACGCGCCCTTGCCGACTGGTGCGCAAAAACCCTCAATTCGGCCGAAACCGCCTTTGATGGTGAATGCGAGATAGCGAAACGCCTTGGGGCTCACAGTCGCGCGGATGGCAGCGCGACCTTTGGCTTTTGGACGCCAGAGTTGTTGGATCACCGCGTTTCAGATGGCGACGTGTTCCTTGAAGTATTGTCCCCGGTTGAATCGCTGGACCTGACCCGCGCTCATCAGGATGTGACATTCGCACGGGTCTATGTGCCCGTGGCGCGCTATGAAGCGCATACATTCTGCGTTGTGGACGGCATGATCGCCGGAAGCCGTGACCGCGTGGGTGATTTCTATTCCCTTGTTTGGCGCGATGCCCACGGCGAATGGCACCGCATCCTTGACCCTCTTGCCATGTCACTGCCCTTTGGCGCGTTCGCCCCTGCAGAGCTGTACGACCTGGACGCCATGCAGGCCGCGCGCAAAGATCTGGACTATTATGCCGAACTGAGAGAGGCCGCCGGCGGCAAGCCTCACAAGTTTGATCCGCCCTGCAATATTCTGCAAATTCATGTCCCTACGGCAACGGCCGGGGGAACGCTTGCTGCCCTTACCCGGCAATTCGAAAGATTGGCAGAACGGTTTGCGTCGGATTTGCCGCTTGAACCATCAGACCAGCTTTACCTTGGGTATGACGCGGTTCAACTGCTTCCTGTGGAACCCACAACAGTCTATGAAACCGGGCCTGACTTTTGGCAAGAAGACCCCAAAGGCATTGACTACACCACGGTCAGCCTGACCCGGCCTGACACTACAAACTGGGGCTATGACGTGGTGATTGCGGGCATGGCGACCGTCAATCCTGTTTTGCTGGAAACGGGGCGCCCGGATGAGCTGGTAGACCTTGCCGCAGTCCTGCACAACTTTCCCAAAAAGCGCAAAATGCTGATCGTCGATGTGGTCTTCGGGCATTCCGACAATCAGGGCCTTGGCGCATTGAACCCGCATTTCTTTGCCGGGCCGAACATGTACGGTCAAAACCTTGACTATCGAAATCCGGCGGTACGCGCGATCCTTCTGGAAATGCAACGCCGTAAGGTCAATTTCGGCGCAGATGGCGTGCGGGTCGATGGGGCGCAGGATTTCAAATGGTACGACCCCGCAACACAGACCATGCAGCACGACGATGAATATCTGCATCAAATGGCGCTGTTGCCGCAAGAAGTGGCCGGCACCGCCTTCCGCCCATGGTTCGTTTTCGAAGACGGGCGCCCTTGGCCGCAAGAAGATTGGGAACTGTCTTCGACATATCGCGCCGTGACCGAAAACATGCGCGACATTGACCCCGATGTGTTTCAGTGGGGGCCGCTGACTTTTGCGCATAACACGCCGTTCATCTATGGGTTTTGGCTGTCAAAATACTGGCGCATCCGCGAGATGCTTGAAGTTGGATCAAACTGGATTTCCGGCACCGCGAACCACGACACGCTGCGACGCGGAACGCAGGTCAGCCCGAAACTGAACATCAACACCCGCCTTGGTGACACCAAGATGGATATCCTTGACAAGGCGTATGACAACCCGGCCGTATCCATGCTGACCTATGGTGCGTTTCCCGGCGTGCCGATGGATTTTTTGAACGCGACAAGCCGTGCAAGTTGGGGCTTTATCCGCAATCAGGACGACAAATATGGCGTGAAGGTTGTCGCAGAAGAAGCGATCAGCCTGACCTGGCAGGTGGATGAGTACAGTTACTCCGTTCCCCAGAACTTTCGCCGCCTCAAGGAGATTGGCTTCGAAACCCGCGAGGACCTTCTTCGGTTTTTCGAATTTCTGCCCGCACTGGTCGAAGTGACCGCCTATGATCTGAACGTGATCCCGGATCTGCTCAATTCGGTAGAGCCAAAACTGGCAGGTCCGTCCTATTTTACAGCGCAGGAACTCAAGCACATTGCGCGGGCGTGGATGGACGACATGCACGAGTATTGTAACGTGTCCAATTCCGTGTCGAGCCTCGATCCAGTGCAGACCGAGTACATGTTCGAATTACGTAAATACCGGCGTGCGAACCGGTGGCTGCGTAATAATCTGGGGCCGAAGGACCATTTCGACTACATGCAGCCAATAGACGGGCGCACTGTCTTTACGTGCTTGCGGCATGCGCCGGACGGGAAGCAAACCTTCATCATTGCCCATATGGAAGGCGGCGAGACTGGGGATTTTGATCCCTTGCGACTACCAATTCCGGGTCTGGACGGCTTTGGGTGGAACTTGCGCCTAAGGACACCTTCGATCGGGTCCGAGTATATCGGCGGTCCCATCACCTTGCGCGACAGCATGGCATTGATGTTCGAGCGGGACCCAGCCGCATCTTGAAGCTTGCCCACGCCTCGCCTTGGGGCAATCATTGGGTTGCTTTGCAGCACTTCGGACCAAAAAAGGGAATGTAATGAAGGTCGATGGCGTCAGTTACAGATCAATCTGGCGCGATGCGGCCAGCGACGAAGTTCGGATCATTGACCAGCGGTGGCTACCTCATGAATTTCGCGTTGCCGCGCTGAACACCCTGGAAGAGTTTGCAGGTGCGATCAGAGATATGTGGGTGCGCGGCGCGCCGTTGATTGGGGCGACAGCCGCTTATGGCGTCGCATCCGAGATGGCAAAAAACGCCAGCGACAGCCATCTGGACCACGTGCACGCGGTGTTGAACGCAACGCGGCCAACCGCGATCAATCTGGCCTGGGCTTTGGATCGATGCCGAACCGCGCTTCGCCCGCTGCCAGAGCACGAGCGGGCCATGGCCTCACGGCAGCTGGCTGATGCCATTGCCGACGAAGATGTCGAGATCAACAGACAGATTGGCCTGCACGGGCTGAGCCTGATCCGCGACATTGCAAGCCAAAAACCTGCAGGAGAGCCGGTGCGTCTTTTGACCCATTGCAACGCCGGTTGGCTCGCAACCGTGGATTGGGGCACCGCCACCAGCCCGATGTACCAAGCCGCAGATGCGGGCATTCCCCTGCATGTCTGGGTCGACGAGACACGCCCGCGCAATCAAGGGGCGCTCACAGCTTGGGAGCTTGGCAGTCACGGGATTGGCCACAGCTACATCACCGACAACGCAGGCGGGCACCTGATGCAGCACGGGTTGGTGGACATGGTGATTACCGGGACTGACCGCACAACTGCAACTGGCGACGTATGCAACAAGATCGGCACCTACCTTAAAGCGTTGGCCGCACGTGACAACGACATCCCTTTCTATGTGGCCCTGCCCTCACCCACCATTGACTGGCGCGTCGCAGATGGGGTGGGCGAAATACCAATCGAAGATCGCCCTGCAACAGAAGTCAGCCATATTCAGGGTCGCGCACCGGATGGCGGCATCTCACCCGTGCAGGTGACGCCAGAGGGCAGCGCGGTCGGGAATCCGGCGTTTGATGTCACACCCGCCCGGCTTGTTACGGGCTTGATCACCGAACGCGGGGTCTGCGCCGCAAGCGAGGATGCGCTTACCGCGCTCTTTCCAGACCTCGCACGCGCGAATTCTCGCGCATCGTGACGTGATCACGTGTCCGTGGCGCGACTTTCCCTTTGCTGCAACTATAGTTTACTCAAACATAGGGTGTTAATCGCAAAGCGCCGATACTGGAGACGAACAATACAATGCAGGACTTGGCCTGGAAACATATGATCGACGAGACTGCGCCGACCCTTCCGGTTGGTGAGTCATCCTCGGCGCTGCACAGAGCCTTCGGTCCCTTGCTTGAGGCCCGGCGCAAAGGCCGACCACATATCATCGGGCAGCTTGGTTTGTCACTTGACGGGCGCATCGCGACCGAAAGTGGCGAATCCCGGTACATCAACGGTACCGAGGCTTTGCATCATCTGCACCGTATTCGCGCGCTTGTGGATGCGGTAATTGTCGGCGCTGGCACTGTTGAGGCTGACGACCCACAACTGACCGTGCGCCACTGCGACGGACGCGATCCCGCGCGAGTGGTGATTGACCCAAACGGACGAATCGGTCGGGGCGCAAAGATCTGGTCTGCATCCGGCGCGCGCAGGATCGTATTGGGCGGTGCTGCTGATTTGCCGGATGGCGTCGAAAAAATTGCGGTCCCAAAGGGGCCGCTGACCGCAAAGCGCATTATCGGGCATCTGGCGGACCAGGGCCTGCATCGCGTTTTGGTCGAAGGCGGGGCGGACACCCTCGGTCGTTTCCTTGCCGAAGGCGCAGTTGACTCGCTGCATTTACTTTATGGCCGGGTGATAATTGGCTCAGGCAAGGCAGGTCTGACGCTGCCTCCTCTGGCCTCTCTAGATGACGCACCGCGACCGCACACCGACACGCATGTCTTTGACGATGGCGATTTTCTGGTGGCCTGCCGGTTCAACACTTAACCTTTCGGCGGCGTTGCGAAAATATCTGTGTGGCCGATAGTCAAGCGCGTCGTGTTCGCCAGTCGCATGTCGCACCAACGCTGTGCAACCTCGTCACCCACAAGGCCTTTCATGGCGTCGGACCAGCCGCGTATCAGTTCTTTCATCAACAACGTGTCACGCGGCGCTTGGAGGCGCCACGCGCTGTCTTCCATCTGCACTTTATACCCGCGGGCAGACAAAGCCCTGGCCAGCGCAACAGCCGCACCAGGGCCCGCTGCCGGCCCGCCCAGCCCCTTGTCGCCCCGTTGATGACGATTAAACGCCGCTGAAAGCGCAGCGTCACCGCCCATAGCAGGCGCAAAGCCAAGCCGCCCATCATAGGTCAGACACGCCAACACTGGCAGCTTGTCTTCGGCCAACCGGTCTGCCAGTTTGTTAATCCATTCTGGAGCCGCCAAATCAAACAGCGCCGTTGCTGTCACAAGGCGGCACGCCTCTGGCCACGGCGCGGGATCTGCGGAAAGATCAGCCAAGGCAGTCTTTACCCCCTTAGCCGCCCCCGCAATTGCCAGTGTTTCCGGGTCATGATCGGTCAGTAACCACTGTGTGTCCTTCGGAAAGGAAGGCGCAAAGGCACGCATCCCAGCCCCCGTGCCAGACCCCAGATCACACACGAGCGGCGCAGTATGTTGGGCAAGCATCGCCCCTGCCCGGTCAATCAAGTCGCGCGACCGGGACCGGCTGTCTGCAGGTTCGCGTAGAGCAAGCCAGTCGGCTGAGAACCCACTCATCCCTGCGCGACCGGCCCTTCCAACCATGCCCTTGCCACATGGCTTTCGTTCAACGTCACCTTCAGTTTGGTAATCTCGCGCGCATCCTCACCCAAACGGCCCGCCGCGATTTCAGCCGCCATTGCATCAAACACGTATTTGCACAGCACTTCTGTGGTGGATCGTTTTCCGCCGAAAAGATCCAACTCGTCCAGGTTCTTGTAGTTCACAGTCGCTGTCACACGGCCAAGGGCTTCGGCGGCCAGACCGATATCTACAACAATGTCATTCTCGGTCAGCGTCTCGCGGAAGAACGCCACATCGATCACAAAGGTTGCACCGTGCATGCCTTGGGCCGGGCCAAAAGCCTCGCCCGGCAAGGAATGCGCGATCATGATGTGGTCTCGGACTTCAAGTGCGAACATACGGTGTCTCCGTTCAGGGGTAAGTCAGGACAGGGCACAAAGCCTCTGCCCCCGGTGCAAGCAAAATTGGCAGACGCGCAGGAGCATCTGCAAAAGGAATCTCATGGGTGAGCAGCGCTTCAAGCTGAGGTGCCTGTGCCAAAAGCCGCAAGGCCATTGAAAGACGGCGTGTATAGTCCCATCGCGCCTTGCGGTCAGCGGGTATATCGCCAACCTGGCTCGACACGATGGACAAACGTTTGGAATGGAACGCGCCACCAAGTGGCAAGGCCACGTCATTGCTCCCGTGCCAACTGGCTTCCACGACGCGCGCAGACCGACCCGCAGCTTCAAGAGCCAGCCGAAGGCCCGCGGCGCTGGCGGATGTGTTGATCGTGATGTCCATGTCCCTCGGCGCGGCATCGGGTAGCGAAAATTGCACCCCCAGCGTGTCCGCAAGCGACTTGCGAGCCGGATTTACATCAACAATGGTTACATCAGCACCGGGCATACCGGCGATGATATGCGCTGTCAAAAGCCCGACAACACCGGCACCAACAATCAAAACGCGATCTCCCGGGCCTGCTCCGCTGTCCCACACAATATTCGCTGCGGTTTCCATGTTGGCCGCAAGAACGGCCCGCCGCGCTGGCAAAGCGTTCGGTAAAGGCACCGCCGCTGCGCCCGGCAGCACCGCGTGGCTTTGATGGGGGTGCAGGGCAAAACACCGCTGGCCCAACCGCTCGGAAGGGCCGTCTATGATCTCGCCAACAAAGGCGTATCCGTACTTCACTGGAAAGGGAAAGTCGCCCTCTTGAAACGGGCAGCGCATGCGGTGCCACTCACTTTCGGGTACGCCGCCCCGCGCTACCAGCCCTTCTGTTCCGCGACTAACCCCGGAATAAAGCGCTTTCAGCGTCACATTGCCGGGTTCGCCATCGGATAACGCGACTGGGCGAAGCGCGAACGTATTCTGCGCCACCGTCCAAAGCGCCTGTGCTGTCATCGCCCGATCTCCGCCGTCGTATTTCAAACCCATGTGTTCACTGTCTGGGGCGTTGGACCGCAATGCGCAATCCCAGTCATGCGGATTTCGTCGCTGATTGTCGCAATGCTAGGCCGGACTCAGTCGAAAGGCATACCTGCGCTCGCAACACGCGCAACCTCCCTGCGCGCCCGCGCGCGCAGGGCCGGGCCCAACGGGATGAGACATGGCAAATGTCGAAGACGGACGGGAGCGTTCCTGCCGACCCGAGCAACACGTGTGATCAGGCGTTCAGATGCGCACGGATCTCTTCGCGCGTGGGCATCGATGCGGCTGCGCCGGGCCGCGTCACCGATATGCACGCCGCCGCAACGCCAAATCGAAGCGCATCGACCGGGCTAAGCCCCTCGGCCAAAGCTGCTGCGAAGGCACCGTTCAACGCATCTCCTGCGCCTGTAGTTTCGCAGACAGGCCCAGCCTTCAATATAGGCACATGCACACTTTGGTCCGGCCCATGCAGCAAGGCCCCCTTTTCTCCCAACGTGATGATCGCGGCCCCTGCCCCTTGTTCGATCAGCGCATCTGCGGCCCGGCGCGCATCGTCGACCGTTTGCACAGAGATGCCTGTCAGCCCCTCTGCTTCAGACTCGTTAGGGGTCACGTAATCGCACATTGCCAACATGCCATCCGGCAATGACGCAGCAGGCGCTGGGTTCAGGATCGTGACAGCGCCCGCAGCACGCCCCCGCGCCAAGAACGCCTGAGCCGCAGGCATCGGCTGTTCCAACTGTGTCATGACGACGCCAGCCGTGTCGATCACGCTGCCCCAAGCCTCTACGTCCTGCGCTGACAAATCCTCGGCGACGCCCGGGCTGACGATAATTGCGTTCTGGCCGGTTTCCGCCTCAAGAAAGATGAAGGCTGCGCCGGTATAGCCCTCTGGCTGTTCTAACGCGTGATCCCGCACTCCGGCCTTAGCCCAGACATCACGCGCAATCGCGGCGAAGGTGTCGCGCCCGAGCCGGGTCAAGATCCGTGCGTCTGCTCCAGCGCAAGCAGCCGCCACGGCTTGATTTGATCCCTTTCCACCGGGGCCGAGTGCGAACCCCTGCCCCAGAATTGTCTCGCCCAGCTTCGGCATCCGGTCTGCGCGATACGAGGTGTCGGCCACAAAAACGCCGAGGATCACAACGGGTGATGACATTTACCAACTCCTAAAGGTTTCGGACCGCGCTAAGCGAAAAAGGCGAAGCCTCCGTACGACGCGCATCTGTGACGTCTTTGGCTCTCCCGTAGCCGATTCAAGACTAGCGGTCTTGTCCCCAGTGCGAAAGCTCAAAGCCTGCTATCGCGACGATGCAAAACGCGCCTCGGAAGGCATTCGGGCCCCGTTCCACGCTGTTAGCGACCTGCATTTTCTGCATAGCAGCATTTCCAACACATCCATTGTGCACTCGCAGCATTTGACTACATCTAGGGTCATACAGGCGGACTGTTCCGCACTCGACTTACAGGAGAATGGCAATGGCCTTCATGACAGATATCACCCGTTTCGAAAGTGGCTTCGCGCAGCGTTTCCAGTCAATCGCAGAAGCCCTTCGCACACAGCGCGCGCGCCGCAGCATCTATCGCCGCACATTTGACGAGCTGTCCATGCTCAACGATCGCGAACTGAACGACCTCAACATTTCGCGCGCAGACATTGCAACGATTGCCCGTCAGGCCGCAGACCAAGCCTGATACCAGCGCCCGGCCTCCGCGATTTGCTCAAATTCGAGCCGCGGTGCCGGGCCGCCCCCATTTGTCTGGGGCTTAAAGCCTAGGGTTTCCTTGACCGGCCGATCGGAAAAACCGTCAATGCCAGACCTCTAGGACTGCGACGAAATCTGTGTCGCAACTTATCAGCACAAACAGAATTTTCTTGGCCGCCCACCCGATTATTATCGTTGGGCTTTCTGCCATTGTGGATGCACCCACGGACGATCGTTCACGGCTGGAAGCGGATCGCGCCCAAGAATATGGTCCGATGCCTTTTCCCCAGTCATGATGGATGGACCATTCAGATTGCCGTTGGTGATCTGCGGGAAAATTGAGCTGTCCGCAACGCGCAACCCATCCACGCCAATGACCCGATTTTGGGGATCAACCACTGCACCCGATTCATCTGCGCGGCCCATTCGGCACGTCCCGCAGGGATGATACGCCGATTCTGCGTGCTCGCGGATAAAACCGTCCAGCTCCGCATTGCTTTGCAAAGCTGCGCCGGGCTGAATTTCGTGCCGGACAAAGGGTGCGAATGCCTCTTGCGCAAATATTTCGCGCGTCAATCGTATACAGGTGCGGAAATCCTCCCAATCTTGGGGATGTGACATGTAGTTGAAGGCAATGCGCGGCGCGTCTGCCGGATTAGCCGATGCCAGAGTAACAGCGCCGCGCGATGCTGATCGCATCGGGCCGACATGAGCCTGAAAACCGTGGCCTTCGGCGGCGGCTTGACCGTCATACCGGACCGCGATTGGCAAAAAATGGTATTGGATATCTGGATACGCAATCCCAGCCTTAGACCGAATAAACGCCGCGCTTTCGAATTGGTTCGATGCGCCAAGCCCGGTTTTGGTGAAAAGCCACTGCGCCCCGATGGCCGCTTTCCCCCATAAGTTCCAGTACTTGAACAATGTGACCGGCTGGCTGGCGGCCATTTGGATGTAAAGCTCCAGGTGGTCCTGAAGGTTTGCACCGACGCCTGCCCGGTCTGCGATGACTGGAATTCCATGTTGCGCCAGATGCGCGCCAGGGCCGATACCCGACAGCATGAGCAGCTTTGGCGAATTGATCGACCCGGCCGACAAGATCACCTCGCGCCGCGCGCGGAGAACCTGCGATTCTCCTCCCCGCTTCACTTGCACCCCGTTTGCGCGACCGTCTTCAATGACAACCCGTTCGACAAGACCGCGAACAATGTCGCAATTGGGTCGCTTCAAGGCCGGCTTGAGATAGGCATTGGCCGCAGACCAGCGCCGCCCCTTCCAGACGGTCTGTTCCATCGGGCCGAAGCCTTCTTGCTTTTCGCCGTTATAATCACCGGTCACTTCGTATCCAGCCTGCTTCCCGGCCTGCACAAACGCATCAAAGAGCGGATTATTGCGGCGGCCGCGGGTCACATGCAGCGGCCCATCGGTCCCGCGCCATGCTGGGTCACCCCCATGGCCCCCGTCATGCCATGATTCCATCCGTTTGAAATAAGGCAGGACATCGGCATAGGCCCAACCGGCTGCCCCCATGTCGGCCCATGTGTCGAAGTCGTGCGCATGGCCCCGCACATAGACCATTCCGTTGATGGAAGACGATCCGCCCACCACTTTGCCGCGCGGCGTGGCAAGGCGGCGCCCCCCCAAATGCGGTTCTGGCTCTGATTGGTAACCCCAGTCGTACCGGGCCATGTTCATGGGATACGATAACGCGGCCGGCATCTGGATCAGCGGGCCTGCATCCGTCCCGCCATGCTCGACAATAAGGACAGAGGCGCCCGCCTCGGCCAATCGATAAGCAATGGCACAGCCGGCGGACCCGGCTCCGACGATGACGAAATCCGCTTCCATTTACTTCACTCCTTACTAAATCCTGACACGGATCACGCGCCAAAGCGGTGCATCCGCTCAGAATGGCGCCTCAACCGACCCCATGGCGACATAGACGCTTTTCAACTGCGAATAATGTTCGATCGCTGCCTTGGCGTTTTCGCGACCAACCCCACTGTCTTTTACCCCGCCGAAAGGCATCTCAACCGGGGTCAAATTATAGGTGTTGATCCAACATGTTCCGGCCTCAAGCCCCGCCACAACACGGTGCGCACGGGCCAGATCGCGGGTAAACACCGCACCAGCCAACCCAAAGCCCGTGTTGTTGGCACGAGACAGCGCCTCGTCTTCCGCCTCAAAGCGAAAAACGCTCGCCACAGGACCAAAAATCTCTTCGCGGGCAATTGTCATCTCGTCTGTGACATCGGCAAAGACGGTCGGTTGCATATAGAAACCTGGCCCTTCTATTGCGTCGCCGCCTGCAACGAGCCGCGCCCCTTCCGCCTTGCCCTTGGCGATGTATCCAAGAACAATCTCGCGCTGCATCGCACTGACCATTGGACCAAAATTGGTCGCCTCGTCCCGCGGATCACCAATTACTGCGCCGGTCAAACGCCGCGTCAAACGCTCCACAAAGCTCTCATAAATCCCGGATTGCACCAAGAGCCGCGTCCCGTTGGAGCAAATCTGCCCGCTGGAATAGAAATTTCCGTTGATCGCCGCACTGACAGCATCGTCGATATCCGCATCATCAAACACGATCATTGGGGATTTGCCGCCAAGTTCCATGGTCACGTGCTTCATCTGCTCTGCCGCCGCAGCGTACACCTTGCGCCCAGTCGGAACCGACCCGGTGAGCGACACCTTGGCAACGCGCGTGTCTGAAACCAGCGCTGCACCGACATCGCCGCGCCCCTGAACCACGTTGAATACACCCGGCGGCAGGCCTGCTTCCATCAAGATTTCAGCCAATTTCAAGGTACACAGCGGTGTCGTTTCGGACGGCTTGAACACCATGGTGTTGCCACAGGCAAGCGCGGGCGCGGCCTTCCAACAGGCGATCTGGGTGGGGTAATTCCAAGCGCCGATGCCAACGCAAACCCCCAACGGCTCGCGCATCGTATAGGCCCAATCCCCATCCGCAAGCTGGATGTGTTCCCCTGTAAGCCCCGCCGCGATCCCGCCGAAATATTCCAACGCATCGGCGCCGCTGGCCGCATCTGCCACAAGCGTCTCTTGCAGCGGTTTGCCTGTGTCCAAGGTTTCGAGTTCAGAGAGTTCGCGGTTCCGCGCGCGAAGAAGATCTGCCGCCCGGCGCAGAATACGCCCACGCTCTGTTCCGGTCATGGCCCGCCACGCCGGCAACGCGGCTTGTGCGGCGTCCAATGCGGCATCGACAGTCGCCTGCGTCGCCGTGTTGAGTGTTGCAATTGTCTCGCCCGTGGCCGGAAACACGACAGGCAATTCATCGCCATTCGCGTCATCAAAATATGTCCCGTTGACGAAGTGGCTTGCGGTTGGGGTCGGGTCCGTCATGCGCGCTGCGCCTCTCTGTGATGTGTGGTCGTGCAAAGGATGGCATCGAGGTAGCCGGTTACCAAACCAATCGACGCCGTGGCATCCAAGCTTTCGTTGCGCAAGGCTTGGCGGATGTAAAACCCGTCAATGAGGGCCGCAACCGTCTGCGCCACTTGCACAGCGTCCGGCCCGGCCAAAGGGCGAAGTTCAGCCAGCAAATTTGAGTGAAGCCGCCGCTGATAGACCCGCAAAAGCCGGTGGGCCTGATCTGACGTTTGCGCCAGAACATAAAAATTCAGCCAGGCCGCGACAACTTCGGGTTGGAAGTTTGTCGGTGAAAAGCACGTGCGCACGATGGCATCGACACGGTCGCGAGGTGCCACAAGGCCAGAACGCTCTGCTCGGACTTCATTGCCGAATTCGCTAAGCACCGCCCGCATGGCGGCCAAGAAAAGCTGTTCCTTTGACCCGAAATAGTGATGTGCCAAAGCACTGGAAACTCCGGCTTTTCGCGCGATCTGGCTCACGGTTACCTCAAGCGAACCAGTCTTGCCAATTTGGTCCACCGTTGCGGCAATGAGTGCTGATTTTCTAAGCGCCGAAACATTGGCTCGTGCCATTTGAGAAACCTTGACTGTTGCAATACCAAATCTTTCGGCTTTTAATTGACTCGTCAATCAATAAATATCGGGAGCGTTCAATGACCTTCAAGATCACGGTTTCGGCCCTCGCGCTCAGCGCATCTGCTGGCCTTGCGTCCGCCAATTGCGACAGCGTCACCTTCTCTGACGTGGGCTGGACCGACATCACCGCAACCACTGCCGCGGCCTCGGTTGTGCTCGACGCACTTGGTTATGAAGCCGACGTTCGGGTTCTATCCGTTCCAGTCACATACACTGCCATGGCCGATGGCGATGTGGACGTGTTCTTGGGAAATTGGATGCCAACGATGGAGGGCGATATCGCGCCCTATCGTGAGGCAGGCACAGTGGACACGGTTCGTGCAAACCTGACTGGTGCCAAATACACCCTCGCGACCAACGCTGCTGGCGCGGCATTGGGCATTGGTGATTTTGCCGACATTGCGGCACAAGCCGATGCGCTTGATGAAACGATCTATGGGATCGAAGCCGGCAATGACGGCAACCGCCTTATCCTTGATATGATAGAGGCTGACGCCTTTGGACTGTCAGATTTCGATATCCGCGAAAGTTCCGAACAGGGAATGCTGGCGCAGGTTGACAGGCTCAGCCGCCGGGACGAGCCGATTATCTTTCTGGGGTGGGAGCCGCACCCGATGAACGCCAATTTCGACCTGACCTATCTGACAGGTGGCGATGACTGGTTCGGGCCCGATCTGGGCGGCGCAACGGTTTATACCAACACGCGTGCCGGGTATGTTGCAGAGTGCCCGAATGTCGGCAAATTGCTCAGCAACCTTGAATTCACCCTTGCGATGGAAAACGAAATCATGGGGATGATCCTCAATGACGGGATGAACCCGAACGAGGCCGCAGCCACCTGGATCGAAGCAAACCCTGATGTGCTTGATACTTGGTTGGCTGGCGTCACACATATCGACGGATCGGATGGGCGCGAAGCTGCCCGCATGGCCCTTCAATAAACCCGAAGAACCGCCGCTCGGCATTTGGCCGGGCGGCACTTTCGAACTCTGAAAGACGAGAGGCATCTGCATGGATTGGCTGACCAACGCCAAAATACCCATCGGCGATGGGGCGGCCGCCCTTTTCGACTGGCTTCAGATCAACGGCGCTTGGTTTTTCGACGGGCTTGCCGTCGGCATGGAGGTCTTGATCGACGCGATCCTGTGGGTCCTGCAAACGCCGCCGCCTTTGATCATCGTCGCGGTCTTTGTGCTGCTCACCTATGTCGCGCAGCGCAGTTGGAAAACCGCCCTCTTCGTCGGGCTTGGGTTTCTGTTTATTCTCAACCAAGGGTATTGGGAGGAAACGACCGAAAGCCTCACCCTTGTTTTGTCAGCCTGCGTGGTGTGCATGGCTGTTGGCGTGCCCATCGGCATCGCGGCCGCGCATCGGCCCCGGCTTTATACCGGCATGCGGCCTGTGCTTGACCTGATGCAGACACTGCCGACCTTCGTCTATTTGATCCCGGCCATCGTGTTTTTCGGCATCGGCATGGTGCCCGGCCTGATCGCAACTGTAATCTTTGTTCTGCCCGCCCCGATCCGCCTGACGCATCTCGGTGTCAGTTCCACACCAAAACCTTTGCTAGAGGCGGCGCAGGCGTTTGGTGCGACGCCGTCACAAACCTTGTGGAAGGTCGAACTGCCCTATGCGATGCCACAAATCATGGCCGGGCTGAACCAGACCATCATGTTATCGTTGTCCATGGTTGTTATTGCCGCTTTGGTGGGCGCGGACGGACTTGGCGTGCCGGTTGTGCGCGCCCTGAACCAAGTGAACACGTCGCTGGGGTTTGAAAGTGGTTTCATCATCGTCGTCGTCGCCATCATGCTCGACCGAATGCTGCGGGTGAGGGAAAAATGACCAAAGCTGTCAATTTTGATGCCGTGTCCATCGTGTTCGGCGATGCCCCGCAATCCGCCTTGCCACTGATGGATGCCGGGCAAAGCCGAACCGAAATCCAATCCAGCACTGCTCAGGTTCTTGGCGTGCACGATTGTTCGCTGAGCGTGGACGAAGGCGAAATCCTCGTGCTGATGGGCCTGTCCGGTTCAGGCAAATCCACGCTTTTGCGGGCGGTCAATGGGTTGAATCCGGTGGTGCGCGGCACGGTAAGCGTGAATGACGGCGGGCAGATGGTTGACGTGACACATGCCAACGCAAAGACGCTGCGCCACATCCGCCAGCACAGTGTCGCGATGGTGTTTCAGCAGTTCGGCCTGCTGCCCTGGCGCAGTGTCCGTGAGAATGTCGGGCTCGGGCTGGAACTTTCTGGAATGGCCCGCGACGCCCGCGACGCACGGGTCCAAGATCAGCTAAACTTGGTTGGACTGTCGGACTGGGCTGACCGCAAAGTCAGCGAATTGTCCGGCGGTATGCAGCAACGCGTAGGGTTGGCCCGCGCCTTTGCAACCGACGCGCCAATCCTTCTGATGGATGAGCCGTTTTCAGCCCTCGACCCGCTCATCCGCGCCCGGCTTCAGGATGAGCTTTTGGATCTGCAACGCGATCTTAAACGCACCATTATTTTCGTCAGCCACGACCTCGACGAGGCCTTCAAACTGGGAGACCGAATTGCAATCATGGATGGTGGGCGGATCGTACAATGCGGAACCCCGCGCGACATCTTCTCAGCTCCAGCATCGGACTACGTGGCCGAATTCGTGGCAAATATGAACCCTCTGGGCGTACTGACGGCTCGCGATGTGATGGCGAAAGGCCATGGTCAAGGTACGCCAGTTGGCCCTGAAACCCCGGTCAGCGATGTGATGGATCGACTGCGTGTTGACCCTTCGCCGGTGCCTGTAACAGAAAACGGTGAAGTCATCGGGGCTGTGACCCCGCAAAGCCTGATCGGACGCCTGCGCGACTGACAGCACGCGCCAGATCCCATGTGAACGCCGTAAACTTGGCCGACACAAAGCTTGGTGCGGTGACAACTGACCAAACATCAAAGCGACTTCAGCAAGCCGCACAACGGTGACAATCGCCAGAGTAACCCGTTTCAAGTTTCCAGTCCAAACCGGGCCGCAAATGAGCCCATTGGCACACTCCCCCATGAATACATTGCACAGCGCTGGGTGTTTGATCCCTTGGTTTGATCATGCGATCTTTTGCGAGGAGTGGAAGGACGCGATGTGGGACAAGTACGTCATGAGAGCGTCAGGACCACGCACGCTGTCAGAACAGCAGTTCCGAAAGGCAACAGACGGACCAGCCACCCGAAAGCGATAGACGCAAGCAGATGGGCAGCCTAAGCAGGCTCATGAACAACGCTTCCTCAGCCCCTGTTTCCACAGACCGTATCCTCGCCGGTGTGACACTGATGCTCGGATTCTGCGTGACCGCTCCACTGCTGGACGTGGCGGCAAAGCTGGCATCGACAAGCGTGCCGGTAGGACAGATCACCGCCGCGCGGTTTCTCGTGCAATGTGCGCTCATGGCACCGGTTGTGTGGATCATGGGGCTATCGGTCAAGGTGGCGCGAGGCCAATGGCTCGCGTTGGTATGTCGAGCCGCATTTCTGTTGTCCGCGACGTTCTGTTTTGTCGCTGCGATCAGCGTCATGCCGCTGGCAGACGCCTTGGCAATCGTCTTTGTGGCCCCCTTCATCGTGTTGCTGATCGGCAAGTTCTATCTTGGCGAGGATGTCGGCCCGCGCCGCGTAGGGGCCGCTTTGGTCGGCTTTGCCGGTGTCCTGTTGGTGATCCAGCCCAGTTTCGCAGCCTTTGGCGCAGTGGCGCTGTTTCCGTTGGGCACCGCAGTGGCGTTCGCGTCTTATATCCTTGTCACGCGCGGGCTGTCGCGGCGCGTCCATCCTGTCGCGTTGCAATTTCACACAGGACTGCTTGCAAGCCTCATGTGCTTACCCGTCCTTTTGCTCGCTGACGGGACCGGGCATGCACTGTTTGATCCGGTCTGGCCTGAAGGGGTTGCCTGGCTCTGGCTTTTGGGCGCCGGTTTCTTCGCGACAGTCAGCCACATGATGATGACCTATGCACTGTCTCTGGCGCCGTCAGCCACTTTGGCACCGCTGCAATATCTGGAACTTCCGGTAGCCACCTTGCTGGGTTACTGGGTGTTTGGCGATTTTCCCAACGCACTGACCCTAACTGGCATTGCCGTCATCATCGGCGCAGGCCTGTACATGATCCACCGGGAGCGGGTGACGGCACGAAAATTGATCACCGAACGTGCTGCGCCGCCGATCTGACCCAGCTAGCGTCTGTTGCGCATAGAGCGCGTTCTTTTGTCCGGCGCAGCCACCGCAACGCGTTTCATGTCTCCCCTCTATCGCGTCGGCAAACCCAACCTTGGCCGCAATCCATCCATCCCATCTCGCAGAGCCTCGGGCGCCCCCACGCCTTCGATCGCTGTGCGCAAGGCAGCGTTCAATCCGCCTTCGGTCGCGAGACTACCCAGAAGGCCCGCCAGATGGTGGCCCGATCCGTCAGGGTGCATGTACCCTGCGAACAGCGCCGTAACATACGCCTCGGCTGCAACCGGATCACCCGTCTCACGCGCCAGCCATTGTGTGCCTTCGACAAGCATTCGCAAGATTGGCGCCGAAAGGGATGATGCCGCGAAATGCGCATTCAAAGCCACTTCGCTTGCAACGGGCAGAATGATATTCCGCTCTCCAAAAAGTGCTCTCAATGCGGAACTTTCTGGATACACCGGCAAGGGGCATCCCCCCCGCGCGATGAAGGGCATGGGAATGGACAATGCAATGTCAATCGCCGGGGCGCAGAGCGTCGCCAGATCGGCGCATGGCACATCCACCATGACAGAAATCACAGCATGGTCTGACCGCCATGGCAGGTCCGGCAGCACAAGGCGCGCCGTAGCCGCCATCAAACATGCGATCACAATGTCAGACTTGCCGACAACGTCCGCGTTCGCGGCAATGCTCACCTCTTGAAACTCGGCCGACAACTCCGCCGCGATGTCGGCGTTCCGCTCGCTGACAAAGATCGTATGCCCCTGCCCGGCAAGCCCGCGCACCATTGCCGATGCAATCTCTCCCGTTCCTAGAAATCCAACACGTGCCATCGCCTGCCCTTTCCATTCCCTTGCGGTTCACGCTACCACCAGTTCAGTTCTGCACAAGACAGGGAGGAGCAGTCATGATCCGGATGGCAAAATCAGTGGACAGACTGGGAACAGAATCCGCATTCGATGTTCTGGCACGCGCGGGGAAACTCGCGGCGGAAGGGCACGACATCATCAATTTGGGGATTGGGCAGCCTGATTTCCGCACGCCTGAGCATATCGTCGAAGCGGGCATCAAGGCGCTTCGCGACGGGCATCATGGGTACACGCCCGCCAACGGTCTGCCTGTGCTGCGCGAAGCGGTTGCCGCTGATTTGGAAAACCGCCATGGCGCGTCCGTCGATCCAGAATGTGTCGTCGTGGTGCCGGGCGGCAAGCCGACGATGTTCTTTGCCATCATGCTGCTGGGCGAACCGGGCGCGGAAATCATGTACCCCAACCCCGGCTTCCCGATCTATGAATCGGTGATCCGGTATTCCGGTGCAACACCGGTGCCCATCGCACTTGAGGAGGCGCGCGGCTTTGCCTTTGACGCTGACACGGTGCTGGGTCAGATAACGCCCGCGACACGCCTTATCATCGTAAACTCCCCCGCGAACCCTACGGGCGGCGTTACGCCCAAGGCCGAAATCGACAAGCTGGTTGCGGGCTTGGCGGATTGGCCCGACGTCGTGCTGATGTCGGACGAAATTTACTCCCAGATGCTCTATGGCGGGCGCACCCATGTCAGCCTGTTGCAATATCCCGAAATTCGTGACCGCCTGATCCTTCTGGACGGCTGGTCAAAAACCTATGCCATGACCGGGTGGCGGCTCGGCTATGCGGTCTGGCCCAAAGGAATGGTCGATGCGGCAGTGCGGCTCTGTATCAACGATCATTCTTGCGTCAATGCGTCGGCCCAGTTTGCGGGACTCGCCGCGCTGACCGGCCCACAAGACGAGGTTCAGGCGATGGTCGCGCAGTTCGACACGCGACGAGAAGTTATCGTTGCCATGCTCAATGATCTGCCCGGGGTGCACTGCGCAGATCCAGGCGGTGCGTTCTATGCCTTCCCGAACATCGAAGGTACCGGGCTGACCGCACGTGCTGCGCAGGACCTGTTCCTGTCAGACGCCGGGGTTGCCACAGTTGCCGGCACGAGTTTCGGCGCGATGGGCGAAGGGTTTGTGCGCTTTTCCTATGCCAACAGTCTTGAGAATATAGAGCGCGCTATCAACAAGATACGTGGCGTTCTTTAACCAACGCTAACCAAGCTCCAGGGTGGCCACACTTGCCACCATCGGCTGCGCTTTCGGTGCCGGGCCACGATACATGCGGGCGGTTGAAAACCCGCATGTCATCCCTTCGGCCAAGCACAGCGACGTCAGCCCCTGCTGGCTATCCGGCACATCAATAGTCACCGGACCATCCCCCGTGGCAGCCGCCGCCGCACGCAAGAGTATTTCGGCGTCGTTATCCGTCGTCGCTATCAGCGGCCCGATCTTTGTACTTGTACGGCAAGCGCGCAGCGTCACGAACCCCATCATCTTGCCGTCGCGATCCAACACAAGCGTCTTGCGCGTCGTCGTATCAGTAAGCCAAGCCTTGAGGAACGCGGATTTATTGTACCCGTTTGCCGCCGTATCCATGGCAATCAGACCGGGCAAATCGGTTGGCCGCACGCACCGCACATTATTGCACTCTTGGCCTGTCACCTGTCCCTCAAATCGGGCCGTTTGACCCGCCGAGACAAAGCCAGACACCTGATAGTTCTGCTCTTGGTCGCGCACCCCATCAAGGCCGACTGTGCGCGGACCCGCATGTTGCATCGCGTAGTCCCAAAGGGTGAATCCAATCCCCTTCCCGCGCCATGCAGGCTCGACAATGTACAGTCCCAGAAACGCGAAACTGGGATCGTGGTTCACGACGGAAATGGCGGCGACAGGTGTGTCATTTTCAACGGCCACAAAAAACCCATCGGGATCAGCGGCAAAAAATGGGGCTGCGTCGTCGTGGCCAGGGTTCCACCCTTCCCGCGCCGCCCACTCCAGCGCGATCGGCAACTCATCCGCCATCATTGTCCGGTAGATCACACTCATGACTTACCCAACGCTTCGGCCAGCGACCGGGGCGGTTGTGCGCCGTGTGGCAAATCAAGAAGCGACAACAAATCGACAAGGTGGCTTTTCATCAGCGCTTCCGCCTCGTCTGCGTTGCCTTCGGCCAACGCCCGCAGCAAGGCATGATGCGCGTGGCTTTCACAAATCGCATTCCGCCACCGCCAATACAAAGCAATAACCAACGACGAGCGCGATACAAGGTTAGCTATAAAGGCCGCGATCGTCGTCTGATCGGCAATGCGCGCGATATCCAAATGGAACTGTCCAGACAGGCGCAATGCGCGCCCGGTTTCACCAGCGGCCAATGCCTCATGCTCCGCCGCCAAATGCGCCTCTAGCAGGGCGATATCTTCCGGTGTCGCTCGCAATGCCGCGGAATGGGCTGTGCGCGGTTCCAAAAGCGCGCGCGCTTCGAACACTTCGCGTGCTTCGCGCATATCAGGTTGCGCGACGAAAGCCCCCCTGTGCGGCGCGATGGTGACCAACTGCTCATGGGCGAGGGTTTGCAGTGCTGCCCGCACAACGGTGCGCGACACGTTAAAGGCCGCGCCGACTTCATCTTCGCCCAGTTTCATTCCGGGGGTCAGGCGATGTTCGTGAATCGCTGTCGCTAGGCCTTCTGCCACTGTACCGGCGCGCGCTTGTCTAGAATTGGTGTCCAAGGCTGGCTCGGGAATGGAATTGGTCATGTTATGATCTTTTTGTTCGGCTTCCTCAGTGGTGACGTCTTCCCGAAGTCAGCGCAAGATCCCCAAACCGCAACACCGTTGGATACAAAATCGTGCACAATCTGCGCGACGATATTGTGCACATTTCAACCATTGAGATTAAAAAACACTCACTGAGGAAGAAACAGGCACTGTTGCCGCCTTATGAAGTGAAAATCGCTTCTGCTTGCGCTCCTCTCAGGCACACCTTTTGGAAACTGAAAAGGAACCGCCATGGCGACCCCGCCCGATCTGCAATTGGTGAACCTCACAAAACGCTACGGCACGACCACTGCCGTGGACGCAATAAACCATCATTTTCGCGCAGGCGTCTATGCTTGTCTTCTGGGGCCATCGGGCTGCGGGAAGTCTTCCACACTTCGGATGATCGCAGGCCACGAAAGCGTCAGTGACGGGTCTGTCGTGCTGGGCGGCACGGATGTGTCACACCTGCCACCCGCCAAGCGCGGCACGGCAATGATGTTTCAGAACTATGCACTGTTCCCGCACCTGAGCGTAACCGACAACGTCGCTTTTTCTCTCAAGATGAAAGGCGTAGACACGGCGACCCGCCGCAAACGTGCAGCCGAGATGCTGGAACTTGTGGACATGTCTGCGCAAGCAGAACGCCTTCCAGCGCAGCTTTCTGGCGGCCAGCAGCAGCGTGTTGCGTTGGCCCGTGCCTTGATTACCCAACCGCAAGTGTTGTTGTTGGACGAGCCGCTTTCCGCCCTGGATCCTTTCCTGCGCATCCGAATGCGCAGTGAATTGAAGAAGTTGCAGCGCGAGCTTGGCATCACCTTCATCCACGTCACCCACGGACAGGACGAGGCGCTGGCTTTGGCGGATGAGATCGTCGTGATGAACAACGCGGTCATCGAACAATCCGGCGCCGCGCGTGATGTGTTCAACGCGCCGCGCACCGATTTTGTGGCGCGCTTCATGGGCGGTCACAATGTCATCGCGCTGCCCCACGGCGGCCAAGTCGCGGTCAGAAGTGACCGGATTTCGCTGACCGACCCATCGGCCGGACGGCTTGAGGGCCGCATCATGACGATTGAATATCAGGGCACCGCCGTGACGCTGAATGTGCGCGCAACAGGCGATCAAGACATCGCCGCCCTGATCCCGGAAGAACAGTATTTTGCCAATCCCTTGACCGAAGGCACCGCCGTCGGACTGACCTGGGAAGACGTGGCGATGCACTCGCTGCACGCCTGACACGAGAAAACTGCCAACACCGAACACGCAACAGAGAGGAAAACCATGACCCCCAGCAAAAAGACCGGCGGCATGAACCGCCGCAGCCTGCTTAAAGGCGCCGCCGCTACCGCCGCAATCGCAAGCACCAACACCATCGGTGCGCCGATGATCTGGGCCCAAAACATCAAGGACATCACCCTGCGCCAGTTCGGCACCGGCGTGTCAAACTTGAATGATGTCGCCACCAAGGTGAAAGAGGATCTCGGTTTCACACTTGAGATGACAGCGCTCGACAGCGATGCTGTGACACAGCGCGCGGCGACCCAGCCCGACAGCTTCGACATCGCAGATATCGAATACTGGATCTGTAAGAAAGTCTGGCCAACTGGCAACCTGCAGGCGATGGATACGTCGAAAATCGCCAACTATGACAAGATCGTTGGCATTTTCCGCGACGGCAAACTGACCCCCGAGTCGACCATCGCGCAAGGCACAGCACCGCACAGCGTCGGCTTCGTCGAAGGCCCGGGCGGCACGGAATTCGTGGACAATGAATCCGGTTGGATGACCCTGATCCCAACGATCTATAACGCCGACACACTGGGCATCCGCCCCGACCTCATCAACCGCCCGATCAGCAACTGGTCCGAACTTTTGAACCCGGAATTCAAGGGCAAGGCGTCGATCCTCGACATCTCGTCCATCGGGATCATGGACATGGCCATGGTCTGCGAATCCATGGGCGAGATCAGCTATGGCGACAAAGGCAACATGACCAAGGAAGAGATCGACAAGACATTTGCGATCTTCACCGAAGCCAAGAAAGCGGGCCAGTTCCGCGCCTTCTGGAAAACGTTCGACGAAAGCGTCAACTTGATGGCCTCGGGCGAAGTCGTGATCCAGTCGATGTGGTCGCCCGCGATCACAGCGGTCAAATCGCGGGGAATTCCGTGCGTTTATCAGCCGCTGGAAGAAGGCTATCGCAGCTGGGGCGGCGGGCTTGGCCTGTCAAACTCTCTGTCCGGCTTGGAACTTGAAGCCGCCTATGAATACATCAACTGGTACCTGTCCGGCTGGGTCGGCGGCTATTTGATGCGTCAAGGTTACTACTCCGCCGTGCCGGAAACCTCTAAAGAGTTCATGAGCGAGAACGAATGGGGCTACTGGTTCGAAGGCAAAGCCGCGACCGACACCATCACGTCGCCCACTGGCGATCCGCTGGCACAAGCCGGCGACGTACGCGATGGCGGTTCGTTCACCGACCGCATGGGCGCCGTGGCGTGCTGGAACGCCGTCATGGATGAAAACCAGTACATGGTCCGCAAGTGGAACGAATTCATCGCCGCGTGATGCAGTGACCAAGATCGGCGCGGGGGCAATGTTCCCGCGCCACGATGAATAATTTACCGGAGAGAGGACGCGCAATGCGCCTGAACCGACATGTTGCAGGCTGGCTGATGGCCACCCCCCTTTCTCTCGTTTTGGCGCTGTTCCTGCTTTTGCCAATCGGCATGATCGTAATTGTCAGCTTTTGGGGCGCGACCGAATTTTCGATCTATCCCGCGTTTCAGTTCGACAATTACGAGTTTCTGTTCGGATCACCGGTCACCTATTCGGTGTTTATAAATACCTTCAAATATGCTGTCGTGACTTGGTTTTTTACACTGACCATCGGGTTCACGGTCGCCTATTTCCTGGCATTCCACGTGCGCAGCCTCACCTGGCAGATCGCCCTGTTCTTGGTGTGCACGATCCCGTTCTGGACCAGCAACATCATCCGAATGATTTCGTGGATCCCATTTCTGGGGCGCAACGGGTTGGCCAACTCGACATTGATTTCGTGGGGCGTGATCGACGAGCCGGTTGAATGGCTTCTCTTCTCGGATTTCTCGGTGATCCTGACCTTCGTACATCTTTACACTCTGTTCATGGTGGTTCCGATCTTTAACACCATGATGCGGATCGACAAATCCCTGATCGAAGCGGCCTATGACAACGGCGCAACCGGGTTCCAGACCTTGACCAACATCATTATCCCGCTGACCAAACCGGGGATCATGATCGGGTCGATCTTTGTGGTGACGCTCGTCATGGGCGATTTCATCACGGTGCGCTTCATGTCTGGCAGCCAATCCGCAAATGTCGGGCGCTTGATCTCGAACGATATCGCGCTGCTTCAATACCCGTCAGCGGCGGCAACGGCTGTTGTGCTGCTTGCGACGGTGTTGATCGTCATCGCGGTGCTGCTGCGCTTTGTCGACATCCGAAAGGAGCTTTGAGATGGACGGAAAACGCCCCCGCTCTTTTTATGTGCTGGCCGCAGTCTTCACGCTGTTCCTGATCTTCCTCTATGGGCCCACCATCACCATTGCGATCCTCAGCTTTCAAGGGCCGCAGGGCGGATTGACCTTCCCGATGCGGGGCGTGTCGTTGCACTGGTTCTATGACTTGTTTGAACAACAAGCTGTGGGCGACATCTGGGGCAGCTTCTCGCGCTCGCTGATCTTGGGTCTCATGGTTATGGTCACCACTGTTGTGGTGTCAGTCATGGGCGGTTTGGCGTTTCGCAAACGCTTTGCCGGGTCCGGATTGCTGTTCTATGTGATCATCACCTCGCTGGTGATCCCGTCCATCCTTGTGTCGCTGGGCGTAGGGCTGATCTTCAACCAACTCGGGTTCAAGGTACACTGGGCGACCTCGGGCTTTGGCTCGCAACTGACGTGGACCCTGCCCTTCGGCCTGCTGATCATGTTCGCCGTGTTCAACCGTTTCGACAAAAGCTATGAAGAGGCGGCCCGCGACCAAGGCGCAAGCCCGTGGCAAACAATCCGCCACGTGGTTCTGCCGATCATCGCACCATCCCTGATCGGCGTGGCCCTGTTCGGCTTCACCTTGTCCTATGACGAATTTGCACGCACCTTGCTTACCGCCGGCAGTTACAACACCCTGCCGCTGGAAATCTATGGCATGACCACCAACGTCACGACGCCGGTGATCTTTGCGCTTGGCACGCTGACCACGATCTTTTCGTTCTTTGTCATCGGTGTGTTCCTGCTCACCGTGTGGAGCCTTGGGCGTCGTCGCAGCAAGCAAGGATCGGACGCAGGCAAGGGCATGGTGTGATCCGATGACCGTTGTTCTGATCAACCCCAACAGCACGCAAAGCATGACGTCTGCGATGCTGGACGGCGCACGCGCCGCAGCGCCGGACCTCATGATTGATGGCTGGACGTCGCACACTGCTCCGCCTGCAATTCAAGGCGTCGAAGATGGAGATGCGGCAACCCCGCCTTTGCTTGACCTCGTCCGTGAGGCCAGCGCGATGGGGGCGACCGGCATCATCATCGGTTGTTTCGACGATACGGGCCTAAGCGCTGCGCGCGACATCGCATCTTGCCCGGTCATCGGCATTGGACAGGCCGCCTATCATATGGCTGCTTTGCGGGTGGGAAAATTCTCTGTCGTGACGACGCTCGGCGTGTCGGTCCCCATCTTGGCGGAGAACATTGAAACCCAAGGCTTTGCGCCACAGCTTGGGCGCGTGCGGGCAAGCGAGGTTCCGGTGCTCGATCTCGAAGCAGATCCAGATGCGGCCTATGCCGCGATCTTGGCCGAGACCCGCAAAGCGGTTGATGAAGACGGGGTGAGCTGTGTGGTTCTGGGCTGCGCGGGTATGGTCGGACTGCCAGAACGACTGGCAACCGAAACCGGTGCAACGGTGATCGACGGCGTGACCTCTGCAGCCCGGTTGATGGTTGCCCTAGCGGATCCAAAAGCGGTCTGAACTCACAAACCTTTTTTGTGGCACGGAGGCGTCGAAGTGCGGAACTTTGCACACCCCGACGCCACGACGCTCATAGCGCGGCGGCCGCCTAGTGGTTGTCACGCGGCAAATCGTTCACCACCCGGTGATACGCCGTCGCCAGCTCTAGGCATCCCCCATCGGCAAGCTGCCCTACATGGGTGCGGTAGATCTCTTGCCACGGGGTCTGGTGATGCAACTCCGGCGCGGTCCAAGCCGCACGGCGCTCTGCCCATTCCTCATCATCCACCAGTGCATTGAGGGTCCGCGCATTCAAATCCAACCGAACCCGGTCACCGGTTTGCAACAACGCCAACCCACCGCCAACAACCGACTCAGGAGAGGCATTCAGGATCGACGGGCTTTCGGATGTGCCCGATTGCCGCCCATCCCCGACGGTTGGCAAATGGTTCACCCCGGCCCGGATCAGCGCGTCGGGCGGCTGCATGTTCACCACTTCGGCGGATCCCGGATATCCGACGCAACCCACGCCGCGGATGAACAGGATCGTATGCTCATCAATCTCAAGCTCCGGGTCGTTCAGCCGGTCGTGATAATCCTCGGGGCCTTCAAACACGACCGCCCGCGCCTCCATCACGTTTTCCGCGCCCGGCGCGCTCAGGAACCGAGCTCGGAAATCCGGAGAGATAACCGATGTTTTCATCAGCGCACTGTCAAAGAGGTTGCCCGACAGAACCACAAAGCCCGCCTTGGCTCGCAGTGGGTCGGCCACTGTCCGGATCACATCCGTATCGCGCGACCGCCACCCTTCCAGCGCAGCTGCCATGGTTCCGCCCGCAACGCTGGGTGCATCGCCGTCCAGTAAACCGGCTTCTGCCAGTTCGCCCATGACGGCCGGCACACCGCCCGCCCGATAGAACGACTCGCCCAAATAGGCCCCGGCAGGCTGCATGTTCACCAACAACGGCACATCATGGCCAATTTCTTGCCAGTCGCGAACGTCCAAAGGCACGCCCGCGTGCCGCGCAATCGCCTGCAAATGTGGTGGCGCGTTTGTGGACCCGCCAATCGCGGAATTGACCCTGATGGCGTTTTCAAATGCTGCGCGGGTCAGAATGTCGGACGGTTTCAGATCCTCCATCACCAATTCAACCGCGCGCTTGCCCGTGCGATAGGCCATCGCCATCCGTTCGCGGAAGGGGGCTGGTATCGCCGCACACCCCGGCAATGACATGCCAAGGGCTTCGGCCATGGCGTTCATCGTGCTGGCGGTGCCCATCGTGTTGCAATGCCCAAGGCTGGGGGCCGAGGCACACACCCGTTCGATGAACTCGTCATATTCAATCTGACCATCAGCCAGCAATCGGCGACTTTCCCAAACGATCGTCCCTGACCCGGCCAGCTTGCCATTCCACCAACCATCCAGCATCGGTCCGCCCGACAGCGCGATCGCCGGAAGGTCCACCGTGGCAGCCCCCATCAGCATGGCAGGCGTTGTCTTGTCACAGCCGGTTGTCAGAACCACCCCATCCAACGGGTAACCGTGCAGAACCTCTACAAGGCTCAAATAGGCCAAGTTCCGGTCCAACGCGGCCGTGGGTCGCTTGCCGGTTTCCTGAATTGGGTGCACCGGAAATTCCATCGGCACGCCGCCCGCATCGCGGATGCCTGCCTTAATCCGGTCCATCAAGAAAACATGGATCTTGTTGCAGGGCGCAAGATCGCTCCCGGTTTGGGCGATTCCAATCACCGGCCTTTCGCCCTGCAATTCCTCGCGGGTGTATTCCTGGTTCAGATACCGCTCTAGGTACAGAGCGGTCATTCCCGGATTATTCGGGTTGTCGAACCACTCCTGCGAGCGGAACCTGCGGTTTGCGCGTGTGTTTGACATGGTTCCTCCGGTTTACCTGCGCGTGATTGATCCCGCGCTGCTGACCGAAATGGTATACCAAACCACGGGGATGACAATGCACCGTGGCGCGTCAGGGCAGATATACGGCCCGAAAGACAGCAAGAACCGCGTCATCGCTATCTGACAAAACAAGCGTCTGGCCGGTTACCCTGTAGCTGCGCGTCTGAGCCAAGGCTGCCGCAAGGTCCCTCTCCATTTCGGCAAGGGGCGACATGCAGGCCATCAACGTCGCCATGCCCGGCCCAAATGTAAGCGCGGTTCCGGAAACCTCATAACTGCCGGACATCGCGTTGCACCCGACTGTTGCGGAATAGCGCGGCACCGTTTCGTCCAGTGACGCAGCGCGCAAAACGATATGCGGCTCGCGCATATTAGGTTGGGCCTGCACCTCGGCACCGCCCAGTTGGTCCAGTTTCCAATAGGTGTTCACCAAGGATGCCGTCGCCATGTCTCGGCGGCAATCCTCGCCGGGGCGCGTGTCAATCAACCGGTCCACCACGACCATGCGTTGCGGGGGCCCTTCCATCGCGGGTAACGTGGCGATCTGCCCATCGATCACCACAAGCATAGGTGCTTGCGGTGCAAGCCGCTCGGCAAGGTAGGCGCGTTCAAGGTCCAGATATCCGCCCTGCATCGCGACCCCAAACCGCTGCCCGCTTTCGCAATGTTCAAACGTCGCAGCATCCGCAAAATAGACAAAACTGCCTGTCATCGGCATCGATGGAAGGTCAACCGGGTCAAACGCGCCGTCAGTGGTCAGCTCATAAGGCAAGTCGGATACAATTTCGCTGCCATCGGCGGCCAAGGCGCGCAATGTCGCTGGCCCTTTGATCTGCCACTGAAGCGGCGCATCGT
This sequence comes from Meridianimarinicoccus aquatilis, assembly GCF_004358675.1. Taxonomy (GTDB): domain Bacteria; phylum Pseudomonadota; class Alphaproteobacteria; order Rhodobacterales; family Rhodobacteraceae; genus Meridianimarinicoccus; species Meridianimarinicoccus aquatilis. Next base: position 6,209 of record NZ_SMZO01000022.1, on the reverse strand, counting down.
TCGCTTGGGACCCGCGCGGCGAATGCAAAACCAAGGCTCCTCTATCCGGCGCCACCGACCAACGGCCAATCGCGCCCGTTACCAAAGGGTCTTCGCGGCCCAGCCATTCGCGTCGCAACTGGTAACTCTGATCCGGCCAAAGATCGAGGTGATGCTGCACCCCACTGCAATCTGCGCACGGCAGAATGCCGGAAAAACTGGCTGGCAACCGAAGCCCATGCGCCCCAAGAACAGGCTCCGCATCACTCTGCTGCCGCGCAGCGACCCGAACCATCCGTAGCTCAACACTCTGACCGGCGCCACGTGTCAGAACCGTGTGGACTGTGTCGCTTGTGAACATCAATCCCTCGGGGCCTGTGATCCGGGCGCGCACGGAATATGTGTGGGCAGGATCTATCGCTGACGGATCATATTCGATTGCAAAGGCATAAGGCGGGCCAGATGACCCGTCGCTTTGCACGCGCCCCAGTTCAATGGCCGCCGCATCCGCCAATGATATGTCTTCAAGCACTGCTTCAAAAGTTGCGCCGGGCGGCACGGCAATCCTCTCGCGATAAAAGGCCGTTCCGGTGACCGTCTCAGCAAAAGCAGAGGTCATGAAAACCCCCAAAAGACAGAACACCGCCGGGATCAGACGCGTCATGATACTCTCCGTATTGGCCGCAGGACGCGGACCTTTCGCTCGCCTCCATCATGGACCGATCCCACATCGCACAACAAGCCCATCCCGCGCCTATTGCGGCGAAGGCTCTTCTGCCAAAAGTGCGGAAATGGCGCTTACATCTTGAGCGACTGCGGCCCCTGCCTTGTCCTGCATCTGGCGGTAGTGCATCAAAATCAAGCGGCCGGTATCCGTTAAAACCGCCCCGCCGCCCTGCGCGCCACCACGGCTTCGCAAAACCAAAGGCTCCCGAAAAGCCTTGTTCATCGTCTCAACCAGCGACCAGGCGCGTTTATAGCTCATGCCCATGCTTCGCCCCGCCGCAGCGATTGACCCCGTCGCGGCAATACCTTCCAACAGGTCGGCCTTGCCCGGCCCCAACATCATCCCATCAGAATAGACCAAACGCAGGCGTAGTTTTGGCGCTTGCGTATCTGCGTGATCAGCACACGCATTTTGGGGCGAAACATCGGTCTGACTGTGGCTCATTGCCCCATCACACTCTGCGGGGACAGAATTTGCAACGCCTGCTATCACTTGCGGTAACATTTTTGAGGGGTAATAGTCGTGTTCATTCAACCTGGGAGGGGCAAATGTATTTGGTGCGCAATGTCCTTGCCGCTATTGGTCTGGTATCGCTGATCGGTATCGGATCAGCGGCAGTCTATGCAAAAGTACATTTTAGCGGCTTTCACCCACGGGCGATCAGCGTCTACCTGTCGATGGCGCAGGTTCTTATGGAAACAGGTAACCCTGCTGAAGCCACAGTGTGGAAGGCACGCGTTGCCAATGGTCTGACGTTCGAAGACGTGGAACAGTCCATCCAGTCGCTCGCCCATGAATACAACATCCGCGGGGTGGGCATGCTGCCACTTGGCGATCAGGTGGCCGCGATGCAGGGCGCGCCTTGGCGGCGGCTGAACGTGTACTTGTACTGCAACCCGCTTGTGGCGGCGCGCATGGTCGAGTTTTCCGAAGCTTTCGCCGCCTATTTGCCCTGTCGCATCGCATTGCTAGAGGATGAACAGGGCGATTTGTGGCTTTACTCTATAAACATGGATCTCCTGATAGAGGGCGGGCGACCGCTGCCAAATGGCTTGCGCGTCGCCGCAGAAGAGGTCCGCGACGTAGTTAAGGCAATCATGGACCGCGCCGCCAACGGCGAGTTCTGAAAAATGGCGACGCTCAGTGGTGCATCCGCGAAATAGGCGCGCCGCTTGGTACAAGGCTTTTCAAGTTGCTCCCTTGCATGGTCATGCGACCAATTTCCAGCCCGAGTCGACGCGCCGAACTGACCAACGGCCACATTCGATCGGCAGGAACCAAAAGCATCGCCATGAGCAATGCGTCTTCTTCGTTTTCGCTGCTGGCGATTGTCACGAAATGCGCCAAAAGCGTTTCGTCGAGCCCGGCACATGGGCACCCCGCGGAATGCCGACAGAACCGCCGCCGCCCCTGCCCTAGCAAGATTGACAACGTGGTCTCGAATTCCGCCAACACAGTTCGCGCACGTGCAGCGCCCAACGTCCCCGCCAAAGCTGTCCAGACCCGTGCTTGACCGTCAGGCCCTTCGCACCAATCGCGTAACGCTCGCACCAACCATTGCTCTCTTGCAGGCAAGTCCGTCAAAGCCCGAACGGGCATACCGCCTCTTATGTCTGCGCGCGCCGTCATTTCGTCAGTATCAATTTGCCGGCGCGGGTAATGCGCAGGGTATAAACCATCCCATCCAACACGATCTGCGCTGTCTGGCCGGGGCCGATCAGAGCACGGGCGTCGTGCATCGGCGCGGTGTCGGTCTCCATGTCAAACCCGGCCGCGTCGGCAGGGCTCGCGCTAGTCGGGCGAAACGCGACAGTCATGGTCGCCCCTCCATCCAATCCAAAAGGTCCTCGATCCCGCGACTAGAGCGGCCATCCTGCCCCGCCAACAGGTCTAAAATTTCAAACAGGTTCTCGTTTCGCGAGAACTGCGACTTAGGGGTTTGCAGCGCGACGCTGCTGGGGTGTTCAGGGGCTGCAAAGGGCGACAAGGGGCTATGCTGCACACCGCTAGATAATTGGGTCATGCCAATAAGTCCTTCAGATAGAAGTCAGGATGTATCCGGCACCGGGCTTCCCGAGGGTGGCTGGGGCTTACCTTTTAAACCTGAGTGAATCACTAAGGTTTGTCAAGCGGTCTGTGCGTTACACCGCGGCGCGCCAAAAACGAAACCGGCTTTGCCCGGTTACTTCGCGCACCAACCCCATATCTTCAAAGCGCAACATGTTGCGCTGCACGGCTGCCCGAGATGCCCCTGTCTGCTCTTCGAGCATCGGCGCAGACACAAGCGGCCAGTCCATCAACGCATCCACAAGACGGGCTGGCGTCCGACCCGATAATGGTGCGATCCGCGTCAAGGCTTGCACATGCCACGCAGCCAGGCGGTCACATTCCATCAAGCCGCGCAATGCAGCCTGCTCCATTCCGCGCAACCAAGCAAAAAGCCGGGCAGCACCATCACCGGTCGCCCGCAGCGCATCACCGCCCCCCAAGGCCAGCGGCACAAAACCCAAGCCCCCAGGACGTAAGGCTTGGGCCGCAAGTTTGGACGCAAGAACAGCACCTTCCACATCTGCCAGATCACCGGACAACCCGCGCGCGCGCCATCCCTGCCAAGCACCGGCCGCAATTACAAAGGGATGAAGTCCACCCAAAGCGTCCACATGCTGCGCCCAGTCCCGTGCAAGCGCCTCAAATTCAGTGCCCGTCGGGCGGGACATCAACTCAGCGTCCGGCGCGACTCCAACAGATTCACGCCCCAAGAACTCCGCCAATGCAACAGGGTCCGACAAGTGGGGCAGCCCTGCATGGTCCAACCTGCGCTGTGCCCAGGCTGCCCGCGCCAGAGATTGAGAATCCTCGCTCAGCGCGGCCAACCGCAACACGAGATAGAGCGCCAGCCGGTCAACAGTCACGCGATCACCCAGGTGCCAGCCCAAATCCGCGACTTCGGAACAAATTAACCTCCGGCGCAATCCGGGAACCCCATTGCGAACGCGATCATCCAACCCGCCCACCGCCATTGCGGCGCGGGCTAAAGCCGCTGCATTCACCGCTTCGGACTCAGCCCAATCATCGGCCCGCAAATCATCTTGGGCGGATCTGGACGAACTTGTCAGCCAAGGCAGATCACCCGGCGCTTCTTCTCCGTCTGGCGAAGCTGGTATGAACCATAAGTCGTCATCCTCGGCGTCCGGGTCAGGGTCGTACATTCCCCGGGTCCCCGTGTCGGCCTCTTCATCATTGGCGGAAGCATCCCGCCCGGTTCGGGAACGGGCATGCGAGGACAAGGGAAAATCAGGGGCGCGCACCATTCGCAAAGCCTATGCCATCGCGGCGCGCGCACCAAACTCTTTCATGACCTGCGGCGGCGCTTCACGTGCGACAGGATCACCAAAGCCCCAACGCCACCGGCCAACATGGGCAATGCTGGCGGCAGCGGCACAGGTTCCGGCGCACCCAACGTTTCAAACGCGACCACAGTCCCATTAGCGGCTGTGACCGCCTCCGAGCCACCAGTCAGTGTACTATACGGTGACACACGAAAGGTTGTCAGACCTGCGGACAGTTCGGTTTCCGGCAATTCCGTCAGCGTTTCGGTGGAAGCGAACCGCTCACCCGTAAAACGGATCTTCGCCCCCAACGCCGACAGAACCGCGTTGTAATTTGCCAAGACCGTCGCGCTAGCAGCCTCTGCCACAAGGAGCACGGTGCCTGCTCCCTCGCCAAAGGCCTTGATCGCAGCAAGCTCAGCAGGGGAAAAGTCGAAGATTGTGTTGTAATTTGTGGTCAGCACCAACAAATCTACCGGCGTTAAAGCCGCAGTCGTCAGGAGCGCGGACCGATCGGTCAGGGTCACACCAAGCGCCCGAAAATGGCTGACGACACCCCCGAGTTGCCCGAAGCCACGCGAAAAAACGACTTGGTTTCCGCCATTTAAGACGTTTTCGTATAACCCAAGATTATCGGCGGAACCCGCGTTCACGTCACCGATAACCGTCAGCGTCGCAGCTTCAGAAGGCGGGGCCACGGCCCCCAGAGACATCCCAAACGCGAAAACAAGTGGCATAGACCTGCGGATAAAACGCAACATCGAATGTCCTTTCGACACAGATTTCATAGCGGGGAAAAATCCCGCTCTCTCTGCCTAAAGCAAACATGCTTGATGCCCGGTTAACCGTAATGCGCGCTCAGCGCTTATAGCTGACCTGCTGTATCCCGCGCACCGGCACATCAACGACATACAGCCCGCCCGCCTGTGGGTTCGCATCGAGCATCGCAGGCGTCATTTCTATTTGTGCTGTTGTGATGAACAAACGCCGCATGGTCGGGCCACCAAGCGCACAAGAGGTGACGTTTGGCACCGGAACGCGAATAATCGTGTCCAACGTGCCATCGGGCAGATATCTGGCGACCGCCCCGCCGCCAAATCGCGCGTTCCAAAGCCCGCCTTCCACGTCCACCGTGGACCCATCAGGCTTGCCTTCGCCCTCGCCCAAAGACACGAAACTGCGCCTTTTAGACGGCGTTCCCGTCGCTGGGTTGTAATCATACGCCCGAATTTCACCCTCTACGGTATCGGTGAAATACATCACCCTTCCATCTGGTGAAAACGCAATCGAATTGGCGATCGCCACATCGTCAATAACAACCCTGACCCGGCCCCGATCCACCGACCACACCGGCGTGATCGGCTTCCGTTCTGCTTCGTCAATTCCGCCGACAACAAACCGGCCTTGGCGATCGACACCGCCATCGTTCATCCGGACGCCGACAGCTTCCGTCTGGTAGTCTTCGAACAGACGCCTCTGGCCAGTTATCGGGTCGAGCCATGCCAGACCGTCGGCAAATGCCCCAAGCATCCGCCCATCGTCGCAAAACGCAAAAGAACACAGCGGGGCGTCGAGCGCCTTGGTTTTCAAGTTTCCCCCGACCTCGTCACAAGACCAAAGCGCTTGCCCCTTGATGTCGGTCCAGAACAAGCGGCGCCGCCGAGGGTGCCATTGCACGCCTTCACCCAGAAGGTTCTTGCAATCCACAAGGAGTTGAGCGTCGAGAAAACTCACACCAATATCCTCACGCGCTCCAGCCGTTGCCATCATTCGTTCCGCCCCCGCGCTGCAAAACGAGGCAACAGCGCCGAAAAGTCCTGCGTTCCCGCCCCCTCGACATCCACGAAATCTGCATATAGCTCGGTCGCCCGTGCGCCAAGCGGTGTGTCTGCATCCACTTGTTCTGCCGCCTTTTGGGACAACCGCAAATCCTTCAGCATAAGCTCTGCCGCAAAGCCGGGCCGATAATCGTTATCGGCTGGCGAGTTTGGTCCAACGCCGGGTGCCGGACAATATGTGCTGATCGACCAACTGTTCCCCGACGACGTGGACACCACATCATACATTGCCTGTCGATCCAGCCCCAATTTATCCGCAAGCGCGAAGGCTTCGCAGGTGACAGCCATGGTCGCGCCAAGGATCATGTTGTTGCAGATCTTCGCCGCCTGTCCGTT
>NZ_SMZO01000021.1 GCF_004358675.1 Meridianimarinicoccus aquatilis | reverse complement strand
GTCCAGAAGGATTTGGGAAGCGTCGCTCATGCTGCCTGCCCCCGCTTCATCTGGGACATATAACTGGCCGCCGACGTCGTGCCGACATTGGCCTTTGGCAGATACGGATAGATATCCATATCCAGCTTGGGTGGCCGCTTCTCGATCTGACACAGCACGAGGTGTTTGACGGCGTCAAACCCAATGGCCCCCATGCGAAGTGCGTTTTTGACGGCAACCTGTAGGTCTGCCATCTCGAATGTCTCCAAGAGCCGCAAGACCTGCACATACTCACGCCGGCCTGCCTTGATCATCCGTGCCTCCATCAGGCGGCGCAGGGTCGCAAATTCCTCTGGCAGTTCCCATTCCACCAACGGGGCCGCCTGATCGAGGGCACCCACCTTCTGCTCCAAAAAGGGGCAGATAATGCACCGGGTCAAAGACCATGTCTTCGCGATCCCAATATCGAGGGTGGCGGGCGATGACATCACCGCCACAGCCAATGACCACCTGATCGACATAACCACGAAGCCAGACATCGCGGTGCCCGTAGGCGACAGGAACCGAATAATCGTTGGTTTTGTAGCGCACCAGGGATTGCGAGTTCACTTGGCCGGTGGCCTGATCACAGGCATCAAATGGAGACGCTGGCAGATCCATCATGGCATCAAGGTCACGGGCCAAACGTTGCCCAATGCTCTCGCTGTGACCGCGCAAGACATCCGCTTGACGCTTGCGGCATTGCGCTTCCAGCCAAAGATTGAACGCCTCCCACGTGGCAAAATGTGGGATCGGCACCATGAAGTTGCGCCGGGCATATCCGACCAGACCCTCAACAGCGCCTTTATCGTTGCCCTTACCCGGTCGACCGTAACGATCGTGGATGAAGTAATGCGACAGGAACCCGCTGAACAGCTTGGTCCGCTTACGGGAGCCATCCGGCAGGATCTTCGCGACCAGGCATCGATTGTTGTCATAAAGAACAGACTGCGGAACACGGCCGAAGAATGCAAAAGCATGCACATGGCCATCAACCCAGGCCTCGGAGACCGCCGCAGGATAAGCCCGAACAAAGCATGCATCGCTGTAAGGCAAATCCGGCGCGAAGAAATGCGCCTTCTGCTCAACCCCGCCGATCAAAACCATGGCTTCGCCGAAATCCGCTTGGGCATGGCCGGGATATGTGCCAGTGGGACAAACATCTCTCGGCTGCGCTGCCCGTATTCCCGGACATAGTTCTTGACCGTCGTATAGCCGCCTTGAAACTGGTGCTCGTCGCACAGCCGTTCAAAAATGCGCTTGGCGGTGTGGCGCTGTTTACGGGGACGGTTCAGATCGTCTTGCATCCATTGGTCGATGAAGCCGGTGAACCCGTCCAGCTTGGGCTGCTTGATCTGCGCCGTTCGCTGATAACCGGGCGGCACCGAAAACATCATCATCTTCTTCAAGCTTGCGCGCAAATCCCGAAATGGCTGGCGGCCTGCCGTTCGCTCATACCGCCCCGACGCGCGAGGCGGACCTTCAAATACAAATCCACGACTAAAATCTCCCGCCCTCCCTGCAAACAGAAAGGGCCAACGTGGCAACATTTTACGCTGCCCGCAGCGAGATTATCACGCCACTTCCGTGGCCAACTTTTGCACTGACGTTCTCAACAAGAGCCGCTACAAGGAACGAAACTGTATCGAGAAAATGTTCGGCAAGATCACGAGCTGGCAGCGAATTGCCCCCCGCTGCAACCGTCGCGCAACCGCCTTTCTCGCCGCTATCGCTCTGGCCGCCACCGTCATTTTCTAGTGATTGGTTTGGACCCAGACTGAATTGAGCGCCTTTTGCGGAAGCAGCACGATACCAGATTACAAATCCTTCGTCAGTTCGAGAGACTAGATCTTCAAAGATCCCGTACAGCGACGACATGGAGGGTCGGCTAGTCACACGATGTGACCAAGCAAGGGTCAACATCAGTGACCGCTGGAAACACCAGAAAGCACAGGCAAATCTTCGGCATATGTCGTCGCACGACCGCGCCCTGCATTCTTAGAAAAATACAACGCGCGATCTGCTTGTTCGAGCAAATGAGCCACGGGAAGGACACCCCCACCATGGCTTACGGTTATGCCTGCACTGCCGGAAATTTGGCACGTTCGACCCTCAAACAAGATGGGTTCTTGCAACCTCTGAATCAAACGACGTGACAGATCAAGCAACCGCGCAGCATCTACAAGACCGGGAAGGATCAAAACAAATTCATCGCCGCCAGCCCGAACCAGCGTATCTTCCGCTCGGGTGACATCGACCATAGCGCGTGCGGCGACCTGTAGCACATGATCCCCCGCCGCATGGCCAAGCGTGTCGTTCACGGCTTTGAAGTAATCCAGGTCCAGATGGATAAGTCCAAACGGATGACCGTCGCTAACAAGACGATCAAGCACATGATCCATTGCCCGCCGATTTCGCAACCCGGTCAATGTGTCAGTAAAGGCCTGCTCTTCTGCTGCGCTCCGAGCGGATTGCAGGCGGCTATTCAAGCGCCGCCATTCTTCCAAAATTGTTGCCTTGGCTTCAAGAAGATACAACATTTCAACCGTCAAGTCCGTCGGCGCAAAATCCCCACCTTTCAGATCATGCGCCCGGATCGCTTCAACAATGGATGTGCCAAAGGCGAGGTTCAGAAGCACACCATCTCGACACGGCACGATGATGCCCTTGAACTGGGTATTCGGCGGGTCGCGGAACTGAATTTGCAATCTGACCCCGGAATGCCTGAGAAATTCGGAAATATTCCGAATACCATGCGGCCGTCGAACGGTGAAAACGTCGAACAGATTCGCCCCCGTCAGATCATCAGCAGAAGACACCTTAGTCATCGTTGGACCAACATGGTGGATTACACCATCAGGACCGGCCAATATATGCATCGGCATAAGCGCATCGCGCGCTGCGGGACCTAGATCATCAACTTGCTGTGTTAGCTTTCCGCCGCCAGTTGAAATGGTCGCCCCTCTGAAAACTCCGCACTCAGAACTCTGACGCTGATCCATTCATCGACTCCTTCCCGTCCTTCGTGCTCCAAGATCGCCAGCGCACCATAGTCATCAGCAAGCGTTCGTATTACACCGACAAGAACATGACCAAAACCTGGCCGTTCAGACCGACACAAAACACGCACCACACCGTCATCCTCTGAAACGACGTCGAAATAAGGCAGGTCGAGGTCAGGTACTGCCAGCGCAGCGCGCCATGGCAGATCATCTACGGATTGAAGAAACTCGACAAAGGTATCCCCTCCAAAGCGCAGCAACCGGCGCAGCGACCCTACATTCGGATGCGAAACAAGATAAGTTCCCAGATCTTCAAGGATTGTTTCGCGAGATCGGCCTAAAACTTCCTCGGCCGCATCAATCATTCTGTCGGTAACTTCATCATCATAGATGAACAGCGCTTCAAACCCAGCGACAGGTGCTTCGGCCTGTTTTGCAAGCCGTTCCCAAGTGGCGCCACCATAAGTGTCGCGCACAAAACATTGGATCGCCCTGTTAACAAGTCCATGCATCACAAACCCCACACATCAGGTGTCACACTAACCTGCAGGAGTTTAACAAACTAACAATGTCAGAAAGGTCGCCTTCACACCTGACAAAACATCTGACAAATCAGTCAGATCAGACCGCTTTCAGGCAGCAAATTTGTCGGAATCTCGCTCAGTGAGCCACTTGGGCAAGCCTGCAATGCTCGGGAGTACTGCGCTAGCCGCTGGTTCAAGCTGATGGCGGGTTGCCACTCCGGTAAGAACAGCCACACATGGCATTCCACACGCCCGTGCAGCCACCATGTCTTGCATGCTATCGCCGACCATGACCACATACCGGGGGTCAATTCCGGTAAATTCACAAAATGCCAACAACATATCGGGCGCGGGCTTCGCTGCGAAACCACTGTCACAGGCGATGATGTGCTCAAACGCAGTTTCGACCGAGGCTTCTCTCAAATGCGACCGGGTTGGCTGCTCAAGGTCATTCGTAACAACACCAAGACGCAGCCCCCTGCGTACCAATTCATCCATCAGCGGAAGCAACGGCGTGGCTTCGGCCTGTGCAACGGTGGCGCTCATGGTCGACATGCGCGTTACAATCCCGGCCAAAGACGCCCCGGGAAGAAGAGGCAAAAGCGCCTTCGCGACATCATGCGGCGTGTGACTTGCAAGAGTGCTATCTGAATGGAAAGCTGCGAAATCCAGCTCAAATCCAACGGCTTCGCCCAACTTCCGAGCTAAAGATACATCCCTGCCCGCCATGTCCAAAAGAAACTCCCGCCACCAGTTTGCCCAAGTCTTGTTTTGGTCAAAAAGTGTGCCGTCCTTATCGAAAAGGATCGCTTTGATCTGTGTCATGTGTCCTCCCCGAACTTGCAACAGTATGCCTAAAGTGGGGTTATTTGACAATGTTCTTTGCCAACGTGTCGTCAGGTCCAGTTTGGCAGGTCCCCTCCCGGCAGCCCTGCCCGAGCCTGCATAACGACTTCAGGGGCGATCCCTTCCGCCTTTGCAAAGTCAATTACCCAACGATCATCCATCAGCAGGAAGTCCAGAACCGCCGCAAGAAATTCAGGGTCTTCAGCAAGCGTCGGTACATGGTCCGCACTCACCCCACTTGCGTTCACGAAAACGTCAAAGAGATCCTCTGTTGAGGCGATAAACCCCAGTACGCGCAGGGCAATTGTCTCTGCCTCACCCAAGGCATCAGCGGATTTCCGCGAACCGGTCATACCTGACAAGCCTTTCTTAACTGTTGGCGCGAATGATGCGGGTAGATTGAAGTATAGTTCAAGGCACGACCTGATGGCGGGAACGATTCTAATTTACGACGGAATAGCTGCAAATCGCATTATTTTGCGGTGCAAGCTGTCTTCGGCCTGCTATGATGTGGTTCAGGCGGAAAGCTATGAGGACCTTGTTCTCAAAGCCATGGCACGTGCACCGGATTTGGTGATTTGTGATCTGGATCAATCCTCTAAGCATGCGCTCGCGCTTTGCAGAAAATTGAGCAGTGCTGCCGCCGCGCACCCAGTTCCTGTGCTTTTGCTGGCGACCACTCCGTCACCGGCCCTGCGGATCGCTGCAGTTCAAGCAGGCGCATGGAACGTCATGCCCAAACCATTTCACGATGACTTACTGTTCGCTTGGTTGCGCCAAATACTTCGTCAGTCCCACAGATTAGCAGAGTCGCGCACACGCCAGACAAGCGCGGATGACATGTGTCTTTCGGAAGCCCCGGCACCCTATGCTGTCACCCGCAATTGTATCGCACTTGTCGCAGAAGCACCCGATTGTGCAGAGGCTTGGAAAAACCGCTTGGCCCCCCGAATTGGCGCAACAGTGCTACATACGTTGTCGCCGGACCAAGCCTTGTCGCGCTCAGATCATGAAACCGCACCGGACGCATTTGTGATTTTCGCTTCCAAACATGATTGGCAACGCACGCTTCGTCTTATCTCCGAACTGCACAGCCGCATCGCAACACAGCACTCTCGGGTCATTCTTGTAATGAACGACGCATCCAAAGACACTTCTTGCCTTGACGCGGACACGGCCACACGCGTTGCGATGGCGCTGGATCTCGGCGCTCATGATGTCGTGCATGGTCGGTTTCATCTGTCCGAACTTGCACTGAGGCTGGAAACTCAAACCGCTCGCAAGCGTATCACCGATAATCTTCGCCGCGCGCTCCAGAACAGTCTCGAACTGGCCTCACGTGACCCTCTCACCGGCCTCTACAACCGCCGCTATGCAATGCCGCGTCTTGACCGAATGCTTCATCTTTCCCGTGATAATCGTCAACCGCTGGCTCTGATGGCGCTCGACCTCGATCGGTTCAAATCCGTCAACGACACCCACGGTCATGCGGCCGGCGATGCAGTCCTTGTAGAGGTGGCCCGCCGTCTTGCCGAAGCGCTTCGCCCACGTGATCTGCTGGCCCGCAGCGGCGGTGAAGAGTTCTGGATCGCTTTGCCAAACACGGACCCGGACACGGCCGCCGCCACAGCGCAGTCCCTGCGCCAGCTAATTCGGTCGAACCCGATCACTCTGCCCGATCGACGCGGCCTTATCAGGGTTACCATCAGTATTGGGGTCTCGGCGCATCACCCCTCTGGTACGGCAGACGTGCCCAGCATTGAACATGCCCTTGCCCGAGCCGACACGGCTCTTTACGCCGCCAAGGCGAACGGACGTGACAAGGTAAACTTCGCAAGCTGCGCTGCCTGACATCTGAAGTCTCTTTTGACGATAAGGTGGAAGGCCTATAGAATGCTCAATCGCCGGTTACTCCACTGACAAAGGATCAGCCGTCTTGCGCCGTCCCGGTAGGAGCTGAAACGCCCCAAGTCGACGGCTTCCAGCAATGGCAATCCCTCTTTACCGCGTATAATTTCGAATCGGCCAACCTAAGTTATTCAACTTTTTGAGACAAAAACCGTTTGGGCCAGAGAGCGCCTCAGATCGTACAGTTTTCTGATACGCCAAACACCTGACGACCCTCAGCGTACTGTCTTGCAAAGTCGCGGAGTCGCTCTCAGCAAATCAGTTATCTTTGTCATTGCGGTCCTTATCCACGGATCCACCCTTATGATGCGCATCATTCTTGCGATCATCGTCCCCCGACTTGCGAGACTTCGGATGCCCCCGTAAAATCCGCTCTGCATATTTAACCCGCTGGTCTACGGGCAACGCAAGGATTTGGCGCATCAGAGCTTCTTGCACCGCGTCATCCGCACCGTCACGCAAGCTTGAGACCTTTTGAAAAGCGGCACGCAAACTTTCTTCACTCAGATCATCCTTCGCGATTTCCTGCGCCAAAGCCGCATTCGCAGTGCGAATTTCCCCTCGCCAATCAATCCCTTGCTCAGCCCGCAACGCCCGACTTTCATTGCGCATTGCATCGCGCGCGTCGCGGGGCAGCATTGCCACATAGCCAAACAGCCCAGCATCCCGCATTCCCGACACACCAGTCCGGGCATCATCGCGGTTCATGATAACACCGGCCACAACACCAACGATAAGCAAATTGATACCCAGCGATAGCGCCAGACCAAGTTTTAGTCCCAAATTTCGTTTAACCCATGCCATCGTCAGTATCCTCCGATCAGGCCGGCCGCTTGCGGAAAACCATATGCCAGCGACATGGCCAAATCACTGCCTGCAAAGCCGCTGCCGCTGACAAATCCATTAAGATCTGCCCAACCGCCCAACCACACGCCGCTGAGCGCGGTAGCGGCCAGTCCGACAGGCCAAACAAGCGCTTCCCAACGACGCGCCGCAGCGGCCCCAACCTGGCGCAGCAGATTTTTCGCCGGACGGTCGCGCACAGGTTCCACCACATCCGCTTGCGGTTGCATCGCCGCCGCATCCGCCATGATCCGTTCCAGGAACTCAGGCCGCGGGTCCGCAGGTGTCGCCCGTGCCTCGGCAAAAAGTTGTTCCAGCATAGAGTCGGCTTCAAGCGCGCCCAACTCGCCGCGCCGGCCGTCAGAGTCCTTTCCATCATGCATCATCTTTGAACCCCAGTTCTGCCTGTCGACCGGACAGTGCTTGTTTCAATCCCCGCCGCCCACGTGCCGCGAGACTTTCCACCGCCTCCACGCTCACGCCCAAAATCTCGGCGATTTGCGGGTTCGGCAATCCTTCGATATCGCGCAGAACGACCGCCTGATGCTGCCGTTCCGGCAACGTCTCCAGTGCGGATTGCAACGCCTCTGCCCGCGCCTGCGCCTGCAACCTGGCCTCTTGGCCGGGCGCCGTGTCCGGTCGGTCCGGCAGATCATCGCGCGGCTGCGGAACGCGACGACGAAACCGGTCGGTGCACAGATTTACGACAACCCGGTACAGCCAGGTCGACACCCGTGCCTGACCCACCTCCCACGTCGGCGCAGCACGCCAAAGCCGCAACATGGCTTCTTGAACAACGTCTTCTGCTTCGGCCCGATCCCCCAGCAACCGCTGGGCCACGGCCAGCGCGGGCGGAACCAGACGGGCCGTCAAAACAGACGCGGCCGTGCGATCCCCCGACGCATAGCGTGCCAACAACTCGGCATCGCCAGAAGGGCTTTGTGAGTCCAGCGCCATCACTGCGGTTCCGTTCTCCCGTCGTCACATAAGGAAGCCGGCCGAAGCTCGGCACGGCTCCCGATCTTGCAGGACCATCACTGGCCCGCATGCTCACTCTTGAACAGGCTTCATCTTGCCCTTGCCCTTACCGTGGCCTTTGCCGTGACCACGATCATGGGCCGCTGCGTATTCTTCGGCATCAAGCACTCCATCGTTGTTGCTGTCCATACGCTCCATCATGTTGCCACGCTCGCGGGTCGGCATTTCGGCTTGGGTCAACTTCCCATCCCCGTCCGTATCGAACCGCTCGATCATACGTTCCAGACGCGCTTCGTTCTTGCGTTCCGAGGCAGCCGCGAGTTCAGCTGCGGAAACAGCGCCGTCGCCATCAGCATCCACGGCGGCGAAGCGTGCGGTGCGATGCGCGTCCATCTCGATTTGCGTGATCTGCCCATCGCTGTTCGTGTCCAACTCGGTAAAATCGGGCCGCTGAGGTCCGTCGCCGCGCGCCATTGCAGGGCCGGTCATCATCAGTGCAACCATCAAGGCCATACCTGCTTTAATATAGGTCCGCTGTGTCATGTTCTTTCATCCTTCGTTTGTGTCAGTAACCAGCGGCGTCTCGCCCCCGGTTCATAGCTCAAACGCAGCGCCACCGGGTTTCCGTCGCTCTTTTGCGAAAAAACTTTCAGCCGGCGACATGGCCGCGCACGTGGTTCCAATTTTCGCAGGCGCGTGTATGTCAGTCACAAACGCGGAGATCACGATGACACAGACAGATACAGATCGCCCACTCGGCCGTTCAATCCGCCGCGGCCTTGCGCTGCGTTGCCCGTCTTGCGGCAAAGGGCACCTGATGCGGACCTACCTCAAGCCGCACGATCATTGCCCAGCCTGCAACGAGGATCTGACCCATGCTCGCGCCGACGATGGGCCAGCCTATCTGACCATCCTTGTCGTTGGCCACCTGATGGCGTTCGTGATCCATTTCGCCTTTGCCGTCTGGCGCCCCGAGCCACTGGTCATGGCGTTCAGCTTATCGACCGCCTGTGTTGCGCTCTCGCTGTTCCTGCTGCCGCGTATGAAGGGGCTGATCATCGGCTTTCAATGGGCTCGCCGCATGCACGGCTTCGGTGACCAGCCACAGGAAGCCTAAGCGCGATGGCCGCTCCCACGACGCGCGCACAGGACCAGACCCGCATTCGCGACGCGGCGACCGTGATCCTTGCCCGCAATCCGGACCGGCCCGAAATCCTGATGGGGCGGCGCGGCGCGGGTGCGGCCTTCATGCCCAACAAGATGGTCTTTCCTGGCGGCGCTGTTGATGTCGGCGATGGCAATGTGCCTTTGTCCGCTCTCCCCGCTGAGCCTTGCATGACACGGCTCGCCGAAGATAGCGCGCCGCATATCCCCCGCGCCGCCATCGCCGCCGCGATCCGGGAAGTTTGGGAAGAAACCGGCCTGATCCTTGGAACGCCCGACACGTGGCAAGACCCGCCCGCAGATTGGGAAGACTTCGCTGCTACCGGCCACCGCCCAACCGGCGCCGGGCTTCGCTTTGTGTTTCGGGCCATCACGCCGCCTGGGCGGCCACGCCGGTTCGATGCCCGGTTCTTTTTGGCCGATGTCGGCGCGGTGCAGGGGGATGCCAGTGATTTTTCGCGCGCCAGTGACGAGCTGAGCGCGCTGCAATGGGTCCCGCTCGCTGAAATGCGCCGCCACGACCTGCCCTTCATAACGCAGGTGGTACTGGCCGAAGTCGCGGCATTGATCGGTACCGACGCGCCCCCCGCGACCGTGCCTTTTTTCCGAAACGATGACGAAGAAAGCCTGTTCCTGCGCCTGCGCGGGACAGCCCCACAGGCGCAGGACTGACGCGGCTTCCAGCTGGTCGTTCAGTATGGCAGCGGGTGTGCCCGGTGCGCCTGCCCAATCTCGGCAAGAACATCCTCGGACAAAGTCACATCCGCCGCGCCCAGCACCAAATCAAGTTGGTCCAGCGACGTCGCCCCGATGATGGTCGAGGTCATGAAAGGCCGCGAGCGGCAGAACGCGATGGCCATCTGTACCAAGTCAAGATCATGCCGTTTCGCGATCTCTGCATAGGCTGCCACCGCATCGTCCACACGCGGCGTCATGCGACCGCCCAGATCCGCGTTGATCGTCCGGCGCGACCCTTCGGGAATGGCACCGCCCGCATATTTTCCTGTGAGCAAACCGGTCGCCAGCGGTGAATAGGCCAAACAGCCGACCTGTTCATTTGCCGTCATCTCGGCAAGGTCGGTATCGAACAGGCGGTGCAGCAGGGAGTATTCGTTCTGGATCGACTGCATGCGAGGCCAGCCATTTTCGTCGGCCAGACGCAACCACATGGATGTGCCCCAAGCGGTTTCGTTGCTCAGACCCACATGACGGATCTTGCCCGCCTCAACCTGGCGCTGCAATTCGCCCAGTACCTCTTCCATGTGCTGCACAGTCTCGCCGCGATCCTGATGCGACGGGTCATAATCCCAGTTTTGCCGGAAACAGTATGACCCCCGATTGGGCCAATGCAATTGGTACAGATCCACGTAATCCGTGCGCAAACGCTGCAACGACCCATCAAGCGCACGGCGGATCGCATCGGCGCTGATTGGCTCGCCACCGCGGCAAAACCCGCCATTTGCGCCGGTGATCTTTGTGGCCAGCACTACATCACTGCGCCGCCCCGTCTTCTCCAACCATGTGCCGATGATCGCCTCGGTGTTGCCGACGGTTTCCGCCTTGATCGGCGTGACCGGGTACATCTCGGCGGTGTCGATGAAGTTGACACCGGCTTCTAATGCGCGGTCGATCTGGGCATGGCCCTCTGCCTCGGTGTTCTGGCTGCCCCATGTCATCGATCCAAGGCAAATGTCGGACACCATGATGTCGGTCCGGCCAAGCGGTTTTTGCTGCATGTGTCGTCCCCTGTCAGTTTCAGGCATGGGTACTCACACCGCGCAGCAGGTGCAAGCAAAGGCAGAATCGCTTGAGAACATAAAGTGAACATTGTATCTTGGCTGCATGGGAAACCTGCGCCATGATCTTGCTTCGAAACCGGCCGCGCCGGACCTGTCCGTCTTGGGCGACATGCGCTTGCGACTGGGCCGGGTTCATGAGTTTTGCGGCCCTGCCCGGCGCACGCTCGCGCTGCGCGTGGCGGCCCGGCTTGAGGGGCCGGTGATCTGGATTCGCCCCGGATGGCAGGCAGAGCGGCTCAACCCCGAAGGGGTGCTGCCATTGGGCGTGGACCCCGGCCGCCTGATTTTTGCCGATCCGCGCCGGGCCGAAGACATCCTGTGGTGCGCCGAAGAATCCCTGCGCTGCGGCGCGGTCTCTCTGGTGGTGTGCGAATTGCCCAGCCTGCCGGGCCTGACCCCGGTGCGCCGCTTGCATCTGGCCGCCCAAGCCGGGGCCGAAATGATGGGGATCACCCCACTGGGCCTTTTGCTGGCGCAAGCGCGCGGCGGCGTGCCGGGGGTGGAAAGCCGCTGGTACATGACCTTTGCCCATGGCCTGAACGAAAAAGACGGCTGGCGGCTGGAACGGCGCCGCGCCCGCAGCGACCCGCCCGCCACATGGCACATAACTGCCGATGGTCAGACCCATCCGCTCGCGGCGCCTCAGGTTATCGGCTGAATGTGTGATCCCGCCTTACGCCCGGCCGCCCTTTCAGGCGACCGGCCATAACACATAGGAACGAAAATCAGGATTTGCGGCGTCCGCGAATGGCCGCAAAGGCCCCCAAGCCTGCCAACGCCAAAGGCAATGACGCCGGCAGCGGAACCACCGAAGTGCCAGATTGAGTAACGATCTGAAGATTGTCTATATCAAAATCATCTCCGCTGAACCCAAAACCGCCCGGCCCGCTAAAGCTAACCGAGGCGACTGGACCCGCAAAAATGAATCCAACAAACCCATCGATATTGCCGGAGCTGCTTCCGCCCGCCGTCTCGTACAGATTATAGTTTTGCGCGCCGCTCCCATCATCAATGGTGATGAAAACACCGTCAAAATTGGCCGAGTTTACACCAAACACATCAAACCCAAGGCCAACAACATCGCTGGGAAGATCCCAAGTCATCAAGATGGGCGCATCCCCTTCGATGAACAGGTCCAATACGCCACCGCTGATAGCATGTTTCCCAAACGTGTTTCCATTGGGCGCAAAAGTTGATGTGATTCCGGAAAAGGTCAGGACATTCCCAGTGGCGCTTGAGCCAAATGTCTCGGTTGTTGTCGCACTGCCAACAGGCAAAGCTGCATTGAATGCAACGCTGCTGTCAAAAAGGGAAACGGCCTGTGCCGATTGCGCTGCAAGCAGCGTTGCTATGGCGGAGATTGTTAAAGCACGCATAATGACTCCAGTTTTCGATACGCGACACATTCGAGCACTACATCAACCTTACGTCAAGGATGCTCTCCTTACCTTGACAGGACAAATTATGCGTCCCGAGCGAGGCAAACAGGCGGAATACAAACTTCATACGCTGGGCGTATCTCAGAATTCTTCACAGATGACGCTGAATTTATCCCGCGCCTTATAAAACTGATCTATGCTCATGGCATGTGGAACCGCGCCCTCCTTTGTATTTTGTATTTCACCTGCACCAGCGTCGCCTGGGCTGCTCCCGCACGGTATGCGCTTGACGCGCAGGGGTCCGAAGTGCGCTTCACCTACACTTTGGGCGGCGTGGACGGGGCTGGGACCATGCCGGTCAGCACGGCGGATATTGTGCTGGATTTCGACAATGCTGCAGCCTCTCGAACTGCGGTGACACTCAACCCGAACAAGGCCGAGACGAGCACAGGGTTGATCACCAGCACCCTGAAAAGTCAGGATGTTTTAAACACAGCTCAGTACCCCGAGATCGTGTTCATAAGCCGATCCGTGACCGCCAAACCCGGCGGCGCCGTGGTCACTGGCGATGTAACTGTGCGCGGCGTCACCCGCCCGCTCACGTTAGAGGCAACGATTTATAGGCCCGAAGGCAGCGCGCCGGGCGACCGCAGCAAGCTGACCGTGCGCCTGACCGGCGCAATCAACCGTCATGACTTTGGCGCATCAGGCTATCCCGACTTGGTCGAAGAAACCGTGACCCTCGACATTCGCGCAAGGTTACGCCTAAGCGACTGACCGCTGGAACTTCGCCCCTGAGTGCGCTAGCACCTGCTCCAACAAGCGGCGCAAGGAACGGCACGACATGGCACGGATTCTCATCACTTCGGCGATCCCCTATATCAACGGGATCAAGCACTTGGGTAACCTTGTCGGCAGCCAACTGCCCGCAGATCTGTTTGCACGGTACAATCGCGCACGCGGCAACGAGGTAATGTTTCTGTGCGCCACCGACGAACATGGCACCCCGGCAGAGCTTGCCGCCGCCAAGGCCGGAAAGCCCGTGTCAGAGTATTGCGCCGAAATGCACGCCGTTCAGGCCGAGCTTGCCCGCGGCTTTCGCCTGTCATTCGACCATTTCGGCCGGTCCTCCAGCCCGCAAAACCACCGCCTGACACAACACTTGGCCGGGCGGTTGGCCGACGCCGGTTTGATCGAAGAAGTCAGTGAACGGCAGGTTTTTTCCAACGCCGACGGGCGCTTCTTGCCAGACCGCTACATCGAAGGCACTTGTCCCAACTGCGGCTATGACAAAGCGCGCGGCGACCAGTGCGAAAATTGCACCAAGCAGCTTGACCCAACCGACTTGATCGATGCCCGCAGCGCGATCAGCGGCTCGACCGACCTAGAGGTGCGCGAGACCAAACACCTTTACCTGCGCCAATCCTCCATGCGGCAAACTCTGAACGACTGGATCGACAGTAAATCTGACTGGCCAATCCTGACCACGTCGATTGCACGCAAATGGCTGAACGATGGTGACGGGTTGCGCGACCGGGGCATCACACGCGACCTTGACTGGGGGATCCCGGTAAAAAAGGGCGAAGCCGACTGGCCGGGCATGGAGGGCAAAGTTTTTTACGTCTGGTTCGACGCGCCGATTGAATACATCGCCGCCGCTGCCGAATGGGCTGAGGCGAACAACAAGTCTGACGCAGATTGGGAACGCTGGTGGCGGACAGACAAAGGCGCCGACGACGTGCGCTATGTTCAGTTCATGGGCAAAGACAACGTCCCGTTCCACACCCTGAGCTTCCCGGCCACGATCATGGGGTCTGGAGAACCGTGGAAGCTGGTCGATTACATCAAATCGTTCAACTATCTGAACTATGACGGCGGCCAATTCTCGACGTCTCAGGGGCGCGGCGTGTTCATGGATCAAGCGCTTGACCTGTTACCATCGGATTACTGGCGCTGGTGGCTGCTGTCACACGCCCCGGAAAGTTCGGACAGCGAATTCACATGGGAGAATTTCCAAGCCAGCGTGAACAAGGATCTGGCGGACGTACTCGGCAATTTCGTCAGCCGGATCACGAAATTCTGTCGGTCCAAATTTGGCGAGGTCGTGCCAGAAGGCGGCACCTATGGTCGCCGCGAAGACGATGTGATCAACGCGTTGCGCGCCCGAATTGCCAACTATAACGCTCATTTGGAAGCCATCGAAATCCGCAAAGCGGCCGCTGAACTTCGCGCTATTTGGGTTCTGGGCAACGAATATCTTCAGGAAGCCGCGCCGTGGTCTCTGTTTAAGACGGACCCAGACGCCGCTGCCGCTGTAACACGATTTGCGCTGAACCTCATCGGGGTCTATGCGGCCCTGTCGCACCCCTTCATTCCTGATGCGAGCGCAGAAATGGCCGATGCCATGGGAACCGAAGATCTGTCATGGCCCGATGACTGCGACGAAGCGCTGTATCGCTTTGCGCCAGGCCATGCCTTCCGCGTACCCGGCGTCCTGTTTGCCAAAATCACCGATGAAGCCCGCGAAGATTGGCAAGCCCGCTTTTCAGGGACTCGAAACTAGGCAAGTCCTTGCAACGTAAAGAAGACTCGACATGCAGATCACTTGACGCAATAATCTGTCGCAGCGGGGGAAACCTTAGGGTTGATTCATAAAGCTCGCTGCGGAAGCAAGATGAGTGATCAAAATGAAACGGTCGGATCTCGATAGCTGGCTCAGTGCTCCCGACGATGCAATTGATGCCTTCTTTGACCATGCGCCGGTCTATATGTTTGCGGCCAGTGCAGACTGGAAAATCATGCGAGCCAGCCGCGCGTGGTGCGAGGCAACCGGGTACGATATGACAGCCCTGCATGGCATCTGTGCGCTGGATTTCTTGACCCCCGAAAGCCGCCAAAGGGCCGACACAGAAACCCTCCCCCGCTTCACGGAAACACGCGTCATCCAAGGGGCTCAGTTCGACTTTTTACGCGCTGATGGCACCGTGTTGCCGGTCGTTCTGTCCGCCCGTACCCAAATCGACGACACCGGGCGCATCGTGCGCGTCTTGGTATCGATGTTTGACAATAGCGAAGCACGCGCCATGCAAGCCGCATTGGGAGCCGCAATCGCCGACGTGAAAGAGGCGAATGCCGCAAAATCTCGGTTTCTGGCGGCAATGAGCCACGAAATCAGGACGCCGATGAACGCGATCCTTGGCTTTACGCAACTGTTGAAACTGTCCGATCTTGATGACAAGCGTCGCACCCATGTGGACGCGATCCAAAGCGCGGGCGGCACACTAATGAATTTGCTGACCGACTTGTTAGATCTCAGCCAAATTGAAGCCGGACAGTTAAAGATAGATGCAGAAATATTTGATTTAAATGAATTTATTAGAAAACTTGCTGATTGGTGGCAAACTGCGGCCAATGACAAAGGGTTGCGATTGCGCATCGCCAAAGATCAAGGCCTTCCAAGCCAGATCATCGCAGACGAGGGCCGCATCCAGCAGGTCTTAAATAACTTTTTGGGCAACGCGGTAAAATTCACAGACGAAGGCCGGGTCACCCTCGCCATTGAGGAAGCGGGTCAAGCGGGGGATCAGCGTCGCATCCGATTCGAAGTGACCGATACCGGGCCGGGCATGACCGATGCGCAGATTTCACAGCTTTTCAAACCGTTCGTGCAAGTGGGCGCTGAGTGTTGCAATGATCGCGGTGGATGGGGGCTTGGCCTGTCCATCAGCAACGAGATTGCGACCGCCATGGGCGGGCGTGTCGGGGTCACATCACAGCCAGGCTATGGGTCTACTTTTTTCTTTGAGCTCAATGTCGGAACACCCGAAGAGATATCCGCCGAAGAAGTGGACAACACGACGACCGCGCCGCTCTCAGAATCTGGCGCCCTGCAAACCAGCGGTCTGGATATTCTGGTCGCCGAAGACAATCCGATGAGCCGCGCCATGATGCACGAAATGCTGACCGAGCTTGGCCACCGTGTGACCACGACCCCGGATGGACTCGCTGCAGTGAACGAGATTGAGGCGCGGCCCTATGATCTGGTGTTCATGGATGTTGCGATGCCGCGACTTGACGGAATCGGTGCGACGAAGCGCATCCGCAACGCGCCCAAACCTTGCCAAAGCACCCCTATCATCGGCTGTTCGGCACATTTGAACGATCCAGCCCGCTACCACGCCGCTGGTATGGATGCGTTTCTGCCAAAGCCCGTGGATCGCGACGCGCTGCGTAATCTGATTTCACGCTTTTCGTCGGCTGGGCGGGCTGAACAGGGCAGCGGTGCCCATGATCCACACTGATCAGATCACTCACGGGATGATTGGGGGCCAAAGCCTGTCATGGCGATGTCATGATTTTTGGCGTATCTTCCCGGTATGAACGAACAGTCATCGCCGCCAAAAAAACACGTCCGAACCCTGTTCCTGTCAGATATCCATCTCGGCACGCGCGGCTGTCAAGCCGATATGCTTCTGGATTTTCTAGATCATCACGACGCCGATAAAATTTTTCTGGTGGGCGATATTTTTGACGGCTGGCGATTGCGGCGCGGTTGGCATTGGCCGCAGGCTCATAACAACGTCGTCGAAGCGTTGATGGCCAAAGCGCATGCTGGCACGCCGATTACCTATATTCCGGGCAACCATGACGAGGTGATGCGCAGCTACCTTGGCACTCACTTTGGCGGGATCGAAGTCAAGGCAAAGGACGAGCATGTCACCGCTTGCGGTGAACGTCTGCTGATCACCCACGGCGACCAGTTCGATGTTGTGGTCATGAATGCAAAATGGCTCGCCCATGTGGGCGACCGGGCCTACAACACTGTACTTTTGCTGAACACATGGGTGAACCGGGTACGAAGGCTTTGGGGAGGCCAATTCTGGTCGTTGTCCAATTGGGCCAAACAACAGGTCAAGCGCGCAGTAAATTTCATCGGGGAATACGAAGGCGTTTTGGCCGATGAAGCCCGACGTGGCGGTTTTGACGGGATCGTGTGCGGCCACATCCACAAAGCAGAACTGTGCCGTGTCGATGACGTGCTGTATGTCAACTGTGGCGATTGGGTCGAAAGTTGCACTGCGATTGTCGAACACCATCACGGGAAACTGCAATTGATCGATTGGGCCAGAACGGTCCGTCGATCAGAACACCGCAAGAAAGTACGCGCACGTGCCCAGGCGCAAGCACCCAAGGTGGATTTCGATACAGAGCACGTCACCGAAACGGCGGTCTGACGACCCCAAAGGACAATCGCACATGCCGCAGACCAACCTTGCACGAAAGCAGCTTTCCGGTGCCGTCCATCAAAACCGCGCCCTAAGCAGAACAGGCTTACAAGAACGCGCCTTTTCGCGACTATTTCAGGGCCTTGTCTACGCGCAAATCTGGGAAGACCCAGTTGTCGATATGAAGGGCTTAGCGCTTCAGCCGGGTGACAATATCGTCTGCATCGCCTCGGGCGGGTGCAACATGATGAGCTATCTTACCGCCGCCCCGGGATCAGTGACGGCAGTGGATTTGTCGCCAGCCCATGTGGCGTTGAACCGTCTCAAGATTGCATCAGCCACGGCGTTGCCCGATCAGGCCGCGTTTTACGACTTTTTTGGGCATGCAGATCGCCCGGGCAATCCGGCACTGTATGATCGCTACATCGCCCCGGTTCTGGACC
Organism: Meridianimarinicoccus aquatilis; assembly: GCF_004358675.1. GTDB lineage: Bacteria > Pseudomonadota > Alphaproteobacteria > Rhodobacterales > Rhodobacteraceae > Meridianimarinicoccus > Meridianimarinicoccus aquatilis. The sequence continues at coordinate 45,066 of NZ_SMZO01000021.1, read as the reverse complement.
CGGTCAGCCGCACATGGTGGGAAGCCCGTCAAGGCACCCTGCCCCGGCGGATCGAAATGTTCGCGCGCGGCTTTTATCGCTTTGGCGCTCTTGGTCGCTTCATCACCGCAATGCATCATATCTCGCGGATGGCGGGTGTGGACTACCGCCCCTTTTTGGCTTCGCGAACCATGGAAGATCAGCGGGCCTTCTTCGATGCCCAAATGGCGCCCCTGTTTGAAAATCGCCTGATACGTGTTCTCGCGCGCCGCCGCGCATCGCTTTTCGGTCTCGGCATTCCACCGGCACAATTCGAAAAACTGGCTCTTGATGGTGGCGGTGACATCGTTCCGGTGCTGCGCGAACGCACACGCAAGCTGATGTGCGACTTTCCAATTTCTGACAACTACTTCGCATGGGCCGCGTTCAACCGCGGGTATCGCGACGACGGCACCGGACCCGTGCCGCCCTATCTTGATCCCGCAAATTATGACGCGGTGCGCGCCTATGCCCCGCTTGCAAGCATCGTCAATCGCAACCTGACCGACATGCTTGCCGATCGGGATGAGGACAGCACCCAAGCCTTTGTTCTGCTCGACGCACAAGACTGGATGAGCGACGCACAGCTTACCGCCCTTTGGACCCAGATCACCCGCACCGCTGCGTCCGGTGCCCGCGTTTTGTATCGTACCGGCGGCGGGCCTGACATCCTGCCGGGCCGGGTGCCTGACGCACTTCTTGCCCGCTGGAGGTATCAACCCGGCTGCGGCCAACTCTGGGCCGAGGACCGTTCGGCAATTTATGGCGGCGTGCACGTCTATAAATTCAGAGGCTGACAGATGAGCGATCATTCAACCGGCCACGACCAATTGATGAACGCGGTCTATCGCAACCAGCGGTTCATTTATGACTTTACCCGCAAATACTATTTGCTGGGGCGCGACCGGCTGATTGAAGGGCTCGATGTACCACCCGGCGGCACCGTGCTGGAGGTCGCCTGCGGAACCGGTCGAAACCTGATCAAGGTCGGGCAAAGATACCCGAACGCGCAACTTTTCGGCTTTGATATTTCGACTGAAATGCTAACGACGGCCCGTTCCAATCTGAAACGGGCCGGGCTTTCGGATCGCACGACATTGGTTCAGGCGGACGCGACCGACTTCACGGCACAAGGGTTGTTTGGCCTGCCAAATTTTGACCGTGTGTTCATTTCCTATAGCCTGTCCATGATCCCAGATTGGCAAACAGCGCTGGCCCGTAGCCTCGGTCAGACAGCGCCGGGCGGTCAACTCGCGCTGGTGGATTTCAGTCAGCAAAAGCAACTGCCAAGATGGTTCTCAAAAGGGTTGTTGGCCTGGCTGGCGCTGTTTCATGTCGCCCCGCGCGCAGAACTGACCGCCCAGATCCAGACACTTGCAGCAAAGAATCGTGGCACGGCAGACGTTGATCATCTTTACCGTGACTATGCCGTTCTTGGGCGTATTCGGCCGCCCCTGCCCAATGCAGGTCAAACAGCGCCCTAGGGCATCGCGAAGGTGAGTGAGGCCCAGCGTGACATCCAAACAGCCTCCCGCGCGTCGGGATCACCATCAAGCGGCGCGATGGTAGTGAAATTGGCCATGACCTGCGCCCCTGACGGCAAGGCCGTGGTCACACGCCCCTCGCCATCGCTGCGCAGCATGCGCTGTTCGACCCCGTCAACCGTGCGAACGTAAATCTCGATCTGGGCGTTGGCGCGGGGCGTCCCGGTTTCATACATCCGCAAGGTCACCTCGCCACCGCCGATCACTGCGTACGGATTTGTCTCGGCCACAATCTCGACCAGCAGGCCAACCCTGCGATCCGCACCGCGCCGCGCATCACCAACCGCAACAAGCGCCTTGGCATGACGATAATACATCTCGCGAAAGCCCACGCTGGGAAGACCGCGCGCCGTGTGTAATTGCTGCGCGTCAGAGAGGTCATGCAAATCGGTGAACCTTACAAAGCGCTCAAACCCATCATATGTCAGCCAAAGTGGCGTCGTCTCGTGCACAATGACCCAAAGACCCGGCTTGCCTGTCTGCATCGCCATGGCGGGACGGTCGCCCATGCGCCCTGCAACAGGCTTTGGCTCCTGAACCGGACCTGCGTCAAACCGCAGAAAATTATCCGGAAAGTACGAATAGGTCGTTCCTTCAAACATCTCGCCGACGCGCAGGTCAGCCGTTACCAAAGCGCCGGGGGCAACCGAGAAGTTGACCGGTTCGATCCAGAACTCATGACCCGCCACCGGACCCGCGGCAAACGCAACAAGAGCCGACAAAACCTTTAGCAAGGAACGCATGCCATCACTCCTTTGATCCGCGCGACCTGATAGAGCGCCGCGTCTGGCAAAACAGGTCACATCTGCTAGGTCAGGAACAACACCACACCCAAGACGAGATCGCCATGTATTTTTTGCGCTTCCTTACGATCGTTTTGACATGCCTTTTTCTGTTGGACCCCGTTCCCACGGCACAGGCGCACGAAACCCGCCCTGCGGTTGCGGACATCACCATAGATGCGCAAAACGTGACGATGCGCATTATGATGCCGCTGGAGCCTGTTCTGGTCGGAATGAACTTGGCTGCCATTGAGAACACCAACGATAGCCCTCTGTCAGCCCAGCACGACGCCTTGCGAAGCTTGCCCGGTGATGATCTTGAAAAACGGGTGCGCGCCGCTTGGCCGCGTTTGTCGAATAATTTCCGGCTTGTGTCTGACGGCGCTGTGCTGCCCGTCTTGCTGCAAAGCGTGTCCGTTCCCGACGGCATATCGACCGATTTGGCCCGCGACGGGACATTGACGGTCATCGCTGATCTGCCAAGCGACTCCGCATCTGTGTCATTCTCATGGTCAACGATGATGGGTCCACTGATCCTGCGGCAGACAGGCGAAGACGGATATACCGGGTTTCTGACCGGTGGGATTTCCAGCCCGCCACTGCAAGCTGCGGGGACAAGTCTTTCAGGCGGTTTGGTCAGCTATCTCGTCGCGGGATATCGCCATATCATCCCGCTAGGCGCGGATCACATCGCCTTTGTGCTCGGGCTGTTCTTTTATTCAACGCGGATGCGTCCCCTGCTTTTGCAAGTGACCGCCTTTACCCTCGCCCACAGTGTGACCTTGGGCTTGGCGACCTTCGACATTGTGACTTTGCCGCGCGGATTGGTTGAGCCGATCATTGCCGCTTCGATCATATGGATCGCAGTAGAAAATATTTGGAAAGCCGGGGCTGCGCCGACCCCTGCGCAGGCGCGAAACCGGCTTGCGATTGTCGCAGGATTTGGCCTGCTTCACGGGATGGGTTTTGCGGCAATGCTGGCCGAAATCGGCTTGCCCGAGGGGGCGAGGCTCGCCTCGTTGGCTGCCTTCAACGTCGGGGTGGAGATCGGACAACTTGCGGTTATCGCGATTGCCTTTGCAACGGTCGGGTACTGGTTCCGGAACAAGCCGTGGTACACGGCGGCCATCGCGCGACCCGCTTCTGTGCTGATCGGGCTTGGCGGCGTGTACTGGCTGGTCATGGCGTTGGCCTGAGGCCCTTATACAGCCTCGGCGCCCTCTGCGTCATCATCCGCCTCAGGGCGTCCGCGATACCCCCGTGCCACGACGAACTTTTCAGAACTGTCAGACCGGCTTGATGGCGGTTTGACGTTGGACACTTTTTCAAACCGCTTTTTCAAAAGGGCCTGCAATTGCCCTTCTGCGCCGCCGGCAAGGACTTTGGCCACAAACGTGCCGCCTTCGTCCAGCACGTCAAAGGCCAGTTCAGCAGCGGCTTCGCACAAGGCAACAATGCGCAGGTGATCGGTCTGTTTATGCCCCGAACTGGACGCGGCCATATCGGACATGACCACATCCGCTGGGCCGCCAAGCCATTCCTTGACCTGAATATCCGCCCCTTCTTCCATGAAATCGAGAACATGGATTTCCGCGCCGGGGATCGGGTCTACCTCTTGAAGGTCAATCCCGATGATCCGCCCCCGCGCCTTACCTGACTTCTCGCCATCTGCATTGATCCGCGGTACAGCCACCTGCAACCAGCCGCCCGGAGCGCAGCCCAGATCGACCACGCGGGCCCCCGGCACCAAAAAGCGGAACTGGTCGTCCAGATCCATAATCTTGAACGCTGCACGCCCGCGATACCCTTCGGCCCGCGCGCGCGCCACGTACGGGTCGTTGAGTTGACGCTGCAACCATTTGGTCGATGACATCTTGCGCCCGCGCGCTGTCTTGACCTTCACAAACAGATCTCGCTGCCCCCGGCCGCTGGTTTTCTTGGCCATTTCAGGCGCCCTTTCCGCCCGACATTCCAGCCGGTCTGTCTGCCGTCGGGAACACCCCGTCGCGGCTCATCTGTGCATAAAGCAAACCTTCGCGCAGACCCCGATCCGCCACCGAAAGACGGTCTGTGGGCCATAGCCGCAAGAGGGCTTGCAGGATCGCCGCGCCGGGCATGATCAGCATATGCCGGTCACGCCCAATGCGGCCGTCGCTCTTGCGCCCTTCCGGGCCAAGACGCAAGTAGTCTCGGATCACGGCGTCAATTTCATCAGAGGTCAAAACCAGCCCATCCACCAAGGCACGGTCATACCGGCGCAACCCCAGATGCGACGCAGCAACTGTGGTCACGGTGCCGGAAGTGCCCACAATCTGGAACCCGGCTTTGCGGTGCGTTCCCGCATATGGGATGAAATCTGCCAAATTCTCTTCGAAGTACCAACTCATCAAGGCGAAGGCCCCGGCATCGTCCTGCACATCGGAAAACCGGTCCCGCAGGGTCGCAACGCCCAGAGGCACAGAAATCCAGTCCACAACCCGCGCTCCGAATCCCGCATTGGCGAAAGAGCAATCGTGAAGCGAAAGAACCGCAGCGGAACGGTGTTCCGGTGCGACCTGTGAGAGATCAATCCAAACAAGCTCGGTTGACCCGCCGCCAATATCCACCACCAGCAATTGTTCTGCTTCAGCATGGACAAGCGGCCCGCAACTGACCACGGCAAGCCGCGCTTCTTCTTCAGGGGTGATGACGTCCAGCCGCAGACCAGTTTCGCGCAGAACTTGCGAAATGAACGCATTGCCATTGCGGGCACGCCGACAGGCTTCGGTTGCGACAAGTCGCATTTTGCTCACGTTATGCTGTTCCAACTTGCGCTGGCACACGCGCAGGGCCTGCACAGTCCGGCGAATGGACATGCGCGACAAATTCCCCGACGACTCAAGACCGGCGCCAAGTTGAACAGCTTTGGAAAAGCTGTCGATGATCCTCACCTGATGCCCGTCAGGACGGGCAATCAGCATGCGGCAGCTATTAGTTCCCAGATCAAGCGCCGCATACGGCTCTATTCTGGGTGCGATACGCCGCGCGCGATCAACCGTTGCCGGGATCACAGCCGCGGGGCCGAGACGCTTGGGCGCCATTACGCCCTCCATTTTCAGTTGTGTTAAATGTAAACACCACAAGGCAATGACGCAAGCCGCGCTACAGGTCTTGTGCGACTTGGCGCTTCACGATTGCGCCGCGCGTCCCTGCATTCGCGGCTTTGGGTCGCGGACAGACCCCGCAGGGTCGAAATCAGGCCATGACCCGAGAAACAGGGCTGTTAGCAATTTGGGTACGGCAAGAATTCAGGGGCGAGAAATGTCCGGCATCAAAATTGTCTATTGGCGTGATATTCCTGCCCAGGTTCTTGCTGGCCGGGGGCGCAACGCTAAAAAAGTCACTCTGACTGAAAGGTTTGAGCAGGCAATAGACCGGGCCGCAATGCGCAGTGGCGCTGCGGGAACCGATGACTATCTTGCCCAATGGCGCAAGGCACCAGCCAAAGACGACAGCGATACAGATGCTGCGCAGGTCGCCGCCCGGATCGAACGAGACTACGACAACGATCATCTCAAAAAGCTCATCGAAAATAACGGCTGGGCGTGATCCCGGCGACAAAGGAAACTGCGCATGGCTCTTATCGATTTCCGACGTCGCCCAGACGCGTCGCCATCGGCGCAATCCGCCCTAAGCAACCTTCTGAACGATTTCTCGGTCGAAGTCATGCCAAGGACGGCCGCAAAGATCGATGACTTTTCTACGCTGCTTCCAGCCGGGACCCGCGTCTACATCGCGCACATAGACGGCACCCCGATTGAGGACATGGTGGCAACCGCCGCGCGCCTTGCGCACGCAGGGTTCAACCCCATGCCACATTTCCCCGCGCGTCTGATACCCGACGCGGCGACGCTTGCCGATTGGATCGCAAGATATCAAGGGGAAGCCGGCGTTCACCAGGCACTGGTTCTGGCGGGCGGCGTCAGTGCGCCCACCGGTGCATTCGACAATTCCATGCAACTTCTGGATTCCGGCGAGTTTGACCGCGCCGGGTTCACACGCTTGCATGTCGCAGGCCACCCCGAAGGCAACCGCGACATCGATCCCGATGGATCTGACCGCGCCGTGATGGATGCCCTGCGCTGGAAGCAGGATTTCAAGTCGAGAACAGACGCTGCCGTCGCGCTTGTGACGCAATTCTGCTTTGAGCCCGAGCCGGTGATTGCATGGGCGGACCGTCTTGGCGCCGAAGGGATTGACATGCCGATCCATATTGGTGTGGCAGGCCCCGCCAAACTGCAAACGCTGATCCGCTTTTCTGTGGCGTGCGGTGTTGGCCCATCTTTGCGGGTCCTGCAACGCCGGGCACGGGACGTCACCCGACTTGTTCGACCCTTCGAGCCACTGGAGATGCTTCGCGCGCTCGCTGTGCACAAATCCTCCAATCCGGACTTCGCAATTGACCGGGTTCACTTTTTCCCGCTTGGCGGCATTACTGCGGCAACAGACTGGGCACAGGCCCATTCCAAGCCACAGGAGCCGTCGTGACATCACTCCCCTCCCCAACCGCTGCCCTTCTTTTCGACTTGGACGGAACACTTATCAATTCCGACACACTGCATTTCAAAGTCTTCCGTGATCTGTTTGCAGAGCACGGGCACACGATTGATGAGGCGTTCTATTTCCGCGAAATTCACGGCCACCATAACGGCGACATTTTCGAAAAGCATTTCCCAAAGCAAAATGCCCAAGCGATGTCAGATGACAAAGAGGCCCGGTTCCGCGACCTTCTGGGCGCACACGCGCCCCCAATGCCAGGAGTGGTAGAACTGCTGGACTTCGCCCGACGTCAAGGGTGGGGACTGGCCGTTGTGACCAACGCCCCGCGATTGAACGCGCTGACGATGCTGTCGGCGATCGGGTTGGAAACGACATTCGAAACCGTTGTAATCGGCGAGGAATGCGCCCGCGCGAAGCCTTACCCGGACCCGTATCTGGCGGCGATGGACAGCCTCGGCGTTGCTCCAACCCGGTGCATTGCCTTTGAAGACAGCCCATCTGGCCTTCGCGCGGCCCGCGCTTCAGGGGCCTTCACCGTTGGCGTCCGATCCTCGTTGAACGATGCGGCTCTCCGCGCAAGCGGGGCGCAGGCAACCGTAAACGACTTTTCCGACCCCGAACTTCCCGCGCTTCTCGCCCGGCTGAAAGGATAAGCCCAATGACCAGAACAACCGTCGAATCCGCAACCCGCACCGTGACCATCGGCTTTGACGAACCGTTCTGTGTGATAGGCGAGCGGATCAACCCGACAGGCCGCAAGAAACTTGCCGCCGAATTGGAAGCCGGCGATTTCAGCACCGTGGAACGGGACGCCATTGAGCAGGTGGCGTGCGGGGCGATGATCCTCGATGTGAATGCAGGCGTTGTGTATAATTCGAACCCGAACCCGAACGAGACCGAGCCGCCGCTGATGGGGCAAATGATTGACTTGGTTCAAAGGTTGGTCGACGTGCCGCTGTGCATCGACAGTTCTGTTCCCGCTGCTCTTGAGAAAGGGCTTGAGTTGGCCAAAGGCCGCCCCTTGCTGAATTCCGTCACAGGCGAAGAAGAGCGACTGGAATTGATCCTGCCGCTGGTGAAGAAATACAATGTTCCCGTGGTCGCCATTTCAAACGATGACACAGGCATTTCAGAAGATCCCGATATCCGCTTTGAGGTTGCCAAGAAAATCGTTCAGCGGGCAGCAGATTTCGGTATCCCCGCACACGACATCGTGGTCGATCCCTTGGTTATGCCAGTGGGCGCAATGCCGAGCGCCGGCAGACAGGTGTTCACACTGGTGCGCCGATTGCGGGAAGAGTTGGGTGTCAACACAACGTGCGGCGCGTCGAACATCAGCTTCGGCTTGCCGCATCGCCACGGCATCAACGCGGCGTTTCTTCCCATGGCCATCGGCGCAGGCATGACAAGTGCCATCATGAACCCGGTCCGCCCCGTCGAAATGGAAGCCATCCGGGCGGCGAATTTTCTGATGAATCATGATGCAAATGGCGGCAATTGGATCGGCTTTTCCCGCGTGCTTGATGCAGTGGCCGAAGGCACATCCTTCGCAGAAGCCAGCAGTGTTGCGCAACAAACCGGTTCGGGCCGAAGCGGACGGCGTCGTCGCCGCGGCTGAGAATTAGGGAAGCGCAAACCATGATATCGCGAGCTTTCGAGTATGAATGTTCAGAACTGGTGCGCCCAATAAGTTGCGTGTCAGCAGTGGCCCAACCTGATTTTCTGTGCTCATGCAGAGTAAACCAGCGGTATGGTCAGACGAAAAGCCCGCTGTGTGGACCGCGTCGTTGGACGTCACCGGTTGGAATGGCCGGCGGACAGGCGCGGGTTCCACGTGATCGAAGTCTGCGGCCCGTTTCCAAGCCCGCGCCATCGCGGCGGACTAACGGGCATCTGCTTGGCAGAAAAATTGGTCGTTTTCTGAGTGCCAAGAGTTCTTCAACAAAGTTTTCAATACAAAGGTCAGCTCTATGACCGATCCACTTGTTGTTTTTACACCTTCGGGCAAGCGGGGCCGTTTCGCTGTTGGCACGCCTGTCCTGACAGCAGCCCGGCAGCTTGGTGTCGATCTCGATTCAGTGTGCGGCGGCCGCGGAATTTGCTCACGGTGCCAAATCACGCCCGGCTCCGGCGAATTTGCCAAACATGGTGTCAGCGTTACGGAAACTGCGTTGTCTCCTTGGAATCAAGTCGAAGAAAGATACCGCGCCAAGCGAGGTTTGATAGACGGAAGACGGCTCGGATGTCAGGCCCTTATTCAAAGTGACGTCGTAATTGACGTGCCGCCAGAAAGTCAGGTCCATAAGCAAATTGTCCGCAAGGCTGCGAGTGATCGCCCAATCAAAATGGACCCTGCCACCCGGATCTATCTTGTTGATGTTGAACAGCCGGACATGCATGATCCGACTGGCGATTTTGAGCGTCTCTCCGCAGCACTTACCGCACAATGGGGTGTTTTCGGCACGCTTAAATGCGATCCACTTTTGTTGCCAAAGCTGCAAACCGCCCTCCGCAAAGGGGCTTGGCAGGTTGCAGCGGCTGTGTTTGATGACGGAACAGACGCGCCGCTTCTCATCGGATTGTGGCCCGAATTGCCGACCTCAAACTTGCACGGTATGGCCATCGACCTCGGCTCCACAACCATAGCTGCCCATCTTTGCGATCTTGCAACTGGCACTGTAGTTGCCTCTGGCGGTGTCATGAACCCGCAGATCCGGTTCGGCGAGGATTTGATGAGCCGCGTGTCTTACGGGATGATGAACCCCGGCGGCGCAGAAGAGATGACCAAAGCTGTTCGCGATCGTCTCAATGCTCTCATGAGTGATCTCATGGCGGAGGCCCAAATTGATCCATCCTTGATTGTTGAAATAACAGTGGTTTGCAATCCGGTCATGCATCACTTGCTGCTTGGGATTGATCCGGTCGAGCTTGGCCAAGCGCCATTTGCTTTGGCACAATCCGGCGCCTTGAGAATGGCTGCGCGTGATCTGAACCTCGACGCACTTTCATCGACCGCCCGTGCCTATGTCCTTCCCTGCATTGCGGGGCATGTGGGCGCAGACGCGGCAGCAGTGGCGCTGGCCGAAGCGCCGGACCAGTCCGAGGATCTGGTGCTGGTCGTGGATGTTGGCACGAATGCCGAATTGCTTCTTGGAAACCGCAGCCGCGTGCTGGCCTGTTCTTCGCCTACCGGACCTGCATTTGAAGGTGCACAGATCAGTGCAGGCCAGCGGGCCGCACCCGGCGCAATCGAAAGGGTCCGGATCGACGCCGAAACCGGGACGCCGCGCTTTCAGGTGATCGGCAGCGATCTTTGGTCGGACGATCCGGGGTTCACCGACAGCTTGCCGACGGCCAACATCACTGGCATTTGCGGATCAGGTATTATTGAAGCCGTCGCGGAATTGCGTATGGCCGGACTACTGGATGCCTCCGGTCTGATTGGTCCGCCGCAGGCTGGCGGAGGCGACCGGATCATCGCAGAGGGACGCACCTTTTCATATGTTCTGCATGACGCCAGGGAAACCGGTGGACCTTTGATCGCCGTGACACAGAATGACATCCGCGCCATTCAGCTTGCCAAATCGGCGCTGTATGCCGGGGCGCGCCTGCTTATGGACGAGTTTGGAACAGACACCGTTGACCGCGTTGTGCTGGCCGGGGCGTTTGGCGCGCATATCTCACCTTTGCACGCGTTGGTGCTTGGAATGATCCCTGACTGCGCGCTGGAAAACGTCCACGGCGCTGGCAATGCGGCCGGAACCGGCGCAAGGATGGCGCTGTGCAGCCGCGCGGCGCGGCGGCAAGTTGAATTACTGAGCCGCCAGATCGACAAGATCGAAACCGCGATCGCCCCGCGCTTTCAAGAGCATTTCGTCGCTGCCAGCGCCCTGCCACATGCCAGCGATCCTTTTCCGCTGCTCCGGGCGCACACGCCCTTGCCCGACGCCCGCTTTGGCGCGGGAGTAACACCCGGTCGGCGGCGCGGACAGCGGCGCGTATCCCCAAAGACGGAACAGACTTGACCGGCACGCACAGCACGGCTAACCAGCGTCGAACGCGGGTGTAGCTCAATGGTAGAGCAGCAGCTTCCCAAGCTGACGACGAGGGTTCGATTCCCTTCACCCGCTCCAGTGACGCCATAGAGCGAACAGTGTTGATCCACAGCACTTTAGACTGGCGCTTGGGCCGACCCAAACACTCATTCTCTTTGATACGCTATTGGCCCATCAGTTGGGTTTCACCGGGCCGTTGTTCACATCGCAACGCTTGATGGCCTGCAACATCGCGCGCGGGCTCACGGCATCCGGCTTGCTTCACTCTGCAGACAACGGGAAAAAGGGCCGCGACGCGTCAACATCACCTAGGCGTGACGCACCGTGAACGCGGACTGCGCTATGTAGGCAGCACATTCGTAGACGGAGAGTTTTTATGCGACCGACTTTCGCCGCCCTTGCCCTTCTTGCCGCCACTGCCACTGCGCAGGCACAATCCCCTGCCCCCCGCGAAGGATGGAGCGTGCACCCGACGGAAAAAGACTATCAGACCTTGGTCGATGCTGTGAAAAGCGCGGCTGGCACGCAGCAGTTGGGCGTGGTGACTCAGGCGGGCCCCACGGCTGCAGCGGCCTCTCGCGGAGTGACCATTCCGGGGAACCAAGTGATCGGCCTCTTTAACAACGTCTATGCAGTGCGCATTCTTGGCCTAAGCTCCGCCGCGATGATCGAAGCGCCGATCCGCATGTATGTCACCGAAAACCCCGATGGCAGTGCAACCCTGTCTTACAAGACACCTAGCCACGTCTTCTCCCCTTACATGGACGAAGGCGGCGACGATCTGGCGGCAGCTGCGGCAGAACTTGATGCAAAATTCGATGCGGTCGCAAAGGCAGCCGTGCAATAACGCAGGGCTCTGCTTTTCCTAGCGTTGCAGGCTTTCCAAATAGCGCGCCATCAGTACAAGACGTTCCGGCGCCGGGGTCTCAACCCCCGGCGACGTTTCCACCAGCACTTTGCGATCTTCCAGCAAGTATGACCCAAACTCGGGCATGGAGCCGTCGCGCCCATAGCCATCAATTTGGCTCATAACCATGACCAACGGGTATTCTCCGCCATTGCGGGCAGACAACGTGGTCAGGTCCGGTGGCGCAACAGCCAGGTTTGCCGCAGCTGGCCCGTTCCCCTTCGCGTCCACGCCATGGCAACTGGCGCAATAGTCGGCAAAATCCTGTTTTGGGACAGGCGACTCAATAATCGGTGTCTGGCACGCAGCCAAAGCCAAAATTGCGCACGCACATGCGCCGCTGACTACACCGAACTTACTCACCCGCATTGCTGCCTCCCGACTGTTATTTTGCTCGTTACGTCCAGCTTAGCACGCCGCGTATCGGGCACAATCACTTGGTTGCCGGGCTGGTTACGCGGGCACAAGATACCCACCTTCAAGGCGCACCTGCCGGTCCATTCGCGCTGCCAACGCCGGGTTATGTGTCGCCACAAGCCCAGCAAGCCCGGTTTCGCGCGCAACGTCCACCAAGGCACTAAAAACCTGCTCAGCGGTATCCGGGTCAAGGTTGCCGGTGGGTTCGTCCGCCAGCAGCAACTTTGGTCCGTTCGCCAGCGCGCGGCAAAAGGCAACGCGCTGCTGCTCCCCGCCCGATAGCGCGGCCGGGCGATGACTTGCACGCGCCGACAGGCCAACGCGATCCAACAGCCCAACGGCACGGTCTGTGGCCGCAGCAACAGACGTTCCCTTTGCACGTTGCGGCAGCATCACGTTTTCCAGTGCCGAGAACTCTGGCAGCAAATGGTGAAACTGATAGACGAAGCCGACCGTGTCACGACGCAGGGTTGTTCGCGCTGCCTCTGACAGTCCGGCCACGTTCTGACCAGCAATGTGCACAGTTCCGTCATCTGGGCGGTCCAACAGCCCCGCAATGTGCAACAAGGTCGATTTTCCAGCCCCGGACGGGGCCACCAAGGCAATCAACTCGCCAGGCACCAACGTCAGGCTTACCCCTCGCAATACCGCAACCTCGGCCCGAGAGCCTGCATTATACCGTCGCTGCACACCATCCAGCTTCAGAACCGTTTCAGCCATCACGCAGCGCCTCCACCGGATTGAGCCGCGCAGCACGACGGGCCGGGAAAATGGTCACGACACAGGACAGGAACAAGGACAACGCCACAGCGGTGACCACATCGCCCGCCTTAAGCTGCGCAGGCAAGTAATAGATACCGCGAACCGCAGGGTCCCACACACCGCCGCCGGACACGCCATTCACCAGCGCAAAGATCGCATCAATGTTTAGGGCAAAGAGGCAGCCCAAAACGACACCTGCCACAGTGCCAATCACACCAACGGATGTGCCGCAGATGAAAAACACCCGCATCACGGCCCCTTGGCTCAGCCCGATTGTGCGCAGAATACCGATGTCCGCCTGTTTGTTTTTCACCAGCATGATCAGCCCGGACACGATATTCATCGTCGCAATCAGCACCAGAACAGACAGGATCACAAACATCACATTATCTTCGACTTCAAGTGCCCGCAAAAACGCCCCAGAGCGGTCTTTCCAAGTCTGAAATGCACCGCCCTGCCCGGCTGCCTGCCAAAGGCTCGGCATTATACGTTCAAGAGATTCCGGGTCTTCCAACAACAACTCGATGTCGTCAGCAACGCCGTCTCGGTTGAAATAGGCTTGGGCTTCGGCAAAGGGCATGTAGATCCGTGTCCCATCGATATCATACCGGCCGGCCGAGAAGACGTAGACAACGTCATAGACACCCACTCGCGGCGATGTGCCAAATGGTGTTTGCGCGCCGTCGGGTGAGATCAGCCGCAGGCTATCACCGACGCCAAGCCCAAGCTGCCGTGCAATCCCGGCCCCCACGGCGATGCCTTCGCCGTATCTGGCAAAATCGCCGACACCGACCGACGGGTCGACAATCCGGGGCAATGCGCGCACGTCATCAGCCGCCATGCCGACGATCTGTGCGCCCACATTGCGCCCGCCAAATCCCGCCAGAACCTGACCGCGCACAACGGGCGCCACATGGGTCACGCCGGGGACTGCGCGCAGCGCCTCTGCTTTGTCTGCGTAGTCAGCGATGGTGTTGCTGCTGACACCGTTCTCGTCCAACCGGGTAAAGGTGTAATAGGTTGCATGCGCATTGGCGCCAAGGATCGTGTCCACAAATTCGGTCCGAAACCCGGATCTGACCGCCAATGTCGCGATCAGCGCAAAGACAGCCAGGGCGATTCCGATCAACGAAATCCACGTCATTGCACTTACGCCGCCCTCGGCGCGGGTGGCGCGCAGGTATCGCCACGCGATCATCCATTCATAGGCGGCAAAGGGTCGGGAAGACATGTCGCTGATCCAATTTGATGTGCTCCGCTTGTTTCGTGCATAGGCCGGATGGTCAAGCGCTGGCGACGCGTGAACGCCGGGTTACCGCACTGCACATTTTCGTAAGATCGGACGCCCAAATAGAAACAGGGGGCTGCAAAGCGCCCCCTGATCTCGTCGTCGACAAATCGAAAGAACTGTCCGCAAGTGATTTAGCGGCGCGTGCGGCGAAGCCCTGCTACTGCACCAAGCCCTGCCATCAGCATCAGTCCAGCCGCGGGCAGCGGGACCTCAGATGGTGTGCTTGCAGCGCCAACTGTGAAGCCGTGCCAATTTTCACTAACGCTTGTGGTGAAACTCAGCTCGGTGAATGCCCCCGCGATGAAAAGCGTGCCGTGCGTTTCGCCGCTGGCTGTCAGCGAATAGGTGGATGGCGTCGATGTCAGCGTTGCGCCGCCATTGCCCCAGTATCCGTTTGAGTCTGTGCCGTTGCCGTCCAGATTGCCGCCCGTGATGCTCAGCAGTTCAAACGGAGTGTCAAAGGTGAGGCTGTTCCTGTTGATACTGACAAAGCTGAGGTAAATGTCCTGAACTTCGGTCAGAAACCTGAATGTGTGCGTAGCCTGAGCACCGGCTTGGATGATGTCGACCCCTGTGGGGATGTTGTCATTTCCGTTCGTGCCAGTGCTGGTATACCCGGATGTGGCTGCGTTACGGCCCGATCTGCCATTTTGCCAATAGTCGGTGCCGCCGGAGGTCTGCAGACCAAAAATGCTGCCTGCGCTATTCGAATACTCAACGTCGATATTAGTCCCATCCACAGTCATCACGCCCTCGGCGAGAATGCCCGCTCCGGTTGATCCGCTTTGCCAGTCGGTCCAGTTTACGTTGACTGCGAACGCAGGTGCGGCGACTGCGCCCACAATTGCAGCAAGAACGGCTGTTTTGATTTTACGCATGTGACACACCTATCGATAAAAATTATGTCATCTAAGTGCCAAAAGATTGACATACAGGCAATGCTGGACCGCCCGACTTCCCCCGCAAACGACTCTTTAGGTTAATGCGTAAATTTCGGCGATACGGGCCACGGCTGCTTCTGGTGTCAATTCAACGCTTTCGCCCGACTTGCGGGACGTGAGTTCGACAACACCGTTTTTCAATCCGCGCGGCCCCACGGTTATGCGCCAAGGCAGGCCGATTAGATCCATGGTGGCGAACTTCCCGCCTGCCCGCTCTTTGCGGTCATCGTAAAGCGGGTCGAGACCCCGCGCAGTCAGTGCCGAATACAACTGCTCGCACGCTGCGTCTGCTTCATCGTCGCCCTGCTTGAGATTCACGATACCACAATGGAACGGGGTCACACCTTCGGGCCAGATGATGCCCTTGTCATCATGGCTGGCTTCGATGATCGCGCCAACAAGACGGCTGACACCAATCCCGTGGCTGCCCATATGGACCGGCACCTGTTCTTGATTGTCGTTGACGACTTTCGCGCCCAAGGCATCGGAGTATTTCGTTCCGAAATAGAAGATCTGCCCAACCTCGATCCCGCGTGCGGTGCGGCGGCGCTCTTCGGGGATTGCGGCGAACTCTGCCTCGTCATGAGTTTCGTCTGTGCGGGCATAGCGCGAAGTGAACTCTTCCAAAACGCCCTGACATTCTTCGACGCTGTCATAATCAATGTCGCGATCGCCAAATTTCAGGTCCGTAATCTCGCTGTCATAGAAAACTTCGGATTCGCCCGTGTCGGCCAGAACCAGAAATTCATGCGTGTTGTCGCCGCCAATCGGGCCACTATCCGCGCGCATGGGTATTGCCTGAAGCCCCATCCGTTCATAGGTCCGCAAATAGGTCACAAGATGCCGGTTGTACGCATGCAGCGCTGCTTCTTTGGTCAGATCGAAATTGTATCCGTCTTTCATGTAGAATTCGCGGCCCCGCATGACGCCGAACCGGGGGCGTACCTCGTCGCGGAATTTCCACTGAATATGATACAGCGTCAAAGGCAGGTCTTTGTAGCTGTTGACATGCGCCCGGAAGATGTCGGTGATCATTTCTTCGTTGGTTGGACCATAGAGCATGTCACGTTCGTGACGGTCCCGAATACGAAGCATTTCGGGACCATACGCGTCATATCGGCCACTTTCGCGCCAAAGATCGGCGGGTTGCAACGTTGGCATCAGCATGGGGATGTGACCCGCACGTTGCTGTTCCTCGTGGACGATCTGTTCGATCCGCTTGAGGACTTTGTACCCCATGGGCAACCACGAATAGATCCCCGCGCTGGACTGTTTGATCATGCCAGCCCGCAGCATCAGCCGGTGGCTTACAATCTGGGCCTCGGACGGCGTTTCCTTGAGCACGGGCAGGAAATAACGAGACAAGCGCATGAGGACCCCTTTGGAGCAAGTTAAACTTGGCTTGCCACTAGGCCAAATGAACCCGCCGCACAAGACACCCGCGCGCTTCGCGACTTGCAAGAAAGTCCCGCATGGGCGATGTGTGGGGTATCATTTGAAAGGGGCGAAATGGCACTTCCCGCGCGGCAACAGGCGAAATTCTGGGGATTGGCGGCAGGACTACTGCTCGTCACCCTTTGGCTGCTGGGCGATGTTCTTTTGCCTTTCATTCTTGGAAGTGCAATCGCATACTTGCTGGATCCCCTTGCAGATCGGCTTGAGCGGGCAGGACTGTCGCGCGTACTATCCACGGTGGTCATTACGGTATTCATTCTGCTTGTGGGCATACTTCTGCTTCTGTTGGTCGTCCCGACGTTGATCCGCCAAGCCATAGATCTGGCGGAAACCGCACCAGAATTGGCACGGAACCTGTTGGCGTTCTTTCAGGCCAGGTTCCCAAGGTTGATGGAGCACAGCGCAACGCTCAGCGAAACGATTCCAGGTCTCGGGGACACCATTCGCGAAAAAGGCGTGGCAGTTCTGAACAGCGTTCTGACCTCGGCCATGAGCCTCGTAAATATCGTTGTTCTAATTTTCATCGTGCCGGTCGTTTCATTTTACATGCTGATCGACTGGGATAATATGGTTGCCCGGGTGGACGACCTGATCCCGCTGGACCACGCGCCAGTGGTGCGAAAGCTCGCCTCGCAGATCGACAAAACGTTGGCGTCTTTCATCCGCGGCCAAGGGTTGGTGTGCTTGATACAAGGTACATTCTATTCCGTGGCGCTGATGCTGGCGGGCTTGAACTTTGGCCTTGTTGTCGGCGCTGTCGCCGGACTGATTTCGTTTATTCCTTATGTGGGCGCACTTGTGGGCGGCGCCCTGGCTATCGGGCTTGCGATTTTCCAGTTCTGGAATGATCCGGTGATGATCGCCCTTGTGGGGGGTATCTTCCTGTTTGGCCAATTGGTCGAAGGGAATATTCTCACACCCAAACTGGTTGGCGGCTCTGTTGGTCTTCACCCGGTCTGGTTACTGCTTGCCCTGTCCATCTTTGGCTCTCTGTTCGGGTTTGTCGGCATGCTGGTCGCTGTACCCGTCTCTGCCTCAATCGGTGTGATTGTCCGCTTCTTGATTTCGGAATACCGAAGCGGGCGTCTTTACTTGGGGATTAAGGCGCTGGAGCGCGATCCGGCCCTGCAGGGAGATGACGTGCAGGGCGGGGATGACCCGGCCAAGCCATGAACGGCGGACGACAGCTTGTGCTGGATCTTGGTGCGGCCCCACGTATGGGGCGCGAAGATTTCATGCAGACCGAAGGCAACGCCGCAGCGCTTCAGGCCGTGGACTCTTGGCCGGACTGGCCAGAACGCCGGATGATCCTTGCCGGACCTAGCGGGTCAGGACGCAGTCACTTGGCCGCTATCTGGCAAACCGAAACGCGCGCTGCCGCGCTGTCTGGGCTGACTTTGAAGCTGCCCGAACAAGCCGCCGCTTATGCGATCGACGATGCGGATGCCGTGGCGGGCGAGCCCCGGCGCGAAGAGGCGCTGTTTCATCTTCTGAACCGGGCACGTGCCGAAGGGGCGCCCGTCTTGATGACGGCACGCGATACACCGGGCACATGGGGCATGGCCCTGCCCGACCTGCAAAGTCGCCTTCTGGCCTGTGCCGTTACGCATCTGGACCGCCCTGACGACACACTGCTGTGCATGTCGTTGGTCAAACTCGGCGAAGAGCGTCAACTGATGCTGGACCCCGGCACCGTTGACTATCTCGTGGCCCGTATGGACAGGTCCGTCAGCTTCGCGCACCGGATCGTGGACGCGCTTGACTATGAAGCGTATTCTCGTCAGAAACGTGTGTCCCGGACCATGGCCGCAGAGGTACTGGCCAACCTTCAACAACATCGGTGACCTCATTATGCCGCTGATCCCGATTCCTTTACCGACCGATGAGACACTTCCGGCCTCTGCCAGTGACGTGAACTTTCTGGCGAGTTCGCGCCCGAAACCCGTGTCCATCGACGGGGTGACGCCCGATAGCCCGTATCGCTTCTTCAACCGAGAACTGTCTTGGCTGGCGTTTAATTGGCGGGTTCTGGAAGAGGCCGAAAACCCGGCCGTGCCGCTGCTAGAAAGGCTGCGGTTCGTGTCAATTTCGGCCAACAATCTGGATGAATTCTATACCGTGCGGGTTGCCGGCCTGCGCGAGTTGGCGCGCGAAGGAAATCTTACTCCAGCTTCCGATGGTCTGACCCCGGCACAGCAGCTTGTGTTGATCGACAAGGATGCCCGCGCGCTGATGCAATCCCAGCAGCGTGCCTTCGCGGCGCTCAAGCACGAACTTGACGCGGCCGGTATCCATATCGTGGGGCCGCGCAAGCTGAACCGTGCAGACAAGAAATACCTGGAACAGGTGTTCCTGACCCAGGTTTTTCCAGTTCTCTCGCCGCTTGCGATCGATCCGGCGCACCCGTTTCCCTTCATTCCAAATACGGGTCTGGTTCAGGCTCTCAAGCTGGAACGCAAGTCAGACGGCAAAGAGCTTCGCGCGCTGCTGCCAATCCCGCAGCAGATCAACCGCTTTGTCCGTCTGCCGTCCAAATCTGGCGAGCAGCGATTCTTGCCGCTGGAAGACGTCTTGCTGCTGCATATCGGCAGCCTGTTTCCGGGTTACAAACTGACCGGTGACTGCCAGTTCCGCGTTCTGCGTGACAGTGATCTTGAGGTCGAAGAAGAGGCCGAAGACCTCGTGCGTGAATTCGAAACCGCGCTGAAACGGCGACGGCGCGGCGAAGTCGTCCGTCTGAAGATTTCCGGCGGCGCACCAGAAGACCTGCGGGCTGTCATCAGCCGTGAGCTGCGCGTGGCAGAAGACGAGATCATCGAAATCCGCGGGATGATCGGCATTGTTGATCTGAAAGAGTTGGTTTTGGACGAACGGCCAGACCTTTTATGGCCGTCCTACACACCGCGCGTGCCAGAACGGGTTCAGGACCATGACGGCGATATGTTCTCGTCGATCGCACAAAAGGACATGTTGCTACACCACCCCTATGAAACGTTCGACATGGTCGTGCGTTTCTTGCAGCAAGCCGCCCGTGATCCCAACGTGCTGGCGATAAAACAAACGCTGTACCGCACATCTTATAACAGCCCGATTGTTGCCGCCCTGTGCGAAGCTGCGGAAGACGGAAAATCAGTGACGGCGCTCGTTGAGTTGAAAGCCCGCTTTGACGAGGCCGCGAACATTCGTCAGTCGCGGACGCTTGAGCGCTCTGGCGCGCATGTGGTCTATGGGTTCGTGAATTACAAAACACACGCAAAAATCAGCAGCGTGGTCCGCCGTGAAGGCGACAAATTGGTCACGTATTCCCACTATGGCACCGGGAACTATCACCCGATCACGGCGCGGATTTATACCGACCTGAGCTTCTTCACCTGCGATGACTCTTTGGGGCGCGATGCGACCAAGGTTTTCAACTACTTGTCTGGCTATGCTCCGCCCAAGGAATTGGAAAACCTCTCAATCAGTCCCAGCGACATGAAGGCTGACATCATCAGGATGTTGGAACGCGAAGCCGAGCATGCCCGTGCCGGCCGCCCAGCCCATGTCTGGATCAAGATGAACGCCTTGATCGAACCAAACGTGATAGACGCGCTTTACGCCGCCAGCAATGCGGGTGTGCAGATCATGTGCGTGATCCGGGGCATTTGCGGTTTGCGCCCCGGCATCAAGGGGCTAAGCGAAAATATCCGGGTCAAATCCATTGTCGGGCGGTTCTTAGAACATTCGCGGATCGTGTGCTTCGGGAACGGGCACGGGCTGCCATCGGCAGAAGCCCGTGTGTTCTTTTCCTCCGCAGATTGGATGGGCCGCAACCTGAACCGCCGTGTTGAAACGCTGGTTGAATGCCACAACGCCACCGTCAAAGAGCAGATTGTGAGCCAGATCATGGCTGCGAACTTGTGCGACGAAGCGCAAAGCTGGGTGCTTGACCCAAATGGCCAATTCCGGCGCGACAAGGCCGCGTCAGAAACGGGCTTCAATTGCCACCAGTTCTTCATGAAAAATCCGTCGCTTTCCGGGCGCGGATCTGCTGGGGCCGATGATGTGCCACGACTGGCTAAACAACGGTCTCAACGTGAAGGTTGACGCCAATCAATCGTTTGGGCAATCCTCGGCCCACGAGACGGAGGTTCCATGAACGTCGCCGCACAAAGCTCGACAGACGACTGGGGCCCTTTTGGCCGCCCCCTGTTCGACGATCCAGCCGTCCGTCGATTGTCTCGAATAGGGGTTGTTGATGTTGGATCCAACTCTGTTCGTCTTGTGATTTTCGACGGCGCGGCGCGCAGTCCTGCGTATTTCTACAACGAAAAAGTGATGTGCTGCTTGGGCGAAGGCATGTCCGAAACCGGTCGCCTCAATCCCGAAGGCAAAGTCAGGGCACTGGATGCGATCCGACGGTTTCAGACCTTGGCAAATGGTATGGGACTTGCCCCGCTCAGCGCAGTGGCGACGGCCGCGATGCGCGAGGCCGAAGACGGGCAAGAGTTCCAAGACGAGGTCATGCGCGAAACGGGCCTGCGCCTTTTCGTAATTGATGGCCCGGAAGAGGCCCGCCTTTCCGCCCAAGGGGTGTTGCTGGGCTGGCCCAAGGCGGATGGTCTGGTTTGCGATATTGGCGGATCTTCCATGGAGTTGGCCGTTCTGTCCGAAGGCAAAGTGGGTCGGCGTGAAACATCTGCACTCGGGCCGCTGAAACTGCGCGATGTGAAGGGCGGCCGCAAAGCCATGCGCGCCTATATCGATGCCGAATTGACGACCCTCAAGGATCGAATGGGCGACATGCCCGACCGATTGTTTCTGGTGGGCGGTTCGTGGCGCGCCATCGCAAAAATTGATATGGCGCGACGCAATTACCCGCTGAAGGTACTGCACGAATATCTGATGCGACCTGCAGAACTGCGCACAACGCTCAAGTGGATCGGCGACACCGACCTGTCCGCCATAAAGGCCATGAGTGGCGTGTCGGGAACCCGTTTGTCTTTGGTGCCCTATGCTGCCGAAGTACTGTCCGGCGTGCTTAAAACACTGAAGCCTCGCGAGATCGCGATTTCAAGCTACGGCCTGCGCGAAGGTCTTTTGTACGAGCAGATGCCCCAGATGTTGCGCGACCGTGATCCGCTTATCGAAGCGTGCCGTTTCGCCGAGATCAAAGACGCGCGCGTGCCCGGTTTCGGTAAGGTTCTTTATCGATTCATCCGTCCGATCTATTCGCGGGCTGGTGAAAATCGCCTCAGATTGGTCCAAGCCGCATGCCTGTTGCATGACGTGAGCTGGCGGAGCCATCCCGATTATCGCGGCGATGTGTGCTTTGACTACGCGACCCGCGCCAATTTCGGCGGGCTGAGCCATCAGGAACGTCTGTTTCTTGGCCTGTCGATGATGCATCGATACAAAAGCAACCGTAGCCGAGGCAGGTTTGACGCTTTGATCGACCTGATGGACCCCGAAGATGTTCAGCAGGCGCAGATCCTTGGCCGCGCTTTGCGATTTGGGGCGATGTTCACCGCGCAAAAGGCCGACAATATGGGCACCTTGCGCTGGCATCCCAATAAGAAACGACTTGTTCTGTCGATTGGACCACAGGCCATGGCCCTTTACGGGGAGGTTGCGCAGTCGCGGTTTGCATCGTTGGCCAAAGCCCTCGGTGCAGAAACCGAAGTGGTCGCGCTGCGTAGAGCGGTCACCGAATAAACTGTCACGATGGGCGCAAGGCCTGAATTTCTTCCCACGCTTGGTTGATTGCCACGAGCCGTTGCTCGGCCAGTTTTACCGCCTCGCTTGGTACGCCGCGCGCGGCAAGTCTGTCGGGGTGGCATTCACGCACCTGTGCTTTCCAAGCCGCGCGCACTTTGTCCACCGAAGCATCTGCTGACACACCTAGAACGGCAAATGGATCTGGGCGCGCGTCTTTGACGAACCGCGTCCGAATACGGCGAAAACACATTTCGTCCACACCGAAGATGTCCGCGACATCCCGCAAGAACGCATCTTCATCATCGTGGTAAGACCCATCGGCCACGGCAATGTAAAAAAGGCCCTCCAGCAGATCCGCCAAGGCAGCATTTCCAACCCCGAACATACCCGCAATCCGCCGCGCATATGCATCGAAGCCCGCCACATCCTGCCGCGCAAGATTGAAAACGCGGGCTGCGTTTTCCTCTTCGCTGGCAGGAATACTGAAAACTTCACGAAATGCGGCCACTTCCGAGCGGGTTACCTGACCGTCTGCCTTGGCCATTTTCGCCCCAAGCGCGATGATCGCAATGGTAAATGCCACCGACCGTTCGGGCGGCGTGCGCAGCCGGTCAAATACGGCGGACAGCGGCTGCCCTTCGCGCAGCGCACTGATTGCTTGGGATATACGGGTCCAAATCGACATAGGCGCAGACTATCAATCGGATCGACAGAGCGACAGAGTGAAACCGCCCTTTGCACGCCAGATGCCGACACGTGAATGGACACTGAACGGTGAGCGACGACCCGGCGGTGCCTGCATGACTGTCGTCCAGCGCTGATCGTCACCTTGGGTCCCGAACGCGCTTGCCCCCCTCTCGGACAGGCGCGTTCGGGCAGGTCAACGCGGCCCCTCAACCGCATTGGCCATCTCGAAAGCGGGTTTACTCGGCCGCTTGTGAACTGCGGGCCACCCGGATCAGATCAAGGATGTTCTTAGCCGCATCAGGAATGTTGGTGCCGGGTCCAAATATTGCTTTGACACCCGCCTTTTTCAGAAACTCGTAATCCTGCTGCGGAATGACCCCGCCGCAAATCACAAGGATGTCGCCCGCGCCTTGCGCGCGCAACTCTTCGATCAATTTCGGTGCGAGCGTCTTGTGCCCGGCTGCCTGGCTGGAAATCCCGACGACATGCACGTCGTTGTCGATGGCATCCTGTGCGGCTTCCGCGGGGGTTTGGAACAGCGGGCCAACATCGACATCGAACCCGATATCGGCAAAGGCTGTTGCAATCACCTTGGCACCGCGATCGTGCCCGTCCTGCCCCATCTTGACCACAAGCATACGTGGGCGACGGCCCTCTTCTTCGGCAAAGAGCTCAATGTCCTTCTGGATCGCCGCAAAGCCATCATCGCCTTCATAGGCTGCGCCATACACACCGGCGAGGGTCTTTACCTCGGCGCGGTGACGACCGAATACCTTTTCCATAGCCATGCTGATTTCCCCAACACTTGCGCGGGCGCGGGCGGCGTCCACCGCTGCGTCCAAAAGGTTGCCCCCCTCAGAGCAGCGACGCTCCAGTTCAGCCAGCGCTGCGTCGCAGGCGGCTTGATCGCGGCTGGCGCGCATCGTTTCCAAACGCGCGACTTGGCTTTCGCGCACTTTGTCATTGTCGATATCAAGAATATCGATCGGATCTTCTTTGTCCTTGCGATACTTGTTGACGCCGACGATGACCTCGATCCCGCGGTCAATATTGGCCTGGCGCCGTGCCGCGGTTTCTTCGATGCGCAGTTTGGGCATCCCGCTGGCAACCGCTTTGGTCATGCCGCCCATTTCTTCGACTTCTTCGATTAACGCCCAAGCTTTTTCCGCCATTTCTGCGGTCAGCGCTTCAACGTAGTAAGACCCTGCCAACGGATCGACCACGTTGGTCACACCCGTTTCTTCCTGCAAGATCAACTGCGTGTTTCGCGCGATGCGGGCGGAAAACTCTGTTGGCAGTGCGATAGCTTCGTCCAAAGCATTGGTATGCAGGCTTTGCGTGCCCCCCAGAACCGCTGACATTGCCTCGTAAGCGGTGCGAATGACGTTGTTGTACGGATCCTGCTCGGCAAGGCTCACGCCGCTGGTCTGGCAATGGGTGCGCAGCATCATCGATTTGGGGTTCTTCGGTTCGAATTCTTCCATAATGCGATGCCACAGCAGACGGGCCGCCCGCAGCTTTGCCGCTTCCATGAAGAAGTTCGTTCCAATGGCAAAGAAGAACGACAAACGGCCTGCGAATTTATCCACGTCCATGCCAGCCGCGATGGCCGTACGCACATATTCGCGCCCATCCGCCAGCGTGAAGGCAAGTTCCTGCACCAGGTTCGCACCGGCCTCTTGCATGTGATAGCCAGAGATCGAAATGGAATTGAACTTTGGCATCTGGTTCGATGTATATTCGATAATATCGGCGATCATCCGCATCGAAGGTTCTGGCGGATAGATATAGGTATTTCGGACCATGAACTCTTTCAGAATGTCGTTCTGAATTGTGCCAGACAAAACGGCCTTGTCATGCCCCTGCTCTTCGCCCGTCACGATGAAGTTCGCAAGGATCGGTATCACAGCGCCATTCATGGTCATCGACACACTGACCTTGTCGAGCGGAATACCGTCGAACAGGATCTTCATGTCCTCAACGCTGTCAATCGCAACGCCAGCCTTGCCAACATCGCCTTCAACGCGCGGATGATCGCTGTCATAGCCACGATGCGTTGCCAAATCGAAAGCAACCGAAACGCCCTGCTGACCGGCTGCAAGCGCCTTGCGGTAAAAGTTGTTTGATTCCTCGGCGGTGGAAAAGCCCGCATACTGCCGGATCGTCCAGGGCCGCCCGGCATACATGGTCGCCTTGACGCCGCGCGTGAAGGGGGCCTTGCCTGGGATCGACCCAATATGCGTCAGATCCTGCAGGTCTTCTTCCGTGTAAAGCGGCTTGACCTTGATGCCTTCGAGCGTGTCCCACGTCAGGGTGTCTGGATCACGGCCCTTCATTTCGGCCTTGGCAATCTCTTTCCAGGTGTCGGTCTTATCGCTCATGGGATCAGCCTTTCGTATTTGGCGCATCCACGCCATTGTGTCTGGCCGGGGCGGGCCGCGCAGGATAAAGCTGTAACATGGCCTTCGCCACGGACGCGCCGCCCCCTATATGGACCTGTACAGGAGGCCCGATGAAATTCTTAAATCGACTAGCTACCGTGATCGTACTCGCCGCAACGCCATTCGCCGGTGCAGCGCAAGACGCCGCGTTCAGCGCCGAAAACCAACCGCTCCTGACGGAAGCGGACAATCTTGATGCGTTCAGATGGGTGGCACGCCCTGTGATCGTCTTTGCCGACTCGACCAATGATCCGCGTTTTATCGAGCAAATCAATCTGCTCGACGCTCGCAAAGACGCGTTGTTCGAACGCGACGTGGTGGTCATTGCCGATACCGACCCCAAGAACCCATCAGAGCTGCGTCGCCAGTTGCGCCCGCGCGGGTTCAGCCTTGTTTTGGTTGGAAAGGATGGGCAGATCGAATTGCGCAAACCTGCCCCTTGGGATGTGCGCGAACTGACCCGCGCCATCGATAAAATGCCGCTGCGCATGCAGGAAATCCGCGACGAGAACCGCGCCGGGTCGGGCTGACCCGACACAGTAGAGGGCGGGTTCGTCCCGCCCTGCCCCTGATATGTCCCGACGCAGGCTTTCATGGGGTTATTCAAACTCCATGATGACATCATCCACAGCCAGACTGTCACCAGCATCCGCATTGACTTTGGACACCTTGCCGCTGCGTTCTGCGCGAAGGATGTTTTCCATTTTCATGGCTTCAACCGTGCACAAGGCTTGGCCTTCCTGAACTTCGTCCCCGACGGCGACATTCACTTTCACGATCAGGCCCGGCATCGGGCACAAAAGCAGTTTGGATGTGTCAGGCGGCAACTTTTCGGGCATCAAAGCGGCCAGTTCCGCGCCACGCGGTGTGCGGATCTTGACGGCAAGGTCTGCACCGCGTGTTCGAAGACGGAACCCACCAGTGATCTTGTTGACCTTCAGGACCAGTGGCGCACCGTCTATCTGAAGCAGGGCAAGGCTGTCTCCGGGCGTCCAGTCAGAGGAAACCCGCATCTCGGCACCGTCACCGAACACCACCGTTGTCCCGTCGCGATCAGCCTTCAGCGTCACGGGATAGGAGTCGCCCTGAACAGACACGACCCAATCGTCCCCGACCTTGCGTTCGTGGTTGTCCATCCGGCCTGACACGCGGGTACGGCGGATTTCAGCGAGCCGGTACATCGCCGCGGCCGCAGCAGCGACTTTGCGCAGGTCGCCCTGTTCCAACGTTACGCCTTCGAATCCGTCGGGGTATTCTTCCGCGATGAAAGCGGTTGTCATCTCACCGGAAATGAACTTGGGGTGATCATAGACGGCTGACAGAAACGGCAGGTTGTGCCCGATCCCTTCAACTTCGAAGCTATCTAGCGCAACGCGCATCTCTTCGATGGCGGTTGCGCGATCCGGACCCCAAGTACACAGCTTGGCGATCATCGGATCGTAATACATGCTTATTTCGCCGCCTTCGAAAACGCCGGTATCATTCCGCACCGCCGCGTCGGCAGTTGCCGTTTCTTCAGGCGGACGATAGCGGCTGAGACGCCCGATAGACGGCAGGAAATTGCGATACGGGTCTTCGGCGTAAAGGCGGCTTTCCATGGCCCAGCCAGTCAGCTTGATGTCATCTTGCGACATCGCCAGCTTCTCGCCATAGGCAACGCGGATCATCTGTTCTACCAGGTCGACACCGGTGATCAATTCGGTCACGGGATGTTCCACCTGAAGCCGGGTGTTCATCTCAAGGAAATAGAAATTTCGTTCCCCATCGACGATGAACTCAACAGTTCCGGCGCTGGTATAGCCAACCGCAGCCGCCAGAGCACAGGCTTGCTCGCCCATCGCCTTGCGGGTCGCTTCATCAAGGAATGGGCTTGGCGCCTCTTCGATGACCTTCTGGTTCCGGCGTTGGATCGAACATTCCCGCTCGCCCAGATAGATCGTGTTGCCATGGCTATCAGCAAGCACCTGAATTTCGATATGGCGCGGCTGGGTCACGAATTTTTCGATGAAGATGCGGTCATCGCCGAAGCTGTTGGCCGCTTCGTTCTTGGAGCTTTCAAAGCCCTCGCGGACCTCGTCTTCTTTCCAGGCGATACGCATCCCTTTGCCGCCGCCGCCTGCGCTGGCTTTAATCATCACCGGATAGCCGATCTCGCCCGAGATTTTGACCGCCTCGTCGCCATCGGCAATCAGACCCATATAGCCGGGAACCGTGCTGACGCCGGCTTCCTGAGCCAGCTTTTTGGACGTGATCTTGTCGCCCATCGCTTCGATGGCTTTCACAGGCGGGCCGATAAAGGCAACACCGGCCGCTTCAAGTGCTTCCGCGAACTTACTGTTTTCCGACAAAAAACCGTAACCCGGATGCACCGCCTCTGCGCCGGTTTCCTTGATCGCCGCCATAACCTTGTCGATCACGATATAGGACTGGTTCGCGGGCGCCGGACCGATATGAACCGCTTCGTCAGCCATCCGAACGTGCAGCGCATTGCGATCCGCGTCGGAATAGATCGCCACGGTCTTGATACCCATCTTGCGTGCCGATTTGATAACTCGGCAAGCGATCTCACCTCGGTTGGCGATCAGAATCTTCTTGAACACGGCCTGTCCCTTTCGTGGTCGCGGCACGGTATTCGGGCAACGTGCCCGGCTCCGGCCTGTGTATATGAGCTGTGGAAATGTCCGCACGCACACGCAGGCGCACGGCGTGCACTGCGCGGTCGGTAGCGGTATCTTTTGAGAGGAGTTAAGCCTTGCTGCGGCAAAAGGCTGTTTCGGAAAATGGTCCCCGAACAGGAGCGGGGAACTCCGAAACTCGTTACTGCCTTCGCACGCGAGGTGTGAAAGTTCACAGCCGCAATAGGGGCCGAATCCGGGCGTGGCGCAAGTCTTAGGCTTGGCGCGCCTATAAAATAGGCAAAAATCCGCTCACTCCGAACACAATTGCTCGCACTCAGGTTGGCTAAATGCCCCATACAAGCCTGACCCGCCAATATATCGGCGTGTACGGTTCGCAAGTCATGTGTTGGGGCCGCGTTCATCAACGTTGCTCCCAGTCCGGGTTATCAAAGGCCGCTGGAAAACTTGCGCGCGCCTCGGCTTCGTCAACCCGCAGCAAGGCCTCATAGCTTGCCGGGTCAAACGGGTCTTCCGCCGGAACCACTTCGCGGCCAAACACCCAACTGAGCCGTCCAGCATCAAGATTGCCGCGCTCAAACGGTTGGTCCCCGAAATACATCCAAAGGGCCGCGATGAAACCGGTATCAGCGCGCCGATCCGCTGGCTTACGATCCGCATAGCGTTCGCGCCGCGTCAAAGGTGTGACGCCGCCTTTGTTGTCGCGGCGGATTGTGAACTGATAGTCCGTACCCGGAAGTCGGCCTGGAAAACCCCGATGTTTTATCATGACGCGACCCTCGCATGACGACACCAGCGCGCCCGGTGCGCCGTACTGTCGAGCAGATCAGTTAAACGGGTCCGCGCCACGCAGGGGACAGGCCCATCAACTGCACCGCCTGCCCGCACGCGCAAACCATCTGCTGTTTGGGCAACTTCAACCGCCGGTGCAAAGCCGCGCAAATCTTTGAGTAGACGCCAAACATCCTTGCGGACCTCATGCGCCAATGCCCTGCGGCGCAACAGCGGCAGAGTGGTTTCAGCGCACAGATCAAACCGTGCGGGCAATCTGCGTGACAAGGTCATGACGCTGTTGTCATGAACGATGTGCCATGCGTTCTTTTTCATGGTCGCACCGCCAGCATATCAACCTCGACCAAGGCATCTACGGCCAAAGCCGTGACGCCAATCGTTGTCCGCGCGGGTCGTGCGCCTTTGGGAAAATACCGCATGTAAACAGCGTTAAACGCATCGAAGTCGCGTTTGAATTCGGAAAGATAGCACCGGCACTGAACGACATCCGCCAAGGTCAAACCCAAGCCTTCAAGAACCAGTTTCAGGTTTTCCATCACGCGTTCTGCCTGCGCTTCGACGCCTTCGGGCAACGGCGCATCGGGTGCGCCGGGAAAGGTTGGCATCTGACCAGTCAGCGTCACCCAACCGTCCGCTTCAGCCGCGTGACAGAAGGGGCCAACAGGCGTGGGCGCAGTGGGAACAAAGTGAAACTCGGGCATCGGACCTCAACTCTTCGGAAATATGGGGCAACGGCGCAGTGGACTTTGTCCTACGCCGCTGCCTGCCATACACGATCCAGCCGCAATGCGACTGCAAATTTTCCGATTACAGCGGAATGTTGTCGTGCTTTTTCCAAGGGTTCTTGAGCGACTTGTTGCGCAGGCTGGCAAACGCACGCGCGACCCGTTTGCGCGTTGAATGTGGCATGATCACTTCATCAATAAAGCCGCGCTCGGCCGCGACGAACGGATTGGCGAACCGCTGTTCATAGTCTTTGGTGCGTGCAGCGATCTTTTCGGGATCCCCCAGTTCAGAACGATAAAGGATTTCGGTCGCGCCTTTCGCCCCCATCACCGCAATTTCGGCAGTGGGCCAGGCATAGTTGAAGTCGCCGCGCAGGTGCTTGGACGACATCACGTCATAGGCCCCGCCATACGCCTTGCGGGTGATCACGGTGACTTTGGGCACAGTTGCCTCGCCATAGGCAAAAAGGAGTTTCGCGCCATGCTTGATAACGCCGCCGTATTCCTGCCCCGTACCGGGCAAGAAGCCCGGAACATCCACGAGCGTCAGGATCGGGATTTCGAAGCAATCGCAAAAGCGCACAAAGCGAGCCGCCTTACGCGAACTGTCGATATCAACACAACCTGCAAGAACCATGGGCTGGTTCGCAACGACACCCACGGTGCGGCCTTCAATCCGAACAAACCCGGTGATGATGTTCTTCGCGAAATCCTGCTGGATTTCATAGAAGTCCCCCTCATCCGCGAGCTTCAGGATCAGCTCTTTCATGTCATAGGGCGTATTCGGATTATCCGGGATCAGCGTATCAAGGCTTGCTTCAAGCCGGTCGGGTTCATCAAAGAACGGGCGCACAGGAGGCTTGGATGTGTTGTTCTGCGGCAGAAAATCAACTAAACGGCGCACTTCTGTCAGTGTTTCAACGTCGTTTTCAAAAGCACCATCCGCGACAGATGACTTACGGGTGTGGGTGCTCGCGCCCCCCAACTCCTCGGCTGTAACCACTTCGTTTGTCACGGTCTTGACCACGTCAGGACCCGTCACAAACATATAGGAGCTGTCCCGGACCATGAAAATGAAATCCGTCATTGCAGGGCTGTACACAGCCCCACCAGCGCAGGGCCCCATGATCACACTGATCTGCGGGATCACGCCAGAGGCCATGATGTTGCGCTGGAATACCTCGCCATAAGCGGCAAGACTATCCACCCCTTCTTGAATGCGGGCACCACCTGAATCGTTCAACCCGATCACTGGGGCACCGTTCTGCATCGCCATATCCATGATCTTGCAGATCTTCTTGGCATGCGTTTCCGAAACCGACCCGCCAAGAACCGTGAAGTCCTGCGAAAACACATATACTTGGCGCCCGTTGATCGTGCCCCAGCCTGTAACCACGCCATCACCATGCGGGCGCTGCTCTTGCATGCCGAAATCAGTACAACGGTGGGCAACGTACATGTCGAATTCTTCGAAAGACCCATCATCAAGCAACAGGTCGATCCGCTCTCGTGCTGTAAGCTTGCCCTTCGCATGCTGCGCTTCGATCCGGCGCTCACCGCCCCCCAGATGCGCGTCTGCGCGGCGCGTTTCCAGTTCGTTGAGGATGTCTTTCATTGGCTGGATTCCCTTGTTTTGCCGGAACCTTAGCGCCCGGATTCCCGTACGGGAAGTGCTTTCGAGAATATTTGCAATAACTCCGACATGTGCTTTTAGCAAATTGCAAAATTGCTAATAATCGCCTTATGGATGCCCGCACACCTTGTGTGCATAGACAAAACAGCGGCCGAGGCGTAGCGATTGAGAATGCAACACCCGCCGCTTGTCAGGTTTCTCGACCGGACCACCCCGCCACACATTGTCACACTCGTTCTGCTCGCAGGCCTTTCGGCAGCGACCATGAACATATTTCTGCCATCGCTGCCCAGCATGGCCACGCATTTCGACTCTGACTACAGGGTCCTGCAATTGTCTGTGACCTTGTATCTGGCGGTGAACGCGATCTTGCAAATCTTTATCGGCCCCCTGTCGGACAGGTTGGGGCGACGCCCCGTTTTGCTTGGCGCTTTTGCTCTGTTCATTCTGTTCACAATCGGCATTCTTTTCGCCCCGACCGTAGAGATTTTCTTGCTTCTTCGGATGGGCCAATCGGCCGTTGTGGCGGGAATGGTCCTAAGCCGGGCGATCGTGCGCGACATGGTCCCGCAGGATCAAGCAGCCTCCATGATTGGTTACGTGACCATGGGAATGGCGCTTGTGCCGATGATCTCGCCCGTGATCGGGGGCCTTCTGGATGAAGCGTTTGGATGGCAGTCAAATTTCGTTCTTTTGATCGTGCTTGGCTGTGCCGTCATGTGGCTGGTTTGGACCGATTTAGGGGAAACCGCCCGCACGCCGGATCAGACACTGGGCGAACAGATGCGGGAAGCGCCCGAACTGCTCACTTCACCGCGGTTTTGGGGCTACAACATGTCAGCCACCTTCGCGTCGGGCGCATTCTTCGCCTATCTCGGTGGAGCCCCATATGTCGGGTCAGAGGTGTTCGGGCTCTCCCCCGCGCAGCTTGGCCTGTTCTTTGGCGCGCCCGCGGTGGGTTACATGGTCGGCAACGCCATTTCCGGAGCCTACTCGGTACGGTACGGGATCAATCTGATGATTGTGACCGGGACGTGTCTTTCCAGTCTTGGGCTACTTGTGTCGCTCAGCTTGTTTCTTATCGGGCTTGAAACTGTCTGGGTCTTCTTTGGGTTTATGATCTTTGTGGGCCTAGGGAACGGGCTTGTCCTTCCCAATGCGACAGCCGGAATGCTGTCGGTCAGGCCGCGCCTGGCTGGCACGGCCTCTGGGCTTGGCGGCGCGATGATGATCGGCGGCGGGGCGGCACTTTCGGCCCTGGCCGCAGCATTGCTGGTGCCGGGCGCAGGCGCTTTCCCACTGCTGTGGATGATGTTCATCACGTCTTGCCTTGCCATAGGCGCCATATGCGTCGTGCTCTGGCGTGAACGCCAGTTGGGTCTTGGTCACGGCGACTGACGCGGCCCCTTGCAGCAGGGCATGCGGCGCGCCTAGAGTCGCGCATCAGGAGTCGGATGATGGCCAAACAGAAACTCTATGCCGGTGCAAAGCTGCGCGACATGCGCCGCAAACTTGACCTTTCTCAAAAGGAATTTGCTTCAAAATTAGGGGTTTCCCTGCCATACTTGAACCAGATGGAAAATAACAACCGACCTGTTTCGGCCGGGGTTGTTCTTGGTCTGGCCCAGGAATTCGGCATTGATGTCACCGAACTTTCCACTGGAGAAACAGAGCGGTTGGTTTCCGACATGCGGGAGGCTCTGGCCGACCCGTTGTTCGGGGATGCAGCCCCGCCATTGGCAGATCTACGGCTGGCCGCGTCCAACGCCCCTGCCCTGACCCATGCGTTTCTCGAACTGCACAGAGCCTACCGGCAAACGCATGAACGGCTCGCATCGCTGGACGAGGCATTGGGCCGTGGCGGACAAGGCCCCGGCCTTGCGTCACCTTGGGAAGAAGTCAGGGATTTTTTTCACTACTGCAACAACTACATTGACGCCGTCGACCGCGCGGCGGAACGCTTTTCCACAGGCGCTGACACGATCAGTTTGCGGGCACGCGCCGAAGCAGCGCTGGACAGGATCGGTGTGCGCTTGCGATTTGATGAAAGCGCAGGGCTTCGCCACTACGACGCAGAGAGTAGAACACTCACACTGTCGAACAGAGCCGCGCCAGCCACAGTGGCCTTCCAGTTGCTTCATCAGGTCGCCCTGCTGTGCCACACCGATCTGATCGAAGCGACGCTGGATCTGGCACGCTTTCAAACCGCGCAGGCCCGGGACATCGCCCGTATCGGAATGGCCAACTACTTCGCGGGCGCCGCGCTGCTCCCCTATGAGCAATTCCTGGCCGCCGCCCAAGACACGCGTCACGACCTAGAACGCATGAGCGATCATTTTGGGGCCAGCATAGAACAGGTCGCGCACCGTCTTTCCACGCTCCAGCGCACTGGCGCAAAGGGTATCCCGTTCTTTTTTGTAAGGGTGGATCAGGCCGGGACTATCACCAAACGCCACTCTGCAACACTTTTGCAATTCGCACGATATGGCGGCGCCTGCCCCTTGTGGAACGTGCACCGGGCGTTTGAAACGCCCGGTCGGTTCCTGCGGCAACTTGCGGAAACACCCGACGGGGTACGCTACTTGTGCCTCGCGCGGGACGTCTCGAAACCGGGGGGCAGTTTTCACGCCCCGGTCCGCCGCTATGCCATCGGACTTGGGTGCGAAGTGCGGCATGCCGCTGCGCTGGTCTATGCCGACGATATGGACCCCAGCAATGCCCGCGCGTTCGAACCGATTGGCATCTCTTGCCGGATATGCGAGCGGCCAGACTGCCACCAGCGATCTGTGCCCCCACTCGCAAGGCGGCTGACGATAGACGCCAACCGCCGTGGGATTTTGCCCTACGAAGTCGAAAGATAGGTTAGTGTGCCGCCGCGTGTTCGCGAAGAATGCGGGCCAACTCGTCCTTCAGGGTGATGCGTGTTTTGCGCAAGCGCAACGCTTCTTGGTCGGACATAGGTTCGATGTTTGTTTCCACCCGGTGCAATGTGCGGTTCACTTCATGGTATTCATCCATCAGCCGCGCTGCATGGGCGTTCCCCTGGCGCAACTCTTGTAGATCGGCGGTGTTCAGAGGGAATTCCTCGGAAAGTTCGTGGGGAACATGAGACATTTGGCTCTCTCCTGAATATCTTTTTTATTCTCAAACAAACGCTACCGCGTCCATCGGCTGGCAACATTGACCCGGATCAAATCCAGCGAAGAGACATCAGGACTTGGTCTGAAGTGGGTTGGGTGTAATTGTGCGACGCTTCAATCGGCTTTCGCGCCAGGCGATGAAACTGATCGCCGCGACAACGATCCCACCGCCTGTGACAACATAGGGATCGACCGGTTCGCCGAACAGCAAAACCCCGACAAGAACCGACCAGACAAGCTGCAAAAACACCGCTGGCTGGGTTACCGATACCGGTGCCGCGCGAAACGCGAGTGTCATAGTATAGTGTCCCGCAGTGGCAAACGCCGCAACCAGTAGTAGCGCGGCCAAGGCTGTTGGGCTGGGCGTCACCCAAACCGACACGGCGAATGGCAACAGGACGATCGGCACAAAAAGCGACAAGAGCACCACGATGACTTCTGCCCCGAAACGGTTGGAAAGGAACTTTGCCATGAGATACGACGCCCCGAAAGATCCGGCTGTCACCAGCATCGCGAAATGCCCCGGATCAATCTGCCGAACACCCGGCCGCAGGATGATCAAAGCCCCGATCAACGCAACCAATACGGCGGCAATACGGCGGAACGCCAACCTTTCGCCAAGGAACAGCGCGGCCCCGACGGTCACAACAACCGGCGCAAGGTAGTTCATCGCCGTCACTTCTGCGATGGGGATGCGGGTCATAGCATAGAACCAGAATATCACACCGATCCCATGGATCGCCCCGCGCACCCCAAAAAGCATCCAGTCCCGCCGGGTCAAACAGGCAGCGCGCAGTTTGCCAAGCATCGGCAGTACGAATATCAGCCCAAGCGCATAGCGCAAAAACGCTGCCTCTGACGGAGGTACCGCGTCGCCGATAGCCTTGACTGTGGCTTGCACCCCAACGAAGCAAAGCCCCGTCAACATCATCCAACCGAGCCCAACCAAGGGCCCAGACATCGCAGGGCCCTGTGGTGAAATTTCCCGACGAGGAGTTTTGTGCGTCAAGGGCCTACAACGCCGCCATCACCTCGTCGCTCACTTCGAAATTGGCCGTGACATGTTGAACGTCGTCGTCATCTTCCAAAGCGTCGATCAACTTGAACAGCTTCTGCGCCGTCTCAAGGTCCAGCTCGGTGCTGGTCTGAGGGCGCCAGATTAACTTGGTGCTTTCGCTCTCACCCAACGCAGCCTCAAGCGCGGTCGACACCTCGTTCAGGTCCGTGTCGGCAGTATAGATTACATGACCTTCGTCGGAACTTTCAACGTCCTCGGCCCCCGCTTCGATCGCGGCTTCCATCATTGTATCGACGTCCGCAACGCTTGCCGGATAGATGATTTCGCCCTTCCGATCGAACATGAACGACACCGATCCGGTTTCCCCCAGATTACCGCCGTTTTTCGTAAATGTTGACCGAACGTTGCTCGCGGTACGATTTCGGTTGTCGGTCATGGCCTCAACCATCACCGCCACGCCGCCCGGGCCATATCCCTCATACCGGATTTCGTCATAGTTTTCAGCATCACCGCCGGTGGCCTTTTTGATCGCGCGTTCAATGACATCCTTGGGAACCGAGTTCGACTTGGCTTCTTTGACCGAAAGGCGCAGGCGGGGGTTTTTTTCCGGATCAGGGTCGCCCATCTTGGCGGCAACCGTTATTTCCTTGGCAAGTTTGGAAAACAGCTTGGAACGCGCGGCGTCTTGGCGCCCTTTGCGGTGCTGGATGTTTGCCCATTTGGAGTGACCAGCCATGCTTTGCTGTCCTTCTTTTTCTACGTTTCTGAGCCCACCTAATAGTGAGTGCAGACATGTCCCGCAAGTCAGCTGCCATGCGCCGCTTTGGGGCGGCACATCTCGTCTCATCCGAACAAAATGTACCGAATCGCAATCCTTTAAGAGGAATCGAAGGTCAGCAAGAACTTCACTTACTGCAAAAAAATTGCGCAATCAGACGCCAAAACCGATGTGGAACCCCACCGCACAAACACAAAGCGCGCCACCCCTCAAGAGACTCCGCACGTACGACCCTTAATAAACCGTACATTTTTGCTTTTATTTCCGTTACTTAAGCACAGAGCGACCATTTTGAAACACTCGACTACCCATTTTACTGCCCTTTGGCTCAAAGGAAGTGCGAGCTTGACCCAAAGGTATGGATAAGCGATAAACGTCGGAGGAGTTAACAAAGGGTAGCACCGTTATGAAGAATATTCTCAAAGCAGCATTCGTCGCTGCAACATTGGTAGCAGGCTCTGCTGCATCCGCAGCAGTTGTCGTCTACACATCGACCACGACCACGCCGACACCTGCAACATCGATCACAACCGTGGACATGAACGCTGGTGATTTCATCACAGTGACCGAGGTTCTGATTCCAGGTGACTCTGCAGAGTTCACTTTCACTGCGCTGGAAGCGCTGAAAGTTAGCAACATCGCTCTGTCCGGAACCGGCAGCAACGGTGGCACGGACTTGGCAAACGTTGAATTCGGCTTCACATCCGCAACGACGCAGCAGTTCTCGACGATCATCGACTTCGGCGGCACCGCAGCAGGATCTGCAACGCTTGGCGGCTTCATTTTGGGCGCGGGCGACTCGTTCACAATCTACTGGGAAGACGGCATCATCGCACCTGTTGGTCTGACCGCGAGCTTCTTCACCACAGCTGTTCCAGTGCCTGCGGCGCTGCCCATGCTGGCTGGTGGCTTGGCATTGCTTGGATTGGCACGTCGCAAGAAAGCGTGAAACGCTTAAAGTCGTAAGAATTGAGTGGGGGGCTTTGCCTCCCATTTTTTTTGTCAAAATTAACGCGTTAATCATATTATTCAAAAGTCGGCATGTTTTTGCACTTTGCTGCACAACAATCGCGCATTTTGAGCTAGAAAGATGGAACCAACTCACCATCCGTATAGTTAAAAGGTGCAAAGTAATGAAAAATCTAATAAAACCCTTCGTGGTTGTGGCAGCGCTCATTGCTGCTTCTGCTGCCTCTGCGTCAACAGTGATCGTGGGGCCCGGTACGCCGACCCCAGTTTCCGCAAACAAGGTCTCGACCGCCGACATCTCTATCGGTAACGCCGTCTCGGTCACCGAAACGTTGTTGGGCACCGACACCGCAGAATTTACGTTCACAGCATTGGAACGGTTGCGCGTCAGCACAATCGCGCTGGCTGGAACAGACGCGAATAATGGTACAGAGCTTGCCAAAGTCCGCTACGCACTGAACGGCACTCCGGTCACCCCGTTCCCATTGATCGTCCCCAACGGACAATCCGCAAGCGCAAGTGGCTTCATTCCATCGTTCAATCTCGATCTGGGTAGCTCGTTCACAATCTTTTGGGATTTGGTCGCGCCCGCAGGTACGCCGATTGGCATCACAGCTAGCTTCAATACAACGGCTGTTCCCGTACCCGCGGCTCTTCCGCTGCTCGTCGGCGGCGTTGCATTGCTTGGCGCAGTTGCGCGCAAGAAGCGCAGCTAACCGTTTCTATTTTCGACAATCAACTTAAGCAGGGGTCTTCGGACCCCTGTTTGCATTTACGCGACGGGGCTGACACATCATGCCGAAGAGCTCTGTTCAGAGCGGCCAAATGATCGGAATGAGGAACGACACCAACAGCCCGGTCGAGAGGTTTAATGGAATACCAACCTTAAGATAGTCGCTGAACCGGTACCCGCCTGGACCATAGACCATCATATTTGTCTGATACCCTATGGGAGTTGCGAAACTGGCC
Organism: Meridianimarinicoccus aquatilis; assembly: GCF_004358675.1. Lineage (GTDB taxonomy): Bacteria > Pseudomonadota > Alphaproteobacteria > Rhodobacterales > Rhodobacteraceae > Meridianimarinicoccus > Meridianimarinicoccus aquatilis. The sequence continues at coordinate 6,870 of NZ_SMZO01000021.1, read as the reverse complement.
GATGCGGCAATCATGACTGCGATGACAAGCGGTCGCGGGTCCAATCCAAGCGCCACGGCCAAACCTATGGCAATCGGTGTCACAACCACCGCCACCGCATTGTTCGATACCATTTCGGTCAAGACCGACGTCAGCAGGTATATGGACCAGATAAGCAGAAACGGCGGGACTTCTGCCAAAACTGGCGCCACCCCCTTTACCAAAAGCTCGACTGCACCAGACGCATCAAGCCCCGCACCGATAGCAAGCATGCCGAAAATCAACGCGAGCAATCGACCGTCTATGAAGGAAAACGCCTCTTCGGCATCTATGCAGCGGGTCAAAAGAACCGCAGCGATGGCGATAACGGCAAGCATCAGGATCGGCGCAGCACCGAGCCCGGCCAACACCACCACTGACGCCAACGCCCCAATGGCAATCGGTGCTTTGTCACGTCGGAAGGCACGTTGAGACGGCGTCGCGACATCCACAAGATCCATGTCAGCCGCCAGACGCTGAACATCTGCCGGCGCCCCCTCCAACAGCAAGGTGTCGCCGACCCGGACAACGATTTCGTCCATCTTGCGACCAATATTCTGGTTCGATCTATGGGCGGCGATGGGATAGACGCCATAGCGCCGTCGCAAACGCATAGACCCAAGCGACCGCCCTACCATCCGGCATCCAGGTGTGATCAACACCTCAACGGTCGTCGTCTCGACCGATGACAATTTGTCCACCATACGAACTTCGCGGCTTTTCTGAAGGCCAAGCACTTCGGCCATTTGCGTACGCAAAACCACGCGGTCGCCTGCCTCCAACTCAACTGCGGCCATATCGCGGCGCAAGGACTGGTCGCCGCGCAACACATCGATCAGCCGCACGCCTTCACGTTTGAACAGATCAACCTCGACAACACTTTGTCCGATCAGTTGGCTATCTTCGGGAACGGCGACTTCTGTAAAGAACTTCATCCCCTTGCGACCCGAAAGCAAGCTGGACATGCTATCACGATCCGGCAGCAAGTGCGGCGCGATAAAGCCAAGATACAGCATCCCCCAAGCCACAACAGCAAGGCCAAGTGGCGTCACCTCAAAGATCGTGAAGGCGCGCAATCCGTTGTCGCGCGCCACGCCATCGACCAGCAGGTTGGTCGATGTCCCGATCAAAGTCAGGGTCCCCCCGACAATCGCCGCATAGGACAGCGGTATGAGGAACTTGGACGGCGATTTACCCAACGTCTTTGCGATCTGGGTGAAAACCGGGATCATAACGACAACGACCGGAGTGTTGGAGACAAATGCTGACGCAATCACGACGAACCCGATCAGAACGGCCACTGCGCGTTTCGGTTGGCGTATGGCCATGGCTTCTGTACGGCTGATAAACCAATCCAAAGCCCCAGTTCGCACTAGTGCCCCCATAACAACAAACATCGCGGCTATGGTCCACGGCGCTGGATTGGACAGCACCGACAATCCGGCATCATAGGGCAGCACGCCAAGCACCAACATGCAGGACACACCGCCAAGAGCGACCACTTCCGCTGGAAAGGACTCGCGCAAGAAGCCAACGAACATCAGCAGAACAATCAGCAGAGCCACCATGGCATCCGCCTGTGGCAGACCAGTCAATTCAGCGAGATTAAGTTGTGTCATGTTTTCTTAAGGGCTTTGGTCCGCATCAGATCAGAGTAGTCTGCTCACCAATGGGCTGTGATGCCGCGCAACTGTCAAGGGGCGCTGGCTTGCAGACGGCCACCTTGTCGGATCATCGTCACGGATTGTGCTTTGCCATCACGATCAGATGTCTCGACAAGCACCCCTGACAACGTGGCTTCGCCCCCGGCCGGCTGGAACCGCCCTTTGCCCATGCCCGTCACAAAACGGCGAAGGGGTTCGACACGGTCCATGCCAATGACCGAATTGTAATCCCCGCACATGCCTGCATCAGTCAAGTACCCGGTGCCACCGTCAAGAACTTGCGCATCCCCAGTCGGCACATGGGTGTGCGTTCCAACAACAAGTGATGCCCGCCCGGCACAAAACTGGCCCATCGCCATCTTTTCAGACGTGGCTTCCGCGTGAACATCCAGAACAATCGCCTGTGCCAAGCCCCCCAGAGGATGCGCCTTGAGGACTCGCTCAACATGGCCGAACGGATCATCGAAGGGACGCTTCATAAACACTTGCCCAAGCACCTGTGCGACCAGAACCTTGCGCCCGTCTGGCAGAGAGTAGAGTCGGTGCCCCACACCCGGTGCGCCCTTGGCAAAGTTCAAAGGGCGCAAGATACGCGGCTCGCGTTCAATATAACTCAGCATATCACGCTGATCGAACGCGTGATCGCCCAGCGTGATGCAGTCAGCGCCAGCCTCCAGGATCAGCTTTGCATGATCAGGTGACAGCCCAGCTCCAGAGGTCGCATTCTCACCGTTCACGACGACGAAATCTGCACGCAGTTTCTCGCGCAGGGATTTCAGGTTTTCGGTAAGGCCGGTGCGTCCGCTCCGCCCCATGACATCGCCAAGGAATAGAATTTTCATGTGTCCGGGCCTATGGGGCAACGCGCGCATGAGCAAGCGTTTTTCATGCTATACCAAGCCCCTCAGTGCCGAACCATTGCACACCTGCCTCAGTCACAATGGCATCCAGCCTTTGATCCGTCGCTTCACGCGGGAGCAGGTCAGCCTGCTGCGCAGAGAAGGCAAAACCGATTGCGATCGCCCGCCCCTGACCGCGCAAAATTTCAAGCGTGCGGTCATAATACCCACCGCCATACCCCAAGCGCGACCCTGCGCCATCAAACGCCACGAGCGGGACGATCAGAACCTCTGGCACAAGAAACGCGCCGGATCTGGGAATTTGCGCCCCGAATGGCCCTGTGACCATCTCGGTCTTCGGGGTCCAGTCTTGAAACCGCAACGGCAAATCTTGCCCGTCAATCACAGGAACACCGACGCGGGTTTGCTTTGCCCGGTCTCGCATAACCGGCAGCGGGTCGATTTCTGTCCGAATAGGCATATAGCCACTAACGACCGCATCCGGATAGTGATCCAAGACCTCGGCCAGCGCATTTTGCGCAGGGGCCATATCAATCGAACCGAATGCGTCCTTGCGCCTCGCAAATGCAAGTTTGCGGGCTTCAGATTTTTCGATCATAGCAGCACATAGGTTGCTAGGCCCAAGAACGCAAAGAACCCGATTACGTCCGTGACCGTTGTCACAAAAGTTCCCGATGCCAGCGCCGGGTCGAACTTGAGCCGCTCCAGAACCACGGGAATTAGAATACCTGCAAGGCCAGCAACCAGCAGGTTCACGATCATCGCGACCCCAAGCACGGCGCCGATCACGGCGCTGCCAAACCATAGCCAGCCGATCACTCCCATTACAATGGCAAAGGCGACCCCGTTGACCAGCCCGACAAGCACTTCACGGCGGACAACCCGCATCATGTTCGACGACGTCAAATCCCGCGTCGCAAGAGCGCGCACTGCAACGGTCAAAGCCTGGGTGCCCGCATTGCCGCCCATGGAGGCTACAATCGGCATCAAGACCGCAAGCGCGACAACGCTGGCCAGAACATCCGCGAATTGCGAAATGACAATGGAGGCCAAGATCGCAGTGCCGAGGTTGACCGCCAACCACGGCAGGCGCACGCGGACCGTATCCAGCACGTTGTCAGACATGGACCCTTCGCCCACACCGGCCAGTCGCAACAAATCTTCTTCGTGTTCGTCGCTCAGCACGATCATCGCGTCATCAATCGTAATCACACCAACAAGTCGCCCGCCCTCGTCTACGACCGGGGTCGAAATCAAGTGGTATTGGTTGAACGCATAGGCAACGTTTTCATCTGTCTCTGTCGCTTCAATCGGAATGAACGTTTCTTCTGTTAAATCCCGCAGCAAGGCGGACCGACGCGCGCTCAGCATCCGGCCCAATGTAACGTTACCAACCGGCGCCATGCGCGGATCAACCAGAGTAACGTGGTAAAACTGATCGGGCAGATCTTCATTATCCCGCAAGAAGTCGATCATTTGCCCGACGGACCAGTCTTCTGGGGCGGTGACCACGTGGCGCTGCATCAAACGGCCAGCAGTGTCTTCGGGATAGGTCAGCGCCTTTTCGACGGCAAAGCGGTCAACATCCTCTAGTGCGCCGAGAATCGCTTCTTTTTGAACGCCTTCAAGATCTTCGACCAGATCAACAACGTCGTCGGTATCAAGGTCGCGAACCGCCGCGTGAAGTCGCGCGGGATCAAGAAAGCCGATAACCTCTTCGCGCAGACCTTCGTCCAGTTCGGACAGAACGTCGCCCGCCGCATCGCCTGACCACAGCGAGAAGAAAGCTTCACGACCCGACTCGTCGATCTGCTCCAGAAAGTCGGCAATGTCGGCGGGGTGAAGACCGTCCAGAACATCTTCCAGCCGCTGCCCATCGCCACTTTCGACAGCCTCAAGAATCCGCCCGACCCGCTTGGGGTCGAGATGCACATCATTGTTCTCTAGTTCATTCGCCATCTCGTCGAGCATGAAGCCCCCTGTCAGCGCATGGCGCGCTCTTGCTCAATTTTCCGGATATGCCACACCAAAACCGCGTTTTCCGGCAAAAGCGGTCGCGCGTTGCGCTTTCCGCTTGGGCCGGGCGAACGGCTGCGCCACATTGCCGACTATGTTTTGCATTGGGGATAGCGGGAACGATGACAGAAACCAAGCTGTTGCTAGGGCAGGTTCTTCAATTCACTGGCGATCCGTTCGCCGCCGATGCCGTCATGGGCAGCGGGCCAGGTTCGGCAGCAAGCTTTGAACGTTGCGGTGCCGTCGCAATCAAAGGGGGTACGATTCTGGCAGCAGGCGGCGCAGATGCCTTGCGCGCGGCCTATCCTCGCGCTGAACTGGTCGATTATGGCGATGCCCTGATCTTGCCGGGCTTTGTGGATGCCCATGCCCACTATCCGCAAACAGGGATTATCGCCAGTTGGGGGAAGCGTCTGATCGATTGGCTCAACAGTTATACCTTCCCTGAAGAAATGAAATTCGGTGATCCGGCCTATGCGGCGCAAATCGCGGCGCTCTACCTCGACACTGTTCTGGATCACGGCACCACCACAGTTTGCAGTTTCTGTACCATCCACCCAGAAAGCGTTACCGCGTTCTTTACCGCAGCAGAGGCACGCGGCATGCGCGTGGCCGGCGGCAAGACCTGCATGGACCGCAACGCGCCCGACGGGCTTCGGGACACACCGCAATCAGCCTATGACGATAGCAAGCTCCTGCTTGAGGCATGGCACGCGCGCGGGCGCGCATCTTATGCCATCACGCCGCGCTTTTCCCCCACCTCGACCCCGGAACAACTGTCCGCAATGGGGGCGCTTTGGGCAGAGCATCCAGAGTGCTTGATGCAAACGCACCTTTCCGAGCAAACAGACGAAGTGGCTTGGGTGGCAGAGCTTTTCCCCCAAGCACGCGACTATCTTGATACCTATGAAATGCACGGCCTGCTCGGCCCAGGCGCGTTGTTCGGTCACGCGATCCATCTGACAGACCGGGAACGGGCGCGATTGCTTGAGACAGATTCAAGCCTTGTCCATTGCCCCACATCGAACAGTTTCATCGGCTCGGGCATCATGGCGGTGATGGATTTACGCCATGCGGGACAACGAGTGGGATTGGCCACCGATACAGGCGGCGGGTCAAATTTCGGAATGCTGCGCACCATGGCTGCCGCGTATGAGTTGGGGCAGTTGCGCGGCACGCCATTGCATCCCGCGCAGCTTCTTTGGCTGGCAACCGAAGGATCAGCCCGCGCGATGCGGATGGACCATCACATCGGGACGTTGCAACCGGGAACAGAGGCCGATCTGGTCGTGCTTGATCTTGGCTCCACCCCGGCCATCGCGCAGCGCAGTGCGCGGGCCAATGACATCTGGGAGGCGGTTTTTCCGACGATCATGATGGGCGATGACAGAGCGGTGCGAGACGTCTGGGTCGGTGGACGCGTGCGAGCACAAAAATGACCCGCCTTGTGTCTTTTCTCGGTCTGGCACTGTTGCAAACGTCCGCCACCTTTGCCCAAACGCCCATGTCCGCCGACGAGTTTGAGCAATTCGTCACCGGCCGCACACTCACTTACGGCACCGCTGCCGGCGCCTATGGCATTGAGGAATATGGGTCATCGCGACAGGTTCGTTGGTCGTTCCTGGACGAAGAATGCATTGAAGGCATCTGGTACCCGCAAGACGGTGCGATTTGCTTTGCGTATGTCGGCCGCTTTGATGAGCAATGTTGGCACTTCTTCCTTGAGGGGGGCCAGTTGTCCGCCATCACCATCGATGCACCGGACGCGCAGCCGCATTACGTCATCGAAGATAGCGATGGACCCATGCAATGTTTCGGCCCTCGGATCGGGGTCTAGCAGGTCAATCCCCGAACAGGCTTTTTTGCTCTGGGGGCCGCTTCGGTTCCTTCGTTTTGCCGCGCGGTTTCTGAGCAGTTGAAGGACCGTCGCTTCCACCCACCGTGACCCGCCCGTCATGGAACTGAAGCTCCAGACTGGTGTGATCGCGGGCCATGGCTGCGCTGGTCACAACGTCGCCGCCGCTGCGCACCACCGCAAAACCACGCGCCAATGTGCCGGTATAGCTGAGCGAGGCCAGCAACCGCTCTGCAGACGATAACGCCTCGCGACGCTGCGCAAGGCCCTTTCGCTTGGCCGCGACCAACCGAGCTGTCAGTTTGCCCAGATCTTTCGGCGCGCGCGCGATCGTTTGCCGGGCTGGCCGCAAGGAAAGCCGACCGGCAAGCGTTGCCATGCGCAAACGATGTCTGTCCACGCCCTTGGACAAAGCGGTGTCCAACGCGCCGCCAGTGCGATCAAGCCGCTGATGTTC
>NZ_SMZO01000020.1 GCF_004358675.1 Meridianimarinicoccus aquatilis | reverse complement strand
TGATGTCGAAGACGGGCGGGAGCCTCCCTTGCCTTGCGCTCTACCCCATGCGTTCGCTGGCGTAGCTTCCCGGACTGGCGGGGAAGACCACCGTCTTGTTTCCGTTCAACAGCACTCGCTTGTGGATATGCGCATGCACCGCACGGGCAAGCACCTGGCTTTCCACGTCCCGTCCAAGGCTCACGTAATCCTCTGCGCTTTGCGCGTGGGTCACCCGCACCGTGTCCTGCTCGATGATCGGGCCCTCATCCAGATCGCTGGTCACGTAATGCGACGTCGCCCCGATCAGCTTGACCCCCCGCTCATAGGCCTGCTTGTACGGGTTCGCCCCCTTGAAGCTGGGCAGGAACGAGTGGTGAATATTGATGATCCGCCCCGACATCTTGCGGCACATCGCATCGCTGAGGATCTGCATGTACCGCGCCAGCACGATCAGGTCCGCCCCCGTCTCTTCCACCACATCCATCATGCGCGCCTCTGCCTGGGGCTTGTTCTCTTTCGTGACCTTGATGCAGTGGAACGGGATATCATGGTTCACCACCACTTTCTGGTAATCCATGTGGTTGGAGATCACCGCAACGATATCAATCGGAAGCGCCCCGATCCGCCAGCGATACAGCAGATCGTTCAGGCAGTGCCCGAACCGCGACACCATGATGATCACCTTCATCCGCGCCGCTTCGTCGTGAAACGCGTAGTCCATCCCGAACGGCTCCGCCACCGCGGCAAACCCCTCGGCCAGCGCGCCAAGCTCTGCCCCCGTCTCGGCAGAAAAGCTCATCCGCATGAAAAAGGTACCGCTTTCAAGATCATCGAACTGCGCACTGTCGGTGATGTTGCAGCCATGCTCGGACAGGTATCCAGCGATAGCAGCCACAAGGCCGCGCGTGGATCGGGATTGGATCGTCAGGGCAAATTTGGACACGGCAGGAGTACTTTCTGTTCAGGATGGAAAATCAGGCTCAGGTCAGCCCGTCCGGCACAGGCTGCCCATGGGCGCGCGCCGCGGCGACCACCGTGTTGGCCAGAAGGCAGGCAATGGTCATCGGACCGACCCCACCCGGCACCGGCGTGATCGCCCCGGCCACCGCCGCGCAACTGTCAAAGTCGCAATCACCAACAAGCCGCGTTGCCCCCTCGCCCTTGTCCGGCGCCGGAACACGGTTGATGCCCACGTCAATCACCGTCGCGCCGGGTTTGATCCAGTCACCAGTTACCATGCGCGGACGGCCCACCGCAGCCACCACGATATCGGCCCGGCGGACCGTTCCGGGCAGATCGCGGGTGCGCGAATGGGCCACCGTCACCGTGCAACTCTCGCGCAGTAAAAGCTGTGCCATGGGTTTGCCCACGATATTGGATCGGCCGATCACGACCGCCTCAAGACCCGACAAATCGCCAAGCTGATCGCGCAACATCAGCAGGCAGCCCAGCGGCGTGCAAGGCACCAACGCGTCCTGCCCGGTGGCCAGCCGACCCGCGTTCACGGGATGAAACCCGTCCACATCCTTGGCCGGATCAATCGCTTCGATCACCGCCGCCGCATCGATTTGAGCTGGCAAAGGCAACTGCACCAGAATGCCATGCACCGACGCATCCGCATTCAGCTGGGCAACCAGAGCCAAAAGTTCTGTCTGAGAGCACGTGTCCGGCAAGCGATGCTCAAAACTCCGCATCCCGGCCTCAACCGTCTGGCGCCCTTTGGACCGGACATAGACCTGACTGGCAGGATCCTCGCCCACCAAAACAACCGCAAGACCCGGCACAATACCAGCCGCCGACAACCCCGAAACAGCCAATCCAACCCGATCACGAAGACCAGACGCAAAACCCTTGCCGTCAATAAGCAAACCACTCATCAAGTAATCCCTTTTGTACTTTGTCCCAAGGCAACTTCTTCGCGGGAAATAGACCATTCGATCATCTGCCGCCAGAGAGCCTCGGTCAGATCTGGATCAGCGCCCTGCGCCACAGCCGCCTTACGCACCCGCGAAACGACGTCTTCAACCCGGCTGGGAATCCGCGCAGGTAATCCTTCGCTGACCTTGAGAACTGCCGCCCGGTCGATGCAGTCCTGCCGCAGCGCCAAAAGCCCAACGATGTCCTTGTCTATGCGATCAATCAAGTCCCTGAGATCGCTCATGGTGGCGCAGTCTTCCGGCGTGGTCATTGGCTTCTCCGTCTGGTTGCCGCGCGATCCTAACCGCTGCGCCAAGACAAGGCCACGTGGCGCGCACGTTAGAACAGCCCTTCTATGAAACCATCGCTGTTCAGGCCGATTGCCTCCGCAGCCGGAACGCGTGGCAGGCCGGGCATTGTCATGATATCGCCGCAAATCACCACCACGAACCCTGCCCCTGCGCTCAGGCGGACTTCGCGCACAGGAAGTGTGAAGCCGGAGGGGGCGCCGCGCGCTGTTGGGTCGGTTGTGAAGCTGTATTGCGTTTTCGCCATACAGACCGGCAAGTGCCCAAATCCCGCCTCTTCCCACTCTGCCAACTGGCGACGAACTGAGTCGTCCACCACGACGCTGTCAGCGCGATAGATCCGCATCGCGATGGTTTCGATTTTATCAAGCAGGCTCATTTCATCAGGGTACAACGGGGTGAAATTCGCAGAACCACCGTCGGCAAGCGCGGCAACACGGCTTGCCAGATCAGTCACCCCCGCTGATCCCTCGGCCCAATGACGGCACAAGATCGCCTCGCCCCCCAACTCTGTCACGCGGGTCTGAACAGCATCGACCTCAGCCGCGCTATCCCCGTCGAAATGGTTGATGGCCACGACAACAGGCACACCAAATGCGTTCAGGTTCTCAAGATGGCGGGCAAGATTTGCGCATCCCGCATGCACGGCGTCCACATCTTCGGCTGCAAGATCCGCCTTGGTAACGCCGCCGTTCATCTTCAACGCCCGGATCGTCGCAACCAAGACCACGCAATCGGGGGAAAGGCCCGCTTTGCGACATTTGATGTTCAGAAATTTCTCAGCCCCAAGATCGGCCCCGAACCCTGCTTCGGTGACCACGTAATCGGCCAGTTTCAAAGCAGTCTTGGTCGCCAAAACCGAATTGCACCCATGCGCAATATTGGCGAAAGGCCCGCCATGCACAAAGGCCGGCGTCTGTTCCAGTGTTTGAACAAGGTTCGGCTGCACCGCCTGTTGCAACAGCACTGTCATAGCGCCATCCGCCTTTATATCCCGAGCGGTGATGGCGGTCTTGTCACGGGTATAGGCGACAATGATATCGCCCAAACGCCTTTGCAAGTCGGCCAGATCCGTGGACAGGCACAAGATGGCCATCACTTCGGACGCCACCGTTATGTCGAAGCCGGTCTGCCGGGGAAACCCGTTTGCCACCCCGCCGAGCGAGGTCACCACATCGCGCAGGGCCCTGTCATTCATATCAAGCACCCTGCGCCAAACGATACGCCGAGCGTCAATCCCAAGTGCATTGCCCCAATAGATGTGATTGTCGATCATCGCTGACAGAAGATTATGCGCGCTTGTGATGGCGTGGAAATCCCCCGTGAAGTGCAGGTTTATATCCTCCATAGGGACCACCTGCGCGTAGCCGCCCCCCGCAGCCCCCCCCTTCATCCCGAAACACGGACCAAGAGAGGCTTCACGAATGCAGATCGCCGCCTTCTTGCCAATTGCCTTCAAACCATCGCCAAGCCCCACGGTCGTCGTGGTCTTCCCTTCCCCGGCAGGGGTCGGGTTGATTGCCGTGACCAAAATCAGCCGCCCATCTGGTCGCGCGGCGAGCCCTTTGATGAACTCGGCCGAAATTTTTGCCTTGTCGTGTCCAAATGGCAAAAGCGCTTCATGCGGTATGCCAAGGCTTGCTCCGATCTGCTGTATCGGTGCCTTGGTTGCCGCACGTGCGATGTCGATGTCTGAATGGCCTGTCATGTTCGCTCCTCCACCCGGACTTTGCCGGAACTTCCCTACCTATGGTGGCAGCTCAGCGCAGGGTCGCACAGCGAAACACGACAGAATACGGCCTTCTTGCGGCGCACAGGGCCCAAGCAATTCGCGCAACACATGGAACCCAGAGCGAAGGGGGGGGCCACGGCAGCAAGTTCAGTGCATCATGTCAAAGGTCATGACGGAAATCGGCGCACGCCCGCCGACAGAACATGTCACGGATCACTTGTGCAAAGGCTTCGAAAATCAGAGGTGTTTGAGAGGCTCAAAACGAAAACGGCCCCGCGATGCAGGGCCGTTTCCTAAAATACGTCACGAAAATCAGGCAGAGGGTTCCGGTTCTGGATCGGACGCACCATCGTCAGATGGCTTGGACTTCGCCTTGGTCTTCGTTTTTGGCATCGACGTGATGGACGACACATTGCCCGATGGCGTGTCATCTTCGTCATCGCCACGGTTCAAGGGTTCGCCCGCCATGACCTTGGTGATCTCGGAGCCAGTCAACGTTTCGTATTCAAGAAGCGCTTCGGCCAAACGGTGATGTTCATCAGCGTGATCAGTCAATACGCGCTTGGCTGTTTCATACCCTTCATCCACCAACTTGCGGACTTCGGCATCAATCAGTTTTTGCGTATCCGGCGAATTGCTCGACGACCCTTGATACGACCCAAGGTAGCTTTCTTGCTGGTTGGCATAGTCGATATTGCCCAACCCATCCGAAAACCCGAACTGAGTCACCATTGCACGCGCAATTTTCGACACTTGCTGAATGTCCGATGCTGCACCAGAGGTCACGTTTTCTTTGCCAAACACAAGCTCTTCGGCCACTTTGCCGCCCATCGCCATGGCGATCTTGGATTTGTACTTGGTGTAGCTGACAGACAGCTGGTCCCGCTCCGGCAGTGACATAACCAAACCCAAAGCGCGCCCGCGCGGGATGATCGTCGCTTTGTGGATCGGGTCGTGCTGCGGCACATAAAGCCCAACAACGGCGTGTCCGGCTTCGTGATAGGCCGTCAGCTTTTTCTCATCCTCGCTCATCACCATCGATCGACGCTCTGCGCCCATCATGACCTTGTCCTTGGCGCTTTCGAAATCTTCCATGGTCACAAAACGCCGCCCGATGCGGGCCGCCATCAACGCTGATTCGTTCACAAGGTTCGCCAGATCGGCGCCCGAGAAACCCGGCGTGCCTCGGGCGATGATGCGCAAATCCACATTGGGACCAAGAGGCACCTTACGGGCATGCACACCCAAAATCCGCTCGCGGCCCTTGATGTCGGGATTTGGCACCTGAACCTGGCGGTCAAAGCGGCCTGGGCGCAGCAGCGCAGGGTCAAGCACGTCAGGGCGGTTGGTCGCGGCAACAATGATGATGCCTTCATTCGCCTCGAAACCATCCATCTCGACCAGAAGCTGGTTCAGCGTCTGTTCCCGCTCGTCATTGCCGCCGCCATAGCCGACACCGCGGGACCGGCCCACCGCATCGATTTCGTCGATAAAGACAATACAGGGTGCGTTCTTCTTTGCTTGTTCGAACATATCGCGCACACGGCTTGCGCCGACGCCAACGAACATTTCGACAAAATCAGAACCTGAGATAGTGAAGAACGGCACGCCAGCTTCACCCGCGATGGCACGGGCCAGCAGTGTCTTACCAGTCCCCGGAGGACCCACCAAAAGCGCTCCTTTGGGGATCTTGCCGCCAAGACGCGAAAATTTCTGCGGATTGCGCAGGAATTCGACGATTTCCTCAAGCTCTTCCTTGGCTTCGTCGATACCGGCGACGTCGTCAAACGTGACGCGGCCATGCTTCTCTGTCAGCAATTTCGCCTTGGACTTGCCAAAGCCCATCGCCCCGCCTTTGCCGCCCCCTTGCATCCGGTTCATGAAATAGATCCAGACACCAATCAGCAGCAAGAACGGCAGGAATGTCATCAACAGGGTTGTGAAACCGGACTGTTCTTGCGGACGTGCATTGACGGTCACGTCATTGTTGATCAGGCGTTCAGTCACTTCGGTCCCTTGCGGCACGATTGTGACATAGTCTTGCCCATCGCTCCCCCGGAACATGACCTTTTCACCGTCAAGCGTGACGCTGCTCACGTCGCCAGCGTCAACACGCTGCACGAATTCCGAATAGCTGAGTGAGCGTGACGACATCGTCGACTGGCCGCCGCTGAACAGGTTGAACAGCGCGAGTATGAGCAGGAACAATACGACCCAGAAGGCGATGTTACGAGCGTTTCCCAAGGGGGGTCTCCTTATTGGTCTGCGGACGGCTCCGCATGGCTTTGGTTAGACATAGCCATCGCAGCGCGATGTTCAATCCGGGCAGTGGTCCGCACAGGCACTAATCTTATCCCAAACGGGCAAACAGCGCCAGTCTGGTGCGCCAATCATGCTTTCCGGCAGGCTCGGCGCTGCAACAAGCGTATCCCCACGCCAAATCCCCGGCACCGTAAGAATCGCCGAGCGGCGCAATCCGGCGTCGCGCCAACCGGGACGCTGCGCCAAACCCTGCGGTCCGAGCATTGCCATATGCAAGTCGTCGCGGTGGGGGCCTTCGATGTACCAGCGCCCATCCCAGACGCCGGGTACGGGTCCGCGCTTGGCCGCCAACGCGGATGGCTCCCGGTCCACCCAGATTTGGCCTTGTTTTACTGCGATGATGCACCCGGACAATGCGTGGCGACGGCGCTCTGCAATCGCACGCTCAGCGCGGTGCAGGGATTTCAACCGTGGGCGATAGATATGCCCCCCGACCCGGCACAACGCCGCCGACAACAAACGCCAGCGCGTGTCATCGGGCAACGCGGAGAAACGCGCCGAGTCCAAACCAATGCTACCTTGTTCCACACTCAGGATGTCTTTTGCAGCGTCGTAGGCCGCCTGGCACAAAACCCTTTTCGCCGCGCCCAACCTGTGGGCTGTTTCCGCCAAGGTTGGCACATCGATTTGCCCGAATTCCCCGGCAGATAGGCTCTGACGCACACGTACGCGATCAAATCGTGTGTCGGTGTTGCTGGGGTCATCAATCCAATCGACACCCCGTGCACGCAGGAACGCACGGAGCGTTTCGCGCCTTACGTCTAACAAAGGCCGCAACCATAGCGGCCCATCATCGGGCGCACGCCGTACCGAGGCCATCCCTGCCAGACCGTCCACACCGGACCCCCGCCCGAGACGCAACAAGAACGTCTCGGCCTGATCTTCCATTGTGTGAGCAAGGCAAACCGCAGGCAACTGACGGGCAGCGGCCCAGTCAGTCAAAAGTTCAAACCGCGCAGCCCGAGCGTTGGCTTGAACATTGCCGGGTGGCAAAGCGTGGTTCAGTTTCAGCGTCGCCTGATTAAGACCCAAAGCGGCCGCCTGTTGGGCAACGGTTGCCGCCTCGGCGGCAGCCTCAGCACGCAACCCATGGTCCACAGTCGCCACTTCGATCTGAAGCCCGCTGGTCTTGGCCCAGTCCGCAAGCAGCACCATAAGAGCGACCGAATCGCCGCCGCCCGACACCGCAACCCCCAGCCGGTCAATTCCTGCCGGAAGGTCCCGCGCCAAGGCCGCGGCCAACGCCGCAGCCAGTGTCACGGGCAGGTCAGCCCCGCCAGCGCGGTTTGCGCCTGCTCTGCCGCCGTTGTGCCAGGGAAGCGTGCCGGAACCTGCCCGAGTGCGACGCAAGCCTCTGGCGTTTGACCAAGCTCGGCCAATGTGCCGCCCAGTTTGTACAAAGCTTCGGCGGCGAGACCGGGGTTACCGATCTCGGCCAGTGTATAGCTTTCCAGATAGGCGCGCCCTGCCTGTGCCTGATTGCCCAATTCGATCAGCATGTCGCCACGAAAGAGATGAGCTTCCGGCGCAAGCGGGCTGCGCGGGTAGGTACTGACAAACCCATCGAACGCCGCCAAAGCATCGGCTGGTGTGCCGTCTTCGGTCAGGGTCATCGCCGCGTCGAAATCAGCTTGCTCTCCAATGGCAAGCTCGGGCGCATCGCTGGGGGGCGGGATCGGCGAAACCGGCACGGGCAATGCACCGCCGCCAAGCGGTTCAGTTGGCGGAATTTGGGCAATATCCCCGCCTTCCAGTTCGGTCAGGCGAAACTTCAGATCATCAATCCTGTTGGTGCCGTCCTCAACAACCCGTCCGATACGGAACTCCAGCTCTTCAGTGACCGCAGTCAGGCGGCGCAATTCCCCCTCGATGGAATCGAGCCGTTCAATTGGCCCACCCTGAACACTCGCCCCACCTTCCATCGCGGTTCCGGTTGTCGAAAGTTCACGGCGGAGTTGCTGCAAGTCCACTTCGAAGACTGTTATTTGCTGGCGAATGTCGGCCAAGGTTGCGGCCCGGTCCTGCGCGATCGCCGGAAAACCGACTAAGATCGCAAAGCCAATCGCGACAAGTCTCATGCGCCGACACCAGTTGCCAGCACCGTGACAGCCCGGCGGTTATTGGAATAGCACACCTCGGTCGAGCAGACTTCCAATGGCCGTTCTTTGCCATAGGTCAGAACACGCAGACGCGAACTTGCTACGCCTTGCGAAATCAAGAACTCCCGCGCGGCGCTCGCGCGCCTTGCCCCAAGCGCCAAGTTGTATTCACGCGTACCCTGTTCGTCTGCATGCCCTTCGATCACTGCTGTGAACATTTGATTGGCTTGCAGCCACTTCGCCTGCTCGGTCAGTGTGGCCCGTGCCGCCGCGTTGAGCGTACTTTCATCAACAGCGAAGAGGACGCGGTCCCCAACGGATTGCTGAAAATATGCCGGCGACGAAGGATCAGCATTGGATCCAGCTACGCCGTCTGCCGGAACCGCGCCACCGAAGCGGTCGGTACAAGCCGAC
This sequence comes from Meridianimarinicoccus aquatilis, assembly GCF_004358675.1. Lineage (GTDB taxonomy): Bacteria > Pseudomonadota > Alphaproteobacteria > Rhodobacterales > Rhodobacteraceae > Meridianimarinicoccus > Meridianimarinicoccus aquatilis. Next base: position 57,051 of record NZ_SMZO01000020.1, on the reverse strand, counting down.
AGCGCCAACCCGGCGCAAAGGATAATAAGGGTGCTCAAACGGTACATAGGCTGGTCAGCCTCCTGAATAAAACTGCGCCAAGGCTAACATCCAGCGCAGGGGTTGCAACTGCCCTCAATCAAGAAGCGGCGACCAAGCCGGATCCGACGCCGCGCCCGGTGTCGGCACAGGCTTGAGGTTCCGCCCCGTGATATCGACGGAATAGAGCGCAGGCGCGCCGCCCGCCCCCGCCGTTTCGCGGGTGAACATCACGACTCGGCCGTTGGGCGCCCAAGTGGGCCCTTCGTCAAGGAACGACGCAGTCAGCAAGCGTTCTTCTGACCCGTCCGTCCGCATTACCCCAATGTGGAATCGTCCCTGATTTTGCTTGGTGAAGGCAATTAGGTCACCGCGCGGCGACCAAACCGGCGATCCGTAGCGTCCCGGACCAAAGCTGATCCGCCGCGCCTCTCCGCCGTTTGCAGGCATGATGTAAAGCTGCTGACTGCCCGAGCGGTCGCTTTCAAACACGATTTGCCCGCCATCCGGGCTATAACTCGGGGCAGTTTCAATCGACGGCGCTTGTGTCAAGCGTGTGGAAGCCCCGCCAGAGACCGGCATACTGTAAAGGTCTGTATTCCCCCCTTGAGACAGCGAAAACAGCACTGTGCTGCCATTGGGCGAAAAGCGCGGCGAAAAGGTCATGCTGTCTGGCTGGTTCTCTAATGCGCGCGTTTGCAACGTGCCTGTGTCCAGAATGGTGATGCGGGGAAACCCGCTGTCATAGGATGTAAAAAGAACTTGCCCGCCATCACGCGATATGCGCGGCGCAAGAACAAGCGTGCCCGCCCCGGTCAGATACGCCACGTTCGCGCCATCGTAATCCATGACCGCGAGCCGCTTGTCGCGAGCGTCTTTCGGACCGGTTTCGGACACGAACACAACGCGGCTGTCAAAATAGCCGCCCTCGCCCGTGATGCGGGAATACACTTGGTCCGCCACCTTGTGCGCCAGACGGCGCCACGAGTCGCCAGAGCCGGAGAATTGCAGACCATCGCCAAGCGCCGCTTCCGAGAAGACATCGAACAGCCGGAACTTCACAGTAATCCTGTCGCCGGTCACAGAAACCGCCCCGGTCACAAGGCCCTGCGCGTTGATCGCCTTCCAATCCGCATACTGCACCGGGCTGTCAAAACTGGTGATCGGCGAAATAAATGAATTGGGAGAAATCGCCCGAAACAACCCGGACCCTTCAAGATCAGCTTTGATGACGGCGGTGATATCATCGGCCAGTGACTGCGCGGCCCCTTCGGTCAAGAACGGGGCAATCGCGATAGGAAGCGGTTCGATCACGCCTTCGGTGATCTCGATGCGCAACGGGCCGTTTTGGGCAACGGCCGAGATTGGGGCGATTCCCAACAGGCAGGCGGCGAGCGCCAGAAGCAAACGGGTTGTCATCATCTTCTCCGCATTTCGTCTGGGTTGAACGTCATCTCGATGGTGCGCCACTGGTCATACTTTTCGGCAGGAAGGCTGAAGGGCTGACAGCGTAGAACAGCGCGCCGCGCCGCGTCATAGGCTTGCTGCGCCGCCCCTGCCGATCCCCCGGTTTGCGACACCAATCGCAGGTTTGACGCGGTGCCGTCCAGTGCCATGTCCATGCCCACCACAACAGTGACCTTTGCCGCATCGGTCCCAAGAGCCCCAAAGTTCCAACACCGGCTGACCGCAACGCGCAGCCCGTCCCGTTCGCCTTGGCTAAGCGGAGGGCCGCCGGCCTGACCAGACGGCGTGGCGCTTTGCGTCTGTGCACCAAGCGCTTCGGCAAGGGCCGCAGCGACCGCGTCTTGTACCTGGTCTGGTTGCGGCTGGGCTGGCGGCGTCGGCTCTTGAACCAGGTCCGGCGCGGGCTCTGGATCGGGTGGCGGAAGGTCTGCGACTTCGGGCGCGGGGCGGTTTGGGCGGGCTTGCGGGCGTGGCGACGGCGCCGTGACAGGCGCTTCTGATGTCTCGGTGGCTTCGGTCACGATCTCTGGCGCCGCAGCTTCTGGCGCCGTCGCGTCCTGCTCTTCTGCGTCAAGTGCCTGATCTGCCGGATCAGGCGTTGCCACGATTTCTGGCTGGACACGGTCGCCTTCGCGCACCGGTTCTGGCGGCGCAGGCTGCGCAACCGGCGCGACCCTGTCCACTGGCGGGGGCGGTGCTTGTGGTGCCGAAAATGTCTCAGGCACCGAATCGGGCTGCGTCACCTGCGGCGGTGGATCCTCGCTCACCGGGGGCGGCAAAGCGGCTAGTTGATCGGCAATTTCGGGCGCGGCGGGTGGCTCTATCCCGCCGACGGACGGAAAGTCCTGCGCCGAGACAAGTGTCACGCTGACCGCTTCGGGCGGCGCCGCATCCCGCGCAGCGCTGAACGGCCAGCCCACCAGGGCAATTGCCAGCACGGCGGCGTGGCCACCAAGGGAAACCTTAAGACCGGTATCCAAGCGGCACCCCTACTGATCCGCCGGGTCAGTGCCGTCAAGACGCGGCCCACCCGGATCGGTCACAAGCCCGATCTTCCCAAAACCGCCTGCGTTCAGCGCCCCCATAACCTGCATCACGCGCGCATAGGAAATGCCCCCATCTGCGCGCAAATAAATCTGGTCATCGCTGCGCTCAGCCGCAATGCCCTGCAAACGCGTCACCAACTCGGCTGGGGCAACTTCGGTCGTCTGAATCATCACCTGACCGTCTGGCAATAGCGTCACTGTCAGGGGCTCTTCTTCGCTGGATGGCAATGAGGTCGCCGCAGTCTCTGGCAATTCGATTGGCACCCCAACGGTCATTAGCGGCGCGGCAACCATGAAAATCACCAGCAAAACCAACATGACATCCACAAAGGGCGTCACGTTGATCTCGGACATGGGCGCAACAGCGCGGCGTCGGCGCGAGCGTCCGCGGCGTGCTGATGGCTGACCTGAACTTGATAATTGCGCGCCCATCAGTCGTCGGCCTCTCTCGACAAGAGGGTCGCGAATTCATCTGCAAAGACTTCGTACCCGCCGACGATCTGCCCGCTGTCAGTTGTGAGTTTGTTATAGAAAACAACTGCCGGAATTGCCGCCAACAGGCCGATCCCCGTCGCCAAAAGCGCTTCGGCAATGCCCGGCGCGACCACCACAAGCGACGTGTTCTGGCTGACCGCGATCTGCTCAAACGCGTGCATGATGCCCCACACGGTGCCGAAAAGGCCAACGAAAGGCGCCGTAGAGCCAATCGTCGCCAGCACGGTCAACCCTTTGTTCAAACGCTCGGATTCACGCGCGATTGACACGTCAAGCGAACGGTCAATCCGCGCCGTTGCCCCGGGGATCATCCCGCCGGTGCTGCGCAAAGACCGATGCCATTCTGTCATCCCCGCCACAAAAATCCGTTCGGGGCCGGTGCGCGGGTTATCAACCAAGTCGGCAAACAACCCGTCCAGCGGCTCACCCGACCAAAAAGCACGGTCAAACCGCGCAGCAGCCCGGCGCGCAGACCTGAACGCAAGGTGTTTTGAAATAATGATCGCCCAAGACCAAACCGACGATGCGATTAGCAAGATCATCACCAGCTTTACGGTCAGGGTGGCGCGCGCAAACAGCGCCCAGAAGGAAAAATCTATCGGATCCATATGCTTGCCTGTCTGCCCGCGGCGGTTTTGCCGCATTTGTTAAGGGGATATTACCTCAATCAAGCATTCGGCGCCATGCTGCGCGGTGTGCGCAGGCGGTCACTTTTTCGCGGCCCGGCGACACAGCCCAGCGTTCAAGCGGTTAAGTGTCTGCACTGATTGCGCTTATTCCCCAGCCTTCGCCATCGCAATGCGCAGGTTTTGCGGCATCCGGGCCGGGCGGCCATTTTCTTGCAAGGCGGCGATCGTCACGACGGATCGCACAAGAACATCGGCCCCCCGCAGCACGTTTTGCTGCAAAGTCACACGCGCGCCACCAATGTGAGTGACCGTAGTTGCAACGATCAACAAGTCATCGAAAACCGCAGGCGCAACATAGTCGATTTCAACACGCCGAACCGCAAAGACAACGCCCGCGTCGCGCTTCAGCGCCACTTGATCAACGCCGATCTCGCGTAAAAACTCCGACCGGGCTCGTTCAATGAACTTCAGGTAATTGGCGTAATAGACGATTCCGGCAAGGTCAGTGTCCTCGTAGTAAACCCGGATTGAATGACTATGCATGGGGTCGTCCGATTTGATGAGGTCGAAAGCAACAGGTGCATCGCAGGAAAACCCGATCACCCGCCCAAGTGCAAGCATCGGCGATACTGTGGCCTGTCACCCAGTCCTTTCAATCAGCATCCAAACGCTCGCCATGCGGATGACGCGCTTCGATTTGTGCATGGATCGCCTTGATCTTGCGGCTCGCCGTTGTCTCGAACAATGGCGGGATCAACGCATGTACCAGCGCAGCAAACGCGGCCATGAAAAGACTGGCAGAAAAGCCGAATGCAAACCGCGCATGCTGAGCATAGGTTTCGTTAACGCTTGCCGGATGGTCCACGAAGCTTCGGAAGAAGCCGGGTTTGACATGAGGGGCGGTGCTTTCTGTGGCCATGATTGCCTCCAGTTAAAAGTTGATGACCCTAGATTCGTCGATTCTGCAGTCAATTGTTTCCCATTTTTCCTTACTTTTTCTAATTTTTTGGGATAAATTCCCGAAAATGGAACTATCAATCGACGAAACAGACCGCCGTATCTTGCGAGCCCTGCAGCGAGACGCCGGATTGAGCGCAGACGCGCTTGCAGAGGCGGTCGGCATGTCGCGGAACGCCTGTTGGCGACGGGTCAAGCAGCTGGAAGCGTCTGGCGTGATCGCTCGCCGGGTTGCCTTGGTCGATCCCGAAGCGGTTGGCATGGGTTTGTCCGTCTTCGTTTTGCTGCGCACCAGCCAACATGACGCCGACTGGCTAACGAAATTCGAACGCGCGGTGCGTAGCATGCCGGAAATCGTGAGCGCCCACAGAATGGCAGGCGATATCGACTACATCCTGCGGGTGCGGATCGGCTCAATGAAAGAATATGATAATTTTTATCAGCGCCTGATAACACGGGTTCCAGTGTCAGAAATCTCGGCAAGTTTCGTGATGGACGATATCAAAGACACCACTGAACTTCCAGTCTGACACCGCGACGCCCAGTCCCTATTGCGCCGCCGCCATACGTGCGAACAGGCGCAGCGCGTGGCTGGCATCTTCGGATGCGGGCGGCAGCACTGGATCATAAGCTGCTCGGATCAAGGCCCCTATTTCCGGGCGCAAAACCACGCGGCCACCCGGCGTTTTGGCAAGCGCTGACTGCTCGGTAAACGCTGCGTCGGACCACAGCAGAACAGATTGAACCATCTGCGTCAGCGCAAGCGTCTCCGCATCAAGGCTCGCCAACTGCGCATCCATCCGCAGAAAGACAAAGCACGCCTTTATTCCGCCATCTTCATCAAATCGGAAAATGCGATATTGATTGGCACCCACCGTCTGAAGTCGATCCACCAAGGGACCAAGGTCGGGGATCATCCGGTCAAGGTTCGGCGTTTCCGTCAATTCTGACCAGTCGCGAACAAAGAACACCATCAGGTTCGCGCCCAGTTCAGGGTCAGTTTCCGCCATCTTGTGGTCGGCCAACGCTACAACGGCCTCGATCGCGCCCTTCAAAACCGGGATCGTTTCTTCTGTTACGCCGAAGATCACCGGAACGATAGGGCGACCCCACCGGGCAAACAGAAACTGGCCGTCAGTACGGGTAAACAGCGCGGATACGGCGTCGGGAGAAAGGGATGTGTCTTGCATGACGGCTTTATGCCCGGCACATCTCGGCTGAGCAACCACGCAGCCCCGCCATCAAGCCACATCATCGCCCCCAAAATCCGACCGCGCGGCGCGAAGCGACGCGCCGGGCCCAACGGGAGTAGCGGCTTGCAAAGGCGCGTGCGACGGGCGGGAGTTCCCCGGCTCTGGCTTCGCTCAACCTCCGCCAAAGAGATCGTCCTGCGGCCGCCGAGGGGCGTCGAGCCCAAGATGCCTCCAGGCTCCCTGCGCCAGCATCCGCCCTCGCGGGGTTCGCTGGATCAACCCCTGCTGTAGCAAATAGGGCTCAATGACTTCCTCAAGCGCATCCCGGCTTTCAGACAGAGCCGCTGACAACGTCTCAATCCCCACAGGCCCGCCGCCATAATGGTCCGCGATCAACTTCAGGTATCGCCGGTCCGCTCCATCAAGGCCAAGATCGTCCACACCCAGCCGGGTCAGCGCGCTATCCGCGATGGCGTGGTCAATGCGCCCATCCCCTTCAACCACGGCGAAATCTACCACCCGACGCAAAAGTCGGCCCGCGATCCGCGGCGTGCCCCGCGCGCGCCGCGCTATTTCCCGCGCGCCAGCTGGATCGGCGGGAACCCCCATCAACCGGGCACCGCGCGTCACGATCTTGTCCAACTCGTCGATGGTATAAAAATTCAACCGTGTTGGAATCCCGAACCTGTCGCGCAGCGGCGTGGTCAAAAGGCCAAGCCGCGTGGTGGCACCAATCAGGGTGAAAGGTTGCAATTCGATCCGAACGGTCCGCGCGGCAGGGCCTTCGCCGATGACCAGATCCAATTCATAATCTTCCAGTGCTGGGTACAGCACTTCTTCCACCGCCGGGTTCAGGCGGTGGATTTCATCGATGAACAGCACATCGCGCGCTTCAAGGTTGGTCAGAATCGCCGCCAGATCCCCGGCCTTGGCCAGAACCGGCCCTGAAGTCATACGAAAATTCACACCCAGTTCGCGGGCAATGATCTGCGCCAGCGTTGTCTTGCCAAGCCCGGGCGGGCCGTGGAACAACGTGTGATCCATCGCCTCGCCACGCTGACGGGCGCTTTGAATGAACACCCGCAGGTTGGCGCGTGCCTCTGCCTGACCGGTGAACTCGTCCAGAGTTTGTGGGCGCAGAGCGCGATCCCGATCCTCGGGCTGCGGGTCGGGGCGCAGGTCGGGGTTCAGGTCGTCTGACATGGGTTCAGTCCTTTGGCGCGAGCAGTCTAAGCGCGGCGCGGATCAGCGTTTCTGTGCTTGCATCAGGCGCCTCGCCCGCCGCTTGCGCAACGGCAGAGGCGGCATCAGACGGGCTGTATCCCAGATTGGTCAATGCCGACAGTGCATCAGACTGGGCAAACGCATCAGTGGTTCCGGCGGATGGTGCCGGTGAAACGGCCACAGGCGGCTCAATCACCCCTCCAACCGGATCACCCGTCGGTGCAGCGGGTTGCGCTCCCACGCCCGACATCGCCATGACCGACGGCGCTTTGTCTCGCAGTTCATTCACAACCCGCTGTGCAATCTTCGGGCCGACACCGGGGGCCGCCTTGACCGCATTTGCATCGCCAAGCGCGATCGCCCTGCTCACCCCGTCTGGCCCCAACGTCCCAAGGATCGCCACGGCAGCCTTGGCGCCGACGCCCTGCACCGTGGTCAAAAGGCGATACCATTCCTTTTCTGCCAACGTCTGAAAGCCGAACAATTGCAGATTGTCTTCGCGCACCAGTAAATCCGTATACAGCGACACGAACCCGCCCTTGGCAGGCAGGGTCGCCATGGTCCGGTCAGAGCAATAGACCAAGTACCCTACGCCGTTCACGTCGATCATCACATGGTCTGCCCCGCGATACGCGAGCTGCCCCGACAACCGCCCGATCATGACGCTGCCTTTCGCAATGCGGCCTGAAGGCGCCCCGATGATTGCAAATGCCACGCGTGACACATGGCGATTGCCAATGCGTCCGCCGCATCAGGCCCATCTACCGTCACTCCGGGGAATTGCAGCCCGATCATATGCTTTATTTGGGCCTTATCGGCATGCCCCACGCCCACGACGGCTTTCTTGACCGCGTTGGGCGCGTATTCCCCAACCGTCAGCCCGGCTTGCGCGGGCACCAAAAGCGCAACTGCGCGCGCCTGTCCCAGTTTGAGCGTTCCCACCGGATCGCGATTTACAAAGGTTTGTTCGACGGCAGCGTGGGTGGGTGTGTACCGTGCCACCACAGCGGTCAATTCGGTATGAAGCGCCAGCAACCGTGTGGCCAGATCACCGGTTCCAGACAAGCAGGTGCCATGGGCAAGGTGACGAAATCGCGAGCCATCCACATCCACGATCCCCCAACCCAGTCGCCGAAGCCCTGGGTCAATCCCCAATATCCGCATCGTTGATCCTGCTCTTTATAGTTTTTCAACGGATTAGCACGAAACAAGAACATTCGCAAAGACCAAAGCCTTGAAGCGACCACTGGCCTCGCAGGGGCCGCGCATTGCGCCCCTCATGCTCCGCCATCCAGGCTTTGCGCACAGGCACGCCCTGAAACTATTTTTCACAATATTGTCATACAATTAACCACAAACGAAGCCATGCGAAAAACGCAGGGGCGCCTTGCAATTTGCGCCATTGCGCGACGCGCGCGGCAGGCATAGCTGCAAGTTTCCAAACCGCACAATGATTCAGCGGTTCGCCCACGTTCAAATCAAAGGACCACACCATGACGACCCAAGCTAACGCAATCTCGACAGGCATGGCGCCAGCCGCGCCGTCGTTCTTCAGCACCGCCTTGAAAACACTTCGCGCTTACTACACCGCCGAAATGACCCGCCGCGCCCTTGCTAACCTGACCGCGCGCGAATTGGACGATATCGGCATCACTGCCGGCGATATTGATCGGATTGCCCGCCGCGGCGCAGGCTTGTGAGTGCTGCGCACCGAATGCGCGCGCATTCCTTCAGGGCCGCTGGATGCAAGACATCTCGCGGCCCCTTTCATTGCACCTGACCGCCAAACCTAGCTGCCCCGGTCAGTCCCGGACCAAGGTCAGCGTTGTCCAATCGCCGATCACTTCCGCCGTTCCGTTGGTGTAACCGGCTTCGGCATAGGCCGCGCGCACATCCGCCGCCTGTTCATTCAAAATCCCAGACAGAATCGCGATCCCGCCTTGGGCGGTCGCCGCAGCCATATCCGGCGCAAGGTCGATCAACGGCCCTTTCAGGATGTTTGCGAACACCAGATCATAGGGCATTTGCGCCCGGCACATCGGATGGTCGAACCCAGCGCCTACAAAGCAATGCACACGGTCCGCGACACCGCCGGCGGCAAGGTTCGCCTCTGCCACTTCGATAGCGACCGGATCAATGTCTCCGGCAACCACATCAATGTCGTACAAGCGCGCCGCCGCCATCGCGAGAACAGCCGTACCGCATCCGATATCGGCCACCTGCTTGGGCGAAAAACCATCATCGGCCAGACGGTCAAGCGCCCGAAGGCACCCCAAAGTCGTCCCATGATGGCCGGTTCCAAATGCCATGGACGCCTCGATCAACAGACCAATGCGGCCTTTGGGCAACTTGTCGGCATCGTGACTGCCATAGACAAAGAACCGCCCCGCTTCGACCGGTGCAAGTTCGCGCCGCACCTTGGCAACCCAATCCGTCTCGGGCAATTCGGACACCGTAAAAGGCCGTGCAGAGTGCACAGCGGCAAGAAGTGCGAGGCCAATCTCGTCTGGCGCTTCTTCAAAATATGCGCCGACCTCCCAAAGGCCGGAGCCGTCTTCCATTTCAAAAGCCCCGACCCCTGTGGGCTCAGGCTCAAAAGCTTCTAGGGCGTCGGCAAGAGCACGGGCGTCATCGCCGGTGTCCAGTGTCGTCAGGGCGGTCCAGGTGGTCACGTCTCGTCTACCTCGTTGCCGGTCTCGTTCAATCGCGGCAGATGTCATGGCAGCGGGCCAAGATCAAGCCGCGCTGCTGACCGCTTACACGTCAGGCTCTGCAAGCACGCCGATCGGACAGGTCACACCGGTGCCGCCCAGACCGCAATATCCTGCGGGATTTTTGGCAAGATACTGCTGGTGATACTCTTCGGCGAAGTAGAAACTTGGTGCTGGAAGCACTTCTGTCGTCGGCGCACCAAACCCTGCCGCTTCGAAACGCGGCGTGATCATTGCCAAACTGGCGCGGGCTGCGTCGGCCTGTGCGTCATCATAGGTATAGATGCCCGACCGGTATTGAGTCCCCACATCGTTGCCTTGCCGCATGCCTTGCGTGGGATCGTGCCCTTCCCAAAACACCTTGAGCAGATCGTCATAACTGACTTTTTTGGGATCAAAGATCAGGCGCACCACTTCATTGTGACCCGTGCGGCCTGTGCACACTTCTTGATAGGTTGGGTTCGGCGTATACCCACCCGCATAGCCCACCATTGTCAGCCACACGCCGGGAATGTCCCAAAACATTCTTTCAACGCCCCAGAAACACCCCATGCCGAACATCGCTTCGCACATGCCAGCCGGGGTTTCAGCATCCAACGGACGATCTGACAGAAAATGTGTCCCGGGCATTTCATTCGCTGCATTGCGCCCCGGAAGCGCTTGCTCAGGCTTGACCATTACGGCCTTCTTTGTCTGAAAAAAGAACATGTTTCTTCCCCCCAATCGCAGACGAATACTGTCCGAAAGATATGGTGACGCGCAAGTCCGTTAACTAGACGGGTCGCGATACGACTCTTGCCGAAAACACTGTTTCCGCGCCGGGCGATGGATTTCGCGGGATGATCAGGGCCAATCCGAGGGATACAGCCGCCATAGCGGCCGCGAGGCCAAACACCGATGCGGGTGACGTTAACCATAAATAGCCCAAAAGCGCCGGAAGGAAAACGGCGGCGATGTGATTGATCGTAAAGGCAACCGCAGCCGTTGGGGCAATATCTGCCGGGTCAGCAATCTTCTGGAAATATGTACGCAGCGCAAAGGCGAGCGCAAAGAACGTATGATCCGCGATATAAAGCCCGATTGCCAGCCCGACTCCCCATCCAAATTGGTACAAACCGCCATAGGCCAGAAAAACACCCATCAACCCGATATATTCAAAGCTTAGCGCAGCGCGTTCCCCGAATCGCCCGACGGCGCGGCCCATCAGTGGGGCGATCACCATACTCACCACATAGTTGACCAGCAGAAGCATCGTGACTTGGTGAACCTCAAAGCCGAACTTCTCAACCATCATGAATGCCGCGAAGACCACGAATATCTGCCGACGCGCGCCCGACATGAACTGCAATGCGTAGTACAGCCAGTACCGGCGGCGCAGCACCATACGGCGCACCTGCGGATGGGGCGTTTCAAATTGCGGAAACGCAAATAGGGCAAAGATGGCCAGCGCCGCAGTCGTACCGCCGGCAATCATATAGACGGTATTGAATTCCAAATCCAACGCCAGCCAAGTCAACGCCAGCAGCCCATAGGCAACCAGTGACGCCGCTGACCCGGCCGACACCAACCAACCAAGCACGCGCGGTGCATTGTCCTTGTCGATCCATTGCAATTGCAGGGATTGATTGACCGTCTCGAAATAGTGGAACCCGATGGAACTGAGCATCGTCAATGTCAGAATTCCGCCCAAACTTGGGAACTGTGCGGTCAGCGCCGTCGCGACGCCCAACAGGATCAGCGACACGAGACCCAAGACCTGCTCGCGTATAAACAGCAGCAGGGCAATCACTCCGACAGCCAAAAATCCCGGAATCTCGCGCACCGTGTGTAGCCAGCCGATATCAGACCCGTCGAAGCCCGCAGCTTCGATCACAAAATTATTGAGCAGCGCAGACCACGTCGCAAAGGCAATCGGCATGGCTGCGGCCATCAAGACGAGCAATGAAACGGGCCGCCGCCAACGCGGAAGCGTGGCCGCCCCGGACAAGGTATGGGTACTTAGCTTCATGCCGACCCCATACTCCCCCACACCACCTTGTGCGAGAAAAATCACGCTATCACGGCAATGATCCTGACGGTTTCTTTGGCCTTCATTCCTGCGCAGAATTGCACGCCCCGTGAGGTTACACGCAATTCCGCACAGGCTGGAATGAAGTTACTTGGTCAGCGGCTCCCGGCGGACGCCGTTGCAAACATTACAGGAAGCTTTGCGGATCGACATCCACAGACAGCCGCAGCCCGCCACGCAGGCGAATTGGTGCGATCCAACGCGACAAGGCGGCCTGCAGCGGAGCGGTGCGCGGGGCTCGAACAAGCAGCCTTACCCGGTGACGCCCCCGTATTCGGGCAATCGGGGCGGGCGCAGGGCCCCAAACCTCTGCACCGATCTCTCGCAAGGGCTGTGCATTGCGTGCAAGCTGGTTGCCCAGTTCAAACACCGCTTGCACTTCCGGCCCAGACAAGATGATCCCGGCCATCCTCCCGAATGGTGGCATGCCCAGCGCCTCGCGTTCTGCTGCCTCTGCGGTCCAGAAAGGCTCCTCCGCGCCAGTCAGGATCGCGCGGATGACGGGGTGCTCGGGCTGAAACGTTTGAAGCAGAGCCTGACCGGGGCGCTCTGCGCGTCCTGCCCGCCCGGCAACTTGCCGCATCAACTGAAAAGTCCGCTCTGCCGCGCGCAAATCTGACCCTTGCAGCCCGAGATCCGCATCTATGACACCGACCAGTGTCAACAAGGGGAAGTTGTGCCCCTTTGCCACCAATTGCGTGCCGATAATGACATCCGCAGCGCCTTCGGCGATGGCCGCTATCTGAGCTTTCAACTCTCGCGCGGTTCCGAACAAATCTGACGACAGCACGGCAATCCGCGCATCCGGAAAAGCGGCCGCAGCTTCTTCGGCCATACGCTCGACACCTGGACCAACGGCTGCAAGCCGACCTTCTACACCGCATGTAGGGCAGGCTTCCGGCATCGGGCGGGACGCGCCGCACTGATGGCACACCAACCGCTTCAGGAAACGATGTTCGACCATTCGCGCATCGCAATCATCGCAGCCAATCTGCCCCCCGCAGGCCCGGCACAGCGTGACAGGAGCATAGCCGCGCCGGTTGAGAAACAGCAGCGCTTGTTCACCCGCTTCCAGTCGGGCCTCTACGGCCTTGCGCAGCGTGGGCGAAATCCATGTTGAGCCCGGCAACTCCTCGGCCCGCATGTCAATCGCGGCCATATCCGGCAAAGACGCCGTGCCATGGCGCGATGACAAAACACAGCGATCATACTTGCCGGACTGCGCATTGACCCATGTCTCAAGGCTAGGTGTCGCAGAGGCCAGAACTACGCGGCACCCTTCCAGCGAAGCGCGCAAAACGGCCATATCGCGAGCGCTATAGAACACGCCCTCTTCCTGCTTGTACGAACTGTCGTGCTCTTCGTCGACGATGATCAGCCCCAAATTTCGGAACGGCAAAAACAAAGCCGATCGTGCGCCGACGACCATCTGCGCCTGCCCTTGCCCAACCATAGCAAAGGTGCGCCGCCGCTCGGTCATGGTCACACCTGAATGCCATTCAGCAGGGCGCGCGCCGAAACGCGCTTCTACCCGCGTCAAGAATTCGGATGTCAGCGCGATCTCCGGCAACAGAACCAACGCTTGCCGACCCCGCGCAAGGCATTCCGCGACGGCCTCAAGATAAACCTCTGTCTTACCCGATCCGGTCACGCCCTGCAGCAAGGTCGTGCCGTACTGTCCCGACGCAACCGAGGCGCGCAGGCCCGATGCCGCAACACTCTGATCAGCAGACAACGGGTGGCCGAGTCGGGCGGGGTCCAGCCGGGCAAAGGGCAGATCGCGGGGCACATCGACCGCCTCCAGCACACCTTGTGCAACCAAGCCCTTGATCACTGATCCGCTGACGCCGGCGCCCGCCGCCAGTTCTGCTTGCGTGACCGGGGCGCCATCCCATGCGTCCAGCGCATCAAGTACCCGTGCGCGGGCATCAGTCATCCGGTCCGGCTCTCGCACACCGCGCCGATACACACGCCGCAGGGCCTGTTCGCTGCCAAGCCCCGGCACTCGCGTCGCCAGCCGAAGCATCATCGGCAGGGGTGTCATGGTATACTCCGCCGCGCGGTCCAGAAACCTGCGCAACACTGCAGCCATCGGCACCGCATCCAGCACACGCCCCACCGGGCGCAGCTTTTCACGCGGCAACCCGCTAATGCCCTGCCCCCAGACGATGCCAAGCACACGCCGGGGACCAAGCGGTACCTCGACATAATCGCCGGTGGCGCAGCCGCCCTCGGGCGCAATGTAGTCCAGACACCCGTCAAGCGGCTGAGCCGTCAGAACAGCCACCGCGTCGCCGGGCGCGAAATGCAGATCTTCCATGCCCCACGGCTTACCCAAGCCTGCGCGCGCCGGAAAGGCCCCATGCGACCCTTCCCCTTGCGCTACTGCTGCGGTATCGACAGCGCAACCTTCACTCCCATCCAAGGAGACAGCTATGAAATTTTTCGTGGATACCGCTGAGATCGACGCAATCGCTGAATTGAACGATCTGGGCATGGTTGACGGGGTCACAACAAACCCGTCGCTGATTGCGAAGTCCGGTCGCAACATTCTCGAAGTCACAAAGGAAATTTGCGACCTCGTCTCTGGCCCGGTCAGCGCCGAAGTCGTCGCCGCTGACGCCGAAGGCATGATCGCAGAAGGTCGCAAACTTGCCACCATCGCCGAGAACATCACCGTGAAAGTGCCCTTGACCTGGGATGGCCTGAAAGCCTGCAAGGTACTGTCCGGCGAAGGCCGCATGGTTAACGTGACCTTGTGCTTCTCGGTTAACCAAGCGTTGATCGCGGCCAAAGCAGGCGCAACTTTCATTTCCCCATTCGTCGGGCGGTTGGACGACGTCAACATCGACGGCATGGAACTGATCGCCGACATCCGCGAAGTTTACGACAACTATGGCTTCGACACCCAAATCCTGGCGGCATCAATCCGCACGGCCAACCACATCGCGGAATGCGCGCGCATCGGAGCGGATGTCATCACGGCACCGCCTGCTGTGATCAAGGGGTTGGCCAACCACCCGCTGACCGACAAGGGCCTCGCGACCTTTGCAGCAGATTGGGAAAAGACGGGACAGACGATTCTGTGATGTGCTAAGCTACCTCAAAACAAAATCGTTAGAGGCAGCAGCATGACCCAAACTGATATCGGCAGCGCCCCTGCGGCGCTGCGCGAGCAACTCCTTTCTGACCCCGGCATTATCCTGGACGACCCGGACATCTTGCGTGCCTTGGTTGGTGCCGAAGAGGCCTCACGCGGGGCTAACGTGCGGGATATGCGCGGGCTCGCTATGAAACGGCTCGAAGATCGGCTTGATCAGCTTGAGAACCAGCATCAAAGTGTCATTTCCGCCGCCTATTACAATGTGTCGACCACCAGTCAGGTGCATCGCGCGATCCTGACAATGATCGCACCGACAGATTTTGATTCCTTCCTCGAAAATCTTGATAGCAATGTAGCCGACTGTTTGCGCATCCGCGCCGTGCGATTGGTGATGGAAGCCGAAACCGACAGCCCCGACAGCGACCTGAACCCGATCTCCGGCACGCTCAGTGTGCTGCCGATCGGCGGCGTCGCTCAGGTCCAGACGCTCGGCGGCAAGACTGAGAGGCGCTATCCGGTCATCTTGCGTCAGGTCGCCACCGGGGCACCGCTGGTCTATGGCACTGCGGCGGCGGACATCCGATCCGAAGCAGTCGTGCAATTAAACCTCGGCGAAGGGCGTGCACCGGGCTTGCTGATCTTGGGCGCAGATGATCCGGCCCATTTCGCGCCGGGTCAGGCCACCGACCTGCTAGAGCTTTTTGCCCGCGTTTGCGAACGGCTTGTGCTTGGTTGGCTGGGATGAGCCTGATCGCCCCGGCCATGGCAGACCGGCTGGGCACCTGGTTAACTGCGCTGTCGTCTCTTGATGATGCGTCGCCGGCAACCGTGACCGCCTACCGCGCAGATGTGACGGGTTTTCTGGCATTCATGGGCGACTATAAGGGCGGCGCAGCAGCACCAGCCGCCCTGCGTACGCTGACAATCACCGACATGCGCGCGTGGATGGCATCAGAACGCGGGCGGGGCCGGTCGGCCCGATCATTGGCCCGCGGCTTGTCAGCTGTAAAAAGTTTCTATCGCTGGTGGGCAGACCATGATGATTTTGATGCAACCCCCGTGCTGTCAACACGCGCGCCAAGGTTTCAGCGTAAACTGCCGCGCCCGCTTGATGAAGATGCCGCAAGGGCAGTCATCGCTCAGGTTGATCTGCAATCGATGGAACCGTGGATCGCAGCCCGCGACAGCGCAGTTGTCACGCTATTGTACGGCTGCGGGCTTCGCATTTCAGAAGCCCTGTCCCTGAAAGGGCGCGACGCCCCCCTGCCCGACATGCTGCGGATCACCGGCAAGGGCAAGAAGCAGCGTGTGGTGCCCGTGCTGCCGGTCGCGGTACATGCCGTCGAGGTTTATCGCAAATCCTGCCCCCATGACCTGCCGCCGGACCAGCCATTGTTTCGCGGCGCACGTGGTGGCCCGCTGTCGCCCGCATTGGTCCAACGGTCCATGCGCGCCGCCCGGATGCAGCTTGGCTTGCCTGCCACAACCACGCCGCATGCCCTGCGTCACTCATTCGCGACGCATTTGTTGAACAGGGGCGGCGATCTTCGCACGATTCAGGAACTGTTGGGCCATGCCAGTCTGTCCACGACAGAAGCATATACCTCAATTGATGCGGCGCGGCTGCTATCGGTGTACAAGGCAGCGCACCCGCGGGCATAGCGGCGACTGCTACCCCCCAGCGAATGTTCGTTAGGGCAAGCCTAAATTGTGGCAGTTCGCGCGGCATCCATGTGTTTGCGCATCTCGGCAATAGCGGCCTCAAGTCCGACAAAAACGGACTCGCCAATCAGGAAGTGCCCGATATTCAACTCGCGCACCTGCGACAGTGCAGCGATAGGGGCAACACAGTCATAGGTCAGCCCGTGCCCGGCGTGCACTTCCAAACCCAGATCATGGGCAAATGCAGCCATCTCAGTCAGACGCGCAAGCTCGGCATCCCGTTCTTCCAATCGGCCTTCGGCATGCAGGTCACAATAGGCGCCCGTATGCAGTTCAATCACTGGTGCGCCTATTCGATGCGCAGCCTCAATCTGCCGTTGATCCGCAGCGATAAAGATCGAAACGCGGCAGCCTGCCTCGCGCAATGGCGCGATGAAATGGGCAAGACGGTTTTCTTCGCGCGCGACTTCAAGACCGCCCTCGGTGGTCCGCTCTTCGCGCTTTTCCGGCACGAGGCAAACAGCATGGGGCCGGTGGCGCAAGGCAATCGCCTGCATTTCGTCCGTCGCGGCCATTTCAAAGTTCAATGGCACGCTCAGCGCCTGTACCAAGCCATCGATATCCGTATCGGTAATGTGGCGCCGATCTTCGCGAAGATGCGCCGTAATACCGTCAGCCCCGGCAGCTTCGGCCAGCAAGGCCGCCCTCACAGGGCAAGGATATGTCCCGCCGCGCGCGTTTCGCACTGTGGCAACATGATCAATATTTACACCAAGGCGGAGTGGCTGGGATGACATGCCGCGTGATCCTTTTTTAGACGCTGAACAGCTACCTAGGGCGTGGCGCCCCCGTTGTCAGCCTTGTCAGGCTTCTTTCGCGCCAGACGTTTGCGCGCATGGGTTTCGCGACGCTTCTGATAGGCCAAGATAACCTTGTGCGACAAGACGTAGGCGACCGTGGCAGCAATCAGTCCCGGTATCAATGAGCCTACGGCGTAGGGTATGAACACGGCATGGAAAAAGGTGTGAAGTCGGTCCCACTCTGCCGTACCGCTTATGGTGATATTGACCAGATTTCGCGCCAACTCCCCGAATGCCGAAGCAAAGGCACTCAGAATTTGACTAAGCGGAATCGGCGTTTCGACCTGCATGATCAACTCGCCCGTATGGATCGAGGATGCCGCGATCAAGGGAAACGTAACCGGGTTTCCAACGAGGGTCGCAAGGAACGCTGCAATCTTGTTGCCCTGCACCATCCAGGCAAAGAAAATTGCCAGAAAGAAATGAAAGCCGAAAAACGGTGTAAAGCAAACAAACACACCGCACGAAATCCCACGAGCGATGCGCGCCGGACGATCCGGGAGGCGACGCAAACGAAGGCAGATGTAGCTTATGGCCCGGCGCCAGCCCCCACGCGGATAGACCAGCGCCTTAAGACGCTGTGCATTGGACTGCTTATCGCGCCGTTTAAAGACCAAAGGTCGGCTCTCCTGTACTCGGTCACCCGCTTAAGTTTGCAGCTTATCCCTGTATCGAGACAGCGCCGCGACATTGCTTTCGGCCTCAAGCGCGGTGGTTACCCGATGCAGATGCTCTGTATCGCTCAATTCCACATCCATGCGCACCCGATAGTAATCCGGCTTTCGGTCGACAAACACGAGGTCCGAGATATTGGCCTTCTGCTCGCCAATCAATGTGCAGATACGTCCCAGTACGCCCGCATCATTTGTTAGCACGATTTCGAAACTGACCGGGTGCACCGGCATATGCGGGCCACTGTGCCACCGCAGATCGATCCAACGGTCGTTCTGATCTTCGAATTGCGTCAATGACGGGCAATCGATCGCATGCACGACAACGCCCTTGCCGGGCATTGTAATTCCAACGATCCGCTCACCCGGAACAGGTTTGCAACATTGCCCACGGTCCCATGTCTGGTCCGCCTCAAGGCCCACAACGGCACGATTTGCGTCAATCTGTTCGCCCCGGTGATCGGCCAGTTCCGGGTACAGGGTGGTCACCACATCGCGCGCCGGTACTTCGCCAGAGCCCAGCCGGGACAGCAGTTCTTCTGCATCACGGCCAAACCCCATCCGCGTTGCCGCAGTCATCAGCGCCTTTTCCGAAACGCGCTTGTCGACCTGCTCAAACGCAACGCGCGCCAATTCGCGGCCCAGCTTGACAAATCTAGACCGGTTCTCGGCCCTGAGCGCGCGGCGAATGGCCGACTTGGCCTTCCCCGTTACGGCGATGTCCATCCACGTTGCCTGCGGGCTTTGCCCTTCAGCCGTGATGATCTCTACCGATTGACCGTTTCGGACCTGCGTCCAAAGCGGGACACGCTGCCCGTCGATCTTTGCGCCGACACAAGCCGACCCGATCCGGGTATGGATGGCAAAGGCGAAATCAAGCGGCGTTGCCCCGCGCGGCAGTTTCACCACATCGCCCTTCGGCGTGAAGCAAAACACCTTGTCCGAATACATCTCAAGCTTGACCGCTTCGAAGAATTCGTCGTCATCCGCCGACGCCTCGAAATGCTCTGCCAAACCGGCAATCCAAGCTGCCGGGTCAACTGCGAAGGGGTTTTCGGCCCGTTCGCCATCTTTATAAGCCCAATGCGCGGCAACACCGGCCTCTGCAACATCGTGCATTTCATCGGTGCGGATCTGCACCTCAACGCGCTTGCCATCCCGCCCCAGAACGGCGGTGTGCAAGCTGCGATAGCCGTTTTGCTTGGGTTGGCTGATGTAATCCTTGAACCGTGTCGGAACGGCCCGCCAACGACGGTGAATGACCCCCAATACATGGTAACAGGCCATCTGGGTATCTGTGATCACCCTAAACCCGTAAATGTCGGACAGCCGGGAAAACGACGTTTCCTTTTGCTCCATCTTGCGCCAGATCGAATACGGCTTTTTGGCCCTTCCAATCACGATGCCAGTGATCCCTTCGGCCGCAAGCTCGGTCTCGATATCGATCTTGATCCGGTCGATGACATTCCCGGCTTCGCCAGTCAGTTTCACAAAGCGCCGCATGATCGACACGCGCGCTTCCGGGTTGAGCACTTGGAACGACAGGTCTTCAAGCTCGTCGCGCATCCATTGCATACCCATCCGCCCGGCGAGCGGGGCATAGATATCCATCGTCTCGCGGGCTTTGCGGGCCTGCTTTTCTGGCGGAAGCGACTTGATGGTGCGCATGTTGTGCAAGCGGTCGAACAGCTTGACCAGAATGACCCGCACGTCCTTGGACATCGCCATGAACAGCTTGCGGAAATTCTCGGCCTGCTTTGTTTCGCTCGACGTCAGCTGCAAGTTGGTGAGCTTGGTGACACCATCCACAAGCTCGGCAATTTCCTTGCCGAACAGTTCGGTGATGTCGCCATAGGTTGCTGCGGTGTCTTCCACAGTGTCGTGCAAGATCGCCGTAATGATCGTTGCATCATCCAGCCGCTGCTCGGCCAAAAGCGCGGCAACAGCAACGGGATGCGTGAAATATGCCTCGCCAGAACGGCGCTTTTGGCCCTTGTGGACGTCTTTGGCGTACTCATAAGCCGCGCGCAGCTTTTCGACATCCGTGCGCGGGTTATAAGATGTGACGCGGGCAAGAAGCTCGTTGATCGGGATGAGCTGTTCCATGCCCTGCGACGTCCAGTTCTAAGGTCAGCCTGGATCCTGCGCCTGCATCAACGCGCGCAGCAATTTTTCTTCTGACATATCGTCGTCTGCGGGGCGGTCGCTTTCCACCCCCATCAGAAGCGACATCTGGTCGTCTTCCGGTTCGTCGACTTCGATCTGTGTCTGGTGGCTCTCGATCATGCGCTCGCGCAGGGCATCGGCCTGCTGAGTCTCGTCTGCAATCTCGCGGAGGCTGACAACTGGGTTCTTGTCATTGTCGCGGTCGACAGTGACCGGCGATCCGGATGCGATCTCGCGGGCGCGGTGCGCAGCAAGCATGACCAGTTCAAACCGGTTCGGAACTTTGTCGACGCAGTCTTCAACGGTGACGCGGGCCATGATTCGGCTCCTGTGGCAGAGAATACGGAAAGAAGACGGCTAGACCAATTCCAGACAGAGTGCAAGCAGGCCTCAGTCAGAGCCGTCAATTGGTGTGATTTCTTCCAGCAACTCTTGTGGAAGGTCAGCATACATTTGGGCAACGGTCTTTCCCGACACCGGGTGCTGCCAATCGGGCGCAATGTCGTTCAAGGGGACCAACACAAAAGCACGATCCTGAAGCCGCGGGTGCGGGACAATCAGTTGATCCGGCGTCTGGCGAAGCTGCTCGGGCGCGGGCAAGTCGCGCCATTGGGCAAACCTGCCTAGATCCGGCAGCACAGTTTGCCCAAAGGTCAACAGGTCAAGATCCGCAGTCCGAGCACCCCAACGATCCTTGCGCTGGCGTCCGCATGCGGCCTCTATCTTGTGAAGGTGATCCAAAACATCATGCGGCGTGGCACCATCGGGGACATTCAGCATGACGCATGCGTTCGCATAATCGGGCCCGGCCCCCGCCGGAAAACACGGCGTGCGAAAAATTCTACTTCGCGCCGCGACCGAGAAGCCATCCGCTTCGAGCAGTCGCATAGCAGCGCTAACAGTGTCAAAAGGCACACCAAAAACAGACTCAAGGTTGGCGCCTAAGGCTACATTTACCGATTTGTATATATCGCACATACTTTAGCTGACTAAAAAACCTATTGCGTCGACTGTATATTCCCATATCAACTGTCGGGCCTGAGGCCAAGGCAACCAGCATTGCCACAACGAGAGCATATTCGAGAGGAAGAATTTAATGTTTTACCGCGATGAACGGTTGGCACTTTTCATAGATGGTGCCAACCTGTATGCGGCAGCACGCGCACTTGGCTTTGACATAGATTACAAGCTATTACGCCAAGAATTCATGCGTCGCGGCAAGCTTTTGCGTGCGTTTTACTACACAGCATTGCTCGAAAACGATGAATATTCGCCCATCCGCCCATTGGTTGATTGGCTCAACTATAACGGCTTTTCGATGGTGACCAAGCCGGCCAAGGAATATACTGACAGCCAAGGTCGCCGTAAGGTGAAAGGCAACATGGACATCGAATTGACCGTCGATGCCTTGGAATTGGCCCCCCATGTCGATCACATTGTGTTGTTTTCGGGTGATGGCGATTTCCGTCCCCTGATCGAAGCGCTGCAGCGCAAAGGCGTCCGGGTTTCGGTCGTTTCGACAATCAGAAGCCAGCCGCCAATGATTTCTGACGACCTTCGACGCCAAGCGGACAACTTCATCGAACTGGATGAACTGAAAGATGTGATCGGCCGCCCGCCGCGCGAACCGCGTGAATACGACCCCGCCTTCCAACCCGCGACTGTGGACAGCGAGGAGCCCTGATCGGCCCTTCGGTGCGGTCCATGATCGGAGCGCGCCCATTCTGACCTCATCCGCTATCGCGGCTTTAGCCGGACTGTTCGCCGCAGCCTTTGGTGCGGCGACCATTCTTCCGTTCCAGTCGGAGATCGTTTTTGTCGGCGTTCAAGTGGCGGGCACATCCCCCCTTTGGGTCGTCGTGACCGTCGCAAGTATCGGCAACACCGCTGGCTCGGTTGTGAACTATGCCATGGGCCTTGGGATCGAACGGGTGCGTCACAGCCGCTGGTTTCCCGTCACAGAGAAACAGCTTGATCGGGCCCAAGGCTGGTACGCGCGCTACGGCGTTTGGACATTGCTCTTGTCATGGGCACCATTTGGCGACGCCTTCACGGTTGCCGCAGGGATCATGCGCACCCGCTTCTGGCTGTTCCTCACCTTGGTCGCCATTGCGAAAACCGGGCGCTACGCAGTGCTTGCTTGGATCACTGCGCAGGCCATGAGTTGAACGGCGGGCCCTGTCACTTCATGACGCGCGCCTCTTCAACCGGATAACCCAAGCCCCCTTGATGGCCAAACGCACCCTGATGGCAATCGCTACACGCTGAGATCACGTTGACGCCCATCGGCGTCCCGTTTGCGGCAACTGCCATGTAAAACCAATCATCAGTCTCGGGCGACGTGCCCTCGGCCACTTTTTCCATCAAGAACAACGGCCCCGGCTGGGCGTTTCCGTCATCGGTCACTGTGAAACTCTCTTTGGCGATCCAGGTCCCTACGGGGATCACGGGATCTTCGGCATAGCGCATGTATTCTTCGGCGCCCGTTTCATTGACCCAAGTCATCAAGAACCGGCTGTCGTGAAACCCCGGTGCCGCTGGAAAGCTGCTGGCCTGGGTCCAACCGCGATACTCCGCAATCTTGTCGGCGGGAATCCAACGCTTTGCCCCGGTTGTATATCCGTCGTGCAGCGCCTCGGCGAGACAGTCATAAACCTGCGCCGCTTCCTCGCCCGTCAGATCGTAACCGGGTTTACCGGGGTCACACGCCAAAGCCCCGCTCGCCGCAATCATCGCACTCAATACCGTTGCGCCGCCAATTTTTCTGGATTTGTTGGTCATCTCTTGTCCCTCCTGAGCGAACCCTCCTGCCCGCAGGTTGACCATCGCACATCGGCCCGAATGCGCAAAATGACGACCCATCACGAAATTCGTAGCGTGATGCGATCAGCCCAGAACTCGCTTTGGCATTTCAACTTTGTGCCGCGCTCTGCTCTGGACCCGCACGCCGGGACGGCTTAGGTCTATTCCAATATCCGGAGGCATCATGACCAATCCGCCATTGACCATCCTTCTTGCTGCCCCGCGCGGCTTTTGTGCTGGCGTGGACCGCGCCATAAAGATCGTCGAAATGGCGATCGATAAATGGGGGGCGCCCGTCTATGTGCGGCACGAAATCGTTCACAATAAATACGTTGTGGATGGCTTGCGCGCCAAGGGGGCTGTCTTCGTCGAAGAACTGGAAGACTGCCCAACCGACCGCCCTGTCATCTTTTCAGCACACGGCGTTCCCAAGTCCGTTCCGCTTGAAGCAGCGCGGCGCGAAATGATCTATGTGGATGCGACATGCCCACTGGTCAGCAAGGTGCATATCGAAGCCGCCCGGCACGCGGAAAACGGGCTACAAATCATCATGATCGGTCACGAAGGCCACCCAGAAACGATTGGCACGATGGGGCAGTTGCCACAGGGGGATGTGCTGTTGGTTGAAACCGAAGCTGACGTTGCCACCGTAGCCCCGCGCGATCCGCAATCACTTGCCTATGTCACACAAACCACTCTGTCTGTGGATGACACGATCGGCATTGTCGACGCTTTGAAAGCACGGTTTCCCGCCATCGTCGGCCCGCACAAAGAAGACATCTGCTACGCCACCACCAACCGGCAAGAAGCCGTCAAGGCAGCCGCCCCTCGCGCCGACGCGCTGCTGGTTGTCGGTGCACCGAATTCAAGCAATTCCAAACGGCTTGTCGATGTCGGCGCGCGCGCTGGCTGCGCCTATGCCCAGCTTGTTCAACGCGCAAGCGACATCGACTTCCGGGCGCTGTCGGGCATTCGCACCCTCGCCCTGACGGCTGGGGCTTCGGCGCCCGAAGAACTGGTCAACGAAGTTATCGATGCCTTTCGAGACAAGTGGGACGTGTCCATAGAACTTGTCGAAACCGCGCAAGAGAATGTGGAATTCAAGGTGCCGCGCGTACTGCGCGAGCGCGCGTGATCCCTATGATTTCGGCACAATTTCTGCTGACCGCTCTGGTTGTCGTCCTTATTCCCGGGACCGGCGTTGTGTACACGCTGGCCGTTGGGCTGGGTCAGGGCCGCCGCGCCGCCTTTGCCGCCGCCTTCGGATGTACCGTCGGCATTGTTCCGCATCTGGCCGCTGCAACACTTGGCTTGGCAGCCTTGCTGCATACAAGCGCCTTGGCGTTCCAGATCGTGAAATTCGCTGGTGTCGCCTATCTCTTGTGGCTCGCCTTTCAGGCGTTGCGCGAAAACGGCGCACTGTCGGTTGCGCCCGATGCACAGCCGACAACAGGCTGGGTGGTTGCCCGGCGCGGCGCGCTGATCAACATCCTGAACCCCAAGCTGTCGCTGTTCTTCTTGGCGCTTCTGCCGCCGTTTCTGTCCGGCAACCCTGCGACAGCCACCGCTGAAATCGTTATGCTCGGAGCGGTCTTCATGGCACTGACTTTGGCTGTTTTTGCCCTTTACGGCGTATTTGCCGCCGCAGCGCGCACCCGCCTGCTCGGCAACCCGGCCCTTCTTCGCTGGCTGGGGCGGAGCTTTGCCGCAGTCTTCGCAGCGTTGGCAGCGCGTCTCGCGGTAGAACGCGCATGACCGTCCCGAATACAGCCCCTGACACCAGCATCCCGAATTCCGCGCTTGCCCTCGGCCTTGCCGGTGTGCTGCCCTTCGCATGGGGCGCGCTGACAGACATGAACCCGGAACTGCACGGCTGGGCGGTGCGCAATTTCGGGGCGCGCTTTGCCGGACAAGACGTGCTGATTTTCTACGGCTCGGTCATCTTGTCCTTCATGTCAGGCGTCTTGTGGGGGTTTGCAGCCCGTGCCGAGGGGCGCACCGCTACAATCGGCTTCACCCTCAGCGTGATCCCCGCACTATGGACATTCTTTTTTGTCGGTGGCGGCGAAGACCGCGCCACTTGGGCGTTGATCATTGGATTTCTGGGCCTTCTAGGCCTCGACTACGGCTTTGCGCGGTTCGGCCTTGCACCGCCGTGGTGGATGAACATTCGCACGCTTCTGACCAGCCTGGTTGTAGGGTGCCTGACACTAGGACTTATATTCTAATATGACCGAAGATCTGACACTGTATGCAATGCCATCGTCCGGAAACAGCTATAAGGTACAGCTTTTGCTGGGCCTGCTGGGGCGTAGCTATGCGCAAATTTCGTGCGAGTATGAAAGCGAAGCGTTGGCTCAGGCGCACGACGCAGGCGCATTGCCATTGGGCAAAGTACCGGCGCTGCATTTGGCCGATGGCACGATCTTGTCTGAATCTGGCGCGATCCTTTGGTACCTGGCGAACGGCACGCCTTGGGTCCCTGCCAATTTGGTGCAGCAAAGCGAAATGCTTGGCTGGATGTTCTTTGAACAGAACCGCATGGAAGGCGTGATCGCCGTACGTGCGGCGCTGCGCACCTATCCCCACCGGGCGGCATCAGCTACGCCCGAACGCCTTGCCGCCCTTCTGGACGATGGCCACGATGTTCTTTCTGTGGTTGACGCGCACCTGACCGGCCGTGACTGGCTCGTGGGCAGCACGCCGACAATTGCCGATATTGCGCTTTATGGCTACACGCACAGCTCCGGCTCTCGCGGCGGCTATGATATGGCCCGCTTCCCGGCCATTAATGGGTGGTGCGAACGCGTGGCCGCCCTGCCCGGCTATGTTAAATTACAGGTGCCTGAGTGACCAATCTCTACGCTTACACAGACGGCGCGTGCAGCGGAAATCCCGGTCCGGGCGGCTGGGGCGCACTGCTGATCGCACGTGATGGCGATACAGTTGTGCGAACCCGCGAACTCAACGGCGGCGAGGCCGACACCACCAATAACCGGATGGAACTTCTGGCAGCGATTCATGCGCTCGAAACGCTTTCGCGCGCCTCTGAAGTGACGGTGATCACGGACAGCGCTTATGTCAAAGGCGGTGTGACCCAGTGGATCCACGGCTGGAAGCGCAACGGCTGGAAAACATCGCAAAAGAAGCCAGTCAAGAATGAAGACCTCTGGCGCCGCCTTGATGCCGCTGCCGCCCGGCACTCCGTGATCTGGGAGTGGGTCAAGGGCCACGCAGGCCACCCTGAAAATGAACGTGCCGATGAATTGGCCCGCGCGGGCATGGCCCCATACAAGCCCGGACACAGCGCCAAATGACCTTGCCTGCCCTGCTGGACCTGGCATCGGTCTTCGTCTTCGCGCTGACCGGCGCACTTGTGGCCAGCCGCGCCTTGCTGGACCTTGTGGGGTTCTTGTTCGTGTCCTGCCTGACGGCGGTGGGCGGCGGTACTGTGCGCGACTTGCTGCTGGACCGCGCGCCGGTCTTCTGGGTCCAGGCCCCACATTACGTGCTGGTGGCGGCGTCCGCAGCTGTACTGGTGTTTTTCACAGCCCACTTTCTGGAAAGCCGCTACCGCGTGCTGGTCTGGCTCGATGCCGTGGCACTGTCTGTCGCTGTTGCAGCAGGCGTCGCCGTGTCGCTTGGTGCCGGGCACGGGCCCTTTATCGTCACTCTCATGGGTGTCATCACCGGCTGCTTCGGCGGGTTGATGCGGGATGTGGTCTGCAACGAGGTGCCGCTGGTGCTCAAGGCGGGCGAGCTCTATGTCACCGCGGCCTTCGCCGGGGCCATGGCCGCGCAACTGGCGTTTGCTTTCACAGACCTTCCAACACTGCCGCTTCTCGCGTGCATGTTTGTGACCTTCGCGCTGCGGGCAGGGTCAATCCAGCTTGGCTGGAAACTCGACGCCTACAAGCCACGCCCACCGCGCCACAAGTAACCCAACGCTGCCACGGACGAACGCACCGCGCGCGAGCGCGGTGCAGACATCGTGCCATGCCGCAGGCATGCCCTTTGGATCAAATCAGTTTGACTTTGGCTCCCACGACCACCTGATCAAACAAGCTGGCGATCTGCTCATTGAACAAGCCGATGCACCCGTCCGAAGATGGTCGGCCAATCTTGCGCACATCATGGGTTCCGTGAATTCGGTAATATTGCCACGACAGGTACAACGCATGGCTGCCCAACGGGTTGTCCGGGCCGGGCCCCACAACGGCGGGCCATTCGGGATTGCGCTCGCGCATGGACGGCGTTGGCCGCCAGCTTGGGCCTTCGACCTTCTGGGTCACCTCTGTGTACCCAAGCCGTGTCAACTCGGGCGAAATTGGCACGCTGGTTGGAAACACCTGCACCGCGCGGCCATCGCGATGCCAGAAGTGCAAGGTTCGCGTGGCGGTATCCGCTAAAAGCAGGTCGGTCGAACGGGTTTCGAAATGTTCTTGCCACTTGTGGCTGCGAAAGCCGGCCAAATTGCGCCGCACCCGTTCTTCAGCGATGGTTTCGGATGTTTCGGCCGGGCTGGTCTGAGCTTTCGCCGCAGCCGCGCTTAAACCCAATGCCGCGGCCCCGGCCATCAGGCCACGGCGAGTCAAAAAATCAGTCATGTAGAATCCTGCTCGTTTTTTTTGAGTGGTTCACATGTGACCGCGATTGATGACGACGCAAAGCGACAAGTTTTCAACCCTTCGTGAGCGGCTCATTCCAACAGGTCAGGCAGAGGCGTCCCGCGTAAAATTTCAGCAGCCTTCATCGGGCGCTTGCCCTCTCGCTGCGCTTCTAGGATCTCAACCGCGCCCTCACCACAGGTGATCGTAAACCCGTCCTTGACCTGCCCTGGCACACCCGCGCGGTCCGAAAGACTGGACCGCAGCAGCTTGAGCCGCGCACCGGCGGCCATGCACCATGCCCCGGGAAATGGCGAAAGGCCCCTGATTTTCCGGTCCACCACTACGGCGGTCTGGCCCCAATCAATGCGCGCTTCGGCCTTGTCGATCTTTGACGCGTAGGTCACGCCATCTTCGGATTGCTGGACTGCGGTCAACGTGTCCAAGGACGCCAGCGCCTGCACCACCAATCGCGCTCCCATCGCCGACAGTGCGCCGTGCAGATCGGCGGCCGTGTCCTTTGGCCCGATCGGCATGGCCTCCCGCAGCAGAACCGGGCCAGTGTCCAGCCCTGCTTCCATCTGCATGATGCAAACTCCGGTCTCGCGATCGCCAGCCATGATCGCACGCTGAATTGGCGCCGCACCGCGCCAGCGTGGCAGCAACGATGCATGAATGTTCAGGCACCCACGCGCTGGGGCATCCAGAATTGCTTGCGGCAGGATCAGGCCATAAGCCACCACGACCGCTGCATCTGCCTTGAACGCGGCGAATTCTGTCTGGGCCTCGTGCCCGTGCAGAGAAACCGGGTGACGGACAAGCAACCCCAGCGCGTCGGCGCGCGCGTGAACCGGCGAGGGTCGATCCCGTTTGCCGCGTCCGGCAGGGCGGGGCGGCTGACAGTACACAGCCGCTATCTCGTGGCCCGCTGCAACCAAAGCATCAAGAACCGGGACCGAGAAATCGGGCGTTCCCATAAAGATCAGCCGCATGACAATCCCTTTTCGCTGCAAGGGGCGCTCCCGCCCGTCTTCGACATCTTGCGATGTCTCATTCCGTTGGGCCGCGCAGGCTGCGCCTGCACGCGCGCCTTTGTCAGACGCCCCGCGCCGCTTTGGCGGCTTTCTTAAGCAGCATCGCGCGCTTCGTGCGGCTTAGTCGGTCGAAATACATCCGACCTGCCAGATGGTCGATCTGATGTTGCACCGAGACGGCCCAGAGACCCACAAAGTCGCGATCTTCCATCTCGCCAAAGGCATTCAGAAACCGCACCGTCACCGCCCGCGGCCTTGTGATTTGAGCGGACACGCCGGGCAGGCAGGGGCTCGCCTCGTCATAGGGGCGCGGCTCCACGCTGGCGTGAAGCACTTCAGGGTTGGCCATGCGCACCGATTGGCCCCGCGCTTCGGAAGCATCCACCACCGCAACACGTTGCATCACACCGATCTGGCACGCCGCAAGCCCAACACCCGGCATCGCATCCATTGTATCGATCATG
This sequence comes from Meridianimarinicoccus aquatilis, assembly GCF_004358675.1. Taxonomy (GTDB): domain Bacteria; phylum Pseudomonadota; class Alphaproteobacteria; order Rhodobacterales; family Rhodobacteraceae; genus Meridianimarinicoccus; species Meridianimarinicoccus aquatilis. The sequence continues at coordinate 27,874 of NZ_SMZO01000020.1, read as the reverse complement.
TCATCCCAAACAGCCCGAACGGCACTGTCCACCTGCGGGACATCCATGCAAGCAGAGCGCAGCCGACCGTCAGGCCAGCGAAGGATCGGGCGAACAGCCACCCGTCAGCCCCGCGCCGCGTCGCGCTTGAACTTGACCATTTTACGGGTGATCAACTGGCGCTTGAGCGAACTGAGATAATCGATGAACAGCTTCCCATCCAGGTGATCGATTTCGTGCTGAACACAGGTCGCCCAAAGACCGGTAAAATCCTGCTGCTGTTCGGTCCCGTTCAAGTCAATCCACGACACGGTCACCTCGGCGGGGCGAGTCACCTCGGCATACTGATCCGGGATCGACAAACAGCCTTCTTCATAAACACTTAAATCGTCTGACGCAGCGATGACCTTTGGATTGAACAGCACCATCGGCTTGGGCTCAACCCCTTCTTCTTTTTCGCAATCCATCACAATCACACGACTGCTGACACCGACCTGCGGAGCAGCCAACCCGATACCGGGCGCGTCATACATGGTTTCCAACATATCATCGGCCAGCGTGCGCAAGGCATCTGACAAGTCGGCCACTGGCGGCGCGACCTTTTTCAGGCGTGGGTCGGGGTGGATCAAGATCGGTTTCAGGCTCATGCGCCTGCATTTAGGACAAGCGCGGCGCGCGTGCAATCACGGCTTGCGCCCAGCCTGCGGTTCAATAGGGTCCGCGCGACCACTTTGGAGACACATCATGACTTTCGACACCCTCATCGACCGGCGCGGCACCCATAGCAGCAAATGGGACGGGATGCAGGCCAACTATGGCGTTTCACCCGAAGAGGGTCTTGCAATGTGGGTGGCAGACATGGATTTCGCCTCTCCAGAACCGATACGCTCTGCGGTGCGCGCACTCGCTGATCACGGCGTTTTTGGGTACTTTGGCGATGACAGCGCCTATCGCGCCGCGATCTGCTGGTGGATGAAAGAGCGACATGGATGGACGGTAGACCCGAAAGCCATATTCACCACTCATGGGTTGGTGAACGGCGTTGCCATGTGCCTTGAGACGTGGACCGACCCTGGCGATGGCGTCGTACTATTCACGCCAGTCTATCATGCGTTCGCCCGCATCATCCGCGCGTCTGGTCGCACTGTGGTTGAATGCCCACTGACACGCGACGAAAGCGGCACCTACCAAATGGATTTTGCAGCCTATGACGCCATGATGACGGGCAAGGAGCGGATGGTGATCTTGTGCTCCCCCCATAATCCCGGCGGGCGGGTCTGGACCCAAGGTGAATTGCAAGGCGTCGCCGATTTCGCCCGGCGCAATGATTTGTTGCTCGTATCAGATGAAATCCACCATGACATTGTAATGCCGGGCGCAAAGCACATTCCGATGCCAGTGGCCGCCCCCGATGTGAGCGACCGACTGGTGTTGCTGACCGCCGCTTCAAAGACTTTCAACATCGCCGGTAGCCACGTTGGCAACGTCATTGTTCATGATCCCGACCTGCGTGCACGTTTTGCTGCTCGCATGGCTGGCATGGGCATATCGCCCAATGCGTTCGGCATGCACATGGTGACCGCAGCCTATTCGGCCGAAGGGGCGGCCTGGGTGGACGAATTGACAGCCTATCTTGATGAAAACCGCCGCGTCTTTGACGATGGCGTCGCCACAATTCCGGGTCTTCAGTCCATGCCCATGCAGGCCACCTATCTTGCCTGGGTGGATTTCAGCGGAACGGGCATGGCCCCGGCCGAATTCACGAACCGCATCGAACAAGGCGCAAAGATCGCTGCAAGCCATGGCAGTACATTTGGACTTGGGGGCGAGAGTTTTATGCGCTTCAATATCGGGATGCCTCGCGTGCAAATTCAGGAAGCTGTAAGCAGATTGCAAACAGCGTTCTCGGACCTGCAATAACACTGAAAGGACGACAGACATGATCCGCACAACTTTGATTGGCGGGGTTCTCTTTCTGATCCCGGTCGTCTTCGTCCTGTATTTCCTTGGGTACGCCTATAAACTTTCCAGTGCCTTCGCCACCAAGCTGGCACAATTCATGCCAGTCGACACGGTGGGCGAACTGGCAGTTGTGAACATTCTGGCAGTGCTGCTGATCGTTCTTGTTTGTTTTGTGGCGGGGCTGGCGGCGCACCTGCCCTATCTGACCCGCCACGTGGAAAAGATAGAAGCGATTCTGGTCGAACTTTTCCCCGCCTTCACCATTGCCAAAAGCATGGCAAGCGGCGTGACCGGCCAAGATGATCAGAACGCCTTGCTCAAGACGGTTCTCATCGCATTTGACGATCACGAAGCTTTGGGATTCGAGATCGAGCGCACGGAAACGCGGGTTATCGTCTTTCTTCCCGGCGCTCCGGCAGCATGGTCAGGACAGGCTGTTGCCGTTCCAATAGACCGTGTGACCCGCCTGAACCTTCCGGTTCACCAGGTCACCGGTTTGTTGCGTAAACTTGGACGCGGCACGCATGCCGCGATCCTGCGCGGACAGGAAAAACAGATGACGAAATAGTCCAAACAGCTGACGCACAAACGGCTACCCAGCGGCGGCGCGTACTCTTGGGCGCAAGACATGGGGCATATCCGGATCGTAAAGCGCGCTATCCTTGAAGTCGCGCACCTCGCCCAGCACGGGCCCAACCATAATGAGCGCGGTGCGCGTGATCTTGGCAGCCCGGACCTTCTCGCGAATATCCGACAGGGTGCCGCGCAGGAACATTTGGTCAGGCCAGCCCACACGGTACGCCACGACAACAGGGCAATCCGCGCCGTAATGGGGTATCAGCACGCGCTCAATCTCGCGCAGGGCACGCACGCCAAGGTGGATCGCCAGCGTCGTGCGCGTGCGGGCGAAATTCTCAAGCGTCTCGTGTTCCGGCATGGATGTGGATTTCATCGACACGCGTGTGAGTACAATGGACTGCGCCACTTCTGGCACCGTCAATTCCTGACCCAGCGCAGCAGCAGCGGCTGCATAGGCGGGAACGCCGGGGACGATTTCATAGGCAATATCATCAGCACGAAGGCGGCGAATTTGCTCGGCGATGGCACCGTACAGGGACGGATCGCCCGAATGTACGCGCGCCACGTCCTCCCCCCTAGTATGTGCAGCAACAATCTCGGCATGGGTATCGTCAAGCGTCATGGTCGCGGTATCAAGCACGCGCGCGTCTGCGGGCGCCTCGGCGACCACCTGCTCAGGAACAAGAGATCCCGCGTAAAGACACACGGGACATGCCCGGATCAAGCGCTGCGCCTTGAGAGTCAAAAGCTCCGGGTCACCGGGACCGGCGCCAATAAAGTAAACTGTCATCGGGTTACACAGCCATCTTTTCAGCTTCTTCAATATAAATCTCGCGAAGCCGTCTAGACACCGGGCCGGGCGCGCCATCCCCAAGTGTCACACCGTCAATTTCGACCACGCCCGTCACAAAAGTGGTTGCCGAGGTGATAAACGCCTCTGCCGCATCCTTTGCCTCATCCATGGTGAAGGGGCGCTCTTCCACCTGCATCTGCGCCTCGCGCGCAAAGCGCAACACAGCAGCACGTGTGATGCCATGCAGAATGTCGTTGGACAGTTGCCGGGTCACAATCGTGCCTGCGCGGGTGACGATATAGGCGTTGTTTGACGTACCCTCGGTGACGAAGCCATCTTCAACCATCCACGCATCATCAGCGCCGGCGTCTTTGGCCATCATCTTGCCCATGGATGGGTACAAAAGCTGCACGGTCTTGATGTCGCGGCGGCCCCAGCGCTGATCCTCGATCGATATGATCTTCAGACCCTTTTCAGCCTTGGGGGACTTTTTCAGCGTCATGGCCAGCGTGAACATCACCAGGCTCGGCTTCGGATGCTCCGGGTACAGAAAATCACGATCCGCCGCGCCGCGTGTGATCTGCAGGTAAACGCCGCCTTCTTTCAGGTTGTTGCGTTTGACCAACTCGCGATGAATTTCCAGCAGCGCATCCATGCCTTCAGGTTCGGGCATGTCCAACGCCGTCAATGATCGTTCCAAACGGGTTAAATGCCCGTCGTAGTCCACCAATTTACCGTTCAGAACCGACGTCACTTCGTACACGCCGTCGGCCATCAGAAATCCGCGATCAAAGATCGAAATCTTGGCGTCCTCCTCGGGCAGGAACTCTCCGTTGACATAGACGATGCGGCTCATGACGATCTCTCCTGCTGTCTTCCTTGGTCAGGTAACGCGCTGAAAGCCCAAGGTCCAGAGCAGTGGGCGCGGCGCGCCGTCCTTACCGCACTCGCACGTGCAGGCGAAGCCTGCCGGGCCCAACGGGATGCGGCATCGCAAGATGCCAAAGACGGGCGGGAGCATTTCTTTCCGGCATCTCCCGCCCTTGGCTCCAGAGCAGTGTCAGCCCCAAAGCTCACGGTCCGGAGGGTGCACGCCCCGCTCGTCGTATGCCAGCGGGTGGGCGCGATCCTCTGCCAACAAGAGCGGTCCATCAAGGTCGGTCACAAGCGCGCCCTGCGCCACAAGAACCGCAGGCGCCATCGCCAGTGATGAGCCGACCATGCACCCGACCATAACACCAAATCCTTCCGCCAGAGCCGCGTCACGCAAAGCCAGCGCCCCGGTCAGGCCACCCGTTTTGTCCAGCTTGATATTGATCACGTCGTACTTGCCACGCAGCGCGGGCAGCGATGCCGCGTCAAAGCAGCTTTCATCGGCACAAACCGGGACGGGCCGTGCGATCCCTGCCAACGCCTCGTCCTTTCCCGCTGGCAGCGGCTGTTCCACCAGATCCACACCCAGAGTTACCAGATGCGGCGCAAGATCGGCATAGGCCTGCACGCTCCAGCCTTCATTGGCATCAACGATGATTCGCGATTTCGGCGCCCCTTTGCGCACGGCTTCGAGCCGGGGCAGATCGTCCGGTGTGCCCAATTTGATCTTGAGCAGCGGGCGATGCTTGTGCCGTTCTGCGGCACGGCGCATTTCATCGGGCGTATCCAGCGACAAGGTGAACGCGGTGATCTGCGGTCGCGGCTCTGGCAAACCCGCCAGCTCCCACACACGGCACCCGGCGCGCCTAGCCTCCAAATCCCACAGCGCGCAATCAACAGCATTGCGGGCCGCCCCCGGCGGCAGCAACGTCTGCAAACTGTCGCGCGTGACATTCGCCGGCAGGCTTTTGATCTGCGCCTTCACCGATCCGCGACTTTCGCCATACCGCGCATAGGGCACGCATTCGCCATACCCATGCAGGTGCCCGTCTTCAGCCCGCACAGTGATCACCTCGGCCGCGGTTTTTGTCCCGCGCGAAATGGTAAAGGCTTCTGCCAGTTGAAAGTCGTCATAACTTACATGCAGATGCATCGGATCAGACCGCCGCCAGCGCATCGACCAAGCGCGCCGCGCCCTGCCGATACGGATCGACAGCAGGCAAGCCCATCCGGGCCTCGACTTCGGCCAAATGCGCCAGCGCGTCAGCTTCTGACATGTGCTGGGTGTTCACCGAAATACCGACCACGCGGCATGCCGGATTGGCCACCTGCGCAAGCCCCAGCGCCGTATCGCGCAGAACCTCAAGCGATGGCGCAGTATAGGTTGGCAACCCGCGCATATGTTCGCGCGTTGGCTCATCGCACAGGATCAATGCATCAGGCTGGCCGCCATGGATCAACGCCATGGTCACGCCGGAATAGGACACGTGGAACAGGCTGCCCTGCCCCTCGATCAGATCCCAATGGTCCGGGTCATTGTCCGGCGTCAGCCATTCCACCGCCCCTGCCATGAAATCCGCAATCACGGCATCAAGCGGGACCCCGTCCCCAGTGATAAGAATGCCGGTCTGCCCCGTGGCGCGGAACGTGGCCGACATGTCCCGATTGCGCATCTCGGCTTCCATCGCAATCGCGGTGTACATCTTGCCGACAGAACAGTCGGTTCCCACCGCAAGGCACCGCTTTCCGGTCCGTTTCACGCCGTCCGCGATCGGGTACTCAACCGACGGCACCCGAACATCATGCAAGGTGCGCCCTGTGCGCGCCGCAGCTTCGACCAAGGCAGGCGCATCGCGCAACAGTGTGTGCAGCCCCGACGCCAGATCGAACCCGGCCTCAAGAGCCGCCACCAAAACTTCAGTCCAGGCAGGAGAGATTTTTCCGCCGCGATTTGCGACGCCAATCACCAGTGTTTCAGCGCCAGCAGCCCGCGCATCGGTCAGTGTCATATCGGGCAAGCGCATGTCCGCCTTGCAGCCCGGCAACCGTAGCTGCCCAACGCAAAAGTCGGGACGCCAGTCGCGGATACCCTGCGCCACTTTTGCCGCAAGCGGGTCTGGCGCATCGCCGAGAAACAGTAAGTAAGGGGTTCGGATCATGGTAAGACTCCTTTCGGACCGACGCTGTCAGAGATGTACGGAATTGGACAGCCCGGCAAGATGCTGCGCCGCAACAAAACAATGCTTGCGCAGCATTGCGCAACAATCTATCCAAGCGGCAAATGTTCACGCAACTATAGAACCCGAAAGGTGCCAACATGAGTTTTCGCCTCCAGCCGCAGCCTGTGGCGCGTCCCAACCGGTGCCAATTGTTCGGGCCCGGATCAAACACCAAATTGTTTGCCAAGATGGCGGCCAGCGCTGCGGACGTGATCAACCTTGATCTCGAAGATTCGGTCGCGCCAACCGACAAGGACATCGCCCGCGCCAACGTGATCGAAGCGATCAATACGGTCGATTGGGGCAACAAGACAATCAGCGTCCGCATCAACTCGCTGGATACGCCTTATTGGTATCGTGACGTGGTCGATCTGCTGGAACAGGCTTCTGAACGGCTGGACATCATCATGATTCCAAAAGTCGGGTGCGCGGAAGACGTGTATGCCGTGGATGCGCTGGTCACCGCGATCGAGCGCGCCAAGGGCCGCACCAAGAAAATCGGTTTCGAAGTCATCATCGAAAGCGCGGCAGGCATCGCCCATTGCGAAGCCATCGCCGCCGCATCGCCGCGCATGCAGGCCATGAGCCTCGGCGCAGCTGATTTCGCTGCCTCCATGGGGATGCAAACCACAGGCATCGGCGGCACGCAGGAAAACTATTACATGCTTCGGGACGGAACCAAGCATTGGTCCGACCCTTGGCACTGGGCACAGACCGCCATCGTCGCCGCCTGCCGCACACATGGCGTGTTGCCAGTCGATGGCCCGTTTGGCGATTTCAGCGATGACGAGGGCTATCGCGCCCAAGCTTTGCGGTCGGCGACGCTGGGTATGGTCGGCAAATGGGCGATCCACCCCAAGCAGATCGCGTTGGCGAATGAGGTCTTCACCCCATCCGACGCCGCAGTCAGCGAAGCGCGCGAAATCCTTGCCGCCATGGAAGTTGCAAAGGCAAATGGCGAAGGCGCGACGGTCTACAAAGGGCGTCTCGTGGACATCGCATCGATCAAGCAAGCCGAGGTGATTGTGCGCCAGTCCGAAATGATCGCGGGCTGATCCTCCGAAACAGACGAATTTGGGGCGGCCTTGGTGCCGCCCCTTTTGTTTGCAGCGCACGCAAAGCTTGAGTGTTTCTCTCCCCACGCTACCCTGACTCATGGCCCGAAAGTGGTCAGATCAACCGGGAGGACACCAATGAAACACACCTTTACCGCGACCTTGCTTGCCGCCTGTGCGCTGGCAATGCCAGCCATTGCACAGCAGACCCCTGCCCCCGAAGGCGCAACCGTCTATTTTATCTCCCCTAGTGATGGGGCAACCGTGTCAAATCCGGTCACCATTCAATTCGGTTTGAGCGGTATGGGCGTTGCGCCAGCTGGGTACGATGTGGACAACACTGGGCACCATCATTTGTTGATCAACATCGACCCAAGCGACGTGGACATGACGACCAGCCTTCCAGCAAGCGACCAAGTGGTGCACTTTGGCGGCGGCCAGACCGAAGTGACAAAGGACCTGCCTGCTGGCACGCACACCCTGCGATTGCTGCTTGGCGACTATAGCCACGTGCCCCATGACCCGCCGGTGATGTCGGAAGAAATCACCATCACTGTGGAATGACACAGACGGGGCAGATCGCAAACCGCGTCGGCCCGATTGCATAACTGCAGCGCAGCGTCCATATACGCTGCGTTGACACGATTTGGATCCGCCCAATGAACCATTATCTCGATTTCGAAAAACCCCTCGCAGAGATTGAGGGAAAAGCAAACGAATTGCGGGCCATGGCGCGGGCCAATGAAGAAATGGATGTCGAAACAGAGGCAGCTGCGCTTGACCGCAAGGCCGCTGAACTTCTCAAGGATATCTACAAGAAATTGACGCCTTGGCGAAAATGCCAAGTGGCGCGGCACCCGGATCGCCCGAACGGAAAAGACTACATTGCAGAATTGTTCACGGAATACACACCCCTTGCGGGCGACCGGAACTTTGCCGACGATCACGCTGTGCTCGGCGGTCTTGCCCGGTTCAATGACATTCCGGTTGTGGTGATTGCCCACGAAAAGGGGCACGATACTGCGACGCGCCTAAAGCATAATTTCGGCATGGCCCGCCCTGAAGGATACCGTAAGGCGGTGCGCCTGATGAAAATGGCGGACCGGTTTGGCCTGCCTGTCGTGACACTTGTGGATACACCCGGCGCTTATCCTGGCAAAGGTGCCGAAGAACGTGGCCAATCAGAAGCCATAGCCCGGTCCACCGAAGCTTGCCTGCAAATCGGCGTCCCGCTGGTTTCTGTCATAATTGGCGAAGGCGGGTCGGGTGGCGCGGTCGCCTTTGCGACGGCCAATCGTTTGGCGATGCTCGAACACTCTGTCTATTCGGTTATTTCACCCGAAGGCTGCGCCAGCATCCTTTGGAAAAACGCTGACAAGATGCGCGAAGCCGCTGAAGCGCTGCGCTTGACCGCTCAAGACTTGCGCCAGCTTGGCGTTGCCGATGTGATCATTCCCGAACCAATCGGCGGTGCGCAACGTGATCGGGCGGCGACAATCGCGCGGGTCGGTCAAGAAATTGCGCGGATGCTGTCACAACTGGATGGCAAGGATCGCGCACAGCTCGTGGCTGATCGACGGCGCAAGTACCTTGATATGGGTAAGATGTCGTTGGCCGGATGATCGCCTCACGTTTAAAAGTGCTGTCCGGGGCCAAACCCAGCGACAGTCCGACTCGCGCGCTTGCGAAGTTTCGAATCAGAACCTGAAACCGACGGACAGTTTTACATAGGGAATGAAATCAGGCGCATCGCCTTCGATATTCGCGATCTCGGCGTCAATATCAGACTGTGACACCTGCCCAGAACGGTCCTGAAGGGTCACATCGAACCCGCCTGTGTACATGGCACCCAGATCCGCCGACAGGGTCCAACGCTGCCCAATGGACCCGTCATATCCCAGTGACAGCGTCGGCATGACATAATTCTCAGCCTCAGCATCAAATGCCAGGTCGATATTGTTGTAAATCGTGTCACCGATTTGCCCGCTGCCTTGCCCCGTGCCGTCTGCTTCATATTTGCTCAGGAACGCTCCGCCGGACAGACGCAGGCCACCGCTCAGCGGGTAATAGTCCGCCAAAAGACCGATCCCGCCAATGCTGGCATTCAGATCATAGTCTATTCCGTCTTCCGACGTGTCAAAATCGCCGCCAAAATACCCTGCGGGCACCCGCACACCAAGCTTGTCTGAAATTCGATAGGTGCCTTCGATCGTCGGGCCAAGTGTGCTGACCCCAAGATTGATACCAAATTCACCTGGTTCTTGAGCCTGCGCCGCACCCTGCGCACCCAGAAAAACTGCAAGAGCACAGAAGCGGCGAACTGTTTTAAAGGGCGGCCTAAAAGTATGCATCACAACTCCATCAGCGAAAATCCGCCGAGTATTTCCCTTTCTAACATGACAAAGGCCTCGGTGAACTGTGCGTTTGGCCCTTTAACGCAAATTTTTCTTGCATTTCCGTTACCGGGGTAAATGGACTTGGACGATAGGCCAAAATTACCCGCATCGTGCGCAAAAAATAAGCAAACAGTTACCTAACGACGCGCCGCTTCTTGCGACAGGCGGTCTGAAGCAGATTCTATGGTCGATTCGATTTCACTCATGAAGTCGGCAGTTTCAAGACCCGGTTCAATCGTTGGCAAAAACTCTATCACGGCCACACCGGGTTTCCGCAACACCGCCTTACGCGGCCAGAAAAGCCCAACATTCGTGGCCACTGGAACGCACGGCTGCCCACTTTGGCGATACAACAGAGCTGTCCCAATCTTGTAAGGCTTTTTCGCCCCCGCAGCGACGCGCGTGCCCTGCGGATAAATCACCAACTGTCCTGGCAAGGATTGGCCCGCTGCAACATCAGACAGCAATCTGGTCACAGCCTGTCCACGCCGCCCCCTGTCAACAGGAACGCAGCCGATGCGCATTGCATACCACCCCACCACAGGGGCGCGCCGCAATTCCGTTTTCATGATGAACTTGGGGCGCGGCAAAACCGAGGTCAGAATAATCGTGTCAAAAAAGCTCTGATGCTTCGATGCCACGAGAACCTCGCCAGTGGGCACCGGGCCACGCACCTCTGACTTCAGCCCGCAGAACAGCCACGCGGTGAACCGCACATATTTGCAATACGCCTGCATTCCCGCGATTGCACCGCGCCGGTCCCACAAAGCCCAGGGGATGTAGAGGGCACCGATCACCGGAATGGCCAGGTACATCTGCCCGATAAAGATCAGCGAAGCGGCATAGCGCAGAAGGATCATACAGGTTTGGCCTTTGATTGCAGCGCGTGTTGCGCACCATGGATGCAACGCTTGTGCCTGAGCGGACCTCTCGGTTCAAGCGCAGGGCGGCTTTGCGCCGCCAGCGCGGGCTGATAGGCTGGCGCGGTAACAACAGGCAAGGACTGGCAGGCATGCGGATCGAATGCCCCGAATGCGGGACCGCCTATGAAATTCCCGACCGGGCGGTGCGCGATCCGGGCCGCGACGTACAGTGTTCATCCTGCGGGACGGCGTGGTTCCTGTTGCGCAGTCCAAGCGCGCAGTCAAAGGCGCCGACCGCCAAGGCAACTGTCAAGCCTGATCGGTCCGCAATGGCACAGCCGTTGCCCGATCCCCCCCAAGAGCAGGCCCCACAGGCGCAGGCCTCTGACGACCTGCCCCGACGCAAGATAGACCCGGCCGTCCTTGATATCCTGCGCGAAGAAGCAGACGTCGAAGTGCGCGCCAGACAGGCCAAAAGAACACCGCCGGGCGACGAAGCGCAGACGTCCTCTCACCCGCAAGACACCGGTGCGCGCGGGCGCCTTGCGCGACTTGCCGCCGCCGAACGGCTGAACCCATCGTCGGACGCACCAACCCCAAGCGGTGATGACGGCTTGGTGGAAGACCCACGCGCCTCTCAACGCGACCCGCAGCCCCCTTTTCTGGATGCGCTTCCGCGACCTGAGTGGCACCCAAGCAAACCGGGGCGCGATCTTCCGGTGGTCACGCACCCGGCAGAACTGGCCTTGGTCGCAGAGAAACGTCGGCAGCGCGGCTTTCGGTTGGGCTTTGTCGGCACCGCCGGTCTGTGCTGCGCTGCTCTGGCTCTCTATCTCTTGGCCGCCGACTTAAACGGCCAAGCTCGCTTCCCGTTTGCGGCCGACATCCTGGCGCAAGGGGATCGCGTGCAGACATTTCTGGTCGATTTCATGCGCAGTGTCTTGCCCGACACAGAAGCCTAGGCCGTTCTAAAAGCGGTCGAGCAGACGGCGCAGATAATCCAGCTCTTCTTCCGGGCGCGCCTGCTCGCCAGATCTGCGGCGCAGTTCCTCCAGCAAGTCTTGGGCGCGGCGATACACGTCTTCATTCTGAAGAATGTTATCGCGGGTTCCCAGCCGACCTTCACCGCCCTGATCGCGGCCCAACGGATCACGGCGACCGTTTTGCCCACCGGTCCCGGCGGACTGCCCTTGCTGACCCTGACCTTGCTGCTGATTTTCCGCCAGTTCTTCGCCAAGGCTCTGGATGCCATCCCGAAGACGATCCATCGCCTCGGCCTGACTTTCCATGGCACCGGCAAGATCATCGCTGCGCAGCGCATCTTCCGCGTTGTCCATTGCGCGCCCAGCCTCGTCAAGGGAACGGCGCGCCTCGTCTGATCCGGGGCCGATGCCCGGCAAACCGTCGCGCTGGCGTTCCAATTCGTTGCTCAAAGCGCGCTGACGATCGGCAAGCTGATCGCTCAGGCTTTGGCCCGGCTGTTGGCCCTGTCCTTGTTGGCCCTGGCCTTGCCCCTGTTGGCCCTGCCCTTGCCCTTGCTGGCCTTGCCCCTGTTGGCCCTGCCCTTGCTGACCACCTTGACCTTGTTGCCCCTGCTGGCCCTGCTGGCCTTGTTGACCCTGCATACCCTGAAACGATTCGTCGGACAAATCCTGTTGATCGCGCAGGGTTTCCTGCAGCCCCTGAAGCGCCTGTTGGCCCGGACTGGACTGCCCTTGTTGCCCGCCCTGAGCCATCTGCATATTTTGCATCATCTGCGCGAGTTGATCCAGAAGCGCCTGCGCCTCGTCCATGCGGCCCTGTTCCATCAACTCCTGCAATTGCTGCAACAAATCTTCCAGATCCTGCCCTGACAGCTCTTGCATGTCGGCCATGTCCTGCTGCGGCATATTCTGATTTTGCATCTGCTCGGCCATCTGGCGCATCACATCCGCCATCGCCTCGCGAAGTTCTTGCATCAACTCGGCGATTTCCTCGTCGGTGGCGCCGTCTTTCATGGCTTCGGACAGGCGCTCCTGCGCGCGGCGCAGGCGAGCCATCGCATCGGACAAGTCGCCTTCTTCGATCCTGAGGGCAAGCTCCCACATGGCTTCGGCGATTTCAGCGCGGTCCTCATCGCCCGGCCCTTCAGCGCCAAATGCCTCAAGCTGGCGCACGATGAAGCGGGTGCGCAAATAGTCCGACTCGACCGTGAAAATCTCTTCGGGCCGGTTCGACACAGCTCGTAAAAGCCGGGCCACCCGCGGACCATTCACGCGCGCCCACAACAAGTCACGGCGTTGCTCGATGATGGATTTGGCGAGCGGGTCAAAGAACCGACGCCCCGGTAATGCATTCAGGCTCAGCGCCTCGGCCTGACCAATCTGTCCCGCCGCATCCTCAGCCTCGAATACAATGGTCACAGGTAAATTCGCAAAAGGGTGCTTTGAAAAGTCCTCGACCAACGCTTCGGTAAAGGCCGTGCGCACCCCGGTAATAGGCAGCGGCAGCTCCAACTCTATCGGATCGCGCGGATCAGGCTCAGCAACCAGCCCAAAGCGGCGCGGCACGGCTTCCAGATCAAGACGAATGGTGGCCCGCGCGTTCACAACGCCGAAATCATCCTGCGCCGAGAAGGGTTGAGTCATCTCGCCCGATGCGGTGCGCTGCACTTCGCCCTCTGGCGCAATTTGCGGCGGGGTATCAAGCGCAAGCTCAATGTCCCACGCCGCCCCATTCGGCCCCATAATTTCCAATGTGCCGGGTTTTGCGATCTCGAAACTGTGGACAGGTTCAGCAGCACTGTCCACTTCCCCGGTCCGGCTCGAGACCGTTTCGGCGACGGTCAAGGCCCCCACTTCCCCATAAAGACGCAGATCAACACGGCTGCCTGCCGGCACGGTCAGCGGGCCGGGCGGAATATCGGCAAGGTAGAGACTGGGTTGGCCAGTATAGGCAGGCGGTTCAATCCACCCTTCCCAGCTTGGCCCAACAGCGACTGGAACAGAGCCGGTCACCGTTGTCGGCATGGCCGTGTCCAACCGCCAAAACGAGCCGAACAAGGCTGCGACGACGAACAAGGTCAGCGCCACATAGCGCAAACCAAATCTGTCAAAGCGCGAGAGCCGCAAATCGGGGTGCACCGGGCGCGCTTCGGCCAATCGAAGCGTCATGCGGCGAATATGCGCCTTCCACACCATTTCCGATGCAGGATCCCCGGCACCGATGGCTTGCCTGTCGGCCAATGCGCTGAGTGGCCTGCCCTCAATCGTGGAATCAAGCCGCTGCTCGGCATCCGCAGCGGTCGGCCAGCGGAACAGTCGCACACCGCGCCACAGGCTCCAAAGCAGCCCGCCGGTACATGCCAAGACGGACGCCCAGAACATTTCTAGCGGCAAGAGCGTTGGCAGCCGTAGCAGCACGGCGGCCAGCGACAGTAACAAGATTGCCCAAAACGGCCAAAATGCACGCGTCAGGTTTTCGGCGCCAATGCCGATCCGAGTCAATAATAGCGGTCCGCGAACACGGCGGATCGGGTCAAATGGACGTCTCGAAGGGTCTGGCATGCAAGACTCCGACAGTGCGACCGGAATAGATCGCCCTGTGATGGTATCTCGCAAAGCGGCAACGTCAAAGGGGGGGCGTGTTCACAATGCGCAACACCGGCCATTCAAGCGGTGGTTTTCCGATGCTTTGCCAAGAATGCAGGCACCGAGCGGCAGAGCCCTAGTCCAGTTCAGCGCCCAGCCAATCCGGCACCGTATCCCGCGCGATCATCTCTTCGATGCTGGGCCGGGGCCGGATCACTGCCCACTGATCCCCCTGCACAAGCACTTCAGGCACCAGCGGGCGCGAGTTATACTCGGAGGCCATAACAGCCCCGTACGCTCCGGCGGAGCGAAAGGCGACTAGATCCCCCTCACCAAGGGCGGCCATGTCGCGCCCCCGCGCAAAGGTGTCGCCCGTCTCGCAGACCGGCCCGACCACATCAAAGGGGCGCTGTGCCGCGCCGGGTTCAGGCTCCACCAGCGGGACAATGTCATGGTGCGCATCGTACATCGACGGACGCACCAAATCATTCATGGCGGCATCCAGGATCAGAAATTCACGCCCCTCGCCCGATTTCAGATACACCACCTCTGACACCAACACCCCGGCATTGCCGGAAATCAAACGGCCCGGCTCAATCTCGATCTCACACCCCAGATCGCCAACCGTCCGCTGAATCAGCGCGCCGTATTCACGTGGCAATGGCGGAGCTTCGTTCGACCGCGTGTAAGGAATCCCAAGTCCACCCCCCAGATCGAGGCGGCGAATGTTGTGCCCATCTTCGCGCAGGACGCGGGTCAACTCAGCCACCTTCCGATACGCGGCTTCGAAAGGTTCCAAATCTGTCAGTTGGCTGCCGATATGCACGTCGATCCCAATCACATCGATCCCCGGCAGGCGCCCAGCCAAGGCATACACCTCGCGCGCACGTGCAATCGGAATGCCGAATTTATTCTCGGATTTGCCCGTTGCAATTTTCGCGTGGGTCTTGGCGTCCACATCGGGGTTGACCCGCAAGGTGATCGGCGCTGTCAGGCCAAGACTGCTGGCAACTTCGGACAAGCGTTCAAGCTCTGGCTCTGATTCGACGTTGAACTGACGAATCCCGCCTTCCAACGCGGTGCGCATCTCAAGCCGGGTCTTGCCGACGCCGGAAAACACGATCCGTTCGCCCGGAATGCCAGCAGCACGCGCCCGCGCATATTCGCCGCCGGACACCACATCCATGCCCGCGCCCGCATCGCCCAACAGGCGCAAGATGGCCTGATTGGAATTCGACTTCATTGCAAAGCACACAAGATGATCCATCCCGTCCAGCGCTTCGTCGAACAGACGATAGTGGCGCAGCAACGTGGCCGCCGAATAGCAATAGAACGGGGTGCCCACCTGAGCTGCAATCTCGGCCAACGGCACGTCCTCAGCATGCAGCACGCCGTTGCGGTATAGAAAATGGTCCATGGCTGCACTCCGAACTTCGACGCGTTGATCCCGCGCCTCATAGCAAAGCCGCCACGGTTTGCAATGAGGCGCGCAAATCTGCGGCACCAAGAGCGCGGCGCAACACACCCGAGATATGCGCCCATCTGCCCAAACAATTGGGCGCCGATCTTGCTCATGCATTGAAGAAGGTAACAATTGAAACGCAGCAGTTCCCGGCTATCATGAAGTCAGGCGCTGTATGCGGACCGCGCCGTCGGAAGGGGGGCACATCTAAAATACAACCAGAGGGCCATGGCAGCGCAAGATGCAAAACTTTGTATACAATAGCGCCAGCGCGGCTTGTATTTTGGATAGATCGTGTTACCAATTCTCGCAGGCGTGGAGGCGCTAAACTATTTATCGCGGCGCTCTGACAAGCCGTGCAACGTGACGGAAAATACCGGACACGTCTTCAGGGAGGAAGAAAATGACAACCAAATCCATCAATCGGCGCTCGTTCCTGCGCAAAAGCGCACTTGCGGGCGGCGCGTCCGTCGGCGCACTCGCGGCTCCGGCCGTACTGGCGCAGGCACCGCAGATCGTTAAGATGCAGACCTCTTGGTCGGCATCCAACATCTGGCAAGATTTTGCCAAAGACTATGCTGACCGCGTCGAAGCAATGTCGGGCGGACGGCTTAAGGTTGATCTGCTGCCAGCGGGCGCAGTCGTTGCGGCATTCCAAGTGCTTGATGCTGTGAATGACGGCGTTCTCGACGCCGCTCACTCTGTGCCTGTGTATTGGTACGGCAAGAACAAAGCAGCGTCACTCTTCGGCACCGGCCCGGTTTTCGGCGGCTCTGCAACAACCATGCTCAGCTGGTTCTATGAAGGCGGCGGCAAGGAGCTTTATGACGAACTTACGCAGGACATCATGGGCCTCGACGTCGAAGGCTACCTTGGCTTCCCAATGTTTGCACAGCCCTTCGGTTGGTTCAAAGAAGAAGTGAACACTGCCGCTGACCTGGACGGTTTCAAATACCGGACAGTTGGCCTTGCGGCAGACCTTCTGCAGTCCATGGGCATGTCGGTCGCACAGCTTCCCGGCGGCGAAATCGTGCCTGCGATGGAACGCGGCGTCATCGATGCGTTCGAATTCAACAACCCGTCGTCCGACAAAGACTTCGGCGCACAGGACGTGGCCAAGAACTACTACCTGTCGTCCTATCACCAGGCGTCGGAAAGCTTTGAATTCCTGTTCTCCAAATTCTTCATGGAAGAGCTGGACCCAGATCTGCGCGCCATCATGATCCACTCGGTCGAAGCTGTGTCGACAGCGAACACCGCAAAGGCGATGCGCCGCTATTCCGCAGACCTCAAGTGGCTTCAGGAAGAAGCCGGCGTGACCGTACACCGGACGTCGAAAGACATTCTCGATGCTCAAATCGCAGCTTGGGACAAGCTGATTCCCGATCTGGAAGCAGATCCGTTCATGAAGAAATGTCTCGACAGCCAGCGTGCCTGGGTTGAGCAGGTGACGTTCTACGAACTGATGAACGCACCAGATTACGCCTTGGCGTACAACCACTACTTCCCCGGCAAACTCAAAATGTGAGCCTAGCCTTGTCGTAAAGACATTTGCACCCCGGCGGCTTCACCGCCGGGGTTTCCCTTACATCCGGAGACATCCCCGTGATCGGTTATATACGGTTTGCTGACAGCTTATCCGCGTGGTTCGGAAAGGCGTTCGCTTGGCTCATCATCTTTATGGCTGCAGGCACCGGCTACGAAGTTTTCGTGCGCTATGTTCTGAACAGTCCGACATCCTGGGCGCTTGATGTGTCCTTCATCATGTACGGATCTCTGTTCATGATGGGCGGGGCTTACACGCTGTCGCGCGGCGGGCATGTACGCGGCGACTTCCTCTACCGCCTTTGGCAGCCCAGAAATCAGGCTAAAGTTGATCTTGTTCTCTACATTATCTTCTTCTTTCCCGGCGTCACCGCCTTGATCATGGCAGGCTGGAAATATGCTGCACGGTCATGGGGTTACGGCGAAGTTTCGGTAAACAGCCCGGCGGGCATCCCGATCTACCAGTTCAAAACCGTGATCGTGGCAGCCGGTATCTTGTTGTTCATCCAAGGCGTTGCGCAGGTTTTCCGCTGCATTATTGCAATCCGCACCAATGAATGGATCGCCGCCGACGAAGACGTCTTCGAAACCGAAGACCTGCTTATGCAACAGGCCGCCAAGGCCGAAAAGGACGCGCATCCATGACCGATCCCCAAATCGCCCTTATGATGCTTGGGCTGTTCATCGTCTTCGTGTTTCTGGGATTTCCGATCGCGTTCACCTTGATGGCCATGGGCATCGGCTTTGGCTACTACGCCTATTTCGAAGAACGTCGTATGTGGCGCGACTATTTCCGTCTCGATGAGGACGCGGGGTGGTGGGAAAGTACGACAGCCTATTTAGACGGCTTCTTGAACAACCGAATATTCGATTTGTTCGTGAACCAAACCTACACGGTCATGTCGAACGAAGTTCTGACAGCCGTGCCACTGTTCCTGTTCATGGGCTATATCGTGGAACGGTCGAACATTGTGGATCGTCTGTTCACCACCCTCAACATTGCTTCAAAGAACGTGCCAGGATCGATGGGCGTGGCCGCCCTGATCACCTGCGCACTGTTCGCGACTGCAACCGGCATCGTTGGCGCCGTTGTGACCTTGATGGGCCTTCTCGCCCTGCCCGCTATGCTCAAGGCGCGCTATGATAAATCGTTTGCCAGCGGCATCATCTGCGCCGGCGGAACCCTCGGTATTCTGATCCCCCCGTCGATCATGCTGATCGTCTATGCGGCTGCCTCAAACGTGTCCATCGTGCGGCTGTACGCCGGGGCGCTATTGCCGGGTCTGACGCTTGTGGGTCTTTATCTGGTGTATGTCGTTGGCCGATCGATCATTCAGCCATCGGTCGCGCCGCGCCCCACCAACGACGAAGTCCCCGATGTTCCAATGGGCAAACTGCTCATCATGATCGCGACATCCTTTGTTCCACTCGCCTTCCTGATCTTCGCGGTGCTTGGCTCTATTTTGTTCGGTCTTGCTACCCCTACCGAAGCCGCATCCATCGGTGCACTTGGCGGCATCCTGCTTGCCTTCATCTATCGCGCCATGACGTGGCAACGCCTGCGTGAAAGCGTGTATCTCACGCTACGCACCACCGCGATGGTCTGCTGGCTGTTCGTTGGCTCCTACACCTTCTCGGCGGTGTTTTCATATCTGGGCGGTGAACACGTTATTTCGGAGTTCGTGCAAAGCATGGACCTGACGCCAATCCAGTTCCTGATCATGGCACAGCTCATCATCTTCTTGCTGGGCTGGCCGCTGGAATGGTCCGAGATCATCATCATCTTCGTGCCGATCTTCTTGCCGTTGCTGGTGTTCTTCGAAATTGATCCGCTGTTTTTCGGTGTGCTTGTCGCGCTGAACCTGCAGACCAGCTTCCTGACGCCGCCTATGGCCATGTCAGCCTATTATCTAAAGGGCATCGCGCCCCCAGAGGTAAAGCTGACGCAGATCTTCGCCGGGTGTATGCCCTTCCTGTTCTGCGTGATCGTCGCCATGGTCCTGATGTACGTGTTCCCGCAGATCGTGTTCTATCTTCCGGAAGCATTCTATGGCTCTTGATCGCACCAACCTTCTGGCGATTGACGCCTGCACCCTTCGGGACAGGCTCGCGACCGGCGCGATCCGGGCCATTGACCTTCTTGAGGCATATCTGGCCCAGATCGCGGAACGTGAACCGGAGGTTCAGGCATTTGCTTGGATCGACCCAGAGCATGCCCGCAAACAGGCCGCCGCGCTGGACGAACATCGCCTGCGGGGGCGGCCCACAGGGCCGCTCCACGGGCTGCCCATCGCCCTGAAGGATGTCATCGACACAGTCGGCATCCCCACGGAAAACGGCAGCGTACTGGATGCCGGGCGCAAACCCATGCACGATGCGTTTGTAACAGAACGCCTCAAGGCGGCTGGTGCGATCATCATCGGTAAAACGGTGACAACGCAACTTGCCTTCATGGACCCGGGCCCAACCCGCAATCCCCATAACCTGGCGCATACACCCGGCGGGTCATCGCAGGGGTCAGCAGCGGCTGTTGCGGCGGCAATGGTGCCCCTTGCCATTGGCACCCAGACCGGCGGTTCGGTGATCCGCCCCGCATCGTTCTGCGGCGTGACGGGCTACAAACCCACCTTTGGCGCCATCCCGCGCCGCGGGGTTCTTCCGCAGTCACCCAGCCTTGACACGGTGGGCGTGTTCGCACGTTCGCCCGCAGAGGCCGCGATGCTGGCCGAGGTTCTGTTCGGCTACGACGCCGGAGATCCGGCCACCACGCTGGCACCGCATCCCGACTTGTACCGCACCGCGATCAGCGAACCGCCCCTGAAACCCGTGTTTGCTATCGTCCAGCCCCCCGGCTGGAAAACTGCCGATCCCGACCTCCGTGCCGCGTTCGACGAACTGGCCGAAGAACTGGGCGAACAAGCCTTTGTCGCCCCGCTTCCCACGGTCTTCGACAACGCTGCCACTATTCGTGCGCGGATCAACTTTGCCGAAATGGCGCGCTGTTACTACACATATGGGCGCGATGGGGGCGATCAGCTTGGTCCACAGGTGCGCGCGGCAATCGACGAAGGCAACACGGTCCTTGCCCGCGATTACTTGTCTGCGCTGGACATGCCCAAGATCATGAACGCCGCGCTGGAAGAGATCTTCGAACGGTGCGACGCCATCCTGTGCCCCGCTGCAACCGGTCCTGCCCCAAAAGGGTTGAAAAGCACCGGCGACGCGATCTTCAACGGACTGTGGACACTTTGCGGAACCCCCGCGATCACCATTCCCGCGTTCACCTCTGCCAGCGGGCTGCCCATGGGGCTGCAACTTGTGGCGGCGCGCGGCAATGACGCCCGCCTGCTGCGCAACGCCAACTGGCTGCACACACAGATCGACCAGCCCTGACCCCGAAGGAAACCAAATGAACAAGCTCCTTGCCCTGCTCGCCTTCATCGTCATCGGTGCCTTCATCGGCATTCTCGTCATGGAAGTGCCGGAACCCGATCTTGCCATGGTCGCGCTGCTGACTTTCGGGCTGGTCAGCTACGACTTCGTGACCTCTGCGCGCGACAAGAAAGACTGATCTATGGCCAACAAGCCTACTCTTTGGGTGCCGCGGCACCTGTCTGCTGCCACGCTGGAACGCGCGCGCCGGGACTACGATGTTATTCTGAACGACACGGACACAGCCGGCACGCCGCAACAGATCATCGAAATGAGCAGCAAGGTCGATGCCATGCTGCCCTGCCATTCAGAACGGTTCGACGCCGCCACAGTGGCACAGATGGATCCGCGCACTAAGATCGTCGCGAACCACTCTGTCGGCACCGACCATTGCGATCTTGCTGCCCTTGGCGCGAAGGGCATCATGGTCACCAACACGCCCGACGTTCTGTCTGACGCCACCGCTGAAATTGCAATGCTGCTGATGCTCGGCGCTGCGCGGCATGCCGTGGCTGGCGACCGCATGGTCCGGTCAGGTGCGTGGGATTTCTGGTCCCCGGCCTTCATGGTCGGCACGCAAGTCAGCGGGGCGCGCCTTGGCATCGTCGGCATGGGGCGCGTGGGCCGCTCATTTGCACGCATGGCCCGCGGCTTCGGGATGGAAATCCACTATTACAACCGCTCTCGCCTTTCGCCAGAAGACGAACAAGGTGCGACCTATCACGACAGTCTGGACAGCCTGCTGCCAATCTCGAACTTTCTGGCACTGCATTGCCCGGCAACTCCGGAAACCACAGGGCTGATGAATGCCGAAACGCTGGCAGCTCTGCCCAAAGGCGCGATCCTCGTGAACACGGCGCGCGGCGCGTTGGTCAAGGAGGCCGACTTGGTCGATGCCCTGGACAGCGGGCATATCGCAGCGGCGGGGCTGGATTGTTTCGTGACCGAACCGGGCGGAAACCCGGCGTTCTCGCGGTTTGATAACGTGTTCATGATGCCCCATGTGGGCAGCGCGACGGTGCGCACCCGCGACGCTATGGGCTTTCGGGCGCTCGACAATCTTGATGCGTTCTTCCGGGGCGACCGCCCCCGCGACGCACTGACCTGAACTCGCACGGCCCCGGTCCAAGCCGGGGCTCGCCTACCGCCTGCAAACGGGCGACACCAAAGGGCACAGATGGTGGTACGGGCGGCGGGACTCGAACCCGCACGGGCATACGCCCCTCAGATTTTAAGTCTGGTATGTCTACCATTCCATCACGCCCGCACGCCCGCTCTTGCTAGCCTCTCTGGTCGGGGGATTCCAGTGCTCTTGAGGGAAATTGCACCGCGCCCTTGACCAAGCCCCCCCGGCGACGCACTTGTTGCCCATGTTTCCGATCCGCGACCACAATCCGGCCACGCGCCGCCCTTACGTGAACTACGCGCTGATCGTGGCGAACGTTGTGATTTTCGTATCGTACCTGCCGATCTCAACGAATATGGCGGCTTTGTCGGCGTTTTTTGACATGTGGGCCATCGTGCCTGCCAAGATCAGCACCGGGCAGGATTTCCATGCGCTTGTGAGCTCCATGTTCCTGCATGGCGGCTGGATGCACCTTCTGGGCAATATGTTGTTTCTCTACATCTTCGGGGACAATGTCGAAGACCTGCTGGGTCATCTTGGCTATGCCGCATTCTATTTCGCCAGCGGAATCGGGGCGGGCGCCCTTCAGGTGCTGGCCGATCCGGGATCTGCTGTTCCGATCGTTGGCGCATCGGGCGCGATCGCCGGCGTGATGGGCGGCTACCTGCTGCTGTTTCC
This sequence comes from Meridianimarinicoccus aquatilis, assembly GCF_004358675.1. GTDB lineage: Bacteria > Pseudomonadota > Alphaproteobacteria > Rhodobacterales > Rhodobacteraceae > Meridianimarinicoccus > Meridianimarinicoccus aquatilis. The sequence goes on along the minus strand of NZ_SMZO01000020.1, from coordinate 5,343 downwards.
CCGTGCTCGCATCGACATTCTGATCTTTCTGATTGTCATCGTCCGGATCATCTCGGTTCCTGCCTGGATGATGCTGGGACTGTGGTTCGGGATGCAGGTCGTCAACGGCGCCACCTCACAGGCTGGCACAGGTGGCGGCGTGGCCTATTGGGCTCATGCCGGCGGGTTCGTCACCGGAATGGTCTTGTTGGTGCCCGCCTGGCTGCGCCGGGGCGGCATCAGCTTTTGGAAACGAACACATGGCGCACCAGACCATCCTGCGGCGCGCTATCGGTACATCAAATCCGATGTGCCCAACGTGCCGCGCCCGCCCAGACCGCCCGCGCCGAAAGCCCCCGGCGCGGTGCCTGTGATCCGCAGACGCCGCTGATCAGCGGGCGTAGCGCTCTGCCGTCAGACCATCGAGCGAAATATCAGGCTTGTTGCCCAGAACCGTATCCGCAACCACACGGGCGGACCCGCATGCCATGGTCCAGCCAAGCGTGCCGTGCCCGGTGTTCAGGAACAGGTTGTCGTATTTCGACGGCCCCAGCACCGGCGTGCCATCGGGGGTCATCGGGCGCAAGCCGGTCCAGCCTTCGGCCTTGGAAATGTCGCCGCCTTTCGGGAACAAATCGCCAATCACATGGCGCACCGTATCCGTCGCATGCGGCCCCAGCCGGTTGGAATAGCCCGCGATCTCAGCCGTCCCCGCCACCCGGATCCGGTCTCCAAGCCGCGTGATAGCCACCTTGTGCGTCTCGTCCATCAACGTGGATTGCGGTGCAAACGCATCGTCCGTTACCGGCAATGTCACCGAATAGCCCTTCACCGGATAGATCGGCAACTTGATCCCCACAGGGTTCAGCACCGATGGCGCATAGCTTCCCATGGCGCAGACATACGCATCCGCCGTGAGACGGCCGGCAATCTCGGTGTCCACACCAACAACCTTGCCGCCTTCTGTCGCGATTCCGCGGATCGACTGACCGTACTGAAAATCAACGCCCATCTCGGCACATTTCTCGGCCAGCGCGATGGTGAACATCCGGCAATCGCCCGTGCGATCCGCCGTCAGCCGCAAACCGCCGACGAACTTGTTGCGCACCTCGGCCAAGGCCGGCTCAACGGCAATGCATGCGTCGCGCCCCAGCACCTCGTAAGGCGAATCGTATTCCGCCAAAATCTCCTGATCGGCTTTCGAGCCTTTCATCTGTTTGGCCGTCCGGAATAACTGCAACGTGCCTTGTTCGCGCCCGTCATATTCTATGCCCGTCTCGGCGATGAGATCCGGCAAAACGTCCCGCGAATAGTTCGACACCCGCACCATGCGGCCCTTGTTCACGCGATACGAATCTTCGTTGCAGTTGCGAATCATCTGCACGCTCCAGGCCCACATGGTCGGGCTGATCAGCGGCCAGATGAACAACGGACGACGCTTCATGAACAGCCACTTGATCGCCTTCATGGGGATGCCCGGCGCAGCCCAGGGCGAGGTCATGCCATAGCTCAGCTCGCCCGCGTTGGCGTAACTTGTTTCAAGGCCGGGCCCATCCTGACGATCCAGAACCGTCACATCGGCCCCACCCTTGGCAAGGTAATACGCGGTGGTGACGCCAATCACGCCAGCCCCCATCACGACAACTTTCATGGCGTCCGATGCTCCTGTTCCGGGATTGCACTTCTTTGTGTGCCCCCTTTGCGCGACCTGCAAGGGCGAACGCAAAAGAACACCCCCGCCGATGGCACGGCCAGGGGTGTAAATCGCACACCAAATGGGTAGACGTCTAACTTTTAGGCGAACTGCCGGGTCCGTCAGACCGGAAAGGTCTTTGGTGCCGACGTGTCTACGTTGCGGATCGTTTCCACAAATTGCTTGGACAACGGATCGTTACAGGCGATTACACCGCGCCCTTCGAAAATGCCGCGCCCTTCGTGCAATGGCATGACAAATCCGCCAGCTTCACGCGCAATGACCAGTCCCGCGGCCATATCCCACGGCTGAATACCGCGCTCCCAATAGCCGTCAAACCGCCCCGCCGCCACATAGGCCAGATCAAGCGAGGCAACGCCCCACCGCCGAACACCGGCACATTGGGGCATCAAACGCGCCAGATCCTGCAACACGGTTGGCAGGTTCGCACCGCCGCCAAACGGCACGCCAGTGGCGAATACCGCTTCGATCATCTTGGCCCGGGACGACACGCGCAGCCGCTGGCTGTTGTTCATCCATGCGCCCTTGCCCTTTTCGGCATAGAACATTTCGTCCTTGGCGGCATCAAACACAACACCGGCGACAATCTCGCCCTTGTGCTCAAGCGCGATGGAGACGGCCCAATGCGGCATCCCGTGCAAAAAGTTGGTGGTGCCATCCAGCGGATCAACGATCCAGCGGCGCGTCGGGTCTTCCCCATCTTCGCCGCCGCCCTCTTCGGCCAACCAGCCATAGCTGGGCCGCGCGCCCATCAGGTCTTCTTTCAGCATCGCTTCGGCGGCAAGATCCGCCTTGGACACGAAATCGCCCGGCCCCTTCATCGTGGCCTGAAGGTTCTCCACCTCGCGAAAATCCTTCACGAGAGACCGGCCCGCCCTGCGTGCGGCCTTGATCATGATGTTCAGGTTGGCGCTGCCCTGCATTGGAATGCTCCTTGTTCAGGGCGCGCGTATACGCGCCGCCGCACCGCTTGCCAAGGGCGCGCCGCGCTTAGCGGTCCCGCGCCATCCGGTCCGCCAACGCAACGTGCCCTGCGGCGCGCACTCCGTCCACGGCACCGGCAAAATCCACCGCCTCGCGGTTCTGGCTCAGCTTGGACTTGGCCAACACCTGCGTTACGTCGATGCGCAGGGCCACAATCGCCTCCAGCATCGCCGCCATATAGTCGTCCGGCGCATCGGCCATCCGCCACGCGGCATCGCCATTTACCCGGCGTTCGTGCAACCGGGTCAGCAACCCCACCGCTGCCCGCTTGCGCGCAACCTCATGCTGAAACCGGATCGTGCCTCGCATATGCACCACCTGATAATTCCATGTGGGCACATGCCGGTGATGCTCTGCCTTGGTGGGATAGTAATTGGGCGAGACATAGCCATCCAAACCGCGAAAAATCACAAGCACCTCCTGCCCGTCCTGCAGGACACGGTGCATATCGTTGGCCTGCGCCACGTGGCCGATCAGCTGGCCATCCGGCCCGGCCAGCAGCGGCACATGGTTCGCAACCAGCCCAGCCACCTCCGTCTGCCCGACAATGCAGGCCAGTGGCGCCCCTTCCAGAATGGCGGCGATCTCGGCCGGGTCCGTTTCGGCGAAATGTTCGGGAATATAGGTCATGCGTCGACACTGCGCTGCAACTTCACAGGCTCTGTGCGCGCCAGCCGCAGGAACTGCGCGACATAGGGCTTTGCCACATCCCCCGCCCGCGTCGCCGCAAACAGCCGCCGTGTCACCCCGGCCTCGGTCAGCGGCCGGATCACATAATCAGAATTGCCCCGTACTGACCGCACGACCCAATCGGGCAGCACCGAAACCCCCCGGTTCGACGCCACCAGCATCAGGATCACGGCGGTCAATTCCACTTGGCGCACGCTGCGCGGCGCAACGCCCGCTGGCATCAAAAGCTGGCTAAAGACATCAAGCCGCTCGCGGTCCACCGGATAAGTGATCAACGTCTCGTCGCGAAAATCTTCGGCCACAACAAAAGGGCGACCCGCCAGCCGATGAGTTTTGGACGCAACAAAAACAGCGTCATAATCGAACAGCGGCGAGAACACGATCCCGTCCAGATCTTGCGGGTCAGACGACACCACCAGATCAACATCCTCTCGCGCCAGCGCTGGCAACGCGCCAAAGCTCAGGCCGGGGCGAATATCCACATCAATATCCGGCCAGGTTTTCCGAAATGATTCGAGAACCGGCAGCAACCAGTCGAAACAGGCATGGCATTCAATAGCGATATGAAGCCGCCCAGACCGCCCCGCCTCGTCCCCGCGCAGGTCATCTTCCACTGCTTCGACCTCGGGCAGCACCCGTTCGGCAAGGCGAAGCAGTTTCAATCCAGACGGCGAAAGGCGCATGGGCTTGGCTTTACGCAGGAACAGCTCAACCCCGGCCATTTCCTCCAAGCCTTTGACTTGATGAGACAAAGCCGACTGCGTCAGGTTCAGGCGCTCCGCCGCGCGGGCCAATCCACCCGCCTCATGGATCGCGCGCACAGCCCGCAAATGCTTCAGCTCAAGATACATCCCGCGGATCCTTCATTATCTTCTTGAGGATTATGAATTTGGCTCACCAAACGATTCATGACATGTCAGGCGTCAAATAAAAGGAAAAAACCATGACCACGCCCCGCATCTCGTTCGAATTCTTCCCGCCGAAATCTCTCGACGCGTCGTTCAAGTTGTCGGAAACCGTGCGCATGTTGGCGCCGCTTGATCCCGGCTTCGTGTCGGTGACCTATGGCGCGGGCGGCACGACCCGCAAGCTGACCCACGAAGCAGTGGTCGCGATCCACAAGAATTACGGGCTGAACGTCGCGGCGCACCTGACCTGCGTTGACGCAAGCCGGGCCGAAACGCTGGAAATCGCCGAAAGCTATGCTGCGGCAGGTGTGACCGAACTCGTGGCCCTGCGCGGCGATCCGCCCAAGGGCTCTGGCGGGTTCGTGCCGCACCCCCAAGGCTTCAATAACTCTATCGAGCTGATCGAAGCACTGGCCGAGACCGGCAAATTCAAGCTGCGCGTCGGCGCCTACCCTGACCCGCACCCCGAAGCCGTGTCTGCCAACGCCGATGTTGAGTATCTCAAGCGCAAGATCGACGCCGGTGCACATTCGGCGATCACTCAGTTCTTTTTCGGGGCCGAAACCTTCTTCCGCTTCCGCGACCGCTGCGCGGCGGCGGGCATCACCGCGCCGATCATCCCCGGCATCGTGCCCATCGACAACTGGAAGGGCGTGCGCAAATTCGCCGTTGCCTGCGGCACCGTGATCCCACCCGAGGTGGATGCAGCCTATGAAACGGCAATCCGCGACGGGCGCGAAGCGGACCTGTCCATCGCAATGTGCACCGAGCTGTGCAGCGATCTGATGGAAGGCGGGGTCGAAGACCTGCACTTTTACACGCTCAACAAGCCAAACCTGACCCGCGATATCTGCCATGCACTGGGGGTCACACAGGCCGCCACGCTGGAAAACGTCGCCTGATCCCAGCGAGGGTCACAAACAGACACAGCGCGCGCCCGTATCAAGGGCGCGCGTCGCGTTTCCCCTCAGCCGGTCGAGGGCGCGGGCGGCGGCAGGCAGCCAGACACTGGCAGATCGTGACGCACCGCCCACGGGTGACCTGCTGCCGTGACATGCAGCCGCTCTG
>NZ_SMZO01000002.1 GCF_004358675.1 Meridianimarinicoccus aquatilis | reverse complement strand
GGACAGACCGCCATTGTCGGTACTTCCATCGCCTGCTGTCGCGCCAGACGCTTCTTTACACCGAAATGGTTACTGCGCCGGCGCTGGTACAGGGCGGCGCGGTTCAACTGCTGCGCTTCGACCCGTCCGAGCAGCCATTGGCTTTGCAGCTTGGGGGATCAGACCCGGATCAATTGGCGAAGGCGACCGCAATGGGCGCTGCGGCGGGCTATGGCGAGATAAACCTGAATGTTGGCTGCCCGTCGGATCGCGTACAGTCGGGGTCCTTCGGTGCGGTGCTGATGAAGCAGCCGTCGCTGGTGGCCGAGTGCGTTTCCGCCATGCTGGGCGCTGCCGACCAAGCCGAGATCACAGTGAAGTGTCGCATTGGCGTTGATGACCAAGTCCCGGCAGAAGTGCTTCCCCGGTTCCTGACCGCAGTTCAAACGGCAGGCGTTCGGCGCGTGACTATCCATGCGCGCATGGCTTGGCTGCAAGGGCTGAGCCCCAAAGAAAACCGCGACATTCCCCCATTGGATTATGACTTGGTCTTGGCGATGAAATCCGCGTTTCCAGACATGCATATGTCGATCAACGGCGGCATAAGCACGCTGGCCCACGCGCAATCCTTTCTGGAGGCCGGGCTTGACGGTGTCATGATCGGGCGCGCGGCATATCACAATCCGGCAGACATTCTGCAACACGCCGACACCGACATTTTCGGCGGGGGCCACGTGGCAGAACCAGTTGATGTGGCGCGGGCGATGATCCCCTATGTGGACGCTCACGTGGCCGAAGGCGGGCGGGTGCATTCCGTGACGCGGCATATGCTGGGTCTTTTTGCCGGTAAACCGGGGGCGCGTGGTTGGCGTCGTCACCTGTCACAGGAAGCCGTGCGCGAGGGTGCCACCAGCGCCGTGATTGAACAGGCACTTGACGTGTTGCACAGCGCACAAGCCCGTGCGGCAGAGTAACGCCGACTCCGTTCAATGGCCCACCCACCGGGCCCATTGCCTTGCGACACCATGGAAGGCGCGCGTTTACAAAAACTACGCGAATACCTTTTCTTCTTCTGTTAACCTTCTCCAATGGTTCGTGATTACTCAAAATTCCTCTCTGCCAGCGCGGCCCCTGCGCCCGCGAAACGCGATATGACCCCTCTCGAAAGACTGGGGTGGGCCCCGTTTTTTGCGCAACAGATCGATGTGACCGAGATGGCTCAAACCCCTCCGGTTCGGATCGTATCTGTGCACAGAAGCGGCTTGCACGTGTCTGGCGATGGCATCGACGAAGTTCTGCCGCCACGTGCCGATGCCACGGTGGGCGATTGGTTACTCTGGGACAAGGTTCGGCCCGGTGCCAGCCGGGTTCTGGCCCGCAGAAGTCTGGTCAAACGGCGTGCACCGGGAACCGATGTTCAGGTTCAACAGATTGCGGCGAATATCGACACAGCCTTTGTCGTTGCTTCATGTAATCAGGATTTCAACCTGGCCCGTCTTGAGCGGTATGTCGCGCTTGCGTTTGATGCAGAGATTGATCCTGTGATCGTGTTGACCAAAACAGACATCACCGACGATCCGGCCCCATATATCACCGCGGCACAAAGTGTTTCGGCCCGTGTGCCCGTGATTGCGCTTAACGCCAAGGGGGATGCGCCGATCAAAGCCTTGGCCGATTGGTGCATCCCCGGCAAAACCGTCGCGTTCCTTGGCTCGTCCGGGGTTGGGAAATCCACCCTGACCAATGCACTGACAGGAAACGACGGAATAGCCACGCAAGAGATACGCGAAGACGATGCGCGCGGGCGGCACACCACGACGCACCGCGAATTGCACTTTGCGCGGGGTGGATGCATCGTTCTCGACACGCCCGGAATGCGCGAAATTCAACTGGCGGATGCGGCGGCCGGCATTGCCGATGTGTTTGATGATATCGAAGAGTTGGCAGCGCAGTGTCGGTTCAGCGATTGTGCGCATGACAGCGAACCCGGCTGCGCTGTTCAAACCGCAATCAAAGGCGGGGACCTGGACCCGAAAAGGCTTGAGCGATGGCGCAAACTACAGGCCGAGGATGCCTTTAACTCTGCAACCCTTGCGAAACGGCGCGAAAAAGACCGGGCATTTGGGAAGGTCGTCCGCAAGGCAATCAGCTCAAAACCCCGCAACCGGTCCTGAGCCGTCAGATCACCATCGCCCCTGACACTGCGAACCGCGCTCCATCCAGGATCGAGTACACGGGCAATCCGGTCGCCGCCCTGATCGCATCGGCGTAAGGGGGCAGATTTCCACATTCCAGCAAGATGGCACGCATTGCAGGTGTAGTGCGGCACAGATGAACGGCTTTGCGAACGACGGCGGCTTCAATTGCGGTGCAGTCGATTGTCTTTGGCTGCTGCGATTTGGGAACGAGAATAGCTGACGCAAAAGCTGGCACATCCTCCATCCCGGCAATCACCGCTTGGCCCGGCACCACCCCGGCAGCGTCCAGAACGGTTTGACCAAGCGCTTTCGTCGACGCGGTCAAGATCCCCACAGGTCGGCCGCCGTGCATCGCATGAACCAGCGCGAAGAGCGACAAGGCCGACACGATAACCGGAACCCGCACAGCCCGGGCGATGTCGTCTTGTACCGTCAGCAAGAAACCGCAGGTGGATGTCAGCGCGATAGCACCTTCAGCCTCAAGCTCGCGGCCCGCGTCGCAAAAGGCCGTCACCAGCGCAGGATCTGGCCTGCCGTTTCGCACGATATCGGGGCTTCCTGCGTTGGGCACGATTTTGATTTTCGCCGGAACCTCATAGCTGTCAGCATGTCCCGCGTCGCCTACGACGCGTTCAAATGCGGTGTCGAGCATGAGAACTCCGATGAAGCCTGTCACTTGCGTCTTCCGAAGACAGCGGGCGTTGCATAGATCGGGATTTGCGACGCTGCGACGAACAACCCCAATGCAGGGTTCAGGGGAAGCACGGCAAGATAAAACGACACATTTCGATTGCCGAACATAAGCCCGGCGGCCTGCGCGCGCGGCAGATCTGCAACCCGGCGCGCGCCTATGGACACCGCGATATGCCCCCCGAAATTGAGCATGACGGCGAGCGCAAGAAGACCAGCCGCCTGCAATGGCTCCGCCCGTGCAAATCCCAACACGCCATCGAACAGAGGAAATAGAAACAGCAGCATGCCAATGGTCGCTGCGCCGTTAAAAGCATCGCGGTGCGCGGCGATACGCGACCGCCCCAAAATGGCTTGAAGACCAAGACCAATCGCAAAGCCGCCCGCTACCATGGCCGCAATACGAAACGCCATGTGCAGAACAGCCACGTCCACATCGATTCCCACCAAAGACATGGTGAGCGGCCCCAGCAGCGGCAGCGCCAGCGTGGCCAGGCTGCCAAACTGAAGCGTCATCCGCGCGTCATAGCCAAGCATCAGCGCAAGACTGGCCGCAGAGCTCAGCGGCGGTGACGCGCCAAACACTGCGAGCGCAAGAATTGTTTCAGGGCTTGCCCCCAGAAGCGTGCCAACCCCAACAAGGGCAAGGCACGTGAGCGGAACGAAAGCCACCAAGGCGGCAAGCATCAACGCCAGCTTCCTCGGGTTTGCAAAGTCGCGAAGGATGCTGCCCACATCCATCCGCGCGATGGCCAAACCCAAAACCAAAGATACAAGCATCGGCAGGAACGGTCGCAAAAAGGCGGACAGGTCGGGAAAGAACCCCACGCCCACCAACCCGCAAAGCAAGACGGACCCGGCATGCACGCCCACCCATCGCAGCAGGATCATTGCGCCAACAATCGGTCCGGAAGCCATGTGGCCAACTCCGGGAAGGCAACCAGCACGACGACCATCAGCACCATGATCCCAAACATCGGAAGGGCCGTTTTCGCGATATAGGTGATGTCATGTTTGGTCATGGATTGCAGAACAAAAAGGTTGAACCCGATGGGCGGTGTGATTTGCGCCATTTCAACCACGACCACGATGAAGATCCCAAACCAGATCAGGTCGATCCCCGCCGCGCGGATCATTGGTTCTATGATCGCCATTGTCAGTACCACGGCGGAAATACCGTCAAGGAACATCCCAATAATGATGTAGAACACCGTGAGCGCCGCGATCAACGCAATGGGTGACAGGTTAAATTCCGCGATCCACTCAGCCAGCGCGCGCGGTAACCCGGTAAAGCCCATGGACAGCGACAAGAATGCCGCGCCCATCAATATCAAAGCGATCATCGCACTTGTGCGGGTGGCACCCAGCAGACTTTGGGTAAACGTGTGCAGGCTGAGCGAACCTTGCAGCGCTGCAAGCACCAACGCGCCGACAACCCCGAAAGCCGCCGCTTCGGTAGGGGTGGCATAGCCGCCGTACATCGACCCGATGACCACAACGACCAGTGCGATCACAGGGATCAGCAGCGTGGAGTTTTTCAACGCTGCAATGAAGCCGACGTGAGGTTCCGGCTTTGGCCGCTGACCGGGTCGCAGAAAATACCATGCAACGATGTAGAGCATGAACATGCCTGCAAGAACGAGGCCAGGGATTACCCCAGCCATAAAGAGCTTGGTAATGCTCTCCTTCACCGTCACGCCATACACGATCAGCGTCAGTGAAGGCGGGATCATCAGACCCAGCGTTGCCGCCCCGGCCAGCGTTCCAATTGTCATGTACTCTGGATAGCCACGCTTTTGCAGTTCTGGGATCGACATTTTACCGACCGTTGTCAGCGTCGCCGCGGAAGACCCAGACACGGCAGCGAACACGGTGCACCCCACCACGTTCGTATGAAGCAACCCGCCGGGGATGCGCGACAGCCATGGGGCCAGCCCCTTGAACATGTCTTCGGACAGTCGTGTGCGGTACAGGATTTCGCCCATCCAGATAAAGAGCGGCAGCGCGGTCAACGTCCAACTGCTGGAACTTGTCCAGACGGTAATAATCATCGCATTGCCCGGATTGCGCGAGGTGAATCCGATCATCCCGATATACGCCACGCCCAATAGCGCGAGGCCGACCCAAATGCCCGATCCAAGCAAGAAGAACATGACGAACAGGAATATCCCGATTTTCAGCGCGACCGCATCCCGATCAAAACCGGTCATGGCCTGCATCGCGGCGTACACAACCAGCAAGATTGCACCAACCAAGATCGCCCGGCTCGCTTTGGAATGGAACAGAACCTGCGACCAGTCCATAGAACTTTCCGCTGCGCCCACGCCTTGAAAGTCAGTCAACACAATCCGCACAAGGTTATCGACGACCGCGATTGCGAAGATGACGGCCCCCACGGCCATGAAAACCTGCGGCATCCATAACGGCGTTGCGTCCTGCCCCTGCGAGATGTCGTTGATCCGCGCAGAAAGCATTGTCGCCTTCACCGCGTACCAAGCAAGAAACACCGCGGACATGCTCGCCAGTGTATAGCACCAGAGTTCCATCGCGCGGCGATAGCGACCCGATTTGGTAACGAAAAGGCCCACCCGGATATGCGCATTGTGATTGAAGGTATACGCCATGGCCAAAAACGACGTGGCCGCCATGGCATAGCCGGCATATTGCGCGCCACCGGGGAAAATCTGACCGCTCCAGCGGGCAACCATCTGCGTGATGACAAGCCCCAGAATAGCAACAAGTGCAACGGCGGCGGCCATCCCAGACATCTTGTAAAGGCCGTCCAATACACTGCGCACAGGCATATCCCTCACCATGGAAACTGAATTGAGTGCCCCCACCCTGTTCAGATAGGGGCAGATCGCTTAGTTCTTGTATGCGTCGACGATGGCCGCGCCTGCATCACCGGCTTGTGCCAGCCACTCGTCAGTCATGGTCGCGCCGATTACGGCAAGATCTGCGGACAGGCCTTCGCTTGGTTCAGAAACTGTCAGGCCATTTTCGGCCAACGTCGCAAGAAAACCGCCAGCCAATTCTTCTGCCTTGGCCGATCCGCGCGCTTCAGCTTCGGCGGCTTTGCTCATCAGACATTCTTTAGAGGCGTCGGGCAGACCATCAAACGCATCTGAATTTACAAAAATCGAATTGCGCGGCAGCCAGGCTTTGGCGTCATAGAAATTTGTCAGATCTTCCCAGACCTTTTCATCCACCCCGGTCGAACCGGACGAAATGAAGGCCTGCACAACACCGGTCGCCAATGCCTGCTTCAGTTCCGCCGCTTCGATCTGGGTCGGAACCATGCCGCCAAGCTCTGCCACGCGGGCCGTTGCAGCGTTATAGGCGCGGAATTTCAGGCCTTCGGCATCCGCAAGCGTGTTCACCTCTTTGGCGAAATACAGGCCCTGCGGCGGCCACGGAACGGAATAGAGCAAGGTCATGTTCTGATCGTTCAGCAGCGCATTCAACGTGGGCTTCGCCGCGTCGCGCAGTTTGTCAGAGGCCGCAAAAGATGTGGCCAGGAACGGAACTGAATCGTACCCGAACACCGCATTCTCGTTGGCATGGGCGGACAGCAGACGCTCGCCGATCTGCGCTTCGCCGACCTGTACCGCGCGCTTGATCTCGTTTCCTTTGAACAGCGATCCACCGGCATGGATTGTGATATCCAATTCGCCGCCGGTACATTCGCGCACGTCATCGACGAAAATCTGCGCGTTTTCCGTGTGGTAGTTATTGGCCGGGTACGCCATCGGCATATCCCAGTTCTCGGCATGTGCCGCGCCGCCAAAGCAAAGCGCCGCAACGCTCATCGTCAACAGTGTTTTGGTCTTGATCATTTTATTTGCTCCTAGTTGGTGTTCCGACCGGGTTGGCCCGGTTCAGTTCGGCTTGGCGCATAGGCACCAAGGTCGGTATTAGGGGCGTGCCCGCTTGCAAGTTGCGCAAGCCAGCGCCCTGTTTTCGGCCCGCCAGTGAGACCGACATGTTGATGCCCATACCCAAGCAAAACGTTATGCGCATTTGGGGCATGTCCGATAACGGGCAACGAGTCTGAAGTGCTTGGTCTATGCCCCATCCATTCGGTGATCCCATCATAGGTGAGGTCCGGGAACAAGTCTTTCACTTGACGTTTGAGAAGCGCGAAAGGCGCAGTTGAGGCAGGCGCATCCAGCCCTGCAAACTCCACAATTCCGGCGCAGCGCAACCGCCCGTCAAGCGAGTTCATGACAAACTTCCCTGTTGCCACCATCACTGTGCTTTTTAGCGTGATAGAGGGATTCACGAATTCGATGTGATAGCCACGTTCGGATTCCAGAGGCACGGTGATACCCAGTTGGGCGGCGAACGGGCCGGACCAAGCCCCAAGGGTCAGAACATATTGATCCGCGATCACGGGTCCATCACTGGTTTCCAGACTGGTACAAAGGCCGTCCTTGATCGTCAGTCCCGTGATCGTTGCCTTCTGGAACGTCCCGCCATTCTTGCGAAACGTGTCTGCCAAGGCGGTGACATAGGCCCCCGGATCCGTGACGCTGCCGTGTCGCTCCAATCGCACCCCGAAGCCAAAGCGTCCGGCGATCGCAGGATCATGGGCAGCGAGCTCTTCCGAGGTCATTTCAACGAAAGGAACACCGTTTTGTTTGCGGAGTTTCCAGCCGTAACTATCGGCCAAAAATGCAGCCCGATCCTTGTAGCCGTAAATCCAATCGTCACGGCGCAAAAAAGCAGCGGCGTGCGAACTGCCTGCAAGGGCATAATGCTGATCCACTGAGTCATGCAGAAGGTCGTGCAGCCCGCGTGCGATCTGTTCGGCGTTCTTTGCCTGTGCCATGTACTTGCGCAGAAATGGCACCAACCGGGGGAGATAACGCCACCCCAGAAACAACGGTTGATCCGGGCTTAGCAGCATTCCGGGGGCCTTTTTCCAAAGTCCGGGAACTGTCACAGGTACAATAGACCCAGATGCCAAAACCCCACCATTGCCGTAAGATGTACCTGCGGCGGGCCCTTCGCGGTCAAGCAAAGTCACGTCAAACCCATCGCGCTGTAGCCAAAGAGCCGCTGACACCCCCACGATGCCTGCCCCAACGACAACGATCCGCTCTTTATCCATAGTCACCCTTAGCCGATCGTTAATACCCAACACTTATGAAACGCAGACATGCGGCGCGGTCAATGGCCTGCTTTACAAGTCTTACTCTGCAACCAACCGGCTCGGATCGGGTGATGTGTTAAGGTGCCGCTTGATCAGGGTGGTTCCTCGTCTCACCGACGGAGAAAGACACCGCCATTTTCAGGCCGCACACGCGGCAGTCTGAACAGCGGCGGCCAGGCCGCACAGCGACTATGCGCGTTGGGAGATGTTCGTCAAAACCCATGGAAACACCTCGCCTAAGCACGCTCCATCATGTCCGCCACGGTTGCGAAGACCGCTAAAATCATGCGCTGATGCTGAAAAGTGCAAACTTAAAGAAAGCCTGTTATAGTCGCGCATAAGCCGACTTCGGCATCTGGGACGTTGACCCACTTCAATAACGAAATGCGACACCAAGGATCAGGCATGATGACGTTAGCAAGACCACTTTGCGTATGCGGCATGCTGGTAATAGCGGGCGTATGTCACGCAGACCCGGCAGAGAAAATCGAAGACGAATTTGGCATCCTCAATCCAGAGGATACGGGTATTGCCATGTTGCAACGCAAGATCGAGATGGGGGTCATTGACTCTGTCACATGCTCTTTGGGGATCAACGCAACCAAGAACACTGACCATGAGTTGTCCCGAACATTGACCACACGCTGTGCCGAGGCGGGCTACACAAAAGCGATGACGTGGATGAGCCAGCTTGAAAACAATGCTATGGGCGGCGACTACAACCCCGATGCGTCGGCAGAATGGGATCGCCGTGCCGCCGAGGCCGGGGATCCGGTCGGAAAGTTCAATCACGGCCTGAATCTGATGCGCGGGCATGGCACTGCTCAAGACGAAGCGCTTGGGCGACGCTACGTTGACGACGCTGCAAGCGAAGGTCTTGCAATCGCCAAACGCCTGCAAGGCGCAGATTATGATCTGGATGAAGTGACCCCAGACGCGGATAATTGGAAGTATGGCCCCCTATTTTAAGGCGTCCAGTTTGCCGAACGACCGGCCACTGCCTTGTTCAAGGCTCGGCACCTGATCCCCACGTCTACAGACGCCCGACACGTGGTTCGGTCAGATTGCGCGGCACAAGGGCCTAGCCTTTGGGCGGCATCACCGGAAAAGTTCGCCCGGTCATGCCAGCCTTCACCCTACTATGGCTGACACTCCGGCACCGGGCTGATGGTCGTGCCATTTGCAAGAAACTGCTTGAGATTGTTGACCGCCAGATCGCCCATCGCGCGCCGCGTCTCGACGGTCGCACTGCCCACATGGGGCAGCAACGTGACCTGATCCATGGCAAACAGAGCCGCCGGAACCTGCGGTTCAAATTCGAACACATCAAGTCCTGCGCTGCCAAGTCGGCCGTCCTGCAGCGCCTTGACCATCTCTTGCTCGTCTACGACGGGTCCGCGGCCAACATTGATCAGCGTGCCTTCGGGCCCTAGTGCATCCAACACATCACGGTTCACCAAGTGATGGGTAGCCTTGCCACCCGGTGTTATGCAGAACATCACGTCCACATCCCGCGCCATCTCTGTCAAATTCGCGTAATAGCGATAGGGTACGTCCGGTTTTTCAGTGCGTGTGTGATAGCTGATTTCAGGTGAAAACACCGCGATGCGCCGGGCAAGTTCCAACCCGATCCGCCCAAGCCCGAGAATCCCGACCTTGCGATCATCCACAGAGCGGGTCAACGGAGCCCCCCCATCCGGCCATTTTCCATCCCGTACGTGGCGATCGTCCCGAACCAAACGGCGACTGGTCGCGAGCCACAGCAGTATGGCTGTATTGGCCACTTCCGCGTTCAGAACATTGGGGGTGTGGGTGACGACGGCCCCGCGAGAGTTCCAGGTCACCGCATCAATGTTGTCATAGCCGACGCCATAGCACGAAATCATCTTCACATTCGGCAGGTGCTGCATCACCTCTGGTCGAACGCCCCAATGTCCATCCGTCAGAACATAGGCAATATCCGCACCAATTTCTGCCAGCCACGCTTGTGGATCCTCTTGTTCGAACAGCGGTTGAATTGTGAAATCAGCTTCAAGGGCGGCTTGCATCGGCGCTGTCATCACACGGCTGACCACCAGCAGGTTCGGCTTGTCTGTCATCTTATGTTCCTTACGACTTTCTGCCATTTGTGCCGCACTTCTTCAAAGAGCACCGGCATCATGTTCCGGCCGCACTACGCGGAGTAGCGGGCCGTTGATCTTTCTATCGGGCGGCAACGCACGGCCCTGTCTGGCCTCACCCGGACCATCCCCCATCGATGACGTGCGGTTGTCCTGTGGTGAATGCCGACTCGTCGCTGGACAGATAAACAACCAGCGCGGCAATTTCTTCTGCGGTGGCGACCCGGCCCATTGGCTGCCGTGATACGAACAGTTTCAAGGCTTCGCCATAGGACCCAACTTCCTCAGCCAAGGCTTTCACCCGGTCATGCCAGCTTGGGCTTTCGACGGTTCCCGGACAGATACAATTACAGCGAATTCCCTTGGTAATATAATCCACTGCCACCGATTTGGTCAGACCGATCACTGCCGCTTTCGTGGTGCCATAGATGAACCGATTTGGCGCACCTATGATCGACGAACAAGCCGAAGACATATTGACGATGGAGCCGCTACCGCGTTCAAGCATTCCCGGCAAACTCGCCTGTATGGTGCGCACCATGGATCGCACGTTCAGATTAAAGGCAAAGTCCCATTCATCTTGTGTCGCATCCACTACCGTACCGTGATGCACGAACCCGGCACAATTGAACAACACGTCCGGCTGCGCCGTTGCGACGCCCGCCTGCACACTCTTGTCATCGCAAACATCCAGCGCAAACGTTGTGATGCCCTCGTCGCTCAGGCCTTCCAGCAATTCCGGGTTCAAATCTGTGGCGAAGACCTGCGCCCCTTCGCGGGCCATGGCCAATGCCGATGCGCGGCCAATCCCCTGCCCCGCTGCGGTTACCAAAGCGCGTTTTCCGTCCAGTCGCCCCATTATCGTATTCTCCCGCCCTTATGCATAATTGCCTAAACTCAACCAGCGATTAGTAGGTCGCACGACCGCCAGACAAATCGAACACGGCCCCGGTGGTAAATGAATTTTCCGAAGACACGGCCCAGACAATCATGCGCGCCGCCTCTGCCACGTCCAAAAAACGCCCACGCGGGATCTTGGACAACATATAATCGATGTGCTCTTGGCTCATCTGGTCGAAGATCCGGGTTTTTGCTGCGGCAGGCGTCACGCAATTGACTGCGATATCCATGTCCGCAAGTTCTTTGCCCAATGATTTGGTCAACCCGATTACACCTGCCTTGGACGCCGAATAGGCGCATGCGTTCGGGTTACCTTCCTTGCCGGCGACAGACGCCACATTCAGAATGCGCCCATATTTCTTGCTGCGCATACCCGGCACACAGACCTTGTTGACATAGAATGTGCCGGTCAGGTTCACTTCGATCACTTTGAGCCACGCCGCGACGTCATAATCTGCAACCGGCGCATTTGGCCCTGCGATCCCTGCGCTGTTCACAAGGATCGTGGGTGTGCCGACCTTGTCGCAGGTCGCGTCATAGGCCGCCTGTACCGACGCCAGATCAGTTATATCGCACGTCACGGCGAGGCCGCCGAGCGTTTCCATCGCTGTTGCGTTGTGTCGGTCCACGTCCCAACTTGCCACGGTGACGCCTTTTGCGGCCAACAGTTCGGCAACTGCAAACCCGATACCTTGCGCGCCGCCTGTGACGACAGCGGTTTGACCTTGGAAATCCATCTGATCAGCCCCGCCCGATGAACGGCATGTTCGTCGCCATCACAGTCATGAACTGAACATTTGCGTCCAACGGCAAACTTGCCATGTTCAGGACGGAAGACGCCACATGGCTCACATCCATAACCGGCTCTACCGCCATCGCCCCATCTGCCTGCGGAACACCTTGGGTCATTGCACGCGCCATATCGGTGAGGGCGTTCCCAATATCGATTTGTCCGCAAGCAATGCCGAAGGCCCGTCCGTCCAGCGAAATGGTGCGCGTCAAACCAGTGATCGCATGCTTTGAAACAGTATAGGCGGTTGATCCCCAGCGCGGCACATATGCCGAAATCGACCCATTGTTAATGATACGGCCACCCTGCGGGTCTTGATGGCGCATGACCCGAAACGCAGCCCGCGCGGCAATGACCGCGCCCATCACGTTCACATCGACCACATGGCGAATATCGTCCACCGCCAGTTCATCAATCGGTGCGCCCTTTAGGCTGACACCCGCATTGTTGAACAAAGCATCTACATGTCCCCACTCGTGCAACGCCTTGTCAAAAGCAGCGTCCACATCTGCCTCGTCGGTGACATCGCACGGAAGAATGAGCGTCGCATCTCGCCCATCAGCCGTTTCTTCAAGCGCCTCGCGGCGGCGCCCCACCAGGCCGACGCGCCAGCCTGCGTCCAGAAATGCGTGTGCTGTGGCGCGGCCAATGCCGCTGCCTGCGCCAGTAATAATTATCGAAGGCATCTGAGCCCCTCCCAAGAGCGTTTTTCCGCAGGCTCGCAACTTGGTATACCAAATGCAAGCCGTTATTCACAAGAACGCCGTTGCGCTGCGCTTACCGCACGGCTGCCGAGCGCCCTTAGTCGCGCCCCTTCGCGGCTTCGAGTTCCATATCAAGCCCATTCAAACGGGCGACATGATCTCCTAGTTTGGGAACGAAATCGCCGCCATTTCCGGACGCTTCCACATGCGCGAAGTACTGTTTGCATGCCCCGGCCATGACCGTCATCAACCCTGCGTCATCAGCCATCGCGTTGAGATATCTCAGGTCTTTTGCCGCGTTCGAGATGGTGAATTTGTGCACCTCTTCCCGGTCAACCGTATAGGTCATGAACGTATCAAAAAACCCGTTCGACAGCCGACTGGACCCGATCACTTGCCGCACTTTGGCCGGCGGAACACCAACCGCCGCGCCAAGAACCGTCGCTTCGGCATATAGCGAGGCATAGCCCATAGAAATGAAATTCATCAGCAATTTCATTTTGTGGCCACTTCCCGTGGGCCCCACATACGTGATGTTGCCGGCCCAGCATTCCAACACCGGCTTGATCTCGTCAAAGATCGCGGGATCGCATCCCACCATCGCATCAAGTGTCCCGGCTTCTGCTTCTTTCGGGGTCCGACCCAGCGGGGCATCGACAAAGTGACCATTCTTCGCCGCCAGTTCCTTCGCCAAAACCATGGTCGATGTTGGATCCGCCGTCGTTGTGTCGACCACGATCAGCCCATCACGCGCCCCGGCCAAAATTCCATCCGCGCCCCGAAAAACACTTTCGACCTGAGGTGAATTAGACAGGCACAGATGTATGATGTCGCATTGCTCGGCCATCTCGCGCGGGTTCGCCGCCTCGGTCGCGCCCAGTCCGACAAGACCATCGACCGGCGTTCGGTTCCGATTGCCCTTTACGACAAGCGGGTGCCCTTTTTGCAAAAGGTTCTTCGCCATGCCGTGGCCCATGTAGCCCAGCCCCAAAAACCCAACTGTTGCTTTTGTCATCATCTTATCCCTCAAAGACTTGCCGTTATTCCGCCATCTACAAAAATTGTTTGACCGTTGACGAAGGTGGACGCGGGCGCAGACAAGAAGATTGCCGCGCCGACCAGTTCTTCTACTTTGCCCCACCGGCCCGCAGGGGTGCGTTTTTCAAGCCAATCGGAAAACGCCGGATCAGCTACCAATGCAGCGTTCAACGGGGTGTCGAAATATCCCGGTGCGATGGCATTGCAATTCAACCCGTGGCGCGCCCAGTCGGTCGCCATGCCCTTGGTCAGGTTGGTGATTGCCCCCTTGGATGCCGTGTAAGGCGCAATGCCGGGACGCGCGAGCGCACTTTGCACGGATGCAATGTTGATTATCCGACCTTCCCCGCGTGGGATCATGTGCTTTGCAACCGATTGCCCGACATAAAACGCTGAGTTCACATTCGTGCGCATCAAACGGTCAAAGGCGCTGACATCGAAATCTTCTAGCGGCCCGCGATGCTGCATGCCGGCATTGTTGATAAGAATGTCGATCGGCCGCGTGTCTTCGTATGCGTTAACTGCAGCCTGAACCGCTTCGGCATCGGTAACATCAAAGGCCAGTGTATCCACGGTGGCGCCCCGATTGCGGAGGTCTGCGGCGGCTTCCTCAAGCCGATCGGCATCACGCGCGTTCATCACGATACGTGCCCCGGCATCCGCTAACCCGTGCGCAAGGGCTCGGCCGATCCCCATGGAAGAGCCTGTGACCAAGGCTGTGCGCCCTGTCAGATCGAAAAGGTTCATACTGCTGTCTCCCGTCTTGGCACGGGCATTGACAATCCTCCGTCCCGCCGCCTTGATAAAATGGTATACCAAACCCACACCGATGCAAGGACTGCCATGCCTCTCGCCTTAATCGCCGCTGCCTTGCGCATGGACCCTTGCCGCGCGCGGCGGCTCGATCCCGATACTGCCCGTGGCTGCGATGGAAAGACCTGTTGCCGATCCAAAACTCAAACTGACCTTGCAAACCAGGCCGGGCCGGTGAACCCGAAAACAGGGCAGGACCAGTGATTACGTTTGCGCTGGCCGTTCTGTTCTTGATCATCACGCCCGGCCCCGGTGTTTTATCGGCTGCGGGGGTCGGCGCAGGCTTTGGGTTTCGAACTGGATTGCGCTATGTCGGCGGGCTGTTCATCGGCACAAACATTGTCGCGCTCTGCGTCGTGACAGGGCTGTCCGCCGTTCTTTTGGCAGTGCCGGCGGTGCGGTGGATCCTGATGGGCGCCTCCCTGATCTATTTGATATATCTGGCGGCGCGCATTGCGTTTGCGGGATCGAAAATTGGGTTTGCCGCAACGCGTTCAGTGCCAGGGATTGGTGCTGGCATATTGCTTCAGGTGATCAACCCCAAAGCCTATGTGGTCAACACAAGCCTCTTCACCGGCTTTCCCTTCGCGCCAGAGAACCTCACACTAGAACTTATCACCAAAGCGCTGATTTTAAATGCGATATGGATACCGATCCATCTGGCTTGGCTTTGGCTTGGGGTCAGCCTGAACCGGCTCAACCTTTCCGCGCCCACGCAGCGCAAGATAAACTTCGCCATGGCCGCCAGTCTGCTCGCAGCGGTTGGGCTGGCTGTCTACGCGGGAACGACACACTCATGATCGACCCAGAAAAGGACCAAGCATGAACATCTTGATCATTGGCGGCGGCGGCGTCGTTGGCCAAAAACTGGCTCAGTCGCTGGCCGCAGAAGGCCGTTTGCGCGGTCGGCCCATCACAAGACTTACACTAGCTGACATAAATGATCCGCCACTTGTTGACGCCAGTTTCCCGGTGAGCGCAGCACGCTGTGACATCGCAGATGCACAATCTGTTGCGCAGGTTATCACCGAAGATACCGATGTGATCTATCTTTTGGCCGCGATTGTGTCTGCACATGCCGAGGAGGACTTCGACGCCGGAATGGCGATCAACATGTTCGGCACCTATCACGTTCTGGAACGTTGCCGCGCACTTGGCACAACTCCGGTATTGGTTTTCACCTCGTCTATTGCGATTTATGGCGGCGATATTCCGGACCCACTAGGGGATCATTCCTACCCCAATCCGCAGACGTCGTATGGCGGCCAGAAAGCGGTTGGTGAAATCCTTATCAACGATTATTCGCGCAAAGGGTTTGTGGATGGCCGGGCCTTTCGGCTTCCAACCATTTCGATCCGTCCGGGAAAGCCAAACAGGGCCGCTTCTGGTTTCATGTCGTCCATCCTGCGCGAGCCTTTGAATGGGCAGACGGCGGTTTGCCCCGTCGAGCCCGATTTCCTTCATTACTATCTAAGTCCGCGACGCTGCGTTGAGAACCTCGTGAAAGCCGCCAACCTCGATGCCGCCGACTTGGGCGGCAACCGCGTCATGCAGATGCCGGGGCGCACCTGGTCCATCAGCCAATTGATTGACGCCATGACGGCCGTTGTGGGTGACGGTCCGGCCAAATTGATCAAGTGGGAAGCCCAGCCAGACATCAAACGCATTGTGTCAGGTTGGAAATGGGACATTCATGCCGAGCGGGCCGAGGCCCTTGGACTGAAGTCGGACGAAAGTTTCGAAGATAACGTTCGCTATTATCTGGAAGATGACAAGCCAGCGGTCTGATCAGCGATTGGGCGGGCAGCGCAGCCCGCCCTATTTCGGTGTGATTTTGGCGATCATCGCGGCATCCTGATTGTTAACCCGCTCGCGGTGCCAAATGTAAATTCCTGCGGCGATGATGATCAGCCCGCCAACCAACGTCCAAATTGTTGGCCATGTATCGAAGATCAAGACCCCGACCGCAGTTGCAAAGAATATCTGGATATACACAACCGGCGCGAGGATCGACGCATCGGCCATCCGGTGCGCTGTCGTGGCAAGTATGTGCCCCGTGCCGCCGAATATGCCGACCAATAGAAAGAACATCCAATCCGCCGGAGCCTGCGGCCAGATCCAATTGCTCAACGCGAACGGCACAAGGCAGATTGTTGCAAGACCCGACGCCCAAAGCTGGCTGGTTGCGTTGCTTTCAACACCGGCCAAAAGCCTTGTCATGACAAAGTACATTGCCGCACAACTGATCGCCCCAAGGTTCAAGAACATCGCCGGGTGGAAGCCAGTACCCCAAGGCTGCATGACCACAATAACGCCCGAAAAGCCAATACACACAGCCGCGATCCGGTGAATACCCACCTTCTCTTTCAACACCGGAATCGCCAGCAGGGTCACGATGATCGGTCCCGTGAACATGATCGTCGTGGTGACAGTGATGGGCAAAAACTTCAGCGCCGTAAAATTGAGGGCTGTGCTGGAAAACAAGAACAAAGATCGCAGCGCCTGCAACTTGGGTGAATTTGAATGAAGCGCCTGAACCCCGTCCCGAGGTAGAAAGATCACGACCGACATCAAGAAATGAACCGCGTATCGCACGAACACGACCTGAATTGCGGGAAGACCGGCCAGCACCAGCCACTTTGCCGATGTATCAATAAGGGTGAAGAAAAAGACCGCTGCGGCCATCGCCATCAGCGCAAATGCCGTATTTTCGACGCGGGGGGCGACAGTGCTTGTCATAAAGTGACCTGTTCTGTGCGTCCACTCACCGCCGCACGTTGCACAGCATCCAGCACTTTCATCGTTTCAAGTCCATCCTGCCCCGTTGCAAGAACGTCATCCGCTGCCCCGCCAGCTGCGGCGACGAAACGCTCAAGCTGTGCGGCGATCCCATCGACTCGCGGTAAATTTGGCGCTGCCATTTGGACCAAAGGGAAACGCCAGTCCGTCTGCGTTTCGTCCGCACCGCCCCAGATCGTCAGTGACGGAAACCCCATCGCGCCCTCAGTTCCAACAAACCGCATAGGGTCCCCCCCGCGTACGGCGATAGCAGGATTTTCACCAGTTGCCGCTTCAAATGCCCACGGCGATGCGCCTGAATCAGACAACATGAAATTTCCCAAAGCCCCGTTCGCAAAGCGAAAACTCAATGCGGCAGTGTCTTCCACCGCTAAACCACGTGCCGCATGGCTACAAATCGCTGTCACTTCGGTGATTGGCCCGGCAAAATACTGCATCAGGTCAATCTCGTGGCTGAGATTGGTCAGTATCGGCCCTGCCCCGGTCACTTTGCGCCATGGTTCATCGAAATAGCTATCGTGTTTGCGCAGGCACCAAATACCCTGCACGGCCACCAACTCCCCCAGCACTATAAGACGGGCGCGGGCTTCCGCAACAAAAGGATGGCAGCGCCGATGGTACCCAGTGAAAAGCGGAACCCCAAGGTCATCGGCCCTGCGGCACAGGGCCTTTGCCTCTTGCACCGTCTCTGTCACTGGTTTCTCAACCAATGTCGCCAAACCGCGGTCCAGACACGCGGTTGCTGTCGCAGCGTGGTTTTGTGTCGGCGTTGCGACGATTGCCGCTCGGGTGGATGACGGCACATCGTCCAACGATGCGACAACTTTAAGCCCGCGCGCCGCAAGTTCAGCCCTGCGATCACTATTCGAGTCCACCACGGCCGTCAGATCAACCGTGCTGGACGCTTGGGCACAATTTATGTGCCGTTGTCCGATGGAACCGCCGCCCACAACGCAGAGTGGCAGCCTTCGCATCATGCCCGCGCGCACGTCACAGGAAGACTGTAATAATCGGCGGCCAGATCAGCAGCACCGCCAAAGCGCAAAGTTGTAGCGCGATGAATGGCAGAAACCCCCGGAAGATATCCGTCAGGGAAATCTCGGGTGGTGCGACGGATTTCAGATAGAAGGCCGCTGGACCAAACGGAGGCGACAGGAAGCTGACCTGCATGTTCATACAGAACACCACACCGAACCAGACCGGAATGTAACGGGCGTCGATGCTCGACAAAAACCCGATCTCTTCCGCTGGAAGGCGTACCACGATGGGCAGGAAAACAGGCATGATCAACAAGACGATCCCGACCCAATCCATGAACATTCCCATGATCAAAAAGACCAACATCATCACCAGGATGATGCTCATGGTTGGCATATCGGCCCCAACAATCAGGTTGGCGACAAATGTCGGACCGCCCGCCAGGGTGTAGGCCGCGGCAAGCGCAGCCGCGCCGATGGTGACCCAGATGATCGTGCCAGTAGACTTCAATGTTCGGATCAGGCTGTCCCATACAATATCAAAGGTCATTTCACGGCGGATCAACCCGATGACAAAGACAGCGACGACTCCCATGCCCGCAGCCTCTGTGATGCCAGTGATACCGCCATAGATCGACCCTAGAACCACACCGATAACGACGATGGGCGCGATCAGACCCTTGCCCATTTCCCAGCCCTGAGCCGTGCGCTCCCGGCCAACGACAAAGAAAACTATCACTGCGAAAATCGCGAACGCTCCAACGATCCAAGGAATGTCAGACACCATGCCCAGTGGGATGGGATCAACGCCCTCTCGTACCGCATTGTCGCCCGTGATCGTGAACAGCACCGCGCGCAAGAACAGCACGCCCGTCGCCCACATCGCAAAGCGCGACAGAAAGCCAAGGAACATCAGCCCCTTCTCGCCGCCTTCCGGCTCGCCCGGCACGGGTTCTGGAAGCGGTGCAAGTGAATGGTTCATCCGTGTGCGGATGATGATGTACAAGATGAAGAACGAGGCCAGCATGAACCCCGGTAGAAAGGACGCCGTGAAAAGCGCCTTGATCGAGGTTTCCGTCACCAGCCCATAAAAGATCAAAACGATGGAAGGCGGGATCATCGTACCAAGCGAGCCTGACGCGCAGATGGTGCCGATGGCAAGGTTGCGGTCATACCCAAGCCGCAACATTTGCGGCAATGCAATCAAGCCTAGCAGAACGACTTCACCGCCGATAATGCCCGACATGGCCGCCATAATGACCGCCATGATTGAGGTAACGATCGCAATGCCCCCGCGCGTCCGGCTCATCCAGACATTCAGAGACGAATACATATCTCGAGCGATACCCGAACGTTCCAAAAGCGCGGCCATGAAGATAAACAATGGCACTGAAATCAGAACATAGTTCGTCATCTGACGATACACCGCCTGCCCCAGAACGGACAGCGGCCCACGGCCGAAATCCCCCCAAAGAAGGTCAGGCGGAAATTTAAGTGCCAGTGTCACAACGGCAAGAAATGCAGACGCAAATCCAAGCGGCATACCAATAGCCAAAAGCGCAAACATCCCAAGGAGCAGGATCAGCGACAGGGTCCCGATATCAACCATCAGTTCTTGTCCTCAAGGGTCCGGCGGATGTTTTCAATTTCAGCGTCATCGATTTCGTCGGCGGGTGTGTGAGTTTCAGGGGCCTTGTTCCAATCCGCGAACAAGTTGGACACAGCCTGGATGCACACCAGCAAGATGATGATAAGAAGGGCGGGTTTCACGATGCCGGGTATGGGCGGATCCCACGCAGTGCCAAACGTTTCCATCCGAAGAAAACGGTTCTCGGCATCGGTGTAGCCCCCCCAGATAAGCGCAAAGGTGAACGCGACGATCAACAGAACAGAGATCGAGTCAGCCGCCCTTTGCGCCCAGCGGGGCATCATGTCGTAGATGATATAAATTCGGATATGGCTTCGCTGTTGCATGGCATAAAGCCCTGCCAGCAGGAAAACGAACGCCGCGATCCAAAGCGAAAGCTCATTGGCCCAAAGCGTTGGACGAGAGAAAACATAGCGCGACACGACTTCGTAGAACATCACCAGCACGATAAATGCCGTCATCAGCATCGCTAGCCGACCAAGCACAACGGAAACGATGTCAAAAAAACCGTCTGGTTCTGTTTCGATGCCGCCCTTCGTGTCCGAGAGGAATAGTGACGCAAACAGCAAAGCACCGCCAAAGCAGATCAACGTGACCTGAACCAACGGGCGCCCAGCCGGGCGGATCATCTCGTACATGCCGTAAGCATCTTCAACGAAGACATTTTGCAGGATGAGAAAGACGTAAAGCAGAAGTGTGATGCCACAAAAGGCGATCATGGCCATTTTGACCGGTTGTCGGAAACGCCCCAAAAAGAGTGATTTTTGTTGCATCCATTGCCTCCCCGCATGGTTGCCGACGGGCATCGCAAACCCGCGCCGGACTTGGCGGGCCCTGTTTGGGCCCACCACGTTCCTTCAGTTATTCAAGGCACTTGGCAGATTATTCGCTGATCAGGCCAAGCTGCGTCAGATACGTTTTGTGGCTTTCCAGCAAGGCACCGGCTTCTGGGCTGCGCGTTCCCCAATCAGCCCATGCAACCTGCGCTGCACGGCGGAACTCAGCCCGATCTTCTGCCGACCAGTCATACAGCGTCACGCCTTGGGCGGTCAGGCTTGCGGCCGCTTCTGCATTGGCCTTTTCATTGGCCAAGGCCACCTGGAAGGACAGTTTTTGCCACGCGGTGTCGATGATCCGGCGCTGAGTTTCTGTCAGGCCTTCCCAGACCGACTGGTTACAAGCCAAGTGGTCAGACGGCATGGAGTGAAAGCCCGGATATGTCGCGTGTTTCACGATGTCATAGATGCCAAGACCGACGTTATTCGCCAGACCTGATGCATCGGCGCCATCGATGATCCCGGTTTCAAGTGCGGTAAAGATCTCGGTGAAATCCATCACGATTGGGGATGCGCCCAATTCTTCGAAAATCTCGGTTTCCATGCCTGGCGGGGACCGGAACTTCCAGCCTTTTACGTCTTCGAACCCAGCGATCGGGGTGGACGATGACAGCGATTCCTGGCCATAGATGGACCAGCCGATCAGTTGCATTCCCTGCGAGTTGTAAAGTTCTTGCGCGGCATCATAGCCACCACCGTAGTACAGCCAGCTATACTGCTGCCAGGGCGTGTCATAGCCGCCCATGATATCGCCGACGAACTGGAACGCCGGGTTTTTGCCGGTCTGATAGGCACCGCCGGTAGCGTCGCAGTCCAGAATACCATTGATCGCCGCGTCGAATGTTTCGACGGTCGCAACGACTGAAGACGAATAGAACATTTCGATGGCAATGCCGCCATCAGACATTGTCTGCACGTCGTCGATGAACTGGGCCAAAAGCTGTCCGGTTGGATGTTCGGTCGCGTAGTGTGTCTGCATCCGAAGTGTCACATCTTGTGCAAACCCCGGAGCCGCCGCAACAGTGAGCGCCGCAACAGATGACAGTAGTGTTTTCATGTTCATATTTTTATTTCCTCCCTTGGCGATTTTGCTATCGCCGTTCCTTAGTACCCGCACCCCTCCACTGGCGCGAACTCAGATGGTATACCATCCAAACGAACGTTAGCCTGTGCTATCTCGACAATCAACGCTTATCGGTATACCAAAATTAACAAGAATTTTTCGCAGACGGCCTGAGCATACGCCTTGTTACCGGACCTGCGACAAGGCCCGGCACCTGCCCCATGAACGAAGAAAACCTAGCCGCTAAAATTGCAGACCATCTGCGCCGCGATATCCTGCTTGGAAAGCTGCTGCCGGGTGCATCAATCAAGGAACGGGACAATGCAGCCCAATTGGGTGTCAGCAGAACACCTCTGCGCGAAGCCATTCGGATGCTTGCCACCGAAGGACTGGTGGAACTTCGCCCTGCACGCAGCCCGATTGTGTCGGTGCCAACCTTGAAGCAAATTTCCGACGACACCGAGGTTTTGATTTCAATCGAAAAGCTGTCGGCCGAACTTGCCTGCAAACGGGCGACCGAAGACGAGCTTGATGAGATTCAGCGCATCGTCGATGACATGGCCGACCGCTTTCATTCTGCTGATCCGCTTGAGATGTTCGAAGTGGACATGAGTTTCCACAGCGCTATCGCCGAGGCGGCGCATAACGTTCCACTTGCCGAAATCCACTCGACTTTCCTGTCGCGACTGTGGCGCGCGCGGTACTTGTCAGCAATGCAACGCCGGAACCGAGAACGGGTTGTCGAACATCATACAGACATTCTGACAGGACTGCGAGCCCGCGATGTGGACCAGACACTCGCTGCGATTGACCGGCATTTGTGTCAGTTGACCGACGACATTGTGGACCTTCTCACGCAAGAACGGAAAGGCACCCCGCTGACAACGGATGGCACAACAGAAACATCGCTTAGTGAATGAGTGACCCGCCGTTGACGTCAATCTCTGACCCGGTGACATAGCCGGACAGATCTGACGCCAAAAACAAGCAGCATCCCGCAACATCCCGCGCAGTGCCGGCCCGGCCCATCGGTATGCCCGCCAGTACCTGCGCGCGCATGTCCTTGGTAAGTTTACCTGCGGTGATATCTGTGTCGATGAACCCCGGACAAATTGCATTTACCCGCACGCCTTCGGGCGCCATTTCGCGCGCCATCGCTTTGGTCAGCCCCAGTATTCCGGCCTTGGCGGCTGAATAATGCGGGCCGCCAAAAATGCCGCCTCCCCGCTGCGCAGACACAGAGGACATGTTCACGATACTTGCCTTTCCAAGAGCCCTAAAATGGGGGGTCATCGCTTGTGACATGTACAGCGTTCCCCGCAGGTTCACATCCAGAACGGCCTCATAATTCTCGGGCGCGATATCCATCAGTTTCAGGGGCTGGGTGATCCCCGCATTGTTCACCAGAACATCTATCTGCCCAAACATTCCGATCAACTGTTCCGCCATTTCAAGACACGCATTCTTGTCAGTGACATCGCAAGCCAAACCGACATGTCCGTACCCCGTCAGATCTGCCGCAGCCGCAGCGGCCGCTTGTGCATCAAGATCAAGGATCGCCACGCGCGCGCCATGTTCGGCAAACAGCGTCGCTGCGGCCTTGCCCAATCCACGCGCGCTGGCAGCGCCTGTAATGATCGCGACTTTGCCTTGAAGCAGTTTCATCACAGCCATCCCTTTACCGACGCGGTGACAGCCGCGACCGATATGCCATATTGGTCATGTAGAGTTGGCAAGGCGCCTGCGTCGAGAAACGCATCTGGCAAACCTATCTGTCGAAACGGCACGTAAGCACCGGCGCGCATAAGAGCCGCGGCAACAGCTTCGCCAAGCCCCCCTGTGACCGAGTGGTTTTCTGCCGTGACCACCAATCGCCCGCCCTTTGCAGCTTCGGCCACGATGGTGGCGGTATCCAACGGTTTGATCGTCGGCACATGCAAAACGCCGCAATCCACCCCATCGGCTTGCAGCGCCTTCGCCGCATCCAAAACCCGCATTGTCATGAAGCCCGACGAGACGAAGAGCACATCTTTTCCGTCCCGCACCATCTGCGCCTTGCCCAGTTGGAACTTGTAGCCGTACTCGCCCAGAACATCAGGCACCTGCCCGCGCAGGAGCCGCATATAAACCGGGCCGGGATGATCCGCGATTGCGCGCGTTGCCTGATCGATTTCAGTGGCACAACACGGGTCAATAATGGTCAGGTTTGGCATGCCGCGCATGATCGCCAGATCTTCGGTCGCCTGATGGCTTGGACCATAGCCCGTGGTCAGCCCCGGCAACGCGCAGACGATCTTGACCGGCAAATTTTCCTCTGCAATTGCCATGATGATAAAATCATAGGCCCGCCGCGACGCAAAAACAGCATAGGTCGTGGCAAAAGGCGTGAACCCTTCGCGCGCCAACCCTGCTGCCGCGCTGATCATCACGGCTTCGGCCATGCCCATCTGATAGAACCGGTCGGGATACGCCTTCGCAAAGACATGAAGGTCGGTATATTTCGACAGATCCGCAGTCAGCCCGACGATATCAGGGCGGTCCTTTGCAAGATCGACCAAGGCATGGCCAAATGGGGCCGCTCTGGTCTCTCGGCCTTCGCTATCCAGCGAGGCTATCATTGCTGACGTTGCAAGCTTGGCCCCCTCCGGCGCAACTCGCGGCGTGTATTTCGACCGGCGGCGGGACAATTCAGGCTGTGTCATTGCGGCTTTTCCTCATCGAGAATTGACAGGGCCTTTGCCCATTCGTCCGGTTCCACCCGGATAAAATGCGTAATTTCCCGGTCTTCCAAAAACGGGATGCCTTTGCACATCTTGGTGTTGCAGATGATCACGCGCGGTTGCGGGCCGTCATGAGCGCGGGCGGCGTCAAACGCCGCGACCACAGCATCCAGATCATTGCCATCGACGCTTTGCGCAAACCAGCCGAATGCCGACCACTTTGCCGCCTCGGGCACTTGCGCCAAGGCTTGCGTCGTCGGCCCGTCAGCCTGCTGGTTGTTGAAATCCACAATGGCGATCAGGTTGTCGAGTTTCCATTGAACCGCCGACATGACCGCTTCCCAAGTGGACCCTTCGCCAAGTTCACCATCTGACAGCATGTTATAGACGAAGGCGGGGTTTTCCTTGCGCTTAAGCCCAAGCGCCGCCCCCACGGCGATCCCCAGACCATGCCCAAGCGAGCCACCCGTGATTTCCATGCCAGGCGTGTAAGCCGCCATGCCGGACATGGGCATGCGACTGTCATCCATTCCATAGGTGCCTATTTCGTCTTCAGGCAAGATGCCCGCTTCGATCAGCGCAGAATAGAGCGCGATGGCATAATGCCCGATGGACAAATAGAACCGGTCGCGGCCTTCCCATTCAGGATCGTCCGGGCGATAGCGCAGCGCGTGGAAATAGGACACAGCCAGCACATCAGCCACGCCAAGCGCTTGACCGATATACCCCTGCCCCTGCACTTCCCCCATCAGCAGCGCATTGCGCCTGATCGCCCAGGCCCGTCGCGCAAGGCTTACATTGGATCCGCTTGCTCCCATTGTCGCTTCCTCCCCGAAGCTATGTGACGGCCTGTCTGCGCTTAGCTTCAGTCCCGATCACCGCGCGCCGCGGCCATCCAGCTCAACGTCAGATCCGTGTCGCCGCCCGGCTTGTACTCGGCGCCCACCGGCGCCGCCCAACCAATCCGGTCCAGCACCTGCCAAATATGCGAGTAGCAAAGTTCCCCGTGATCCGGTGTGCCGCGATCGGGGGCGGCAGCCACTTGCACATGACCGATCAGCGGCAAAAGACGCTCCAACCGGTTGGAGACATCCCCCTCCATCAGTTGCACATGATAGCAATCGAACATCAGCTTCAGATTGGGCGCGCTGACCTGATCCATGATCGCTTCGGCCTGTGTCGTGGTTTGCAGGAAGTAACCCGGCGCGTCATAGTGGTTCAGCGGCTCGATCAGGATAGTGCGGTCCCCCGCCTGCTCGCAGGCATATCCCAGCGTTTCTACAAACGCCTTCTCTGCCTCCGGGCCCGCCGCGAAACCCGCCATCACATGCACATTGGCGGCCCCAATGGCGTCGGCATAGGCCAGTGCTTCGTCTACAGCGGCGCGCGCTTCGGTGGTTCTGCCGGGTAACGCGGCGAGTCCGTTCTCACCCGGTTGTCCCCGCCGTGTATTCAAGCCCAGCATTGGCAAGCCAGTTTCGGTCAAGGCAGCGGCCACTTCAGACGCCGGAACATCGAAAGGCCAGTGACATTCAACAGCGTCAAACCCTGCGGACTTTGCCGCCCGTATGGCCATCGGCAGAGGCCTGTCAGCCCACAAAAAACCCAGATTGGCTGAAAGCCGGATCAACTATCCCACTCCACATCAAAGCGGTCGACCACTGCACGCACCTGCGCGGGATCAAGCCCGCGCCGCGCCATTCCATGGGTTAGCATTGCCAGTTTCGCCGTCTCTTCCAATTCTTCTATGGCATTGCTTGCTGCCTCTACATCCTTGCCGGCAACGACTGGCCCGTGGTTGGCCAGCATCACCGCAGATCGCTTTCCCGCAAGCCCGCGCACAGCCTCGCCCATGGCGGGGTCTCCCGGCAAAAACACGGGCAACAGCTTCACCCGACCGAGTTTCATGATCGCATAGGGCGTTAGGGGGGGAAGGAAATTGTCAGGGTCCACATCCGGAAGCATGGACAACGCCACCGAATGGCAAGAGTGCAGATGCACCACGGCGCCCGCCGCACTGCGTGTGTCGTAAAATGCTGTGTGCAGAGGCATTTCCTTGGTCGGGGCATCCCCATCAACGTGCAGGCCTTGCGCGTCGAACCGCGACAGTCGACCGGGGTCAAGCCGGCCAAAGCTGGACCCGGTCGGCGACACCAATAGACCACCATCCTGTGTTCGCGCAGATATGTTGCCCGTCGATCCGCCGGTCAGGCCCCGGTCAAACATGGATTTGGCCAACGTACAGATCAACTCGCGCAGGCGCGCCTCGGCGCTCATAATTCTTCCAGTTTCCGAAGCGCGGTCGCAAAGAATGCGCCGTCACCAAAATTTCCGGATTTCAAAGCCAACGCCATGTCATGCCCGGCGCTGTTGGCAAAACACCACGGCACGCCCGGCGAAATTTCGGGGCCAACGTCCAGCCGTGAAACACCCAAGGCCTGAGTGACGGCACCTGAGGTTTCGCCGCCCGCCACCACAAGGCGCGAAACGCCACAATCCCGCGCAGCAAGGGCTATAGCGGCCAGTGCCTCTTCAACAATTGCGCCGGCACGATCGTGCCCCAGCGTGTCTTGCGCCTTACGCACGCGGTCAGGCGACGCGGTGGCATAAACCATGGCCGTGCCGCTTTGCGCGGACATCCATTCCAAGGCCGGGGCGACACCGTCGCTGGCCAATTGCACTGGGTCAAGTTTGTAACTTGGATGATCTTTTTCAAAGGTCGCAACTTGTGTTTGCGTCATGGCCGAGCAGGACCCCGACAAGACCAAAGCCCGGCCCGCAGGTGCGCGATGTGCCGTGTGCCCAGTGGTCGATGCAAGCCGCCCCTGTTCTCGGTACAAGGCAGGAAGCGGCATCGCCAACGCGCTTCCGCCTGTAACCAGTGGCATGTCGCAACAGGCCTCAGCGATGACTTGAAGATCCGCATCAGCCACGGCATCGACAATTACATGGGCTTTGCCCTGCTCAGCCAAGTCGCGAAGATGCGCGCGCACGGCCTTTGCGCCTCGAGCGACTGTCAGCCGCGACACCAGCCCCACCTGCCCATTCACCTGAGGGGTCAAAAGACGCATCAGATTACTATCCCACATCGGGGTGAGCGGATGATCTTTCATCGGGCTTTCCGCCAGGGGCTGCTCTCCAACGAAGAGATTGCCCATAAAAATACTTCGCCCGTTTTCGGGAAAGGCCGGGCAATAAATCGTCTGCGTGGCGCCGAGGTCGGCCATGAGCGCTTCGGCCACAGGGCCAATATTGCCCTCTGCCGTCGAATCAAATGTGGAGCAGTATTTCCAGTAAATTCGATCTGCCCCAGCGGCGCGCAACCACGCCATCGCTGCGCGTGCCGCGCTTTGGGCTTCCGCCACAGGACAGGTTCTTATCTTTAGGGCAACCACCTCGAACGGTGCGGGGTCTTCGACTGGCCCTTCTGGCACCCCAACCCGAAGGGACACGCGCGCGCCGCTTCGGGCCATCAATCCCGCAAGATCTGTGGCGCCAGTGAAATCATCGGCAATCGCCCCAAAGATTGTCGTCATCTCAGCCATCACCCGGCAGTGTCAAACCAGCCCGCCGGGCATAATGCTTTGCAATCGCCGCGTCGTCTTCGCGTCCCAGGCCGACAGCCGACGCTTCGGTAAATTGCTTGAGCGCTGCTTCGGTAAGCGGCGCATCGAACTGCGCGCTCTTCGCGATGTCTTGCACGATTCCCAGATCCTTAAGCCAAATATCCACCGCGCTCAGCGGTGTGTAATCCCCTGACACAACGTGTGGCGCGCGACTTTCCAAAGCCCAGCTTGTTCCAGCACATTGCTGAATAACGTCCAGAAATTGCTTGGGGGCGACCCCTTGCGAAACACCAAAGGAAATGGCCTCGCCCATGGCGGCGATATGGACCCCAACGAGCATCTGGTTAATTGCCTTCATGGATGACCCAGCGCCGACTGCGTCGCCAAGGGCAAAGACATTGGATGACATCGCCTCAAGCGCCGGGCCTGCCCGCTCAAACGCCGCGGCGCTGCCGGACGCCAGAATGGACAATGTGCCATCACCCGCCCGCAACGTTCCACCCGACACCGGTGCGTCAAGGTATAGCAAGCCCATGGCATTGCACCGCTGAGCCAGATCGCGGGCACTTTCGGGGGCCATGGTTGCGCAAGCCACGATTACGGTGCCTTTGATCAGCTTGTCCGCGATGCCATCCTCGCCAAACAGCACCGCTTCGGTCTGCGCTGCGTTCACAACAACAATAACCACTGCATCCAACGTGTCAGCCACATCGGCAATATCGCCGCTTGCCCCGCCTTTGGCCTGAAACGCCTCGACCGCAGCTTGGTTGATGTCGAAACCGTGCGTCTTCAAGCCCGCCTTCAACAAGGCTCCGGCCATACCGGACCCCATGGCGCCAAGGCCAAATATCGCCACTGATCTGCTCGCCATCGGCATTCCTCCCCCATCCTTGAAAAATGGTATACCAAACAATCCGGCAAGCCAACTCTCTTCACAAAACGTCCCGCTGGCAGGGATCACGTCCCGCGCATTGGCCTCGCGCTCACAGTTCATGACAGGCAGATCGCAACTTGACGCGTCACGTTTTCACATGAGGTACTGAAACAAAGGGAAGCAAATATGCAGCAGGTGAACATCATTGGTCCGGGAAGGGTTGGGCGGACGCTGATGGCTCTTGTAAGCGGCGCACCGGACTATGAGGTCGGCGACGTTTACAGCGCCACCCCAGCAAGCGCGATAGCGGCAACTGCGGCCATCGGCACAGGCCGAGCAGTATCGCACCTGAAAGACATGGGGCCCGCAGATATCTGGATATTGTCAGTCCCAGATGACCAAATCGGCCATGTTGCGCAAGACCTTGCCCAGCACCTTGGCTCGGCGGCGCCGGCCCGCGTTGCGATGCATTGCAGTGGTTTTTTGCCATCAAGTGTTTTGGCACCGCTACGCGATCTCGGCTGGCCAATCGCAAGTTGCCACCCGGTTCTGAGCTTTGCAGACCCGCTTATTGCAAAGCAACAATTTCCGGGCACCTGCTGCGCCATTGAAGGCACAGAAGATGCCGTGCCTGTTGTGACCGACCTGGTCGCAGCGATTGAAGGCGTTCCCTTCACCATCAATGCCGACAACAAAGCAATTTATCATGCGGCTGCGGTCTTTTCGAACAACTTCACAACGGTCCTTCAAGCCATTGCCCGCGAAGCATGGGCCGAATCCGGTGTCCCGGAAGATATTGCCCAGAAGCTTGGTGACACGTTGCTCAGAGGGACCAGTGAGAGCGTAGCTCGGCTTGGGCCTGCAGGCGCACTCACGGGGCCCGCCGCTCGGGGTGACACAAGCGTTTTACACGTTCAGGAAGAAAAGGTCGCAGATTGGCACCCGGACGCTGCGCAACTCTATGCAATGCTGAGCCAAATGGCGCGGCGACTAAAGCAACATGGCACCACACAAACGCAAGACTGAGGATCGCCAGATACCGTGCGTGGACCTGCCCCGCTATATGCTAAATCAAGCTGCAAAACCGCTTTCATCCAGTATATGTTTAATATCCCACGGTGCGCTCACGTCCAGTGAGACAGAGCATAGCACCGCCTTGGCATAATTTGCGCGCCAGCGCCTTCGGCGGCATTTCGAGCAACTGGAGACGGAAACTGACCCAGTGCCTCGTTGAGGTAGCGAAAACGAACGATCTGAGTGCCGAGGCGACCGGTGCCTTGCAAGCACTGGTAACAGCGGGTGGACGGTAGTCTCCAACATCGTGCAGCGTTCAAGCCGCAAACCGACTGGAGTGTCCGGACGTTGCCAACCGATACAAATTTTGTCACGCGACAGACTGTGCGTTGCGCCCCGCCACCAGGCGGAAACCCTCATGATCGCCGCCATTTTGAGTGTGCCGATTGGCCGATGGTCAGGCCCATAAACCGGCGAAAAGCGCGGACAAGAGTCTGCGGGCTCCCGAACCCGGCCATCATAGCGACGTCGATGACTTTACCGACGATTCCCAAAGCTGTGTGCAGGCCAAATCGAACCGAGCCTCCTGCAGGATTCCCAAATAGGACCTGCGGCCGGCGCGGTCGTTATCGAGGTGCCGGAAAAATACCGACCGTCAGTTCCATGCCTAAAAATGGTCAAGCTCGAATGACGCCGAAATAGTACCAAGCACCCGCAGGGCTGCTCGGCCAATCGCGCCCTCCCTCTCCGGACCTTGTCGCAAAAAGCCAGATTTGCTTGACGTTCTATACGCAGCGGATGAACGGGACTGTCAAACTCTGGCGTTGCGGGCAATAAACGGCTATGGATCACGGCAAAACAGGTATTATCCGAGGCAGGCAACAATGCGCAAAGTAGTCGGAATCGTGTGCCTTGCGGCGCTTACGTGCGGCGCAGCACTGGCAGAAAACGCAACTGTGTCTAGCAAATCGCGTTCGGCCATCTTCAGCAAACAGACTGCCGTGCTCGACCGGAGGTCTGCGTCTCAGTACGAATATTCCTCGCGCCTTGTACCCCAAACAGATTTCTCGGGAAGCTTGGCATTGCCCCGCGCGAGTACGTCACAATATCGCGGAATTTACTTGCCAGTGGCTGAAGAACTGGCGCGGAAGCATCGCATCCCGCAGGTTTTGTTCGTGCGCCTGATCCAGCAAGAAAGCGCATGGAACCCTTTGGCGATTTCGCACAAAGGTGCAATCGGCCTTGCTCAGTTGATGCCCGGCACAGCGAAATATCTGCGCGTTGATCCTTATGACCCCATGCAGAACCTCGAAGGCGGCGCGCGATATCTGCGCGAGCAATACGACACGTTCGGGTCATGGCAGCTTGCGCTGGCTGCGTATAATGCAGGCCCCGGCGCCGTCCGGAACCACGGCGGTGTCCCGCCCTATCGGGAGACACAGAACTACGTGCGCAAGATCATGGGGTTTTCCGGCTAGACAAGCCGATAAGAGTTTCCAGAAAGCGAGTTTGGGCGGCACATCGCACCGCCCTTTGCCGCTTCAGTCCATCGCCTTGAAATGGAACTCGCCGCCTTCTTTCAGCCCAGACGGCCAGCGCGCTGTAACGGTTTTGGTTCGCGTGTAGAAACGGAAAGAATCGGGGCCATGCTGATTGAGATCGCCAAAGCCCGATTTCTTCCAACCGCCAAACGTATGGTACGCCAAAGGCACCGGGATCGGCACATTGATGCCGACCATACCAATGTTGATGCGGCTGGCAAAATCGCGCGCTGCGTCCCCGTCACGCGTAAAGATCGCTGTCCCGTTGCCGTATTCGTGGTCCATCGCCATGGACAGAGCTTCGTCATACGTCTTGGCCCGCACGGTACATAGAACCGGACCGAAAATCTCTTGCTTGTAGATGTCCATTTCGGTGGTCACACGGTCAAACAGATGCGGGCCGACAAAAAACCCATCCTCGTATCCTTGAAGGTTGAAGTCGCGCCCATCAACAACCAATTCGGCCCCTTGGTCGATGCCAGATTGTACAAGGCTTCCGATCCGTTCCTTGGCAGCAGCCGTGACGACAGGCCCATAATCCACGTCGGCGCCGCCCGTGTACGGCCCGACTTTCAGTTTTTCGATCCGTGGCACCAGTTTTTCGATCAAACGGTCAGCCGTGTCTTCGCCCACGGGAACCGCAACCGAGATAGCCATGCAGCGTTCGCCCGCAGCGCCGTACCCTGCCCCGATCAACGCATCAGCCGCTTGATCCATGTCGGCATCGGGCATGACGATCATATGGTTTTTGGCCCCGCCGAAGCACTGCACCCTTTTGCCGTTCGCACAGCCGCGCGAATAGATATACTCCGCGATCGGCGTTGAACCCACAAACCCAACCGCTTGAACAGTCTCGTTGTCGAGGATCGCATCGACCGCCTCTTTGTCGCCATTCACGACTTGCAGCAAACCATCGGGCAAACCGGCTTCCGACAACAGCTCGGCCAGCATCATCGGAACAGACGGGTCGCGTTCCGACGGTTTCAGGATAAACGCATTCCCACACGCCAATGCGGGTGCCATCTTCCACATCGGGATCATCGCTGGGAAATTGAATGGCGTGATACCGGCGACAACACCCAAAGGCTGACGCATGGAATACATGTCGATGCCGGGGCCGGCGCTATCGGTAAACTCACCCTTCAACAGATGCGGTGCGCCGATACAGAACTCGACCACTTCCAGACCGCGCTGCACATCGCCGCACGCATCTGGCAGCGTCTTACCGTGCTCCCGGCTCAACGCTTCGGCCAGTTTGTTCATGTCCCGGTTGAGGAGGCGCACAAATTCCATCAGCACCCGTGCGCGTTTTTGCGGGTTGGTCGCGCCCCATGCGGGCTGCGCAGCCGCTGCATCGGCAATCGCCTTGTCCATTTCGGCCTTGCTGGCCAAAGAAACTTGCGCCTGAACTTCGCCTGTTGCCGGATTGAACACATCCGCCCTTCGCCCCGTGCCGACGACCTGCCCCCCGTTTATATAGTGTCCGATAGCGTGCATGATTTCGATCCTCCCGAATATATTCAACCTATCTAGGCGCGTGCGGCGGGGAAGGTAAAGCCGCATGGTTCGCAAGGGCATAGCATCGCAACACGGTTATTGTTCTTGACAGAACAACCTGCACGGACTGACCTTGTTTGCCAGAGCTTTGAGAACAATGAGGAGGAGCAAACCATGCGCGTTCAACAGATTTTGCAGTCAAAGGCCACGACAGATGTGGTGACCGTTGCCCCCGGATCGTCGGTAGAAGAGACAGCAAAGCTGTTGTCGAGCCGCCGCATCGGTGCTGTCATCGTCTCAACGAATGGCGACCGCGCTGAGGGTATCGTTTCCGAACGAGACATTGTGCGGGAACTCGGCTCAAAGGGCGCAAGCTGCATGGGCCAGACGGTCGATACTATAATGACAGCAAATCCGATTTCGTGCGGGCTTGAAGATAGCAGCGATGATCTCTTTCGCAAAATGACCGAAGGGCGCTTTCGCCACCTGCCCGTCGTGGACGCAGATGGCAAAATGGTCGGACTGCTTTCGATCGGCGACGTGGTCAAAACCCAACTTGCCCATTTGGAAATGGAAAAAGACGCCCTTCAGGGCATGATCATGGGGTTCTAGCCCCTCACCCAAGGGCCAAATGGCGCACCGACCCAGCCCACTCTTGCAACCGATGTCGTAATATTGTTGCGTGCAAAAACGTGTTTTGCGGGGAGGCAAAGTCAGGACCATGCGTATCGGATTGTATCCGGGGACTTTCGACCCCCTGACACTGGGTCATGCAGATATCATCCGCCGCAGCTTTGCTCTGGTGGACAGGTTGGTCATCGGTGTTGCCATAAACCGGGATAAAAGCCCGCTTTTCTCTTTGGAAGAGCGGGTGGATATCATTCGAAACCAATTCGAAGGCGAAGGCCGATCGGTTGGATGCGACGTCGTTGTACACCCGTTTGAAAATCTCCTGATTGATTGCGCCAGAGATGTGGATGCGTCCTTGATCATTCGCGGTCTGCGCGCAGTGTCCGATTTTGAATATGAATTTCAGATGGTTGGCATGAATCGTGCCCTCAGCGACAAGATCGAGACAGTTTTTCTGATGGCAGAAGCGCAACACCAGGCGATTGCATCACGGCTGGTCAAGGAAATCGCCCGTCTGGACGGCGACGTTTCGAAATTCGTCACTCCCGAAGTCGAAGCAGCGTTGCAGGCAAAGTTCTCTCAAAGAGCCAAATGAAAAGGGCGCTCCGGATTGGGGCGCCCTTTCTAGAAAGGTATCA
Source organism: Meridianimarinicoccus aquatilis (assembly GCF_004358675.1). Lineage (GTDB taxonomy): Bacteria > Pseudomonadota > Alphaproteobacteria > Rhodobacterales > Rhodobacteraceae > Meridianimarinicoccus > Meridianimarinicoccus aquatilis. The sequence continues at coordinate 141,900 of NZ_SMZO01000002.1, read as the reverse complement.
CATTGTCTGGCCGACGTTTCGACACGTTGTCGAAAGTCATTTGCCGTAGACAGCATCATGTGCAAGCCGTGACAGATCGTTCGTCGCCAAATCAAAATCAAGCAACGTGCCATTCGACATGGTCTGAAGCTCGGCCAGAGTGCGATTGTACTGCGCGCGTTTGCGTGACGCGGCACGAACGGATGTAAGAAACGAAATCATGTTTTCCCCTTTGGGTTTGTGTTTGCAACAAACCGAAGATGGGGCGCGATGTGACCGCAAACAATAGCCAATGCCGCAGTGCGGCATTGCGCGTGACGCAAGGCGGAATACCAAAGTAAATTTCGTTAAGTGTTTTAATTTCTGAAGCTTATCGCGTGACGTTACCGTTAACTAAAAATAGCTTTCGCCAATCTCGGCAACCCCGCGCGCTTGAAAGCACTACGGGGGGTTATATCGGCAGCGCCTACCATTCCCGATAACGACTTGTTCGCAAGACGGCGCATGACATCGGGGTGTGATCGCGCAAACTCCAACAACACGCTGTCGGGGGCACGAGGTATGATACCAAACTGCGCAAGCGTCCTTCCCGGAAAGTCACGTAAATTCCGCGTCACAAGAGCGTCGGCACCGCCTGCAATTGCAGCAGCAAGCACATGACGGTCGTTGTCGTCGGGCAATGATAATCCCGCCTCCAACGCTTGATCCGTCACGACAGTTGCGCCCGGATACGCCGTTTGCACCATGGCGATTTCACCTTGGACAATGGCCGCCTGCTCTGGATGAACGCGGATAACGGCCCGACGCCATTCCTCAAGGATCCGTGCGGACCAGATTGGCACGATCAACCCTTCGTCAGCACACCCCAGCAACAGCAATCGTGGGATTGTCGGAAACAGCACACAGGCATCAATCAAAACGCGCATCACACCCCACCTCAGTTCGCACGCTCAACCGTGCCATGGTGACACGCGCGCTACAACAAACGAACCACGGACGTTTTTTTCACACCGGGCGTTTTCCAGTAGAAGTGGTATCGCTAACATCGTATACTCTGCGTAACTTCAGTCTGACCGAACAAGGGAACGACATGACACTGAATACCACAATCGATCGGGTCACAGACCGCATCCGTGAACGCAGCCACAAATCCCGCGCCGAGTATCTGGACAGAATGCGCCGTGCCGGGGATGCAGGCCCTGCCCGCGCGCACCTGACATGTGGCAATCAGGCCCATGCCTATGCAGCAATGGGGGATCAGAAAGATGCCCTTGCTGGCGGCCGCGCCCCCAATATTGGCATTGTGACTGCCTATAACGATATGCTTTCTGCGCACCAGCCGTTCGAAGATTTCCCCAAGCAAATCCGCGCAGCGGCGCAAGCCGCCGGCGGCACAGCACAAGTCGCAGGCGGTGTTCCAGCCATGTGTGATGGTGTCACCCAAGGGCAGCCCGGCATGGAATTGTCCCTGTTTTCCCGCGACGTGATCGCACTCGCGGCGGGCGTGTCTTTGTCTCACAATACATTCGACGCAGCTGCGTACCTTGGCGTATGCGACAAGATCGTGCCGGGTCTTGTGATGGCCGCCGCAACTTTCGGGCACATCCCTGGCATCTTTGTCCCCGCCGGGCCAATGACGAGCGGATTGCCGAATGACGAAAAGGCCAAAGTGCGCCAGCAATTCGCAACCGGCGAAGTTGGCCGTGACAAGCTGATGGAAGCGGAAATGGCCAGTTATCATGGGCCGGGCACCTGCACATTCTATGGCACCGCGAATACCAACCAGATGTTGATGGAATTCATGGGCCTGCATCTTCCCGGTGCGTCGTTCGTAAACCCAAACACCCCACTGCGCGATGCTCTGACACGCGCCGCCACAGAGCGTGCGCTGTCGATCACGGCTCTTGGAAACGATTACCGCCCGGTGTGTGATATCCTTGACGAACGCGCCTTTGTGAACGGGCTTGTGGGTCTTATGGCTACGGGTGGGTCCACCAACTTGGTCATTCACTTGCCCGCCATGGCACGCGCCGCAGGTGTCATTCTCGACCTCAAGGATTTTGAAGATATCTCGGAAGCGACCCCACTTTTGGCCAAAGTCTATCCAAACGGCTTGGCAGACGTGAACCACTTCCACGCGGCGGGTGGTCTTGGGTACATGATCGGGCAATTGCTGGAAAACGGCCTGTTGCACCCGGATGCCAAGACTGTGGCAGGCGAGGGGCTTGATCTTTATACCAAAGACCCGAAGCTAACCGATGCTGGTCTTGACTGGGTGGACGGGCCGCAAGCGTCGCTAAACGAAAAGATCCTGCGCCCGGCATCTGATCCCTTCCAGAAGTCCGGCGGCTTGAAGCAGCTTTCTGGCAACCTGGGTCGTGGCGTGATGAAGGTTTCCGCTGTTGCGCCAGAACGCCGTGTGATCGAAGCGCCAGCGCGTGTGTTTCAGGATCAAGAGGCGGTCAAAACTGCCTTCAAGGCGGGCGAGTTCACCACAGATACAGTCGTTGTTGTTCGCTTTCAGGGGCCGCGCGCCAACGGGATGCCCGAGCTGCACAGCCTGACGCCAACGCTTGCTGTTCTTCAGGATCGCGGATTGAAGGTCGCGCTTGTGACCGACGGCCGGATGTCTGGCGCTTCGGGCAAGGTGCCTGCCTGCATCCACGTGGCTCCCGAAGCGACTGAAGGCGGGATATTGGCCAAGATCCAGGATGGCGACCTGATCCGAGTTGATGCAGAGGCAGGTGTGCTTGAAGTTTTAGCCGAAGGCGTCGATGACAGACAAGCGGCAACGCCCGACCTGTCCGGGAATGCGTTTGGACTGGGCCGCGAACTGTTTGCGGCCTTCCGCGATGTGGTCGGCCCGGCCAGCGCAGGAGCGAGCGTTGTCGTTCCTTATGAAGACCCTGAAATCGCCTGAAAAGGATAGCGTAGACATGACACCTGAAACCGCAAGCGAACGCCTGTTGGGCGTGGCCCGCAAAGCCCCTGTCATTCCAGTGATTGTGGTCGATGACGCGGGAAAAGCCCGCGATCTTGCCCACGCCCTGGTTACCGGCGGACTTTACGCGCTTGAGATCACTCTTCGTACGGCGCAAGCGCTTGACGCGATCAAGGCCATGAGTGACGTTCCCGGCGCGGTTGTCGGTGCGGGCACCTTGCTGACACCTGATGACGCACGCCGCGCACAGGATGCCGGGGCAACCTTTGGTGTATCGCCGGGCAGTTCTGATCGGCTTCTTGATGCGTGCGAAGCAATGGACTTGGCCATGCTACCCGGTGCCGCCACGGCAACAGAAGCCATGGCGCTGTTGGAACGTGGGTACAGCTTTCAGAAGTTTTTCCCGGCCGAGGCGATTGGCGGCGTGCCTGCGCTCAAAGGGCTGTCTGGACCCCTTCCGCAGATTACGTTCTGCCCAACGGGCGGCGTCTCATTGGCAAATGCCCCAAGTTACCTGAGCCTGCCCAACACCGTTTGCGTAGGTGGCTCTTGGGTATCCCCCAAAGCACTGGTCGACGCAGGCGATTGGGACGGCATTACGAAACTTGCCGCAGAAGCTGCTGCTTTGACGGCAAGCTGATCCTGCTTAGCCCACCCGGCTCGCGCGGCCGCCCCGGCGCCCCGTGCGCGCCGGGCAGGCAAGACCTTCGCGCAGGACCTCGGTCATGGGATGCGACGGGTTTGCCTGACCGTGCCGGGTGAGCAACTCGGTGATCAAAGGCGCAGTGCCATTTGGCCCAATTTCCGTGCTCAGCGCCCAATCAAGAAAGATTGACCGGCATTGCCCAGCGTCAATTCCGTCGATCACATAGCTTTCCGCGATCATCCCTTTGGGGTCGATTGGGTCAAAAGGTTTACGCATCTTATTCCTCTTGCTGTGCAGGCGCGACATACGGCGCGAGCACCGCGTCAATAATCGCGGCGGCCTTAACGGTTGCAGAGGCTATGGCGCTTTCAAGGGCGTCCAGATCTGGCTTGCCGGTATCCCGCAACAACATGGCGCGGCCACCATGACCCAGCTTTGCGGGATCCAGTGCTTGATCCGTCAGCAGCCGTGTAACCGCCTTGATCCGGCTCAAGAGATCGTGCGCTTTGATCAGAACTTCGCGCGCAGATGTATCGACCAATGAACATTCCAGCCGCAGTTGATCCGGCACCTGACGATCGGGCGCGCCGTGAACCAGCGCCAAAAGCTGCGCAAAAAGTTCGATATCTTGCAGTCCGCCAGGCCCGTTTCCAACATCCCACTTGTTTGCACGCGGCTTGGCGCTTGCCAAGCGCTTACGCATATCGACCAGATCGCGGCACGGCTTTTCATGGGCGCGCGGCTCCGCCAACACTTCCAAACGAAATTCTTCAACATCGGTCGCCAACTCTGCTGAACCGGCCACCACGCGTGCACGGGTCAGGGCCAGATGTTCCCATGTCCACGCTTCGCTCCGTTGATAGTTCTGAAAAGAGGTCCAACTCGCCGCAGCGGGCCCCTGCCGACCGGACGGACGCAATCGCATATCAACCTCGTAAAGCGCGCCAGCTGCCGTCTTGGCAGACAATGCGGTGATCAGCGCTTTTGTAAGGCGGGCGTAATAGGTGCGCGCAGGCAAGGGCCGCGGACCATCAGAATTCTCGTCAGGGTCGGCATCGTAAATCACGATCAAATCAAGATCAGAGCGCGCCCCAAGCGACCTCGCGCCCAACGAGCCCATCCCCAAAACAACCGCGCCTCGCCCGGGAAGCGCGCCATAGCGCACGGCGAAATCGGCGCATGTGGCATTCCAAATGGACGCGACGCTGGCTTGAGCCAGATCAGAATATTCTTGAGCTGCTTCAGGTGGTCCAATCAATCCACGCAAGTGATGAACACCGACGCGAAAGTGCCAGTCCTTCATCCAATAACGCGCCGTATCCAGTTGGCGTTCATAATCCAGTTCGCTGCTGCTCAGCTTATGTTCAAGATCGCCTGACAGCACCTGAAGCCCCGGCCACTGCTCAAAGAACGCTCCGCCAATCACCGCATCCAAAACGCCGGGATTCTCGGACAGGTATCTCGCCAAGGCGGGCGCTGTAGACGAGACATCAACCATCAAATCAATGAGCTGGGGGTTAGCTTCAAACAAGGAGAACACTTGAACTCCAGCAGGTAACCCCTTGAGAAAACCATCAAATTGAATAATGGCCTCATCAGGTCGCGGGCCCCGCTCAAAGCCTTGCATCAAGCGTGGCAATATCCGTTCGAAAAGTCCGCGCGCCCGCTTCGATCTGAGCGCGGGGTACTTTTGCCACTCTTGAACAAGACGTTCGGCAGTCTCGCTCATGGGGATCGCGGGGGCGGGTTCATTCGGGGAAAAGAAGTCTTCGGTCGTTTCGTGGACTCGGTCCATCAGTTCCCGCAGTTCGTGCCGCAGCGCGTCCACATCGCCCCCACCTGTGAAATCCGCAATGCGCTGCCATTCATCAGCGCTTCGCGGAAGGTGGTGTGTCTGAGCATCTTGAACCATCTGCGCCCTGTGTTCGATTTCGCGCAGCCGAACATAATCCGCATCCAGCGTCGCGGCCTCATCCGCCTTCACCCAGCCATGCTCCACCAAAAGACGCAACGCCGTACGGGTTGGGCGCACGCGCAAGGCAGGCTCTCTGCCGCCGGCGATCAACTGGCGGATTTGTGCAAAGAACTCAATTTCACGGATACCGCCAGGGCAAAGCTTCACGTTTCGCCCATCCAGCCCACTTCCCAGATGTGATTTATGCGCCCGAATTTTCTGGCGAATTTCCTGAGCGTCCTGAACGGTTGTGAAATCCAAATGACGGCGCCAGATAAACGGGCGGATCTCTGTGAGGAAGCGCTCTCCGGCCACGAGATCACCGGCAGCTGGGCGGGCCTTGATATAAGCCTGTCGTTCCCAAGTTCTGCCAAGCCCCTCATAGTATCGTTCAGCAGAGGCGAAAGACAGAACAACGGGCGTCGCGGACGGATCTGGGCGCAGCCGCAGGTCAGTTCGAAAGACATACCCCTCCCCCGTCTGGTCAGACAAAAGTGCCATTGCCCGACGGACTGCCTTGACAAAAATGGCCCGCGCTTCGGGTAAATCGACGACATCAAAGCGCGTATCGTCGAACAGGCAAATCAAGTCGATATCGGACGAATAATTCAACTCGCCGGCGCCCATTTTACCCATGGCAAGCACCACAAGCCCAGCTGCTGTGGGCAAATCGTCCATGCTTTGCCCCGGCAGTTTGCCCCGCGACAGGTCTGGCATCAGTGCAGTCTTGATCGCGACATCCGTCGCCAGATCAGCAAGATCAGTCAGTGCACCTGTCACCTCGTCCAGCGACCACACACCACCGAGATCCGCAAGCGCAGCGAGCAATGACACGCGCTGCTTGGCAATTCTGAGCGCGGGCCCCACTTCGTTCGCCCCACCGGGCTTCAGCTCGGCCAGCGCGGCGTTCAAGGCCGCATTCGGATCTCCGTCAAGCGCACCCTCAAGCCATGCCGCCTGCCGTACCATCAGACCAGACAGAAACGGGCTGCACCCCGCCGTCCCCGCCAAAAGATCACGCACCTCGCCGGTGGCCCAATCAAGATGGGCAAGCGCATCCGCCGCGCGATTTGAGTCGTGAGGTATGGGGCAGCGGGTTATACGATCTGAAAAGTTCATCCCGCTACCATGAGCGCCACACACAGCAGGGTCAATCTTTCCCGCATGTCTGTGGGACCAAAGCGCAGGTCGCGAAAAAAATGTAAATAGTTTTCACATTGCCCCTTGAAGCCGCGCGCCCCAATGCCAATCTTTCGTAATGTGAAAGACATTCACATAACCCGAAACGGAGACACCGATGAGCACTGTCGCAACTTGGCCCTCGGCCGCAGAAACCTGGCTCGATCAGCGCGGAAAAGGCGCCTGGATCGCGGCCATGATCGCTGGTTTTATCTTTTTCTGGCCCGTTGGCCTTGGCCTTCTTGCCTATATGATCTGGAGCAAACGAATGTTCACACCCTGCAAATCACGCGCACGCCGCGCACACCACGCCTTCAAATCGTCTGGCAACAGCGCTTTCGATGCCTACAAAGCCGATACGCTTCGCCGTCTGGAAGAAGAACAAGACAGCTTCCAGGACTTCCTCAAGCGACTGCGTGATGCAAAAGACAAAGCCGAGTTCGACCAGTTTATGGAAGACCGCAGTCGCCATGCCGACGCAACCCACCCGCAGGGCGCCTGAGTGTAACCTGCCCGCTGCGGCCCCTTGTGGGCCGCGGCGCTGATGAAACGGAAGAAAATGACACAGACAGACGCGCACTGGCGCCTCCCCGATCCGGACGATCATCCGGAATTTTACAGCGATACAACAACGAAGCGCTTTTTTGCATGGATCATCGACACAATCCTGATCACCTTGATCAGCTTGGTCGCGATCCCATTCACGGCGTTTGTTGGGCTTTTCTTTTTTGCCGGTTTGTTCTTGCTGGTCAGCCTCGTGTACCGCGTCGCGTCTTTGGCAAAATGGTCGGCCACGCCCGGCATGCGGCTTTTGTCAGTTGAAATGCGCACGCGGTCTGGCGACCGTTTTGATCTGCCAACCTCGTTCCTTCATACTGGGGCCTACATGGTTATGATGGCCATCTTCGTACTGCAGGCCGTGTCGATCATTCTGATGCTTACCGGAAGCCGCAGCCAAGGGCTTCACGATCATTTACTAGGCACTTCGGCAATTAACCGCGCCGCAGTATTTTAGCTTGATTACGGAATGTGACACTAAGATAACTCCTCGGGGCTTGGCCTGCTTGCAATGCATTGCTACCTTCCCCTTCGACTCAGGGAGAAACAATGCGCCACACGCTTCCAATTGCTCCGCAGTTCTATGTGACTGCGCCGCAACCCTGCCCCTATCTAGAGGGCAGGATGGAAAGGAAGCTGTTTACGGCATTGCAAGGTGAGTTCGCGGAAACACTGAACGATGCCCTTTCAAAACAAGGGTTTCGCAGGTCGCAGAATGTTTTGTACCGCCCTTCATGCGCTGATTGCACCGCGTGTATGTCGGCACGGATCAGAGTGGCAGATTTTGAGCCGTCCCGCGGCCAAAGGCGGACCTCATCCCGCAACGCGGACCTGATACGGCAAGTCAATTCACCTTGGGCTACCGAAGAACAGTTTTCGCTTTTCCGTCGATATCTGGACAGTCGCCACGCAACTGGTGGCATGGCGGATATGGACATTTTTGAATTTGCCGCGATGGTTGAAGAAACCCCGGTAAAGTCGCGGGTGATTGAATACGATTATCCGCCCGAGCATGATCTTGCGCGTGGCGAGCTTGCGGCAGTTTGCCTGACCGATATGCTCGATGATGGGCTGAGCCTCGTTTATTCTTTCTACGACACAAACGCATCACGCCGCAGTTTGGGCACACATGTGATCTTGGATCATATTGAAATCGCGCGCGAGGCGAAACTTCCCTATGTCTATCTGGGCTACTGGGTGCCAGGAAGCCCGAAGATGGGGTACAAGGCGGGCTTTTCCGCGTTGGAGATTTACAAGGGCGGTGTTTGGCAAGACATCGGGGATCCGACCAGCCATGACACCGAAACGCACCCTCTGTCAGTAGATCCGATCGCAGAGCAAGTCGCCCGCATCTCTCTTCCCGATACGATGACCAACCGCAGTTGATCACCGTCAAATCGTTCTGACTGGCACGATTTCGCTGCGTTTAGCGCGATCTGAAAGTGAGACCCGCTTGAGCAAGTGCTATTAAACTGAAAGGCCCCCGAGCTGCATGTGTGGTGCAACTCGGGGGCCTTATCCGTTAGCACGGGACCAGCGGCTTTAACCACCCAAGAGGTTCGGAACAATCGTCACCACGCTGGGGAACAGCCACAGCAGCAACAGGCCAGAGATCTGGATCATCACAAACGGAAGCACGCCTTGATAAATGTGCTTGGTCGTGACCTCAGGCGGCGCCACCCCCCGCAGATAGAACAGCGCAAATCCGAAGGGCGGTGTCAGGAACGACGTCTGCAAGTTCACTGCGATCATGATGGTGACCCATTTCGGGTCCATCGTCCCGCCATAAATCACCGGACCCACAATGGGGACCACGATATAAATGATCTCAAGAAAATCGAGCACGAACCCAAGGATAAACAACACCAGCATCACCAGCAGGAACACGACCATCTCATTGTCGAAACTGCGCAAGAACTGCTGAATATAATGCTCCCCCCCGAACGAGATCACGACAAGGTTCAACACTTGCGAGCCGATCAAGATGGTGAACACCATAGATGTCACCTTTGCCGTTTCGCGCACCACCGGTCCCAAGACCCCACCGCGCAACAACACCCAGCAACTGTACAGGATCCCGAAAATCGCAAAGTGATACGCGACTTGGGCCGTGACGAAGGCGACGTATTCTTCGAAGGCAACTTCTGCTCGCGACATCCGCAGATCGAAATTCACTCCGACAAGGATCATGATGACCAGTGCAAACGCAGTCTGAATGATCATTTTGCCTGACCGGTGCTCATCCTTCAGCTTGCGATAGGCCGCCAACATGATCGCACCTGACGCCCCCAAGGCCGCGGCGGGCGTAGGGTTAGTGATGCCGCCAAGGATAGACCCCAGCACGGCCACAATAAGGATGAGCGGCGGGAACACCACGCGAAGCAGTTCATTCCCCGCCAAACGCTGCATCGCCGTGCGCACGCCATAAAGCGCGACGAGCGTTGGGATCAGCAACAGCAGAAAGGCCCGCCCCTCGGTCATTTCGGGACCGATCAACAGCCAATCCACGACAAAGGCCGCCATGACACCGCCCATACCGATCAGCAAAGGGCGAGGATCTGCGGTTGGGGCAACGCCGCGCGCCGTCGTCAACACCAAAGCAAGGATAACGAACAATGTGACCAACTGCGGGCTAAGAACCGGCGCCGAGACAATCAATTCCGCGCGCAGGGCGGCGATTTCTTCCGGCGTGCGTTCAACGCTCAGGGTCTGCCCCCCACCATCTACGATTGCTTGCTGTTCGGCTACGGCCGTGTCCCACGCCTCTTGTCCGTGAAGGCCAATCATCGCGACTTGGCATTGTTCAGACACGTTGGTTCGCAGCGATGCTCCCTCGGAGGCGTCTGTAAAACTGTCAACGATAAGGCTTTGGGAGCCAATGATCCCAGCTTGCCCGAGCAAGATCGCACCGCCAATGAGGATTGCAGGCGCGGCGGCAAACCATGTCAGCGACTCGCGCCGGGTAACTGGAGTTCCTGAATCGTCACCATCGACAACGACGGACGGTGCATGGCGAGGATCATAAAGCGCAAAAGCCAGTGCATAGACTGCATAAAGCACTGCAAGTAGAACGCCGGGCAAAATCGCGGCCTGAAACAGTGTCCCGACCGACACCACGGCCGGCTTGCCCAAATACGTCAGCGCGTCAGAACAGCCAAGTGATTGCGCGCGGGCTTCTTGCGCGGCGGAATATAGATCCCCCGCTAGCGTGCCCAGCAAAACGATCACAATAGATGGCGGAATGATCTGCCCCAACGTGCCGGACGCCGCGATGACCCCGGTGGCAAGTTGCGGTGAGTACCCGGCCCGCAACATGGTCGGCAACGACAACAGCCCCATAGTGACCACAGTGGCACCCACGATCCCTGTGGACGCAGCCAAAAAGGCCCCGACCACAACCACTGACACAGCCAAACCGCCCGGCAATGGGCCGAAAACGCGCGCCATGGTCGTTAGCAAATCATTCGCGATGCGAGAACGTTCAAGCGTGATGCCCATCATGACAAACATCAAAACTGCCAGCAGCGTTTCGATGCTTTGCCCTGCGAACACACGTTCGTTCATCCGGTTGACGATAAAGGAAAGGTTGCGATCCATCGCCATTTCCCAACCGCCGGGAAAAACCGGTGTTTCCACCCTGGGCAGATCCGGAAATCGGAATTGTGAAATGACCGACGGGTTCACCCCATCCGCCAGGAGCGCGCGATATGCGTCGGACCCTGTGTCGACCGCCTGATGTATCAGCACACCAGCACTGTCGAGCGCGGCAATGATGCCAAACGCAAGAATACCGGCCCCGCCAATGGCGAAAGCAACTGGAAAGCCCGTCATGATTCCACTGAAAAGGCTGAGGAAAACGATGATCAGGCCGACTTCGACCCCGTCCAAACCGAATAGCATGGGTACGCCCTTCGCGTTAGTGGATGTCGGCGGTGCGTTCGGCGATTTCATCGCCCAGCACGTCGGCATCGTGGAACTTTCCGTCGGCTTCCTCGCCTTCGATCAGTTCAAGAAGATTTCGATAAAAGAAGGTCAGCGCCTGAAGCAGCATCATCGCTACGAACGCAACGATCAGCAGCTTGAAAAGGAAGTAGGCGTTGAACCCGTTGGGCGAAAATCCGAATGTTTCCACGTTCCAGCGCAGGACGCGGGACTTGCGAAGCAAGGCGTCAACTGTATCAGACGCGGAGATTTTGGGCGTGATCAGGTGCCGCCACAGGAAAAACCAGGCGTACATCCATGTGAGGATCAGCACTGGCATCATAAAGATCAGGCTTCCGATCATATCGATGATCTTTTTGGTCCGACGCGACACGGCACCATAGACAAGATCAACGCGCACGTGACCGCCTTGGATGAAGGTGTAGGCACAGCACAGCGCGACGACGATCGCATTGTAGAGTTTCAACTCTTCAGAATACCAGCTGAGTGATTTCGTGAACACTGTTCCGAATGGCCCAATCGAAATATCAGAGACCAGAAAGATGCGTTGCAAAAAGACGATCAGCGTTTGTTGCAACACCATTAGCAACCCTGCCCAAGCCATAACGCGGCCGACAGAATTCCCCAACGCCTCTGCGCCGCGGACAAAGCCCCAAAGAATTGGCCTGTATGCCAACCCCGCCGCTGTCAGGATCAGGACAAGTACGAAGATAGCAAAGAAAAGCTCAACAGAGCCGCCGTAATAGGCGAAACGCATAATAGCCTGCGGTTCGGCCCAGTTCAGCCAAAGCGCAGGATGGGTGATCGCGTATCCGATATTGTACAGGCCCATCGCGGTGTTGGTGACAAGCCAAAGGATGCCGTCGAGCATCTCATCCTCCGAAGATCAGGGGTGGCCCGCCCCATTGCAGGGACGGGCCCAAGACAATTTACAGGCTGGCCAACACGCGGTTGCGCTGTGCCGTGTATGCACTGTCCGACTGCGACATCCAGTTCGACGAAGATTTCATAGCTGCCATTGCGTGGTCGTGCACGTCAGCGAAGATTTCATCATCCATAAAGCCACCAAGAACTTCTTGCGACTTCGCACCAAACGCATTCCAAATATCATCGGAGAATTGATACGTTTTCACGCCGCCATCCAGCAACCGCTGCAGCGCAGGGCCGTTATTGGCAATGAACAGCGCATAGTTGTGCTGATGCGCTTCGCCTGCGGACACTTCAATCGCCCGCTGCTGTGTCGGCGTGAGGCTGTTGAACACATCCAGGTTTGTGCCGACAGACAGGGCTGCACCCGGTTCGTGGAATCCTGCTGGGTAGTAGAAGTCGCAGACTTCCTGCAGGCCAAGACGTTCGTCAGACCAAGGGCCAATCCATTCGGTGCCATCAAGCGCCCCAGTGGACAAGGCTTGATAGATCTCGCCGCCCGGAAGCACCTGAACCGATGCGCCCATTGCGCTGAGAACCTGACCACCAAGACCCGGCATCCGGAACTTGAGGCCTTGGAAATCTTCGGGTGTTTTCATTTCACGGCGATACCAGCCGCCGCCCTGCGCCGCTGTCTGGCCGGCAATAAATGGCTTCACGCCAAAGATCTCGCCAAGCTCATGGTGCTTTGCCATACCGCCCTGGCCGTAGTACCACGTCATCAGCTCGGGCGCTGTCATGCCGAACGGCACGGCAGTAAAAAATGCCCAAGCCGGATGCTGGCCTGTCCAGTAATAGTCGGCACCGTGATACATGTCGGCCTGACCGGCTGTGACTGCATCAAACGATTCCAATGCGCCAACAAGTTCGCCCGCGCCTTTTGGTTCGATCACAAGCGAACCACCGGAAATGTCGTTTACGTTCTGTGCAAACCGCTCAACGGAATCCCAAACCCCGGCAAGACCACGTGGCCATGTGGTCACCATGGTTAAAGTGCGCGTGCCTTGCGCAATTGCGGGTGCTGCCAGCGATGTAGCCGCGACGGCACTACCGCCAAGCGCGGAATTTTTCAGGAATGACCGACGATCCATATATAACCTCCCAGTTTTTGGACTGCCCGGTGATTTTCTACCAGACAGTTACGGTGTCGCGACACTAGCGATTTGCCCGGCAAGCGCAAACGCGAAATGAAACAAAGTGGCTTATAACCATAGGGAAACCGTAGTTTTCTTGCGCAAAGGCCCCGCAACACGCGAACAGCTTCACTAATGTTGAATTTCCAGACAAATGCCTTTGTATCAGGCACACAATCCGACGCCTTGCAGGACACGAGGCGCGCGCCCATAACGACAACAACGCGAAAGCATGGGGAAAGTGTGACTATGGAAACGGGAGAAGTGTTCGACACCGCCTTTTGGATGACAGCATCGGCGATTTTCTTGCTCTTGATTTGTTCGGCCATGTTTTCTGGGTCCGAAACGGCGCTGACCGCTGCATCGCGCGGCAAACTGCGCAGCATGTCTGATGATGGATCACGCGGGGCTGGAATCGCACTAAAGTTGACCGAAGACAGTGAACGCTTGATCGGGTCAATTCTGCTTGGCAACAACATCGCCAACATTCTTGCCACGTCTCTGGCAACAGCCCTGTTCACCCGCACACTGGGAGAGAGCGGTGTCGCGGCCGCGACGCTGGTGATGACCGTTCTCGTTCTGGTTTTTGCCGAAGTTCTTCCCAAGACCTACGCTATCTCGAATTCCGAAAAGGCTGCGGCATTGGCGGCCCCGGTTATACGGATCATCGTGCGAACAATGGCCCCGCCTGTGGCTGTCGTCAGATTGATCGTGCGCGGTGTTCTGGGCCTTTTCGGGGTGAAGGTGGACCCAACCCGCAACGTTCTGTCGATCCGAGAAGAAATTGTCGGCACCCTGACACTTGGCCATTCCGAAGGCGTGTTTGAGAAAGAAGACCGTGACAGACTGCTGGGCGCGCTCGATCTGGGTGATCGGACCGTCGAAGAGATCATGCGCCACAGATCCAGCATCGAAATGATTGATGCTGATACCCCTGCCCCAGATGTTGTGGCGCAAGCACTGCAATCTCCGCACACGCGCCTTCCGGTCTATAAAGACGATCCGGAAAACATCATCGGTGTGATCCATGCAAAAGACCTTTTGCGCGCCGTACATGACCGGATCGACACTGGCGGCGACGCCGGATTGCTGGACTTCGATATCATGTCGGTTGCGCGCAAGCCCTATTTTGTTCCCGAGACATCGACCCTTGATGATCAAATGCGCCAGTTTTTGAAACGGCATACGCATTTTGCTTTGGTCGTCGATGAATATGGTGACTTGCAGGGGTTGATCACGCTTGAGGATATTCTGGAAGAGATCGTCGGTGAAATCACGGATGAATTCGACTCCAGTGCCGACCAGATGATCGTGAAATCCAGCGATGGAAAATTCCTCGTGGATGGCGCAATGACCATTCGCGACCTGAACCGTGCACGCGATTGGTCACTGCCGGATGAAGCCGCGAACACCATTGCAGGGTTCGTCATCCACGAAGCACAGATGATCCCGCGCGTGGGACAGGTCTTTATCTTCCGAGGCTTCCGTTTCGAAGTGACCGCACGCGAAAACAACCGGATCACGCGCCTGAAGATCTCTCCTGTCGGTGCAACACCGCGCAACTAAGACTGGTCCGCGCGCGGACCGGTAGCGAATTGTTTACGCCATCTCGTTAGTGTCAGGTAATCACGAGACTCCTTGTGGCTCGTGGTGTTCCCTCCCTGTTGGACTGGCCGCGCCCCTTGGGTGCGGTCTTTTTTTGGGATCGTCGCATTCGACCAATAAAAGCCTGTTGACGGGTGCAGCGAGTCGCCTTAGCGTGACCTCACAATAAGTCGGCCGGTCCGACGGGGAGAAAAAAACATAACAAAAAAGGGTCCTTAAGGACCCTTTTTTAATTTTACAGGGATTGGCGTTGCCAACGAGGCACGCCTTTCACTGCCACGATTTTAGGCGGGAAAGCTGCATGTCCGTGAGAAAAAACACGTCTTCGTTGAGTTTTGCTATTTTGCTTGGCCTTGGGCTCGTAGCCTCTGCCAACCAAGTTGCGGCGCAGCAGAACACTCCGCCGCAAGTCGCCACAAGCCGAGAAGACGCACAGCCGGGCGCGCCATACACATTGGGCACCTTCGGCGATTGGACCGTTCGATGTATTCGGGTTGAGTCCGGACAAGTCGACCCCTGCGAAATGAACCAATTGCTGAGCACGGTCGACGGGAACCCTACGGCTGAAATCAACCTGTTCCCCGTAGGGCGCGAAGGGGTTCCCGCCGGTGCAACTATCGTTACACCGCTGGAAACACTCCTGACGCAAAACATGCGCCTTTCGATCGATCAGGGTACAGAAAAAGTTTATCCATTCCAGCTTTGCACACGTCAGGGTTGTGTTGTGCAGCTCGGACTGACCCCCGAGGAATTGAACCAAATGAAGTCTGGTTCACAAGCATTGCTGACGATTGTTCCTGCGGCCGCGCCAGACCGAGTCGTTGAACTCGCTGTTTCCCTGAACGGGTTTACCGCTGCCTTTTCCATGCTGGACGTCGTCGGCTTGGAATAAGAACAATTGGCGTTGCGCAGGCGTCAGTGTCGGCGCAAAGCCAAAACAGCATTCAGCCCGCCAAATGCAAAAGCATTGGACAACACCACATCAACCTTTGCATCGCGGGCGACATTCGGGACGACATCAAGCGCGCATTCAGGATCCGGTTCTTCATAGCCGATAGTGGGCGCAATGACCCCGTCCCGCAGGGCCATGGTGCAGGCTAAAAGCTCAATCGCGCCCGTGCCGCCAATCACGTGGCCATGCATCGATTTTGTCGACGACATCATCAGTTTATCTGCATGAGCGCCAAAAACGTCCGCTACTGCCGCGCACTCCGTCTTATCATTCGCCGCCGTGCCCGTGCCGTGCGCGTTGATGTAACCCACGTCTTCCAACGCGACCCCGGCGTCACGTACTGCACCGGCAATGGCCCGCGACGCGCCCTGTTTTGAAGGCATGACGATATCTGCTGCATCCGACGTCATTGCGAAGCCGATGACCTCTGCCAAAATATCGGCGCCTCGCGCTCTTGCATGGTCGTAGTCTTCGAACACGAAAATCGCAGCGCCTTCGCCCTGCACCATCCCGTTGCGGTTGGCGGAAAATGGGCGGCACGCATCGCGTGACATCACGCGAAGCCCCTCCCATGCCTTGACCCCACCAAAGCACAGCATGGATTCAGACCCGCCAGTGATAATCACTTTGGCCGCACCGCCCCGGATCATGTGGAACGCTTGGCCCATCGCATGGTTCGATGACGCGCACGCCGTGGCGACTGTGAAACTCGGGCCCTTTAGGTTGTAATTCATACAGACGTGACTGCAGGCAGCATTATTCATGAGCTTGGGTACGACAAACGGATGCACCCGGTTCTTTCCGTCCTCATAAACAGACCGATAGTTTTCATCCGAGGTCTGCATTCCGCCACCTGCGGTGCCAAGGACCACACCACTTTGCGCCGCCAATTCCCCTGTAAAACTCAGACCGGATTGCGTGATCGCTTCTTTGGCAGCGATAAGCGTGAACTGGGTAAAGCGATCGTAGAGGGCAATTTGCTGACGATTGAAATGCGCCTCAGGATCATAGCCAAGCACTTGACCACCGATCTTGATCGCCAACCGGTCAACATCACGGATATCAAGTGGCCCGATCCCGCAGCGCCCTTCGCGCATGGCTTCCTGAGTTTCACTAACAGAGCCGCCAATCGCATTGATTGTGCCCTGCCCGGTTATGACGACGCGGTTCATGCCGACTGCTGATCGACCAGCGATTCAACCGCTGCAACGATTGCCGCAACGCTGGAGATGTCGAAGTCGCTTTCTTCAGGGTTATTGGCATTGAATGGGACCTGAATGTCGAACTCCTCTTCGATGGCGAAGATGCTCTCTACTAACCCGAGGCTGTCAATACCAAGGTCTTCCAGCGTTTTATCTGGTGTGACTTCGGCCGTTTCCATCATCGCCTGGTCCGCGATAATGCGGGTCACCCTGTCCTTCACACTCATCCGTCATTCTCCCGCCAGTCTCTTTGGCGATCTAGTCATTCTTATCCGTGTTTGGAACCGCTTTCTTCAATGCCGCAACGTCCTTCAACAAACGGGGCAAACGGCGCATCGCCTTGTAAGTTTCCATGTGCGTGGTCATCTTTATCGCCGGATAGCCAAATATTACGCGACCTGCCGGTACATTGCTGACAATATTGCTGCCGCCGCCCGCAACAACATCGTCGCCGATAAATATGTTGTCGTTAACACCCACCTTACCGGCAAGAACGACGCGGTCACCAATCTGAACCGAGCCGGCAACGCCAGCCTGACCGCACAACAGGCAGTCTTCGCCGATGGTGGTGTTGTGTCCGATCTGAACTTGGCTGTCGATCTTTGTGCCATTTCCCACAACAGTGGCCCGGATTGTGCCCCGATCGATGCAGGAACAGCTGCCAAGTTCGACATCATTGCCAATAACAACCGTGCCAAGCGTGTGAATCCGCGTCCAGCTCTGGTGTTCCAGTTCAGTTTCTGCGCCCATAGTCGCACGCACCACTTCCACCGAAGATGGCTTGGGCGTTACGAACGCAAAGCCATCGCCGCCCACAACAGAGTTGTAGTGCAAGATCACGCGATCCCCGATCGTCACACCCGCGCCCACCCGTGCGCCGGAATGCATCAAGATGTCGTCGCCAATCGTTGCGCCGTGATCGATGCTGGCATGCGCCGCAATGCGCGCCCGTGCCCCGATTGTGACATTTGCCGAAATCACAACCAAAGGCCCGATGCGCGCATCTTCGCCTATCTTGGCAGTAGGATCGACAACCGCGCTGGGGTGGATCCCCGGCGCAATCTGCGGCCCAGGATCAAACAACTTCGACAGATGCGCCATTGCCAGTCTTGGCCTCGCCACAAACAACGCGGCTTCCAGTCCAAACTCCTCACGCGAAGCGCCATCATACAAAATAGCGGCGCGGGCTTGGCCTTTGGCCAGGCCTTCGGCGTATTTGGGCGACATTGCCAACGCGAGTTGATCCGCAGCACACTGCGCTGGCTCGGCCGCGCCAGTAATTTCAAGTTCCGCATTACCGTCGATCCGCGCATCAAGCGCAGTTGCGACTTGTGAAAGGGGTATGTGCATCACGGCTCCGCCAATTCAGGGACTGTGACGCAGGTTATCCGCCCACTGCGCGAAGCGAAACCCCGGCTTTGGTCAACGCGGAAAAGATCGCAGCGTCCCGGCCATAAATGTCGGGCCGATAGTGTGCCGCACCGCGCGGTTGTCCGATGGCTGTCCGATACACCAAGTGAACGCGGGGCGGGTCTTCCAGCATCACAACGCTTTCGCGCCCGGTCGAAAGCCGCTTTTGAAACGTAGCTTTCGGGTTGCTGGATTGACCTTTCAGCAGCGCATAGGCGAAATCGAAAGGGTCAGCCAAACGCACACATCCATGACTGAACGTGCGTTGACCACGCGCAAAAAGGGATTTTGAGGGCGTGTCATGCAGATAGATGTTGTGAGTATTGGGGAACATGAACTTTACCAACCCAAGCGCATTTCCATCATTGGGAGGCTCTTTTAGCCGGTAGGGAAAGTTGGATGAGCTGTAGCTTGCAAAATCAACCGATGCGCGGGAAACCCGGTTCCCGTTCTTGTCCAGCAACTGCAGGTGGGACACCGCATTCGGGTCTTTCTTGAGCATCGGCAAGTATTCTTTGGTGGCAATCGAGTAAGGGACATTCCACGTTGGATTGATCACCATGAATTCCATCACATCCGAGAATTCAGGTGTGCGGTGCGTTCTGCGGTTCTGGCCAACCACTGACCGTGTTTCAAAAGTGACGCGGCCGTTTTCAATTAGCTTTACGTGAAAGTCGGGAATATTCACCCAGACATGGCGTCGCCCAAGCGGGAAATTCATCCAACGCTCACGTTCCATAGCGACGACGACCTGAGACAGACGCTCTGCCGCGGTCTTGTTCAGCTCACTCATTGTTCCGGGGCCAACCACGGCATCAGGCGAAAGGCCGTGATCCCGCTGGAACTTGGCAACCTCTTGCTGCAAATCGGCGTCATACGCGGCAGAGTTTGAAGCCCGACCATAACCCAGCCGCGCAAGACGCGCGCGCAACACAGGAATCTGAGCCGACGACATCCCCGGCTTCAAAGTTCCCCCGCTGACTTTCGCCCCCCAACCGCCGGCTCCGATGACCTTTTCAAGCCGCTCTTTTTCTTTAATCAAATGCTCGTACTGGTCAGTTTGAGGCGGCAACGCGCGGAGAAACCCCGACGGCGACGATTTGACGAATGCGGCCAATGTTGCCGCCTGCCCCCGGCGCGGCGCGGCGCGGTCAATCTCGGAAGTCACGCGCGACGGTATAAGAACACCGGATTGTACGTCTTGAGCGTAGTCAGAAAAGGCGCGAGACAATGCAACTTCAACCTTGGCGCGTTCACTCACGCCGGACGCTGCGCGCACCGCCCGGGTCAGATCATCGACACGGTACGACGCCGCAGGCAGTGCATGATCACCGGCTTTGCCAAGCGCATCAAACAGGGCCTTTGTTCTGCGTTTGTCGGCCCCGGATCCGCTGACCCAGATCGGCGCGTAATTGCGAGATGCATAAAATTCGCGCAATGCGGCGTCCCGCGCGACTTCACCAGCGATGGCCTGCTGCAGCGCACCGCCACCAGATTGTGCAACCAATGGTGTTGCGGAGAAAAGGAAACTGGCAAGTGCCACCACTGAGAGCCGTCGGGCAAGTGCCTGTATCATCGTTCTATCCTTCTCATATCCATGTCTTTCAGTATCACGGCTTCAGTATTTGCCACCAATCCCAAACAACACCTTACCCGTCTGCAACAATCCGCTGTCACCTTCCCGCAACGCAAGCCGCCTAAAAATTCGGCAGGTTTCAGCCGTCATCCGCCCAGATCGGCAGGTTTACGCCGATCACGTTCCTGTCAAGTCTGCGATGCGGAACAAGCCGGTTGGAGTTCAGTTAACCTTGTGCGAAAAGCCGTTTTGTGGGATGCTTCTTAAAACAGCCGTAAAATTCGGCAAACAGACGAGGCAGTACAGGCATGACTTCTTCAAGATCGACAGGCGCAGTGCGCCTGACACGTCGCGGTGTTCTTTCTGCATTTGCGGCCACAGCCGTAACCGCAGCACCTGCGCAAGCTGGTATCTTCGGCTTTCTGCGTGGCGGCGGCGATGTTCGCCGAATAAAAATGTATTCCGGGCGCACCGGAGAGTCCATCGACATGATCTACTGGGTTGATGGCAAGTATGTGAAACCCGCCCTTAAAGAGATCAATCATTTCATGCGCGATTGGCGCGACAACGCGACAACCAATATTGATACGCGCACGATTGATATCATGGCAGCCTCCCACGCCCTAATGGATGTGGATGAGCCGTACCTTCTGCTGAGCGGATACCGCACCCCCCACACAAACGCTATGCTTCGCAGTCGGTCTGGCGGCGCAGCGCGCAATTCACTTCACATGAAAGGCCAAGCGGCAGACCTGCGATTGAAAAGCCGTTCGGTCAAGCAAATGGCAGCAGCCGCACAAGCCTGCTCGGCTGGGGGCGTTGGCAAATACTACCGCTCGAATTTCGTACACATGGATTGCGGCCCGACCAGAAGCTGGACCGGCTGACCGCTGAAAATCAGATTTAGCGCCATCGAATATGACGCTAGACTGCCAAAACAAGGTCCGCGCATAACCCGCCAAGGCGGGCGCTTTCGCCAAGCTGAAGTCGCCCTCCATGCTTTCGCGCAATATCAGACGCGATAGCCAAACCAAGCCCGACACCTGTTGTACTGTTTTGGTTCCGTGCGGGATCGAGCCGATTAAACGGTTTCAGAGCGTCTATGCGTTTTTCAGCCGGAATACCGGGCCCATCATCTTCGACCCTGATCCGCACAGCGCCGGAAAGCATTTCAATCCGGACACAGGCGCACGTGCCATACCGCACCGCATTGCCGAGCAAATTCTCAAGAGCGCGCGTAACAGCCATGGGCCGCACATCGATCAAACCGGTTTCAACGGCGGTTTCAAGTTCAACAGTGTGACCGCTGCGTTCCATATCTTCGATGACCTTTTTGACTAACGCTGTGAGATCGGTGGGAACCGGATCATCCAAAGCGTCCCCCCGCGCAAATGCCAAGAACTCATCCACAAGCCGCTGCATGTCGCGAACATCGCGCAGCATCGCTTCGGCTTCGGGCGTGTCGTCCATCATCGACAACTCCAACTTCAATCTGGTCAGCGGTGTGCGCAAATCGTGGCTAACCCCCGACAGCATCAGCGTACGTTGTTCGATCTGACGCTCTATCCGCTCTCGCATGTCCAAAAAGGCCGCCCCCGCCTGGCGCACTTCCATCGCGCCGGCCACATGGTAATTTGCATGTCGGCCCTTCCCGAAAGCATCAGCGGCGCGCGCCAGACGACGGATAGGTCGCAGCTGATTGCGAAGAAAGATAAAGGATATCATCGTCATCAAGATGCCGGTAAAGATCATTAACACCAACAGCTGATGGGGATTCGAGGCCGATACACGGCTTCGTTGCAGGCGCAATTCGACCCGCCCCCAAAGGGTGTCGACAACGACGCGCACTTGTCGCGTATCGGACCGCAAATCAATACTCTCCATGCCGGGAAGGCGATCGCGCAAAATTTCGGATACAACACGGCCAGAAAGATCGTAGAAGACTCTTTGATCGCCGCGATTGTCCGGTGCAGGCGTTATCACGCCAATTTGCAGCGCACCGCCCAGATCCCGGCCGATTTTCAATGCGTCTTCAAGGGTCTCAGCTTGGTTTATCTGTCCAACTAAGAACTGCGTTTCAATCAGAACATTTCGCGTCATTTGCGCAGTCACCCCTTCGAAATGACGCTGAATGAAAACGACGGACACAACCAGTTGCAACGTGAGCACCGGAAGCAGAAGGATCAGTGCAGCCCGTCCGTAAAGACTACGCGGCATCCAGTGTTTGAGAAAAGCAGCAAGCATGCAATGAGCAGACCACGTTGATCGCAAGGGGGAAAGCGCGAAATGCAGCCAAACGAGTTTGATCCGGCGCCGGGTCGTGCCGAAGGGATAGCACCAGGACTTCGCAGGGTAGTGGCGCGCAACCCGGGGCCCATGACCGGGCCCGGAACGAACACGTATCTGCTGGGCTGGCGTGGGCTGGCTGTGATCGATCCGGGGCCGGATGATCCGGCTCACCTTGCCGCAGTGCTGGACGCAATCGGGCCAGAGCAAAGGATCACGCATATTTTGGTCACCCATGCGCATCTGGATCATTCGCCGCTTGCCAAGCCGTTGTCTGACGCCACCGGCGCGCCAATTCTGGCGTATGGCCCTGCCAGTGCAGGACGTAGCACTATTATGGTAGAGCTGGCCGAACGCGGCCTTACCAGCGGCGGTGAAGGTGTCGACACCAAGTTTTCGCCGGACCATAAACTCGCCGACGGCAACGTGGTGACCGGCGACGACTGGAGCATCACCGCACATTGGACACCGGGGCACATGGGTAACCACATGGTCTTTGAATGGGGCGACTGCGTTTTCAGCGGCGACCTCGTCATGGGTTGGTCAAGCTCGCTCGTCTCGCCCCCCGATGGCGACATGACCGACTTTCTCGCTTCATGTGAAAAGCTGGCCCGATTGGGTCCGCGCATTTTGCATCCGGGTCACGGCGCGCCTGTCACTGCCCCCGCCATACGCATCGCCGAGTTAATCGCGCATCGTAAAAGCCGTGAACAAGATGTGCTCACGGCTTTGGCCCGCGGCGCGAGAACTCTGCACGAAGTAACAGCTATCGTGTACGGCGACATCCCACCTGCCCTCTTGGCTGCCGCATCGCGCAATGCACTGGCTCATCTTGTTGACCTGCGCGGTCGCGGTCTTGTTTCGGCACATCCAGACCCCGGTGAAGCCGCTATCTTCACGTTGATCAAAAAAGACGACAAAAAAACGACAGAAGCCTCTGGACGCTCCTGAAACGCATTGCTATAGCCCCCTCGTGTTCCGGCGTAGCTCAGCGGTAGAGCAGTTGACTGTTAATCAATTGGTCGTAGGTTCGATCCCTACCGCCGGAGCCAAAGATTTCAAGGACTTAGCGCTCGCCCGCTAAGTCCTTTTTCATTTCGAGTACAGAATAAGTACAGAAAACGCTGCTCGGATTGGCGCTGTCGGTTTTCGACGAGATCAGCGACGTAGTCCTACACTTTAGTTCGGGAAGCATGAGCCTAGGAGCCTGACCCTTTCTGTTGCCCGAGCGCGCATGGCAGGAGGAAAAGCAACAGGACGAACAAATTGAGATTTCTTCGCTTTTTCCACTTGTTGTCGAAAGTTCGGCACTCCCACGGTGCGACCGACAAGCCACCAGAATGCGTGCTCAATCAAATTGAATACGCGAACGGAAACCTGCCAGAAAGTGCCTTTATCACTTCGATAGCCTTGTCCTGACGCGGAGCACAAAATGCCTCCAAGGCCATACTTGCGTAGCGGTCTCGCAGATGCTCCTGCTTGGTCTAGTGGAAAACAAGGTCGAGGAACGTGGCAGCGACGCCAAGGTTGGTTTCGAAATCAGCGTTCTTCCCGCCAACTACCTCCAGCATCCGCTTGACAGCGCCACGACCGTTGAACCCTTCGGTTTTTGCCTGAGTTAACAAGGTTTGAGAGTCCATCGACATGTACGTGAAATCGCGGTTCAGGCAATCAACAATGAACTTGGTCTAGTCCTCAATCGAGATCAGCCCCCTGTCCTTTGCTAGCAGCAAAACTGGTTGCAACCAACTCGCCCCAACTTCAAGCGCCGCAGTGGCCCACTGCCTCAGCCCTAGAACCTCCGAAAGCAGCAGCCCATTCCCTTCTGCCACCAATATGCTATCGCGTGCCGATGCGCCCCTTGGTCTAAGCAGGGCGAAGCGCGCGAATGGCCGGGAAGTTTAGTGTTTGCTTGACAGTTTCTTCTGTCCGCCACTCACACCCTCCCACATCGACAACCCGACGTTGACGCCGCGCTATATCACAAAATGCCGCGCCGCATCCGAGGTCGGCTTTGAGCCCATTGTGACTAATGCTGCACTTCAAATGAAGGTCCGGATTTGTTGTTGGTTTGAACTTTACCCACGCTGCTTGGTAAGAGCTTGTTGGTTTTATGGCTTCGCTCGTTGAAGCATCCCGAACAGATCGCGGGGGTCGTCAGGGTCGGCGATCATGTCGAGCTGTGTGAAGAATGGGGTGCCTTTTACCGCTTTCGCGATGTAACGCAGGGCGCTGAAATCTTCGATGGCAAAGCCCACACTGTCGAACAAGGTAATTTGCCTGTCATCCGTGCGTCCGCTTACCTGACCTTCGATGACCTTCCAAAGTTCGGTCACGGCGTGGTCGTGCTCCAACTGCTGGATTTCACCCTCCACCCGGGTCTGAGGCGGGTACTCGACAAAAATTGACGAGCGAAGCAAAATATCTCGGTGTAGTTCGGTCTTGCCGGGGCAGTCACCGCCAATCGCGTTGATATGCACGCCGCTACCGACCATGTTGTCGGTGAGGATCGTCGCATATTGTTTGTCTGCCGTGCAGGTCGTGATGATCTGTGCGCCTTCCATCGCCTCCTGACCAGAACGGCACTCCACCACTGTCAGCCCTTGGGCCGCAAGATTGCGCGCGCAGCGCTTTGTGGCGGAGGCGTCGATGTCATAAAGCCGCACTGTGTTAATGCCGCAAATCGCTTTGAACGCAAGGCATTGAAATTCAGATTGCGCCCCATTGCCGATCATCGCCATGGTCCGCGCACCTTTGGGCGCTAAATGTTTGGCGGCCATGGCGCTGGTCGACGCAGTGCGCAGCGCCGTCAAAAGGGTCATTTCGCTCAGCAAGGTAGGATAGCCGCTTTCCACCTCGGCCAACAGGCCAAAGGCGGTCACGGTCTGAAGACCCTCGGCAGTGTTCTTGGGGTGGCCGTTCACGTATTTGAACCCATAGGTTTCGCCATCCGAGGTCGGCATCAGCTCGATCACCCCCACATCGGAATGCGACGCTACGCGGGGCGTTTTGTCAAACAGGGGCCAGCGGCGGAAATCGGCCTCGATCTCGCTGGCCAGATCGGTCAACACCTGTTCGATGCCGATATGATGCACGAGCCCCATCATATGTTCGACCGAGACAAAGGGCACATAGGCGCGTTTGGAAGGCGTAAGAGACATGGGAACCTCGTCAGGCGTTTTGAGGGGAGCGCGCGCTCAGATGCAGCCCGGCAATCATGCAGCGGACAGAGCCGCCGGCGTGTTCGATGGTTGGAATGTCCAGCGGCAGCAGCGAGACATGGCGTTCCAGCGTTTTGATCTGCGCAGGCTCCAGCGAGCGCAAAGCCCGGGACGACAAGGCCAAAATCAGCCCATCCCGTCCCTGCAATTCGATGGCATTGCCTGCGAAATTAGCGATTTGCGCGTGGGTCAGATCCACAATGTCCCGCTCGCCCCTGCGTAGCCGCTCGGCCACATCGCGGCGACGAACGGTATCGGGAAGCGCGCTCAGCCCGACCATTGCAAAATCGGTCCCGATGCACATTAAAACGTTGGTGTGATAAATTGGCTGGCCTTGGGCATCCACAGCGTCGAACACCACGGGTTCGTAGTTGAAGTGAGTGCAAAAGCGTTCCAGCAGTATTTCACTGGTGCGTTTGGATCGTGCTGCATAGGCGACCCGTTCCAAATGGTCTATCACCATGGCTCCGGTCCCTTCGAGGAACAGATCGTCTTGCTCCAGGCCGGAATAATCAATGATATCTTGGACACGGTAGGTATGTTTCAACATCTCCAGCACATCCTGCCGCCGTTCAGCGCGGCGGTTGGGCGCATACATTGGATAAATGGCCACATGCCCGCCGGAATGGGTCGAAAACCAGTTGTTCGGAAAGACAGAATCCGGTGTCGCCGTGCCTTCGTCTTCGAACAGATGCACCCGCACCCCCGCATTCTTTAGTGCCTCGGCGGCGCGGGTCACTTCGTCCAGCGCGGTTCGGGCGACACTTGAGGCGTCTGCGCCACCGTCGGTTTGAAAGTGGTTGTCCCGCGCCGTCAACGTGTTGGGCGTGAAATGATGCGGGCGGATCATGGCGACCGACGATGGTGCCTGAACAGAGGAACGGGGCATGGAAACGAGCCTTGTGCTGCGGGTTGCACAGAAAACATAGACTGCCGTGATGGCAGTTTGCAGACTCAATACATTCGATATTTATATTCATATTGAGCATTCTGCTATGTTTGATTACAAATTTTGCCATGCATATCTACGATGACCTTGACCGCAAACTGATCGCGATCCTGCGCGAAGATGGCCGGGCACCCATCTCGAAACTCGCAACACTGCTGCAGGTGTCGCGTGCTACCGTGCAGACACGTCTGGACAGATTATTGGATAGCGGCGCGGTGTTGGGATTTACCATTCGCGCCCGCGAAGATAGCGGGCCAAATGGGGTTCAAGCCATCATGATGATCGAGGTGTCAGGTCAATCGACAACCCAAGTGATACGCAGCTTGCGCGGTATAGCAGCGCTTCATCAATTGCATTCAACCAACGGAAACTGGGATTTGGTTGCGCAGCTTAGCGCAGAAAGCCTCAGTGATTTCGATCGAGTGCTCCGCGAAGTGCGGGGAATTCCAGGGATCACAAACAGTGAGACTTCGATACTTCTTAGCTCGGTATGACAATCAGCAGGCCTTGAATGTGATTTTTGCTCAGTTCTTCGACAGATTCGAGTGTAAGCCGTCATTGGCGCAGCTGCAGCGAAGTGGCACTTTGTCCGCAAAGCCGCCATCCAGTACGTCGAAATGCTGCGCCAACGGGTCAATGTCTGCTTCGGGAAAGCTGCAATGCAGCGGCGATCGAAGCGACCAATGGCGACTTAGGGCCGCGAGTGACGTACCGATGATAGACTTAGCGATTTATGTGGTGTGGGAGCGCCTCTGCAGGTTCAATTGGTTGCTTGAAGGGCTCAGGGCGGTAGAGGTTTGTGATTTTCGTAAGGCTGCGCAATTTATGCTGAGCGCGCGGTCGCTTGAATTCAGAACGTGGGAATTTTGACCCCAGACCCAGTCTATCCCGATCAAGGTTGCAAGTTGGACCGGTTAGGTTCCAATTTTGACCGAACATCACAACGACGGAAATAAGTGGCTGGGGTGGTAGGATTCGAACCTACGATACACGGTACCAAAAACCGATGCCTTACCGCTTGGCTACACCCCAACGTGCGGGCGGTATTACGGCCCCAACCGAACGAGCGCAAGGGGCCGAACGCGATTTTTGTCATGTTTTCTCAACCACGCTCTCTGGACTTCACACGCGCAGCGGATCTGCCTTCGCCAGACGGTCAAACGACATCAAGGATTCAACCAATGCGGGCATCTGATCCAAAGGAATCATGTTCGGACCATCAGACGGCGCAGTATCCGGCGCTTCGTGCGTTTCTATAAATACAGCTGCAATGCCAAGACTGACTGCCGCGCGGGCCATAACCGGCGCGAACTCGCGCTGGCCGCCCGAAGACCCGCCCTGCCCACCGGGTTGTTGCACCGAATGGGTCGCATCCATCACAACCGGCCAGCCCGTTCGGGCCATTGTCGGCAGGCTGCGCATGTCAGCTACAAGCGTATTGTAGCCAAAACTCACACCGCGTTCAGTCAGCAGCAAACGTTGGTTTCCAGTCGATTCAACCTTTGCAGCGACATTCGCCATGTCCCATGGGGCAAGAAACTGGCCCTTCTTGATGTTGATTGCTGCGCCCGTCTCGCCAGCAGCAATCAGAAGGTCCGTCTGACGGCACAGAAAGGCAGGTATCTGCATAACATCAACAGATGCCGCAACTTGCGCGCATTGCTCGGCCGAATGGATGTCGGTCAGGACCGGAACGCCCAACTCGGCCTTTACGGCCGCGAGCACTTCCAGCCCTGCTTCTATCCCAAGCCCGCGCTTGCCTGAAAGCGAAGTCCGGTTGGCTTTGTCAAAGCTGCCTTTGAAGATGAAGCTTGCACCAGCAGCGGCACAGGCCGTCTTCATGGCGCGCGCGATCATCATGGCATGATCGTAGCTTTCCAACTGACATGGCCCTGCAATCACCGTGAGAGGACGGTCATTGCCAACCGTTATGTTGCCGATTTCAACGTCTTTCATCGCCCGCGATCCTTGCTGTTTCTTGCCAATGGTTAGCATCCTGACAACACCTGTGCCACCCGCTCCCGCAGGCTTGGCAACACGTCACTGTCAAACCATGGGTTGCGCTTGAGCCACGCTGTGTTGCGCCACGACGGGTGCGGCAACACAAATGTATCAGGCGCATGGGCACGCCAATCGCGAACGGTGTCCGTCACGCCTTTGCGTCCGCCCAGGTATCGGCGATGCGCGTATCCGCCAACCAGAAAGCGCAAGGGAACTGGGCCGATCTCGTCCAGCGCAGCTTGGTGCCATGTTTGCGCACAGATGGGCGGCGGAGGTAGATCGCTGCCGCCCGCATCATACCCCGGAAAGCAAAAAGCCGAAGGGAGAATCGCGACCTTTGACCGATCATAAAACGCCGGTTCTTCGATCCCCATCCAATCGCGCAGTCGCGCGCCAGAGCGGTCCCAGAATGGCGTGTTAGATTCGTGCACCCGCAAACCGGGAGCTTGGCTGATGATCAAAATGCGCGCGCCGGGTTGAAACCAGACCACTGGGTTTGGCGAGTGGCGGGTTGCGGTGGCAGCAAAACGGTCTGCGCACAGACTGCAAGCACGGATGCGGTAGGCAAGCGGCGTATTCATGTTGCGATACATAGCGCGCCGTCGCAGGCCCTTCCACACTCTTGCCAGCCGTGTGCGCCAAGGCTACGCACCCCCAAACGGAACCGGAGGCCAAGGATGACCACCCCCACACCGCTTGATGCTGCCCATGCCGCCATGGATGCTGCGCCAGATGACACCGGGCCCCGGCTGCGGTTTTTTGAACGTCTGGCAGATGCAGAACTGTTCTTGCTGCTGGAAAACGAACCTGAGGGCGATGGCATCGACCCACGCGTGTTTGATACCGAAGACGGGCGCTTCGTTCTGGCTTTTGACCGCGAGGATCGTTTGGCCGAATTCGCGGGCGGCATCGCCCCCTACGCCGCCCTTCCCGGCCGCGTTCTGGCAGGAATGCTGCAAGGGCAATCCCTTGGGCTTGCCATCAATCCCGATGTTGCGCCCTCTGCTATGCTGCTTGGCGTAGACGCGATCACCTGGCTGACAGAAACGCTGGCTCACGGGCCAACACAAACCGAAGCCCGCCCACAAGAAGTCACCGCCCCAACGGGCCTGCCAGAGTCGCTTTTAACCGCACTGGATGCGAAATTGGCGGCGATGACAGGGCGCGCCACCCTAGCCTATCTTGCCGGTGTCACCTATGACACAGGCGCGCGCGGCCATCTATTGGCGTTCATTGACGTCGTCCAAGGTGCCGAAGGCGCGTTGGCGCGTGCCGTAAACGAGGCGCTGGCTTTCAGCGGCCTGGAAGCAGGCAGTCTTGATGTCGCTTTCCTAAGGGCCGCAGACCCTGTTTCAGCGCAATTGGCCCGCGTGGGGTTGCGCTTTGATTTACCGCAGCACGACGCCCCCGACCCGCGCCCTGCCCCCGGCACCAACCCCGATAAACCGCCAATCCTACGCTGACCCGCGGCACGGCACACCCTCAATGAAAATGGTGCATTTGATTGAGGTCAAATCGCGACGCTGCGTAAAGGTGTATCGTGACTCCATATCTATGGAGGATTCACCAAAATGCGGCTGACCACACGAACCAATCTCGCCATGCGCGCGCTTATGTTTTGTGCCGTCAATCCCGGCCTGACCGTGCGCAAAGCCGACATTGCGGCAGCCTGCAACGCATCGCTCAACCATCTGGGATTGGTGGTAAATCTTCTTGGGCAAGGAGGCTTTATCGACACGACACGCGGCCGACATGGCGGTGTGAAACTTGCCCGCCCGGCATCCGAAATTTCTATTGGCGAAGTGGCCAGAATGCTCGAATCCGACGTTCCTTTTGCCGAATGCTTCGACAAAAGCGAAAACGAATGCCCGCTGACAAGCTGCTGCAAATTGCGCGGGACGCTGAAACGCGCTTTGAACGCGTTCTACGCCACGCTGGACGAAGTCACGCTTGCCGATCTGACAGACAGCAATAGCGGCCTTCGCACGCTTCTAAGCATGGACAAGGCGGCCTAAAGGCTTTCACAGGCCCTGGGCCGCCTCAGGCGGCCGGGTCTACAGGTGCTTGCGCTGGTTGCTGTTCGGCCAACTTCATCGCAGCGGCGTATTGTGACAGAAACACCTCCCCCGTCAGGTCATCGATGAAGTGGCTGCGCTGCAGGCGGTCCATTACCGGGCCTTTCACCTCTGACAGGTGAAGTTTCATCCCCATGTCATGCAGGCGGTGATTGATTGCCTCAAGGCTTTCAAGCGCGCTCATATCAATTTCATTTACAGCGGAACACATCAGGATGACGTGGCGCAGATCCTCATCGCCAATCACGCGATCAAGAATGTAATCCTCCAAGAACCGGGCATTGGCGAAATACAGGCTTTCGTCGATGCGCACTGTCAAAACAGCCGGATCCGTCAGAACGTCGTGCCGATTAATGTTGCGGAAGTGTTCTGTTCCCGGCACTTGCCCGACTTCGGCGATATGGGGGCGCGATGTCTTGAACAGGTGCAACCCGATCGACAGCACGACACCGGCAGACACCCCAGCTTCGACACCGACCAGAAGCGTCAACAGGATCGTTGCTGCCACCGCGGCGAAATCTGCGCGCGAATAGGCCCATGTCTTCTTCAAAATCGAAAAATCGACAAGGCTCAGGACCGCGACAATGATCGTCGCCGCCAAAGTCGCCTTCGGCAGGAAATGGATCAAGGGCGTCAAAGCAAGCGCCGCGATGCCCAAACCAACGGCTGTATAGGCTCCGGCAGCCGGTGTTTCAGATCCCGCATCATAGTTCACAACAGACCGCGAGAACCCGCCAGTTACCGGGAAACCGCCTGAGAAAGCCGCGCCGATATTGGCCGCGCCAAGACCGATCAACTCCTGATCCGGGTCAATCCGTTGGCGTTTCTTGGCCGCCAGCGTTTGTGCAACTGAAATGGATTCCACAAAGCCGATGATAGAGATCAGCAAGGCGGGCACGAGCAGCAACCTGACAAGATCAAGGTCAAAGGTCGGGATCGTGAATGGAGGAAGCGATTGTGGCACAGTCCCGACAATGGCCACGCCGCGCCCTTCAAGCCCGAAAAGCCACACAACGGCCGTCGTTACGACCACAGCCGCGACAGGCCCAGCCTTTGCCCCGATGTCGGCCATCCGCGGAGACAAGCCAGATTTACGCAGCAGCGGTTTAAGCCCCTTGCGGACCCAGAACAGAAACGCGGTTGCGGCAACACCAATCGCCAGCGTGAAAGGGTTCGTCTGCGGCAGGTGACGCCACATATCGCCCAACAGATGCGGCAAGCTGTGACCCGATGCTTGAATTCCAAGAATGTGTTTTAGCTGGCTCGCGGCGATGATCACGCCCGACGCCGTAATGAAACCTGCAATAACCGGGTGGCTCAGGAAGTTGGCCAGAAAACCCAACTTGAACACCCCAAGCAAAAGCAACATCGCACCAGACAGCCCGGCAAGCACCAACGCGGCGGCGGCATACCCAACACTGCCCGCTTCGGCCACTTGGCCTAGCGCGGCGGCCGTCATCAGCGACACAACCGCCACCGGCCCAACGGCAAGCGCACGGGATGTGCCAAAAATAGCATAAAGGATGATCGGCAAAATGGAGGCATAGAGCCCCGCCTCGGGCGGCAATCCAGCCAAAAGCGCATAAGCCAGTGACTGCGGGATCAGCATGATGGTCACGATCACAGCTGCCACCAGGTCATTGGTCAGCATATCGCGATCATAGGTCCGGCCCCATTCAAGAATGGGCACATAGCGGCGCAATGTAGATATCAAAGACACGTCCGGAACCTTCCGTCACTTACATAGGGTGCAGGCGCGCTCCGGTCGGGCGCGCCTGCGGATCACAAATATCGCAGTTCAGGTATCAGCGGCACTCAGCGCTTCGGGCTTGGCCATCCATTCCTTGCCGCGCAGCATCGCCTGCCAATAGATCGGCGGCAAAATCCGCTCTTTCAGCAACCATGCAGCACGGGTCGGCTTGGTGCCATCCACCAGCCATTTGGGGAAGGATGGCAACAACGTGCCGCCATAGCCAAATTCGGCCAGAACGATCTTGCCGCGCTCAACCGTAAGCGGGCACGATCCATAACCGTCATATTGCGCAACCGGCGCTTTGCCGCGCATGTCAGCAACCACGTTTTCCGCAACGACCGGCGCTTGCTTGCGTGCTGCGGCGGCAGTTTTGGCGTTGGGAGCATTGGTCACATCGCCCAGCGACCAAACATTTTCATAGGTCTTGTGGCGCAACGTGGCTTGATCCACGTCGACCCAACCGGCCGCATCCGCAAGGGGCGAGACGCGGATGAAGTCTGGGGCGGTCTGCGGCGGGCAAACATGCATCATGTCAAACTCGACTTTGACCTCGGTCGGGTCCGTGTCTGGCTTGGCAACTTTGAAGGTCGCTGTTTTCGCCGACCCATCTACTGCGATGAGCGTGTTGAAGAAGTTAAGGTCAGCGCGGTACTTGTTTACGTAGTCCATCAGCGCGGGCACATAGTCTTTCACACCGAACAAGACGCCGCCCGCATTGTGGAAGCTGATATCAATGTTCTTCAATCGGCCATTGCGATGCCAGTGGTCACCTGACAGGTACATCGCCTTTTGCGGGGCACCTGCACATTTGATCGGCATGGGCGGTTGGGTGAACAACGCCCGGCCTGATTTCAGCCCCTTCACCAACTCCCAAGTGTAAGGCGCCAGATCATAGCGATAGTTAGAGGTGACGCCGTTCTTGCCCAGCGTATCAACCAGCCCTTCGACCCCATGCCAATCCAGCTTAAGGCCGGGACACACGATCAGGCGCTTGTACTTCACCACTCGGCACCCATCCAGAATCACGGCGTTTGCGTCTGGCTCAAATGCAGCGACCGCAGCCTTGATCCAGTGTACGCCGGTCGGGATCAGGGAACCCATCGTCTTTGCCGTTGATTTCGCGTCAAAAATACCGCCGCCAACCATGGTCCAGCCGGGTTGGTAATAATGGACGTCCGCCGGATCGATGATCGCAATATTTGCGCCTGGCTTACGCGCCTTCAGGCTGGCCGCCACCGCAACACCTGCAGCGCCGCCGCCCACGATCACGATGTCATGGGTCGCATCGCCCGTATCCGTCGGCGTGCGCCCGCCATTGACGATGCGCCGTACAACGCCGCTCATGTCATACCCGGCGGCTTTGGTCGCGGACAGGATCGTGGCTGGCGTTTCGGTGCGCGCAGCCCCAAGGGACCAAAGCGTGGCACTGCGCATGCCCGACCGGCAATATGCCAGAACCGGACCCGGCAACTCTTTGCTCAGTCGATCAAAGGCGGCCGCATCTTCGTCGCTGACCTTGCCTTGTGTGATCGGCAGATACCGGGCTT
The DNA here is from genome assembly GCF_004358675.1 of Meridianimarinicoccus aquatilis. Lineage (GTDB taxonomy): Bacteria > Pseudomonadota > Alphaproteobacteria > Rhodobacterales > Rhodobacteraceae > Meridianimarinicoccus > Meridianimarinicoccus aquatilis. The sequence continues at coordinate 108,064 of NZ_SMZO01000002.1, read as the reverse complement.
CAAGACCCGCAGCTTTCGCCGCCGCCTCAATCTCGTCAAAGGTCGGCTGGTCAGCGCCTTCGCCATCCGGACGGTTGCAAATGATTGCACGATATCCATCGGCGGCAAGTTGCGCGATGTCTTCTGGCGCAATTTGCGGGCTCACTGATAGCTCTGGCGAAATGGGCTTGGGGTCCATGGGGTCTCCTCTCCGGGTCCGGCGTCTTCGCGCCGCGTCATTGAAAAAGGCGGCGCCCGAAGGCACCGCCGAAAGAATTACAGGCCGTTAACAGGCACTTTGAGCATCGGGCGACCGTCTTTGTCGGCGGGAATTTCACCCGCGCGCATGTTCACCTGAAGCGACGGAATGATCAGCTTAGGCATATCAAGTTGCGCATCGCGCTCGGTCCGAAACTTGACGAAGTCCTCTTTCGTCTTGCCGCTGCCCACGTGGATGTTGTGGACCTTTTCTTCGGCGACAGTGGTTTCCCACTGAATGTCGCGCCCGTTCGGGCCGTAGTCGTGGCACATGAACAGACGAGTTTCGTCAGGCAATGCCAGAACCTTCTGGATGCTGTCGTACAACTCACCCGCATCCCCGCCTGGGAAATCCGCACGCGCAGACCCACCATCAGGCATGAACAAAGTGTCACCCACAAAGGCAACATTGCCAATCACATGCACCATGCAAGCCGGCGTATGGCCGGGCGTGTGCATTGCAAAGCCTGTCATGCCGCCAATTGTGAATGTATCGCCGTCCACAAACAGGTGATCGAATTGCGATCCGTCACGCTGGAATTCAGTGCCTTCGTTGAAGACTTTGCCGAACGTGTCCTGCACAACGGTGATCTTTTCGCCGATGCCAATTTTGCCGCCCAGTTGATCCTGGATATAAGGGGCTGCCGACAAGTGGTCTGCGTGAACATGGGTTTCGAGCAACCATTCAAGCTTGAGACCGTTGTCCCGGATATACGCGATCACCTCATCCGCATTTTCGTATGTAATGCGGCCTGCAGCATAATCGATATCCATGACGCTATCGACAACAGCGCAGGACGACGAGTCGGGGTCTTTCACCACATATGTGATGGTATTGGTCGCAGCGTCGAAGAAAGCTTTGACCTCGGGTTTGATCGACGGATCCACGGGGTAGTTCGACATAGTTTCCTCCAACCTGGGCGGAGCGCACACCGGCACTCCACCCAAAGTGTATTACATATTGATATTTGCATGTAATCGACGCCGCCCTGTCTGCCAACCGCCGCGGCTGCGGCATTCGGACCGGTCAGACAGAAGCGGCGGTCAATCAGCAGTCTTTACAGGTCTTGATGCCGAAAAGGGCATAGCCAGGGCAAAATGCGACAGACGACGTCGCCAGCAACACAAGGCCGACAAGAACAGCAATCCACTTGACGAGACTGCCGTCAAACAGGGGCATGCCACTGAAAACAGACAGCAACACAAGCGCGACACCGGCGGCGCCGCGAATGATACGATCAGTTTGTCCAACATTGGGGGTCATGGTCACTCTCCTTGAGGTATGACCGATGTTTATGCCGGCCGCGCTGCGCGCGTCTGTGACCAAGTCACCAAACATATATAAAATTCTCGATTTAATCTGTTGCAGCGAGATTTCGCAGACCAGCCGCATCATTCAGCACAATTTCACCCCGCGCCGACGTGATCAGCCCCCGGCGCCGAAATTCCTGCAAAAGCCGCGAAATGACTTCGCGGGCGGTGCCCAATTCAGCCGCCAGTTGTTGATGGGTGGTCCCGACGGACCCGGCCCCTTTGGACAACTCAAGCAACTTTTGGGCGAGCCGAATGTCCATTCGCTGAAAGGCGACATCTTCAATCAACAAGAACAGATCCGTCATCCGTTGCGCATAGGCATCGAACACAAACGTCCGGAAATCCGACGACAGACCGATCATCGTGTCGAAGGTCCGACGCGGTACCATGACCGCATCCACTTCCGTTTCGGTCACACCTTCGGCGGAATAGGCTTCGTGCGCCATCAAACACGCCGTCGTCATGATACAGGTCTCACCGGGATTGACGCGATACAAGACAATCTGCCGCCCGCTTTCGGACACGTGCTGGACCCGCACAGCACCGCGCAGAACCACGATCAGGTTATCCGCCTGCGCACCGGGGCCGAAAACAACTGTTCCAGCAGGCACAGTGACCCGTCGCGAGTCGCGTTCAAGCGTGGCACGCGCGCCCGGCTCTATCCGGTTCAACCCTTCGATTTCGCTTGCCCAGCTCATTGCCGACTCCCAATTTTGCTTCTCCATCACTCCTAGGTGCCGTCCGCGCCGTCAAGAGGGCGAAAGGGTCCAATTCGGTTGGCCCTGCCCCGCGCTGGTGCTAGGCTTCTTCGAAATGCCGGAACTTACAGGACTGTCATGTTAAAACCGTTTTTGATCCCGTGCCTGCTCTGGCTGGCAACTTCGCTACCCGCTACCGCGCAATCGGTATTTGATACGCGCGCCGAGGCGGCCTTTGTTCTGGACCTTACCACGAACACCGTTCTGATGAACAAGAACGGTGACACGCCTTTGCCGCCGGCTTCCATGTCCAAGCTTATGACCCTGTTCATGCTGTTCGAAGCACTGCGCGACAATCCGAATATCACGCTTGATACGCGGTTTGGCGTGTCCACCCGCGCGCGGGAAATGGGCGGATCGACGATGTTCCTGAACGAACGCGATCGCCCGACGGCAGAAGAGTTGATCAAAGGCATCATCGTCCAGTCCGGAAATGATGCAACCGTGGTGGTCGCCGAAGGATTGGCCGGAAACGAACGCCACTTTGCGCAGTTGATGACAGAACGGGCGCGTGAGTTGGGGATGGAAAATACCACGCTTGCCAATGCCTCTGGATGGCCGGACCCGAACCATCGTATGAGCATGGGCGATCTTGCCATCCTCGCACAGCATTTGATCGAGGATTTTCCCCAGTTCTACGGCTACTTTGCAATGCCCGAATGGGAATTCGACGGGCGCGCGCCGCAAAACCGTTTCAATCGAAACCCGCTTTTGACATTGGGCATTGGGGCAGACGGGTTGAAAACCGGTCACACCCAAGAAGCAGGATACGGACTTGTCGGATCCGCCAAACAAGGCGACAGACGTATTGTCTTTGCCATTTCAGGCCTGCAATCGTCGAGCGCCCGCGCCGAAGAAGCAGAGCGAGTCGTCACCTGGGCGTTTCGACAGTTTGTTGAGCAGAAAATCGCCACCAGTGGGGAACTGATCGCGGATGCGCCAGTTTGGATGGGCGATTCCACACGCGTAGGTTTGGTCGCGCCAGCAGATCTGAGCGTGCTTGTTGAAGCCGTTTCTCGCGACGACGTTGTGACAGAACTGGTGTACAACACACCGTTGCAGGCCCCGATTGCACAGGGCGACGCCGTTGCTGAACTCGTCGTGACACGCGAGGGGTTGCCCGAAGCGCGCCTTCCTCTCGTTGCGGACCGCGATGTCAGCTATGGCGGCTTTGTCCCCCGGCTGCGCAGCGCCGGAATGACGCTGGTCAACCGCATCACACAGCAAGCAGGCGCATTATTTTGAGCACACAGACTGCCGCGGGCACAGGCCGGTTCATCAGCTTTGAAGGGATCGATGGCTGCGGAAAATCCACCCAATCCCGTCTGCTTTCAGAAAGGCTGCGGCGCGCAGGCACCGAAGTCGTGTTGACCCGAGAGCCGGGCGGCGCACCCGGCGCGGAACAGATCCGCAAATTGCTGGTCGAAGGCGCAACAGACCGCTGGTCGCCCGAAACCGAAATACTGCTGTTTACGGCGGCGCGGCGCGATCATTGGGAACGCACCATCGCCCCGGCTTTGGCGCGCGGCGCGACTGTCATTACCGACCGTTTTGTCGACAGTACCCGCGTTTATCAGGGCACAACGCGGGGCGATCTGGTCGATCTGGTTGATGAACTGCACCGTCTGATGATCGGGATCGAGCCTGACCTGACCTTTGTTATCGACATGTCGCCCGAAGCCGCATTGGCACGCGCCAGCGCACGCAATGGCGGCGAGGACCGGTTCGAAACCTTTGGCACGAGCTTCCAAAGCCGCCTGCGCGAAGGCTTCACATCGCTTGCCCTGCGTGCACCGGAACGCGTGCGACTCATCGACGGAAACGGCACCCCCGAAATCGTTGCAGACCGAATTGATGCCGAAGCGGTCTTTACGCCGGCATGAGCGTGCAGAACGAGAGCCTTGAAGCTGACCGCGCCGAAGGTGCACCGCATCCGCGCCATGCGACGGCATTGATCGGTCACGAGGCGGCGCAGGACGCGTTCTTATCCGCCTATGGGTCAGGACGCCTGCATCACGCTTGGCTGATCACGGGCCCACCTGGCATCGGAAAGGCCACCTTAGCGTGGCGGATCGCGCGGTTCTTGTTGGCCGATATCCCGCAGGAAGGTGGCAGCATGTTTGGCGATGCCCTTCCGGCACCCAGCTCACTTGAGACGGACATGAACAGCCCGCTCAATCGCCGACTAAGTGCGCTGTCCGACCCGTCTTTGTACCTGCTGCGTCGTCCGCTTGATGTGAAGCGTGGCAAACTCAAGACCGTTATCACGGTGGATGAAGTGCGCGGGCTTAAAAAGTTCTTCGCCCTCAGCCAATCGGATGGTGGGCGCCGCGTGGTGATCGTGGATTCCGCCGATGATATGCTTGGCCCAGCCGCGAATGCGCTGCTGAAGTTGCTCGAAGAGCCGCCTGCACGAACAGTCTTCCTGCTGATCAGCCATATGCCGTCGCGCTTGCTGCCCACGATCCGGTCGCGCTGCCGCACATTATCTTGCGGCCCGCTTGACCCCGACCACGTGGATCATGCTCTGGCAGCAACCTTGCCAGAATTGAACGAAGATGAACGATTGGCTTTGGTCCGCCATGCCTCTGGCAGCGTTGGTGCCGCCTTGCGCATGTATGCTCAAGACGGGCTTGCTCTGTCGCAAACGCTGGACCGGATGCTGGGTAGCCTGCCGGGGTTGGACCGAATGGCCGCAACAGCCCTCGCCAACGAGTTGGGAACCCCGAAGGCAGAAGATCGCCGCGCGCTATTTCTCGACTTGCTGGACCAACGCCTTGCAGGCTTGGCGCGGCAAGGCGTTCTGGGCTATCCCGTGTCACCGCCACTTCCCGAAGCCCTGACCCCAAGCCCGAACGCCGGGCGTCGCTGGGCTGACGCTCAGCAACAATTGACCGGGCGCGTGCGGCGCGGCCTCGCGGTCAACCTTGACGCTTCCGCGCTCATCCTTGATATGTGCGTGAAACTTGACGCCCTCGCGCAAGACTGCGCCGCCGACAGGTAGCCCTGCATGACACAACCAACGACCCCGCCCCCGGCGCTGGTGGACAGCCATTGCCACCTGGACTTCCCCGATTTCGATCAGGATCGCGGCGATATGATTGCCCGTGCGCGTGCCGCCGGGGTGACCCGAATGGTCACGATTTGCACCAAGCTGCGCAGCGAACCGGCGGTTCGCGCCATCGCCGAAGCGCATGACGGTGTATTCTATGCTGCCGGAACGCACCCGATGAGCGTGGCAAGCGAGCCCATGGCAACCACAGACGAATTGATCTCGCTGGCTGCTCATCCAAAGTTTGTCGGTATCGGGGAGACGGGCCTTGATTATCACTATACGGCCGAAAGCGCCGAGGCACAGAAAACCAGCTTGCGCATTCACATTGATGCGGCCCGTCAGACCGGGCTGCCATTGATCATCCACGCCCGAGACGCCGACGACGACATGGCCGAGATCCTGTCATCGGAACATCGCGGTGGCGGCGCTTTTTCTTGCGTGATGCACTGCTTCTCAAGCAGCGCGGCATTGGCACACTCTGCCCTGGACCTTGGCTTTTATCTATCCATGTCCGGCATCGCCGCATTCCCGCGCAGCACGAACCTGCGTGAGATTTTTGCTGCCGCCCCGCTGGACCGGATATTGGTGGAAACCGATAGCCCCTATCTTGCGCCGCCGCCGCACCGGGGTCGCCGGAACGAACCGGGGCATGTGGTTCACACGGCAGCCGTCGGCGCGAGCATCTTTGGCCTGAGCGAGAGTGACTTCGCCAAACAAACCTGCGCCAATTTCGACAGACTGTTTTCAAAGGCCTGCGTGTGATGGCCGAACTGCGTGTCACGATACTTGGTTGCGGCTCGTCTGGCGGCGTTCCGCGGCTTGGCGGCAATTGGGGCGCATGCGACCCGGCTAACCCGCGAAACCAGCGGCGGCGGTGCTCTGTCCTGCTGGAACGCGAAACGCCCAAGGGAATAACCCGAGTGCTGATCGACAGTTCGCCCGATTTGCGCGCTCAACTCCTGGATGCCGGAGTCGGCGTGCTGGACGCGGTGGTTTACACCCATTCACATGCGGATCACGTTCACGGGCTGGATGACCTGCGCATGATCTTTTTCAATACTCGGCAGCGGTTGGATGTCTGGGCAGACGCGGCAACGGAAAAGGATCTTCGTGCACGGTTCGGATATGCGTTCACATCCCCCGAAGGGTCTGACTATCCACCGATCCTGAACTTGCACCCGATTGAGAACGACGCGGATATCACCATCGACGGGGCCGGCGGGGCGCTCACGCTTCGGCCGCTGCGTGTGGGTCATGGCCGTATCGACGCGCTAGGCTTTAAGGTCAGCAACGTTGCCTACCTTCCTGATGTTTCGGAAATCTATGATGCTGCTTGGGCCGAGCTTCAAGATTTGGAGTGTTGGATCGTTGATGCGCTGCGGCGCACACCGCACCCAAGCCATGCACATTTGGACCAGACACTCGCTTGGATTGACAGCGCAAAACCAAAGCAGGCTGTGCTCACGAATATGCATATCGACCTCGACTATGCGACGATCGCCGCCGAAACCGCCAACCACATTGTGCCAGCCTATGACGGGCTGACACTGACCTTCGTGGTCTGACCGGTGGGCGCGCTTCTTGAAGTTGTCATCCCCGTCTTTCTGGTTATCGGCTTTGGGTATGTTGCGGTAAAACGAGGGTTGTTCAGCGACTCGGGCGTTGATGGTCTGATGCGTTTTACCCAAAAATTCGCCATTCCCTGTTTGTTGTTTCAGGCGATATCGACGCTTGATCTGGCTGCAGTCTTCGACTGGCGTTTGCTGGTCAGCTTTTACACCGGTGCCATCTCTGGGTTCATACTGGGACTTCTTGGGGCGCGGTATTTGTTTGGACGACCTTGGGATGATGCCGTGGCAATCGGTTTTTGCTGCCTGTTCTCAAACTCGGTCCTGCTGGGGATTCCCATCTCGGAACGTGCCTATGGCACCGCATCGCTCGCTTCGAATTTCGTCATCATCGCCATACATTCGCCGGTTTGCTACATGATCGGCATCACCACGATGGAGATCGTGCGGAACAAGGGCGGCACCGGGCTTGAGACGGTCCGCGCCATTCTCAAGGCGATGTTTTCAAACGCGCTGGTCATTGGTCTGTCACTGGGCATCATCGTCAACCTGACCGGTATCGTTCTGCCCACCGTCCTCACCGAAGCGGTTGCACTTATGGTCAGGGCTGCCCTGCCCGCCGCGCTTTTTGCTCTTGGCGGTGTCTTGGTTCGCTATCGCCCCGAAGGTGACATGCGCACAATTGCGTTCGTCGTGGCGATTTCCCTGGTCGTTCATCCTGCCATCACATGGTGCGTTGGCAGCTATTTTGCACTCCCCGTCGAAGGGTTCAGGGCCGCAGTTCTTACCGGTGCCATGGCGCCGGGCGTCAACGCGTATCTTTTTGCCGACATGTACGGCAATGCGCGGCGCGTGGCGGCTTCTTCTGTCCTTGTGGGGACGGCAGCCACAGTGCTGACCGCTTGGGCTTGGTTGCACTTTTTAGGATAGGCTGTAACTGGGGTTTTCCGGGGACAACAAGAAGGGCCGCGACCCTTAGGTCACGACCCCAAATCTCTCAGCACTGTTGTGCCGGTCGCGTATCAGGCCGCGCGGCTCATCAACACATCACCTACTTTGCGGTGGGCATCGCCTTCGTCAGCGCCGCTCACGGCAGCGACTTCACGGGTCAGACGCTCCAAAGCTGCTTCGTAAAGCTGACGCTCAGAATAGCTCTGTTCGCGCTGATCGTCGGCGCGGTGCAGGTCGCGCACCACTTCAGCAATCGCGATCAAATCGCCCGAGTTGATTTTCTGTTCGTATTCCTGCGCCCTGCGGGACCACATGGCCTTTTTGACCTTTGCTTTGCCCTTCAGGATTTCCATCGCCCGCGAGATGACATCAGGCGTCGACAAAGACCGCATCCCTACATCAGCGGCCTTGTTGGTCGGCACGCGCAACGTCATTTTATCTTTTTCAAAGGAAATCACAAAAAGCTCGAGCGTCAGCCCGGCGATTTCCTGTTCTTCGATTGATATGATTTGGCCGACCCCATGGGCCGGATAGACAACAAAATCATTGGCACGAAATTCTGACGCTTTCGCTTGGCTCATGTGGTTCTCTTCCTCATCTTCCGCCCGGGCGCGCTTGCTAAACGCGTCAAAGGGCAAAAAAGAAACGTGCTCGGCCATACAAGGACGAGACGTTTCGGGTTTTACAGGTCGTTTGAACAGATAACATAACACAAAAAGCAGTCCGGGCATAGACCCCAGACTGCATGCACACGCAAAGGTGCTTAAGTGCGCGTATTAACCGCCTTCACCCGGCGCTTCTGAAAAAATCGTGTCCAGCTTGCCGGTCTCGCCGTCACGCTTTTCGGCATCAGGCAGCGGATCTTTCTTAGTATAGATCACCGGCCACAATTCGCTATACTTAAGGTTGAACGCAACCCACTTTTCCATATCCGGCTCTGTATCGGGACGGATCGCATCGGCGGGGCATTCGGGCTCACACACACCGCAATCGATGCACTCATCAGGGTGAATGACCAGTGCGTTTTCGCCCTCATAGAAGCAATCTACTGGGCAGACTTCGACGCAGTCGGTGTATTTACAGCCAATGCAGTTATCGGTGACGACATATGTCATGGAAGGCTCGCTTTTGTGTTTGGGTGACTACCTATTGCGGTAACGACGATCAATCAAGCGGCCCTTGCTTGGAAAGTCGCCCAGCCCGGCGATCCTTGCGGTTTATGCGCCCCCGCTCCGCGGTGGGCGCGCCTGCTTCTTTAAAAGTCGGTTCGGCGGGTGGCGACAGATCGTCATAAAGCGCCTGCGCTTCTGCCGCGGGCCCGCGGCGATCTGCAATACCCACGATCCGCACAACACGAATGGTGCGACCCTGCGCAAAAGTCAGGGTATCGCCGGGACGTACTGCAAAGGACGCTTTTGAAACGGGCCGCGCATTTACCCGCACGTGCCCGCCCGAGACGACCTCGGCAGAGCGGCTGCGCGTTTTGAAAAAGCGCGCATGCCACAACCATTTATCCAACCTCAGGCTGGCGTCACTCCCGGTTTCAGGACTTATCACGCAACCCCATGAGTGCAGCCGCAAACGGGTTGTCTGGGTCGATCTTCTTTTCGGCCTTTGGCGGGCGTGCAACAAAGGTTTTCGCGCCCTGCGGCTTGCCGTCCTTTGGAGGACGCTTGCCCTTGGGTTTGCCGCCCTTCGGACGTTCCCCGCCCCCTTGGTTGCGACCTTTTGTAGCACCGCGCTTGCCGGCGTTTTGCGGACGGTTGCCACCCCGGCGCGGTGGTGACCAACGGAAGGTATAAAACACCTCGATCTCGGCGGGCGTGTTTTCCTTGGCAGCTTCGTCCACTACCTCGGCGGTCTCATCTGCAACCGCGTCGGGGGCGTTTTCCGCTTCAGGAACTGGCGGAGTGTCTGTTTCCGCCGCTTCCGCAACCGGGTCAGCGGTCACAGCCACATTTGCGGCGTCCTCAGGTTCACCAGTCGTGTCTCCCGTAGACACTTCAGGCTCAGCTGTTGCATCAGCTGCGGGAGTTGCTTGCTCAGCCTTCTGAGGTGCCGGAACGGCCCGTTGTTTGGGTCGCTCAGCCCTATCTGCGGCATAGCCAAGGCCCGTCATAAGAACCGCGAACTGTTCCAGAGTCATGCCGGTGATGGACAGCATATCAGCGGTCGCTTCGAACCCGCCGCGCGTATCCTGCGCACGAAGCATGTCAGCAAGCCGCTCAAGCATATCGATCCGAATCGCTCGATCGCCGGCCGCGTGATAGCCAGACATAGTGTGATAGCCGTCGGGGGCATCACTGCGCGCTGGGACGGTTACCAGACCTGGCGGCGGGCTTTCCGGGAATTCGCTAAGATCCTGGGCCAACGACCACAAGACAAGCCGAAGTCGAGTCGGCGCTGGTTTTAGCAGCAAGGGCAGAAAGATCGTAAACTGACCGAACCGGATACCATGCTTGCGCAGGGCACCGCGGGCATCTTGGTCCAGCGACTTTACATCGTTTGCAACCCGCTCGCGCGGCAAGACGCCATTTGCTTCGACCATCTGAAAGGCAAAGCCACGTGCAAGGCCCGTCAGCGTTTCGTCGTTTTGCAGCCCCAAAAGCGGCTCGAACAGTGTGGCGATCTTGCGGTCAATGAAGTGCTGCAAACGTCGCTCAACCTTTTGCGCCACCTCTGGACCGGCTTCTTCGTCCACAAAGGCCTGCACGCGAGGCTTCAACGTCTCGGATCCCGCGACCAACTTTCCGACAGCGCTGTCACCCCACATAAGGCCGCCCTGTTCTGTATAGTCCAGTTCCGTGTCGGGCGCGTTGTACAGTCGGTCTGCGCGCAAATGGAAATGCGGCACAAGCGATTGAAGGCTAGCCTGGCGCAGCGTGCGCGCCTCGTCCGGACTGGCCGATTGATCCTGCACAAAGCGGAAGCCCGCCAGCCGGCCGACGAATTGACCTTCGACGGTCACCTCGCCCTTGTCGTTTACTTCAGCCACCAGGCTCTCCTTCTGCTTCAACCGGCGCAACAGAACAGATGTACGCCGGTCAACAAATCTTTGGGTCAAACGGGCATGAAGCGCGTCTGACAGACGGTCCTCTACAGCGCGCGTCACCTCGCGCCAATGGCTTTCATCACGAAGCCACCCTTTGCGCTGCGCAACATAAGTCCATGTTCGAATAAAGGCGAGCCGTTTCGACACTGTATCGATATCGCCTTCGGTCCGGTCAATGCGCTTGACCTGCCGGGCCATCCAATCATCCGGGATACATCCATCGTCATGCAGATACCCGAAGATCGATTCCAAAAGCCCTGCATGCTCTGCATGACTGATGCCGCGAAAATCCGGGATTCGGCACACATCCCACAGCAACTTCACATCCGGGCCGCCGGTGATGCGGTCGCTGATCTCTGGTACATTTGAAAGCGATTTGAGCGATAGCAGGTCTTCGCTATCGCGGGATCTGGTCAGCCATTCGTCTTGCGTTTGCAACTCAAGCGAGCGAATCAACCGATCAGGCGTCCCAAAATCCAACCGTCCATTTCGCCAATGGAGTTTTCTAACCGGAACGAAGCGGTTGTCGACGATGGCCTGCGCCATATCCTCGTTTAAGGGACGCGCCTCACCGGTGACGCCAAATGTTCCGTTTTCAGTGTGGCGCCCTGCCCGGCCGGCGATTTGGGCCAACTCGTTAGGCTGCAACGCCCGCATTCTGCGCCCGTCGAATTTGGCCAATGATGAAAAGGCGACGTGCCGAATGTCGAGGTTAAGCCCCATCCCGATCGCGTCAGTCGCAACCAGATAGTCCACTTCCCCGTTCTGATACAATTCGACCTGGGCATTCCGCGTTCGGGGGCTCAACGCCCCCATGACCACGGCTGCCCCACCCTTTTGGCGGCGCAACAATTCTGCGATTGCATACACACTATCCACGGAAAAGCCGACAATTGCAGAACGGGGCGGCATGCGGCTCAGTTTCTTGGCGCCGACATAGGTCAGTTCAGACATCCGCTCGCGGTGGTGGAACACAACCCCGGGAACGAGCGCGGCGATGGCGCTGCGCATCGTGTCAGCCCCCAGGAAAAGCGTCTCGTGCTGGCCGCGCGCCTTGAGAAGTCGGTCAGTGAAGACGTGGCCGCGTTCCGGGTCAGCGCACAACTGTATCTCGTCAATCGCGACAAAATCCGCCCCCATGCCCTGGGGCATCGCTTCGACCGTACAAACCCAATACTGCGCCCGATCCGGCACGATTCGCTCTTCGCCAGTGACCAGGGCCACCACCGACGGACCGCGAATTGCCTTGATCTTGTCATAGACCTCGCGCGCCAGAAGACGCAGCGGAAGGCCGATGATGCCAGACCGATAGGCAAGCATTCGTTCAATCGCGTAGTGGGTTTTGCCGGTGTTCGTGGGGCCGAGAACAGCTTCGATGCGTCCGTTGCCTGCCATCACTCCCCCTTGGTGTGGTCGCACGCAGCAACCAGTCCCAGACCTTGAAACGTTACAGCGTTGCGTCGCCGAGGTTGCGTTCCAACCGCTCTATGGCGTCTTTTAGGTTGGGGCGGTGGGGATGTATAGCCGCGACCGCGCGGTAAGCGCTTAACGCGCCCTCATCCAAACCCACTTTCTCAAGGATCAGCCCAAGCCCCATGAGCGCCCCGAAATGGTCGGGGTTCAAAGCAAGGGTCGCTTCGATATCGTTCATCGCAGGCCCGAGAAGATCAGCCTGATAGTAGGCCGTCGCACGCGCGTTGTATCCTTCGGCAAAGTCGGGAACATGATCAATCAAGGCTGTCAGATGATCAATCGCAAGCGGCCAATCTTCTGATTCCATGGCCTTCCGGCCCCGTTCCAAAAGAAGATCCGCTGTAGGGGATCCGGATTCGGACCACCGTTGCCAGATGGACTGCTCGACTTCTTCCCAATTCGTCAAGTCCGGGTCTCGCAACTTGTCTAGCAGGGCTGCCGTCTCACTATCTTGGGCATAGCTAACAGAAAAATTTGCGGCCCACAAAAAAAGTGCCGCTACGACGCATTTGAAAACCGGAACAATTCTATCCATATCCCTGACAATAGCGCAATCTAGCTGCACAGCTATAGGCACAATATAAAAACTGGGGGAATTTCAATGAGCGACATCATCGACGGCGCCGTAAGCAAACTTGATCAGAAACTAGGCGGGAGCTTTGACGGTTCTGCTAAATTCGAGATCGAAAATGAAGGGACGATCCTTGTGGATCAAGACGGGATTCGTGCAGGCGACAGCGACACAGACGTTACTTTGAGCGCGGATGCTGAAACCTTCCGTGAAATGCTTGAGGGCGACCTGAACCCAACAGCCGCCTACATGGGCGGACGCCTGCGCATCGACGGCGATATGGGGCTTGCGATGAAATTGGGCGCCGCTCTGTCGTGACCTATGCCGCCGCGCCCTTTCACCACACAAGCGCAGGCGCGGACCAAGCAGCAGATGCTGTTTGGGCCTATGCCAGCGACGGGGTGCGCTTGCGGCTTGTGGAATATTCGCGCGGCGACGCCGGAACAATCCTCATGGTTCCCGGCAGAACAGAGTATCTGGAAAAATACGGCCATATTGCGCAGGCTTTTGCGCATCACGGATATGGCATGGTTTCTCTCGATATACGCGGCCAAGGGCTAGCCGACCGGTTGGTCACGGACCCGATGATTGGCCACGTCAATGACTTTGCCGATTACCAACGCGACATCGACACGCTCGTGGCATTTGCCAAGGCAAGAAAGATGCCGCGCCCGTGGTTCGTTATTGGCCATTCTTTGGGTGGGGCCATTGGCCTTCGAACCGTTATGTCCGGTCTGGAGGTTCAAGGGGCCGTTTTCAGCGCGCCGATGTGGGGGATCGCCATGCCAGCGGTTCTGCGCCCGGTGAGTTGGAGCCTTGGATGGATGGCCCACCGCAACGAATTGAACAGTTGGCTCACACCCGGCATGTCCCGCGAGAGCTATGTTCAAACCTGTGATCTTGAAGACAATTTGTTGACGAGCGATAAGCCCACTCTGTTGCAAATGCGCGCGCAGATTCTTGCCCAACCGGGTGTCGGCCTTGGCGGCCCGTCGATGCCATGGCTGTATCGGGCGTTGCGCGAGTGCGAAGTGCTGAAACGCATCCCCAACACACCAGTAAGCACACTGACCTTTCTTCCCGAGCGCGAAGAAATCGTGTGCAGCAAATCTATTCGTGCGCTGACAGACCGCTGGGACAACGCCACGCTGATCGAAGTGCCGGGTGGCCGCCATGAAACCATGATGGAAACACCCGACCGTCAGCGCTTGTTTATCGAGAGATGCGTAGGTTTCTTCCAAACATCAGGCCGCGCAATGGCAGCGGCCCAATAATCATTTGGACCCTCAGATCTTGATCTGGGTAAAGGCATCTTTCAACTCTGCCGACCACGCCTGACTCATCTCTGCAAACACAGGATCACCCTGTTCGATCCTGCGCTGTTCGTGCAGTGCGCAATCACCATCGCGCAACACGGCAAGGTCAAGCGGCATACCGACAGACAGATTTGACCTCAACGTGCTGTCCATAGACAGCAGCGCCGCTTTTTGACCATCCATCAAAGACGTCGTTGGCGACACCACCCGGTCAAGAATAGGTTTGCCATACTTATGCTCGCCGACCTGCAAATACGGCGTATCAGGCGTAGCTTCGATGTAGTTTCCCTCTGGGTAAATCAGGAACAGGCGCATCGCGCCACCTTTGCGTTGCCCCCCCAGAATCATCGTTGCCGAAGCCGTCGCCTGACTGTTGCGCACCAGTTTATTGGTGATGTCATTGGCCACTTCGGAAAGATGCGCACCGACCAGATCGGCCACTTTCAGCATCGTGCGCGCCTTCATGATCGACGTTTCTTCGGAAGCGTCCGGATCGTCGATCGCCTCTTGCAGCCGGGCCAGTGTGGTCTGCGTCACCGACAGACTGCCCGCAGTCAGAATCACGATGACCCGTTCACCCGGTTCTTCAAAGGTGTACATCTTCTTGTAGCAAGAGATGTTATCCAACCCGGCATTGGTGCGCGTGTCGCTGAGCAGGACCATCCCCTCGTTCAGCAGCAATCCAACGCAGTAAGTCATCCATTCCACTCCAGGCACGCCGGAACATCCCGGCAAGACATGTCGCTTACTGCTGTTCCTGCGTCACCGCAACATCGACATTCAAGGTCTCGGCCCCAACACCGTTTGACAAGCCGCGGATCGGTGCTGCGTCAGAAGCGTCAAAGCCAGAACACAGACGAATATACCGATCGTCGGGGCAGCATTCATTCGACGGATCAAACCCAACCCAGCCCAAACCATCTATGAATAGTTCG
The DNA here is from genome assembly GCF_004358675.1 of Meridianimarinicoccus aquatilis. GTDB lineage: Bacteria > Pseudomonadota > Alphaproteobacteria > Rhodobacterales > Rhodobacteraceae > Meridianimarinicoccus > Meridianimarinicoccus aquatilis. The sequence continues at coordinate 92,834 of NZ_SMZO01000002.1, read as the reverse complement.
GCCCAAGCATGGCTCGCCTGCGAATCCGGACCCATCGGCGTTTCAGCAACCTCGCCTTGGCTTTGCTGACTTTGAGACCCTTCATCGCCCGCAAAAAGATAGCCCGCGACATAACGCGCCGGTATTTCTGACGCGATAGCCGCCGCAATCAGCGCGTGGCCAAAATCCTGGCAAACACCTTTTCCACCGGCCACAGCTTCTGCCGCGCTGGTGGGCGCAGTTGTCGACCCCGGCGTGTAAACCATGGACTGGGTGACAGCGGAACACAGGGCATGAGCCCGCTCAATCGGAGTTCCTTGTTCAAGACCTGCCAGAGCTTCAGCAGCCAGTTCCGATATCGCGATATCAGGGCGCGTCAGCCGGGTAGATCGCAGATAGGCCATGGGCGGTACTTTTTCGCGATGCCCGCGCAAAACCCCTGTCATATCCTGCGTTTCTACCGTGCCATGCACATGGATCGAAAGTTCTTCGACCGGACCAGAAAACCGCATGAGAGAGGTCAGATCGCCTGCCCCATCGCGGAACGAACTGCCCGTCACGGCGCCTTCAGGCGTATCGATGGCCCAGTTCACGACACTCTGACCAGTAAATTGTGACGGCGTCAGTCGATGGCTTTGCAGAACAGATTTTTGCGGCGACTCGAAACGGTACACGGTTGTGTGGCTCACCTTGAGTTTCATGCCGCTGCTCCGATCAGATAGGTTTCGCTCACCTGTGTCCCGATTTCGGCAACATTGCCTTTGAAACGATCCAGGAAGTCGTGAAGCCCCTCATCAAAGATGTCATCAAGCTGGGTTTGGGACAGTTCATTCAGCAACTTCTGTGCTGCTGACTGCGCCGGGCTGGATTTGCCGTACGACTTGGCCAGCCTGTCGAGGTGCTTTACCGCTTCTTCCACCGCCGTCAAAAGCGAACGAGGACAGGCCGGGTTGAGGATCAGCAGATCAGCGATCTTGGCTGCCGTGACTTCCCCTCCATAAGCCCAGTGAAACGCGCGGTGCATCTGCATACCGCGCAGCAAGGTTTGCCACTGAACATTGTCCAGACCCGACCCCACAAACCCGGCGTCGGGAAGCAGGACGTAGTATTTCACATCAAGGAACCGGGCAGTGTTATCGGCCCGTTCAAGGTCGAAACCAAGATGTACGAAATCATAGCCGTCATTGCGCAGCAGCGTGCTTTCCAACGCGCCTGAGGCCAGCGCATGGTGGCGCGCGGTCCATTCCGTCAGCGCGGTAATGGAAATCTCGCTGCGCGGTGTGCGTTCCAGTTCCTTGAGCTCTTGATACGCTTCATTCAGCGCGTCCCAAACCGGTGCACTCAGCGCGGTCCGCACAATGCGCGCGTTTTCCCGCGCAGTTGCAATGCAGGCCGCCACAGAAGACGGGTTGTCCCGGTCAAAGAAAAGATGACTCACAAGGTTGCGTTCAACCGGTTCGCCATACTTCTTGTCGAACGCAGCAAAGGTACCGCTTGCTTGCAGGATCGAAACCCACTCGCTGCGGAAGCCATCCACCGTGTCCGGAATCAGGTTCATGCGCGCGCCGACATGCAGCAAGCGCGCCATTGTTTCGGCCCGCTCCATGTAGCGGCCCATCCAGTAAAGGTTATCAGCGGTTCTGCTCAGCATGTTGTCACTCCGCCAGTACCCAGGTGTCTTTCACTCCGCCGCCCTGCGACGAATTCACGACAAGCGACCCTTCGTTCAGGGCCACGCGCGTCAGACCGCCGGGCACCAGTTCCACCTTTTCACCGACCAAACAATAGGGGCGCAAATCAACGTGACGCGGCGCGATCCCCTCGTCGACGAATGTTGGACATGTCGACAGTGCCAAAGTCGGCTGGGCGATGTAGTTGCTTGGATTCTCACGGATCTTTGTCGCGAACAATTCTATCTCACTCTTGGTGGCCCGTGGTCCGATGAGCATGCCATACCCGCCAGAGCCGTGCACTTCCTTCACCACGATATCGTGCAGGTTTTCAAGGACATACTTGCACTCGTCCTTCTTGGCACACTGCCATGTGGGAACGTTTTTCAGGATCGGTGTTTCACCCAGATAAAAGCGGATCATCTCAGGAACGAACGTATAGATCGCCTTGTCATCCGCCACTCCGGCACCCGGTGCGGATGCAATGGCCACACCGCCCGAGCGATAGACATTCATCAACCCCGGTACACCTAACATGCTGTCAGGACGGAAACACAGCGGATCAATAAAGGCGTCATCGATTCTGCGATATATTACATCGACTTTGCGCGGGCCTTCTGTGGTCCGCATCCAGCAATAGTCGCCATCAACATAAAGGTCCTGACCTTCGACCAGTTCGACACCCATCATGTCGGCCAGGAACGAATGTTCGTAATAGGCCGAGTTGAAATGGCCAGGCGTCAGAATCACGACGTTTGGCTCGCCATCGCATTTCTGGGGCGCTACCGACGCCAAAGTTCGGCGCAGAACCTCTGGGTAGCTTTCCACAGGCTCAATCCGGTTTTCGCGAAACAGGCTTGGAAACATCCGCATCATGATTTCGCGGTTTTCCAACATGTACGACACGCCCGACGGTGTCCGGCAGTTGTCTTCGAGAACGAAGAACTCGTCTGGACCGGTGCGCACAAGATCGATCCCGACAATGTGGCTGAACACAGATCGCGGCGGCTTGATTCCGACAACGGCCTTTTCAAACGCTTCGTTTTGATAAACCAACCTTGCCGGAACACGGCCCGCACGGACGATTTCACCGCGATCATAAACATCCGCCAAGAACGCATTCAGCGCACGCGCACGCTGTTTGACGCCGCGCGATAACTTCCCCCATTCGCGATTGGTGAACACGCGCGGGAACATGTCGAACGGAATCAACCGGTCTGGATCGCCCCCTTCGCCATACACCGCAAAGGTGATGCCAATTCGTCGAAAGAGCGCCTCGGCCTCGGCTTGTTTCAGGTTACGCAATTCATCCGGCATGCCGCGTTGCCAAGACTCAAGTCCGGCATAGGGCTGGCGAATCGCGCCATCAGTGAACATCTCATTAAAATAGTTGGGTGCCATATGGTCTTTTCTGTCCCCGTTTGGTTCGGCCTGCCTCGCACGCGCTTCATGGACAGGAAAGGACGCCACGCTCAGAAAGGCAATCCCCCTTAACAATTGCACAATTATGCCGCCGCGGAAGCCTATTTTTTAATCGTTCATGCGGTTTGCGCGCCCGACCCGGTTGCATGCCGATCACCACTCAGCCGAAAAGAAACCATGACCGGCGACGTGCTCACCTTCACCGATAAGGGCATTTATTGCCCCAGCGGCGACTTTTATATTGATCCGTGGCGCCCGGTGCCTCGGGCTTTGATCACCCATGGGCACGCTGACCATGCGCGCGCGGGACACGGCAGTTACCTTGCAACCGATCTTGCAGCGCCCGTTCTGAAGTTCAGGCTTGGCAACATCCCATTGCAAACTGTCCCTTACGGTCAGACGGTCATGGTTGGCAGCGCGGCCGTCTCGTTTCACCCGGCGGGGCATGTTCCAGGATCGGCCCAGATCCGGGTCGAAGTGGGCGGCGAGGTCTGGGTGGTCTCTGGAGACTACAAAACTGAAGATGACGGGCTGAGCACCGCATTCGTTCCCCTTCCGTGCCACGCGTTCATAAGCGAATGCACATTCGGCCTGCCAGTCTTCCGCTGGGCGCAGCAAACTGAAATTGCCGCCGAGATTTCCGACTGGTGGAAAGGCTGCGCGGCCCAGGGCCGCACCGCCGTTCTGGGGTGTTACTCGCTTGGAAAAGCGCAGCGGCTGTTGTCGATGCTGGACCCATGTCAGGGGCCGATCCTGTGTCACGCAGCGATAGAAGGCACCAACGACGTGCTACGCGGTCAGGGACTACCACTGCACCAGACAACGCGCGCCACGGCAGAGGTATCCGCAAAAACCCACCCCGGTGCCCTGCTGCTCGCCCCGCCCTCGGCGATGGCAGGCACTTGGCTGCGCCGCTTTGGCCCGGTTTCGACCGCGTTTGCATCGGGCTGGATGGCACTGCGCGGGGTTCGGCGCCGCCGGGCAGCCGACCGTGGCTTCATCATTTCGGATCACGCGGATTGGTCCGGACTGAACACAGCCATCGATGCCACAGGGGCCGAGCGTGTGTTCGTCACGCACGGATACACGGATGTCTTTTCACGGTGGCTGACATCTCGCGGCATTGATGCACAGATCGTTCCCACGCAATTTGGCGAAATCGAAGACGACACCCAGACGCCGCCCCAAAACGAACCTTCTGCATGATCGTCCGCAAACAGATCAGCCCCTTCGACGTCTAAATTGCCTTTTTGGGGCGCCCCGCTTTCGCCGACAAGTCGCGGGCAATCGCGAACGACCCTTTGATCTTGTCCGATTCCTTGGCCCAGTCCCGCCGCACCACGATCTTGTTGTCGCGCACCTTTGCCAACCCCTTTTGATCGTGCACGAAGTCCACCAACCCCTGAGGGTTTGGAAACTTGTCATTGTGGAACTGGATCGTGGCCCCCTTTGGCCCGGCATCCAGACGTGCAATGCCGGCTTTTTTACATTCGGCCTTGATGCGGATCACCAGAAGCAAGGTGTTCACCTCGCGTGGGAGCTTCCCAAATCGATCAATCAGTTCTGCGGCGAAACCTTCCAGTTCAACCTTGCTCGTCAGTCCCGACAGGCGCCGGTAAAGCCCCAACCGGGTATCCAGATCAGGCACAAACTCTTCCGGGATCAGAACCGGCACGCCAAGATTAATCTGTGGGGCCCATTGCCCATCATCATCCGTAAGCCCTTCCAGTTCCCCTGCCCGGATCTTGGACACGGCTTCTTCCAGCATGCTTTGATACAACTCATAGCCGACCTCGCGCATCTGGCCGGACTGTTCTTCGCCAATAAGATTACCCGCGCCGCGGATATCAAGGTCCTGTGACGCAAGGGTAAAGCCTGCGCCAAGACTATCGAGAGAGCCGAGAACACGCAGCCGTTTTTCCGCGGCAGGCGTGAGCGGACTGCGCGGCTTGGTCATCAGATACGCATAGGCGCGGGTCTTGGACCGACCCACCCGGCCCCGGATTTGATAAAGCTGCGACAGACCAAACATATCGGCCCGGTGAATAATCATCGTGTTTGCCGTTGGAATGTCCAAACCAGATTCGACAATCGTCGTCGCCAGAAGCACGTCGTACTTGCCGTCGTAAAATGCGTTCATCCGGTCATCAAGTTCGCCGGCGGCCATCTGACCATGCGCCACGACGTAACTGACCTCCGGCACGTGATCGCGCAGAAACTCTTCGATCTCAGGCAGGTCCTTGATCCGCGGCACAACGACAAAGGATTGCCCACCCCGGTAATGTTCCCGCAGCAGCGCCTCGCGCGCCGTGACCCCGTCGAATTCCGAAACGTAAGTGCGGATCGCCAAACGATCTACCGGCGGCGTGCCGATGATCGACAGATCCCGCACACCCGACAGTGACAGTTGCAGTGTGCGCGGAATTGGCGTGGCGGTCAGCGTCAGCACATGCACATCGGTGCGCAACGCCTTGAGCTTTTCCTTATGCCCGACGCCAAAGCGCTGTTCTTCGTCGATCACCAGCATCCCAAGATTACGGAACTTCACCGTTTTCGCCAGCAGCGCATGAGTGCCAATGACAATGTCAACGGTGCCATCGGCCAGACCGGCCCTGGTCGCGGCGGCCTCTTTGGCGGACACAAAGCGCGACAGATGCCGCACCTCAAGAGGAAAGCCGCGAAAACGCTCGCGGAATTCTTGCGCGTGCTGGCGCGCGAGCAGCGTCGTTGGCGCAATCACGGCAACCTGCGCGCCAGACATGGCCGCCACGAACGCCGCGCGAAGCGCCACCTCGGTCTTGCCGAAACCCACATCGCCGCAAATCAACCTGTCCATCGGTTGACCGCTTTGCAGATCGGAAAGGGAGTCGTTGATCGCGTTCAGCTGGTCGTCTGTTTCCTGATAGGGAAAGCGCGCGCAGAACGCATCCCACATGCCGTCGGGCGGCTCCATGATCGGGGCGCGGCGCAGGGCGCGTTCGGCAGCGATGCGAATGAGCCTGTCGGCAATCTCGCGAATGCGCTCTTTCAGGCGGGCCTTCTTGGCCTGCCACGCGCCGCCGCCCAGCTTATCGAGCAGCCCTTCATCATGGCCAAAGCGCGACAGCAGTTCAATGTTCTCGACGGGTAGGTAAAGGCGGTCCCCCCCGGCGTATTCCAGCGCCACGCATTCATGCGCCGCGCCCATTGCGGTGACGACCTCTAGCCCTGTGTATCGCCCGACGCCGTGATCCACATGAACCACCAAATCGCCGGGGCTCAGGCTTTGCGCTTCGGTCAGGAAATTCTCGGCCCGGCGTTTGCGCTTGGTGCTGCGCACCAGCCGGTCGCCCAGAACGTCCTGTTCAGAGATGACTGTCAGCCCATCGGCGACAAACCCGTGCTCAAGCCCCCAAACCGTCAGAAATATGCCGCCCGACGCATCAGGAACATCCCGAAAGTCCTTGATTTCGCTTACATCACCCAGACCTTCATCAGCCATCAGACCCAAAAGGCGTTCGCGGGCCCCGTCGGAATAACTTGCGATGACGACAGCACTTTTCTTGCGGCACACTTGAACGTGATCCGCCAACGCTTTGAAAAGGCTTACTTCACGTTGCTGGCGTTCCAATAAGAAGTCGCGGCCGATCCGTCCGCCCGCATCGATGACATTTGGCCCGCTGGGTTGCGGCAAAGGATGAAACTGAACAACCCGCCGATCGCTGAGCGCCGCCGCCCATGCGTCATCATCCAGATACAACAGCCCCGGCGGACAGGGCTTGTAAACACTGTCAATTCGGCCTTTCGCGGTCATCGCTTCGCGCCGCGTGTCGTATTGGTCTTCGATACTCTCCCAACGCGCCGCACGGGTTGGGCCAGTCTGATCATCCAGCGTAACAGGGGCACCGGGTAGATAATCAAACAGCGTTTCCAGCGTCTTGTGAAAAAACGGCAGCCAGTGTTCGACGCCTTGGTGTTTGCGCCCCGCGCTGACAGCCTCATAAAGCGGGTCATCGCGGCCGACCGCGCCAAACTCAACGCGGTAATTCTGTCGAAAGCGCGTGATCGCGCTGTCGTCCAAGATGATCTCGGAAACCGGGGCCAATTCTACGTAGTCGAGCTTTTCAGTGGTTCGCTGAGTGCCGGGATCAAAACGGCGCGCGCCGTCCAAGACATCGCCAAACAAATCCAGCCGGACCGGACCGCCTTCGCCGGGCGGAAAGATGTCGATGATGCCCCCGCGCACCGCATAGTCCCCCGGTTCGGTCACCGATGGCGCCTGCGTGAACCCCATGCGCACCAAAAATCCGCGCAATGCCGCTTCGTCCAACCGGTCGCCAACCCGCGCCGCGAATGCCGCCTCACGCAGGACATCACGGGCGGGCAAGGCCTGCGTCGCCGCGTTGATCGTGGTCAGCAGAACAAATTGCTTGGGCGCGCCATGGACCAGCGCGGCCAATGTCGCCATCCGCGCAGCGGAAATATCGGCGTTGGGGGATATCCGGTCGTAGGGAAGGCAATCCCACGCCGGAAAGACCAGGACCGGCATGCTCGGCGCAAAGAAGGCAAGCGCAGCGCGCATAGCCTCAAGCCGCTTGTCGTCTCGGGCCACATGAATGACAGGCCCCGCTGCTTTGTCCACCTCACGCAGGACAAGACTGGCGTCATACCCTTCTGGCGCGCCGCCTGTTATGATTGCCTGAGATGCGCCATGCGCCATGTCATTGTCCCCGTACGGTCTTAGAGATCAGAAGGCTACGGACGTACAATCGCGCCCCGGCATGTCAAGGGCATCACTGCATCGCATTTGACAGCACCCGAAGCATCCCGAAAATGGCCGTGAAAAACACCGCTGCGATGCCGATGCTCTGAACCTGCCTGCGCAAAACCGTATGCGCGCGCACAAGCGCATCCATGTCGGGCACATGCGCCATAAGCCGTGCTGCACGGGCCTCAAGCAGCCTCACCGCCGCGCAGGGAAACAGCAGCGCAAATCCGGCCTGTGCCAATTCGAGCCCGTAAATAAAAGACAAGCCCGCCAGCAGCCCAAGCGCAAAGGCCCATCCCCCAACGCGCCATATCCGAGCGGGCCTCCCTGCCATTGCCAACTCGTGATGAATCTTCAGACCACTTAGTGTTTCCAGATCGGTTTGCGCGTTGATGCTGCCGCCCTGCGCACGATGCACCAGATCGACCGGAACTCCCATGGGCGCTTGCATGATGCGGGTCCAAAAGACCCCGAGAAACAACCAAAACCAAAGGCTCGAGAACGATCCCACATCTATCAGGTCCCAGATACTCGTTGCCACGTCACATCTCCACACTGGCTGATTGCGCTGTGCTAACGCCTCAGCGGCCAAATGCCCAGCCCCGGACACTTCATCTTGAGATGCGCGTCCGGACGTGGCACGCATATTCGAAACGCTCAGGACACGCTTTATGACTCACGCCCAATTCCTTCGCCAAAGGCCGCGCCGCGTACGCCGAACCGAAGCCCTTCGCGGCCTTGTTCGGGAAACCACGCTGACGACCCAAGACCTGATTTGGCCGATCTTTCTGCGCGATGGCGAGGATGTGGTGGAACCTATCGTGTCAATGCCCGGCGTCAATCGGCTGTCGCTCGACAATGCCGTTAAAGCAGCCGAACAGGCGCGCGACCTTGGCATTCCGGCGCTATGTCTCTTTCCCTACACGGACCCCGCGCTGAAAACCCAGAATTGCGAAGAAGCCTGGAACCCGGCAAACCTGAGCAATCGAGCGATCCGCGCGATCAAGGAAGCCGTGCCCGAAGTCGCGGTCATGACCGACGTGGCTTTGGACCCGTACAACATCAATGGTCATGACGGCATTGTTCGGGATGGCGAGATCGTCAACGATGAAAGCGTCGCCGCGCTGGTCAAGATGGCGCTCGAACAGGCCAAAGCTGGCGCGGATATCCTTGGCCCGTCAGACATGATGGATGGCCGCATTGCCGCCATGCGCGACGCCCTTGAAGACGCAGGGCACACGCATGTCACCATCATGAGCTACGCCGCCAAGTACGCGTCTGGCTTTTACGGCCCATTCCGCGATGCTGTCGGCGCATCGGGCGCCCTGAAAGGGGACAAGAAAACCTATCAGATGGATCCGGCCAATAGCGATGAAGCCATGCGGATGATTGCCCGCGATCTGGATGAAGGCGCAGATATGGTGATGGTCAAGCCGGGCATGGCCTATCTCGATATTTGCCGACGCGTGCAAGACACGTTCGAGGTTCCGACATTCGCCTATCAGGTGTCGGGCGAGTACGCGATGATAGAGGCGGCCGCGCAAAACGGTTGGATCAATGGCGAGGCGGTGATGATGGAAAGCCTGTTGGCGTTCAAGCGCGCTGGCTGCAACGGCATCCTGACCTATTTCGCACCGCGCGCCGCAGCAATTCTGAACGCGGCCTGACGCCCTTTGGGTAAAGCGGCCCTCCGCCGGTCGGCAGATTTCTGCAAAGCAGCACATGACACCGCCGCTCGTGGACGGTAAACTGCCCTTTAATGCGCGGGAACACGCGCACGATCGGCCAACGGCCACACATCAAGAGGCACACGAGCATGACAAATTTCACCCGCCGCAGCGTGGTTCTTGGCGCAGCAGCGCTGGCCGCCTGTGACACATCCCAAGGGTCTGGTGGTGCAGAAGTCATCGATCGCCGCGTTACAAACGCGCTGTCATATCTGTACGAAACATATCCGGAAACTGTTCAGTTGCGTGACAAAGCCATCGGCAAACTGGTCATGCCGATGATTGGCGAAGCCGGTTTCATTGTCGGCGGAAGCTATGGCGAAGGCGCTTTGCAGATCGATGACGTGACGGTCGAATACTATTCGGCCACGCAAGGCAGCATTGGCTTTCAGATCGGCGCACAACAGTTTGCCTATGTCATCTTCTTTCTGACACCTACTGCCCTGCGCCGTTTCCGCACATCGCCGGGCTGGACCGGCGGCGCCGAGGCGGAATTGACCGGCGGGCAGCAAGGGGCAGGCCTGTCAGCCAGCACGGTTACGCAGAATTCGTCAGTCGCCTTCCTGTTCGCGCGTCAGGGCCTTATGGCGGGTGCCACGATCCAAGGTACCAAGTACACCCGCATTCTGCGCTAGGGCAGCACAAGCCAGACAGGCAGGGAGTCGGCATGACAAAGGTATTCAGCTGGATGCTGCGGCTGGTGATTGCCTTGATGGTAGTCCTATCGGTTGGGCTTGGGCTTGCCTATTATCTCGTGTCTCGGTCGCTACCCGACTATGACGCCACATATTCCGTTCCAGGCGTCACGGCGCCTGTGCGCATCGTGCGTGATACCGCCGGGGTGCCGCATATCTTCGGCGAAACCGACGCGGATAGTTTCTTTGGGCTCGGCTTTGTGCATGCTCAGGATCGTCTTTGGCAGATGACCATGTTGCGTCGCACGGCACAGGGGCGCCTGTCCGAGCTTTTCGGCACGCGAACCCTGAAGATTGACGAAGCACTCAGACGGTTTGACCTGTATCGCCTCGCTGCACGGTCGGTCGAAGCACAAGATGACAGCACCCGTAGCGCGCTGGATGCATATTCGGCCGGCGTGAATGCGTGGATTTCCACGGTGAATGAAAACGCTCTTGGCCGCGGTGCGCCCGAGTTTTTTCTGTTCGATGCCCAAATCGCTCCGTGGCAACCTGCGGACAGCATCGCCGTGATAAAGCTTATGGGGCTTCAACTGTCGTCCCATCTTGACCGTGAAGTGAAACGGGCCCGCGCCGCTCTTATGTTGCCGCCAGAGCGCCTTCTTGATCTTTTGCCAGATGTCCCCGGCGACGGCATTGCCGCTTTGCCCGATCTTGCCTGGTTGCAGGATCCAGCACTGCGCCGCATGGCCGGTGCGCCAAGCGCCGCGCCTGATTTCCGCGACGATCCGCTCTCGCCGTTGAAACGCGCCGAATTTTCGGGGGCATCCAATGTCTGGGCCGCCGCCCCGGCCCGTAGCACCACAGGCAGCACCCTTTTGGCCAACGATCCCCATTTGGGACTGACAGCTCCGTCAATCTGGTATCTTGCGCATCTGGGGTTGCAAGATGGCGGTGTGATTGGCGGAACCATCCCCGGATTGCCCGTTGTGCTTGCCGGTCGCAGTGAACGGTTGGCATGGGGCCTGACCACCGCTTATCTTGACGATCTCGACGTGTATCTTGAACGGCTCGATCCGGCGGACACCTCGCGCTATCTCACGCCAGCCGGTGAATACGTTCCTTTTCGCACTGAAAGTAGCGTGATCCGCGTGAAAGACTCCGCGCCGGTTACACTTCGACTTCAGTGGACAGATCGAGGCCCGGTCCTACCGATCGACAGCTTTGATCTGTCCAAGGTGACGCCAGCCGGGCATGTCCCATCTATCGCGTGGACAGTGTTGAACGGCGCGGACACCTCCATGTCGGCGGCTATGGCGCTCATGCGGGCCCCTGACGTGGCGCAGGGACTGGCCGCTATGGAACGTCACGTAGCCCCGGCACAGAACCTGATGCTGGTCGACCGCGAGCATATCGCCATGCAGATGATTGGATCGATGCCGCGCCGGTCGGCGATGCACGACTCGCTTGGCCGTTTGCCAAGCCCTGGTTGGCGAGCGGAAAACCACTGGCAGGGAATGTTCTCATACGATCTGAATCCCCGTTTCGAAGATCCGGCCAGCGGCATTATCGGCAACACCAACAACAAGTTTATTGAACGGCCCTTCCCCCTGCATGTGAGCCACAGTTGGGGCGACAGCTTGCGTATCACGCGGTGGGAAACCCTGATGCAAGACCGCCCGGTCCATAGCCGTGACAGTTTCGTCGAAACGCAACTTGATACGGTCAGTCCCGCTGCGCGGACCCTTCTGCCACTAATGGGGCGCGACTTGTGGTTCGTCGGTGAGGCCGCCCCGCAAGGCACCGCCGAACGGCGCAGGCGCGATGCATTGGATTTGCTTGCAGATTGGAACGGCGAGATGAATGCCCATCGGGCAGAGCCCCTGATTTATGCGGCGTGGGTACGCGCGCTGAACCAGCGTTTGATCACGGACGAGCTTGGGGCAACCCTTGCGGCAGAATTCTCACATCCGGACCCCTTGTTTTTGGAACGGGTTTTGCGTGATGTGAATTCCGCCGGAACATGGTGTGATGTGAAACAATCGGCAGAGGTCGAAACCTGTGTGCAAATGGCCCGGTTGGCACTGGACGATGCACTCGTCTGGATCGACGAGACCTATGGCGGCACGCTGGAAAGCCTGAACTGGGGCGAAGCGCACATGGCGCAACTCGATCACGAAGTTCTGGGTGACGTGCCGGGCCTCGGCTGGTTGGTGAATATCCGCTACGCCACCGGCGGCGGTAACCACACTTTGATGCGGGGGCGCACCGCTGGCACCGGGGACACGCCCTTCGCAAATGTTCATGGCGCTGCCTATCGCGGTGTGTATGACATGGCCGACCCTGACAGTTCGGTCTTTATCAGTTCAACGGGTCAGTCAGGGCACCCGTTCTCCCGCTTCTATGACAATCTCGGTGAACGGTGGCGCCGGGGCGAATACATCCCCATGTCACTTGACCCCGCACTGGCCGAAGCGGGCGCCGCCGGGATCACGACCTTACAACCGAGACCATAACCAAAACGGGTTATGCGTCTTGGCCAAGGGCATTTTCGTTCGCGAAAGCTCCAGAAAGCGCGATACAAAGGGCTGCTTCAGAGATCGCGAAACCGCTTATGTTGCCGATCTGTCCAGCGAACGTCGAAAGAGACGCCATCCTCATCTTGATGTTCCGCCTGCACGACACCCTCCTCAAAAAGCCATGCCCGGCGGCGTCCGTCACTGTGATCCAAGCGGACAGTCTGCTCTTGAAAGGCATCAGACACGCGCGCCGCAATATCATCCAGAAGTGGGGCAATGCCCAATCCGGTGACCGCTGATGTCACGAACACATCTTCGCGCCGCTCGGCTTGCGCTTCCAGCGCGGCGGCCTGATCCGCGGGCAACAGATCCGCTTTGTTCCACACCTCGATCTGGGGCGTTTCTTCCTGCACGCCAAGACTGGCAAGAATATCCTGTACATCTTCGGCTTGCGCCTCGGTTTCGGGATCCGCGATGTCGCGCACATGCACGATCAGATCCGCGCTAAGCACTTCTTCCAGCGTCGCGCGAAAGGCGGCAACAAGCTGGGTTGGCAGCGCGGAAATGAACCCTACGGTATCAGACAAGATCACTTTGGGGCCGCCACGCGGCAGTTCGATGGAACGCATCGTGGGATCAAGCGTGGCAAAGAGCATGTCTTTGGCCATCACGTCTGACCCGGTCACAAGGTTGAACAGGGTCGACTTGCCCGCGTTGGTGTACCCAACCAAAGCGACAATCGGGAAAGGTGTGCGCGCGCGTGAGGCTCGGTGCAGATCGCGGGTGCGGACCACCTTGTCAAGCTGGCGGCGCAGGCGCACCAGTTGATCGTCAATGGCGCGTCTGTCCGCTTCGATCTGAGTCTCGCCGGGGCCGCCCACGAAGCCAAGCCCGCCTCGCTGCCGTTCCAGGTGGGTCCAGGCCCGCACAAGCCGCGTCCGCTGATAGCTGAGCGCGGCCATCTCGACCTGAAGCCCCCCCTCGCGTGTCCGCGCACGGTCGGAAAATATCTCAAGGATCAGACCGGTTCGATCAAGGATCTTGATCTTCCATGCCCGCTCCAGATTACGCTGCTGAACCGGAGACAAGGGGCCATCGACAAGCACCAGCTCGACGTCCTGCTCGGACAAAAGAGCGCCGATTTCGTCCACTTTGCCCAACCCGAACAGGGTGCCGGGGCGTGGATTTGGAAGGCGCACAACAGAAGACCCCACGACCTCGAGCCCCGGAAGAGCCGCAGCCAAGGCCGTCGCTTCCTGCAAAGCATGATCGGGGGACCGACGCGCCTCTTTGGGCAGCAGGTCGGGGTGCAGAACCCAGGCGCGGGTGGCGACGGATTCGCGTGAAATCAGGTCGGTCAGTCTTCGCCCTCATACAGGCTGATGGGCTGGCTGGGCATGATGGTCGAAATCGCGTGCTTGTAAACAAGCTGCGATTGCCCATCCCTGCGCAGCAGCACGCAGAAATTATCGAACCAAGTGATAACGCCTTGCAGCTTCACGCCGTTGATCAGGAATATAGTGACAGGAACCTTTGTCTTCCTGACGTGGTTCAGAAAGGCGTCTTGAAGATTTTGCCGGTCGCTTGCCATTTTGTTAACCTTTTTCTTCTTGTGGCATGATCACGCCATGTCATTCAACAGCGGAACCAACGTGGCCGCAAAAGGGCCCTATTTCCAGTCTGTGGCGAAAAGAAGCTCAGAAACTTCGCACCTGCAGCATATTTACATCGGCACTCAAGCACGCCAAAATTCCGGGTTCAGAAGCGCAATGATTGCAAGCGTTTCCAATCGCCCAAGCACCATGGCAACCCCCAGTATGATCTGGGCTGCCGCCCCAAGATCACCCATCACAATTGGCGATAGCCCAGCCACCGCTGTGAGCGGACCCGCATTTGTCAGCGCTGCTGTGGTCAGAATCATGTTGGTTTCGAATGTCAGTCCAGTCAGGGACAAGGCCAGCATGATGAACGTGAACACCAAAGCAAACAGCATGAAGGACAACCACGCGCTGTAGGCAGCCTCAACCTTAAAGCGCCGGGCGCGGTGGCCCGGGCTGGCCGTGAGCCGTGGGTGCACCAGACGCGCACTTTCAAACCGGCCATGACGATACAGCACATAGACCCGCAAAAGTTTCACCCCGCCAGCGGTCGTCGCCACGCCGCCGCCGACCATGGCAAGGCCCAGCAGAATAAGCCCCGGTGTGGTGATGCCAGACCAATTGCGCGCGATTTCCCATTCGGCAGAGATGAAGCCGTTGGTCGTGAGAAATGACATGGTCATGAAAAGCGACCCCCACAGACTGCGCAAAGGGTCAGGGGTGCCACCCCCCACGTCATACAGGCTGACCCAATGGTGCACAAAGATCAGGGTCGGCACCGCAATCAGCAACGTGGCTGCAATCCGAATTTCCGGATCCTGCCACCAGCGCCGTCCAATGGGCGTTGGCATATCGTTGGCAAAGGTGGCGCGGCTCAACGCGAAGACCATCGCGACCAGCAACACGGCTTCGCCCCAATGGCTGGCTGAGCTTTCTTGCAAGCTGACCAATGGGGAAATCCCTGACGACGCAAGCGCCGACATAGCATGGCAGGCGCCTACAAACGGGTCCTCGCCCGCGATCAGCAGCATCAGCCACACGGCAAGCGTGAGCCCGCCATATATCGGCGCAAGTCCACGCGAGAAGCGTAAAATCCGCCGCATGGGAAAGTCTGATTGGGCCGTTTGCCCGCGTGAAACCGCACCTCCCACGTGCACCGAAGCCAGCACCAGTTCAAACCCGCCGACCCTGACAGGTGCGAGGATCGCAATCGCAGCCACCCAAATCATGAAACCGCCATACCACCCGACCAACGCGCGCCACAGATGGATGGTATCCGGCACGCGGGCCGGTTGGGAAAAAACAGTCGCCCCCGTCGTGGTCAAACTAGAGACCATTTCGAACCAGGCGTTGCTGAAGCTCAGATCAGGGATCGCTTCATAGAGCGGCGCAGCAAGCATCACGGGCAAGGCTAGATAAGTTATCAACAACGACATCAGGTGCCCGCGTGCCGTCTTGCTTACTGGCCTGGTCGCAACAGACAGGCCAACCAAGAACGACAAAACCGTGAAGACAATCGCACCATACAGAAACGGGCGACCAGCGTCATGCTCGCCGTTCAGGCCCGCATAAATGGCTGGCACGATCATAAGCCCCGCGCCGATTGCAGTCGTCAGCACCATCAACGGAACACGATCATACCATTGCGCCCGATGGCGAGAGCTGGCGCGGCGGCGCGGCGGCTTTTGGGCGGGGTCAGAAATAGTCAATCGAAACCTGCAACAGCCGTTCGATCTGTGGAACTTCCGATGACAAAGCAAAGAAAGTGACGATATCGCCCTCTTCTACCCGTGTGTCCGCGGTGGGAATGATGATCTTGCCGCGCTTGCTGACCGGGCCCATCAGCACCCCTTCGGGAAAGTCGATATCGCGTACCTGCTTACCCGTCATTTGCGCGGTTTTCAGAACGACCGCTTCCAGCACTTCGGCCTCGCCATCCCCGATCGAATACACATCCCGCACACGGCCGTGGCGAACGTGACGCAGGATAGAACTCACCGTCGTGGCGCGCGGGTTGATATAGGCATCAATCGACAGCGGCCCCATGAGCGGAATCAGCGCCGGGTCATTCACAAGACTGATCGCCATTGGACAGCCAAGGGATTTTGCACGCACCGATGCCAGCAAATTGGTCTTGTCGTCATCGGTGACACACAAAATGGCATCAGCCTTGTTGATCCCCGCCTCTGCCAAAAGATCAGCATCCAGACCGTCCCCGTTCAGAACGATGGTCCGCTCGAGCGCTTCGGCGGCGCGTTCGGCCACAGGGCGGCTTTTCTCGATCACCTTGACCCGGACCCGGTGCTCAACACGGGCTTCAAGCGCCTGCGCCACGGCCAGCCCGATATTACCCCCACCCACAACAACCACACGGCGTTGCCGAGTGCGAGCTTTGCCGAAAATCTCTAGCGTCCGGTCCATGTCATCGGTGTGGCAAAAAACATAAATCTGATCGCCGGCAAAAAGCTGATCCTGCGCACCGGGGGTGAACAAGGTATCTTCCCGCCGAACACCCACCACTTGCGCCCGCAAAGTGGAAAACAGATCGGTCAACTGGCGTAGCGGCGTGTTCAAGACCGGACAATCCGCTTCCAACTGCAAGCCCATCAGCTGCGCTTTGCCGTCAAGAAAGCTATCAATGTCGAAGGTCACAGGCGCAGAAAGACGCTGCAACGCGGCTTCGGCCACGGCCTGTTCCGGACTGATAACCACATCAATCGGCAGATGTTCACGCCGGTAAAGGTCGGACACAATCGCATCAAGATAGCTGCGCGAGCGAAGCCGGGCGATCTTGCGCCGGACACCGAAGATCGAATGCGCAACCTGACAGGTCACCATATTCACTTCGTCCGCATGGGTGGCCGCAATGATCATATCTGCATCGTCTGCCCCGGCCCGTTCGAGCACGTCAGGGTAGGACGCAAACCCGGTCACGCCGCGAACATCCAGAATATCGGTTGCCCGGCGAACAAGGTCTTCGTTGCTATCCACAACGGTCACGTCATTTCGTTCACCGGACAAGTGCCGCGCGATCTGCCAGCCAACTTGGCCTGCGCCGCAGACGATGATCTTCATGGCTCAAGCTCCGGGGTTGTCAAATTCTGTGGTCGGGATGCAAACGACGGTTTTGTCAATCATCAGCCCGTGTATCTTCGCGGTCGTCCTCAAACGTCGCAACGCGCCCTCCGGCGCGGCTTGATGTGACAACATTCAAGGATTTTAACTTGCGGTGCAAGGCCGACCGTTCCATTCCCACAAAACTGGCCGTCCGCGAGATATTCCCGCCAAACCGATTGATTTGTGTCAGAAGATATTCGCGCTCGAACAACTCACGCGCGTCGCGCAAAGGCAGTCGCGCTATCGCCGCAGACAAAACAACCCGATCACCATTTTCGTCAACCGGATCCGTATTGGGCAGCTCGCGCGCTTCGATCTCGCCTGTGTCAGGGCCAAGGATCAAGACGCGTTCGATGACGTTACGCAACTGTCGAATGTTACCCGGCCAGTGCATGGATTGCAGCATCGCTGCCGCCTCTTCGCCGAGGGGGCGCGCCGGTAACCCATCCGTTTTCTGTAACTGCGCAATCAGATGTTCAGCGATTTCTGGAATGTCCGCGCGACGGTCATCAAGGCCAGGCACTTCCACCGGAACAACAGCCAGTCTGTGGAACAACTCCTGTCGAAACCGGCCTGCTGCGATTTCAGCATCTAAATCGCGCGAGCTTCCCGAGATGATCCGCACATCCACTTTGATCCGGTTGGCACCGCCCACGCGGCTGAACTGCTGTTCAACCAGCACCCGCAAAATGCGCGCCTGACTGTCAGTCGGGAGATCAGCCACTTCATCCAGGTAAAGCGTGCCGCCATCGGCCTGTTCAAGCAACCCAGGCTCCACCTGTTGCCCGGAAGTTTCGCGCCCGAACAGCAGATGTTCCATCCGGTCAGGCGAAACCGATCCGCAGTTCAAAGCAATAAAGGCCGCCCCGGAACGCGAAGAATTGCTGTGCACAAACCGCGCCACCATTTCCTTGCCTGCCCCGGGCGGGCCTTTCAGCATCACGCGGCTGTTTGTCTTGGAAACTTTTTCAATTTGACTTTTCAAAAGCTTGAAAGGTGCACTTGAGCCAATCAGCTCACCAGAGCCACCCTCTTGCTGCCGCAGTTCAGTATTCTCGCGGCGCAATCGTGACGCTTCCATTGCACGGCGGATGACCACCAAAAGCTGGTCGATATTGAACGGCTTCTCGATGAAGTCATATGCACCTTGCTTGATCGCGGCGACCGCAATTTCGATGTTGCCGTGACCCGAGATGATGACAACGGGGATTTCAGGGGTGTCGCGCTTGACCTTTTTCAGGATGTCGATGCCGTCCATCGCGCTGTCCTTGAGCCAGATATCAAGGATCATCAGCTTCGGCAGCGTATCGCCAAGTGCCGCCATACACTCATCCGACGTCCCTGCCAGCCGGGTGCTGAACCCTTCGTCTTCAAGGATATCCGAAATGAGTTCACGAATGTCGCGTTCATCGTCGACGATCAGAATATCTGTCATGATGTACCTGCCTGCCGTTTCTTGTTGTTTGTCATTCCGCCGCTTTCAAGGTGCTTGAAGCACGCGGCAAAGTCACTGAAACGCGTGCGCCCCTGTGACCATCCCCTGCCAGATCTGGCGCCGATTCAAGTTTGATTTTTCCGCCGTGCTCTTCGACGATCTTTTTCACGATGGGAAGGCCAAGGCCTGTGCCCCGATCGCGCGTGGTCACATAAGGTTCGAACAGACGCGCGCGGTCGGGTGGGAATCCGGGACCGGTATCATCCACCGTCAACCGTATACCGCGCGTGCGCTGAATGAGCGCCACGTGTACTTGCGCTTGCGCCCCCCCGTCAGGGACACGCGATTGTGCCGCTTCGATTGCGTTCTTCACCAGATTGATCACCGCCTGCGAAAACAGCGTCGCGTCAAAATCGGCCATGATCGGATCTGTCGGAAGATCAGTCGTCACTTTGACATCTTCGCTTCCGGTGGATTGCAGGAACACGGCATCCGCAACCAACTTACACAGGTCGCCTTCGCGGGCCTCTGGTTCCGGCATACGCGCAAATTTTGAAAACTCATCCACAATCCGGCGCAAATCGCCCGTTTGGCGCACGATCACACCAGTCAGTTGATCCAGCTTTTCGACGTCGTCGCCCACGAGCGGGCCGAACTTGCGCTGGATACGCTCGGCCGACAGCTGGATCGGTGTCAGCGGGTTTTTGATTTCATGGGCAATACGGCGAGCCACATCCCCCCACGCCGCCATCCGTTGCGCAGACACAAGATCGGTCACATCGTCGAACGCCACGACGAACCCTTCCAACGTGCCGTCACGGCCTTGGCGCATCCCCATACGGACCAGAAGGATATCCTGAACGCCACCGCGGCTGAGCTTGATTTCTTCTTGCACAGAATTGTCGTCGCTTGTGCGCAAGCGCGCCAGCAATCCCGTAAACTCGGGTACAAGCTCTGCAAGCGGCAGCCCCGGCCCCTGCCCTTCGGTCAACGCCAAAAGCCTGAGCCCGGATGTGTTGATGAAATCCACACGGCCCGACGCATCTAGGCCCATGACCCCTGCTGTCACCGAGGATAGCACGCTGTCAAACAAACGACGCCGCGTTTCGATCTGCTGGTTGGCATCAAGCAGCGTTTGACGCTGGCCGCGCAATTGCAGGATCATCTGGTTGAAAATTCGGCCAAGCACCGCGATCTCGTCATCGCCGCGCTCTTCGCGGACCTGAACGTTCAAATCCCCATCGCCGACACGCTGGGCGGCCCCCGCCAATCGACCGACAGGGCGCGCCAGCCTTTCCGCGAACCACAAACCAAGCCAGATGGATGCCAGGATCAACATCACCGCGAACCCAAGGTAGAGCAGCCCGAACTCGAACAACATGCGCCCTCGGTCACGTTCAAGTTGCTGATAGAGCGTCGCAGTTTGTTGGGTATCATCCAGCAGGTTCAACAAATCGCCGTCAACAGACCGCGCAACCAACAGGTATCGGTCTACAAAGGCATCCAAGACAGAAAGCGCCCGAAATTCGTCATTGTCCCAATCCTTTCGGATAACGATTTCGCCCGCGCGTGCCCGCGCCAGTTCATCCGCTGTCGGGGGTTCGTAGTAAAACAGGTACGATCCTTCGCCGCGCGCCCGGATCCCCGCATTTCCGTCGATGACATAGGCCTCTTTCAGGCCGCGCTGAATCTGAGACTGGCCTTGCCCAAGGATCTGACGGAAATCCCCGTTGGTCATCAAAAAGGTTCTGCGACGCTGGGCATTGAGAAAAGCCGTCAGAGCCCGCGTATCAACAGTCAGGTCTTCCTGCTGTTCTGTTTCATAGGCTTCCGCAGCAGCAAGCGATGCCCCCACAACGCTCCGCACCCGGTCAGAGAACCAACCCTCAAGACCGACATTCACTGTAAGACCGGCAAAGACGGCCACCAGAACCGTCGGCACCAACGCGACCAGAGCGAATACGCCGGTCAGTCGCAGATGAAGTCGCGACCCCGCCGATTTCGCCCGCCTTGCCGCCACCATTCTTGCGATGCGCATAAGCACGAGCGTCGCAAGAACAAGAATATAAACGAGATCCGACAGAAGAACGAGCCGCAGGGAAAAGACCGACGCATCGACTTGCATCGGACCAAGCACTGCGAAGGTTGCGGCCACAAGAAGCGGGCCAAGACCGACAAGCGCAAGCGTGCCAAGGGTCTGCATCCGACGACGCTGCCCCGCCGCGGTCAGGCGGGACAAGACTTCCTGCCCAAGCTGTGAGCGCATCAAGTTCCTCAAATTGATGGGTCACGGGCAACTGAAAGCACCCCGCAACCTGCGGCAAATGGGCAACGCCCTGTGGCCGGTTTACATCAACTTTCGACGGCGTGTCACGCGTATATCAAGTTCAGTGATCTTCTTTCGCAGCGTATTGCGGTTTATTCCAAGCAGATCAGCGCATTTGGCCTGATTACCGCCTGTCGCATCGAGGGCAATTTCGATCAATGGCGTCTCTACTTCGCGCAAAATCCGCTGATACAGACCGGGCGGGGGCAACACACCGCCATGCAGATCAAAATATCGGCGCAGATGTGCACCAACCGATGCAGACAGCTTGTCGCCATCCGGCCGCCCGCCCAAAGGCTCCATCGCGGGCTGGTTGCCCAGAACGTGATCCACATCGGCCTTTGAGATTTCGTCTTCCGGGCTTGTGACCACAAGACGGCGCACCGTGTTGCCAAGCTGGCGAACGTTCCCAGGCCAACTGTAGGATCGGATCATGTCCATCGCCGGATCGCTGAACCGGCGCATTGGGGCACCTTCGCGTTCGGCACGCACCAGAAAATGTTCGGCAAGAAGCGGAATGTCGTCCACCCGGTCACGCAAGGCTGGAACGGCAATTACAACACCGCTTAGGCGATAAAACAGGTCTTGCCGGAATGCGCCGTCCTCAATCTGGTCTGAAAGGTCATTCTGGGATGTCGCCATAATGCGCGGCGCCGGATCACCGAATGTGTCCAGCATACGCACGATCCGGGCCTGCGTATCGGCATCCAGGTCGCCGACTTCGTCGAACAGAATGGACCCACCGCGCGCCCGTGCGAGAAGGTTTGCCGGGCCGTCGACCCCGGTAAGATCAGAAGAAGACGCAACCACGAACGGCATCGTCCGCCTGTCAGAGAAATCATGGATCGCCCGCGCGATCAGCGATTTCCCCGTTCCGCTCTCTCCGGTGATCATCACGGGCAGTTCCGTGTTCATGACCCGCGCAACAAGACGATAGAGCGCCTGCATCGCCGGTGTGCGGCCAACAAGTGGCAATTCGTCTGAATGTTCCTCCGAAGCGCCGGGGCGCGGTGTCGGCGCACGCCGTTTCACTTCAAGAGCGCGCGACGCACGTTTCATCAGGTCGGGCAGATCAAACGGCTTTGGCAAATAGTCGAACGCGTCCGCCTCCGCGGCTTGAATTGCTGTCATGATTGTATTCTGCGCAGAGATCACAATCACCGGCAGGCCCGGCCGTTCCGCCGTAATTTTCGGCAAGGTCTCAAGCCCGTTCCCGTCAGGCATGATCACGTCAGAGATCACCAGATCCCCCTTGCCTTCTTCGACCCAGCGCATGAGCGTCATCAAAGACGACGTTGCGTGAACCTTGCATCCGGCTCGCGTCAGCGCCTGCGTCAGCACGGTTCGGATCGTGCGGTCGTCGTCGGCGACTAAGATTGTGCCGTCCATCAGGTGTCCTCCAGGTCTTTGGGTGCGACGGGTAAAGAGATGCGGAACACTGTGCGTCCGGGGACGCTTTCCACACCAATCCAGCCATCATGTTCGGAAATAATCTTGGACACGAGCGCAAGGCCAAGGCCGGTGCCATTCTCGCGTCCTGAAACAAACGGATCAAAAATGTCATCAGCGATCTCGGGCGGCAGGCCCGGTCCGTCATCGACAATCTCAACTTGCAGCGGCAATGGCGTATCAGAGCCATCCCGCTTTCGAACTCGCAACGACACGTCATAAAAAGTGCGCATCGTGATTGTCCCGCCTGATGTCGCATCCGATGCTTCGGCCGCGTTTTTCATCAGATTTTGAAATACCTGCAGCATTTGATCGCCGTCCACATAGGTATTCGGCAGCGACGGGTCATAGTTTTCGACAATTTTCATTCGCGCAGCAACACCAAGTGCCGACGACTTTCTGGCCCGGTCCAAAAGATCATGCACATTGACCACCTTGCGAAGCGGCGGTCGCAGGTTTCCAAATTGTTCCACTTGATCCAGCAACTTGGAAATGCGCCGTGTCTCGCCCACGATGAGGTCCGTCAACTCGCGGTCATCGCCGGTCAACCCCATGGCCAACAACTGCGCCGCCCCGGCGATGCCTGCCAAGGGGTTCTTGATTTCGTGGGCCAGCATCTCGGCCATGCCGATCGCAGATTTCGCCGCTGCTTTCACCGAATTGGCGCGGTCCATACGATCCGCAATCTGGCGCGGCTCAAACATCAAAAGAACCCGGCCCGATTGATCAGACACTGGCCCGATCTGAATATTGCACTGAACCGGTGCGCGATTGCCGCCGCCCACATCAACATCGTTTATAAACAGGTCCGCACGATCCCGGCGGACACGCGCGAACGCTTCATCCAATGGAACGGCGACCATCAGTTTGTCCCAGATTGGCTTACCGCGCAGGGATTTGGCCGATGTGTTCAGAAACATTTCTGCGGTGGGCGTGATGTCCGCGATCGTGTCGTCCGGTTCCAGCAAGATGGCTGGAACTGGCAAAGACGCCCAAAGCGTATCGCCCCATGTCTTTTCGGTCATGCCGCGCACCTGCCAACGTCAGAAAGGGCATCGTTCAAAAGCATTCGTACAACTTTAGCCGATTTCGCGACCAACACTTCGCGCCGCAGGGCAGCGGGTGTTCCGGCTTGATCCATGTACCATCCCAAATGTTTGCGCGCGACGCGCACGCCTAAGTCCTGACCGTAAAAGGCCAACATGCTGTCGTGGTGTTCGGCCACAAGATCGACAAGCGCCGATCCCTGCGGAATTTTGGGTGCCGGTGCGCCGTACAGAGCGGCCGAAATAACCGCAAGTTGCCAAGGGCGCCCTTGCGCCCCGCGACCGATCATGACACCCGCAGCGCCGGATTTCGCCAAGGCGGTACGCGCATCGCTCGGGGTGACAATGTCGCCATTTGCGATCACAGGCACATCCAGGGCAGCCGACACCGGTGCAATCGCCGCCCAATCCGCGTGGCCCTTATAAAACTGGCATCGGGTGCGACCATGGATCGTGACCATCTGCACACCCGCATCCTGCGCGCGGCGCGTCAAAGCTGCCGCATTGTGGTTCGTGTCATCCCATCCAAGCCGGGTCTTGAGCGTGACCGGAACGGACACTGCACCGACCACAGCCTCGATCAGACGCAGGGCGTGATCCGGTTCGCGCATCAGAGCCGATCCAGACATGCCACCAACGACCTTCTTGGCCGGACACCCCATGTTAATGTCAATAATTCTTGCGCCCATCGCTTCGGCCATGCGGGCCGCTTCGGCGATCCAATGCGGATCGCGCCCGGCCAGTTGCACGGCAGACCCGGCACCATCTGCATCAAGTTCGGCTTTTTCGCGTGTCCCGCGACGCTCTTGCACCATTTCTTGGCTGGCGATCATTTCGCTCACAACAAGCCCCGCGCCAAAACGCGCGACGAGTCTGCGAAACGGCAGATCTGTTATGCCTGCCATCGGAGCCAACAATACCGGTGGTGAGAGGCGATTTTCTGCCAAGTGAATGGTCACATGCTCAAACCTTATGCGAACGCTTAATCCTTAGAGGCGAAGTGCACGAGGATCAAAGACTTCCAAAGTCAATTTCGGCAATAAATCACGCAATGCCCATTTTTTAGGCTTCATTGGGCGACTAACAGACCGCATTGTCACAGGCGGGGGCAGCCCGTAAACCATGCGCGGCAATAAGGAGAGCAGGATGACCGTTGCAGGCATCGTCGTTGCGGCAGGGCGCGGCACACGTGCAGGAGGGGAAACTCCTAAGCAATTTCAGCCACTTGGCGGATCTACGGTTTTGGGACAGACGCTCGCCGCACTTTCGAGCCACCCAGCCCTCACGCAACTTGTTGTTGTCTTGCACCCGGATGACACCGATTTGTTCGCAGCCAGTATAAACCTGCCCGAACACTGTGCGATTTCAACAGTACCGGGCGGCGCAACGCGAGATGCGTCTGTCCGCGCAGGTTTGGCTGCGCTTCAAGACGGCACACGCAAAGTGCTAATTCATGACGCCGCCAGACCATTCGTGACACAGGCGCTGATCGGGCGTGTCATCGACGCCTTGGATCATGCGCCGGGAGCCGCACCGGCGTTGGCAGTAACAGATGCGTTGTGGCGCGGGAACGATGGCAATGTCGTTGCCCTTCAAGATCGAACCGGGCTCTTTCGCGCCCAGACCCCTCAAGGATTTCGAACCTCCGCGATTCGCGCGGCACATGCATCGCATTCCGGCGGCGCAGCAGATGACGTTGCTGTTGCGCTGGCCCACGGGCTTGACGTGACAATCGTCGAAGGGGATGAGGACAACATAAAGATCACCCTGCCCGGCGATTTCGCGCGGGCCGAAGCGCTTTTGGCGCAGCGCGAAAAGGAACGGCACGCAATGGATATTCGGCTGGGCAACGGGTTTGACGTGCACCGCTTTTGCGAAGGCGACGCAGTTATCCTGTGCGGCGTGAGGGTGCCGCACACTCATGCGCTTGACGGTCACTCGGACGCAGATGTTGGCATGCACGCAGTGACCGATGCAATTTACGGCGCGTTGGCCGAGGGCGATATAGGGCGTCATTTCCCGCCATCTGATCCGCAGTGGAAGGGGGCAGCATCTGAAGTGTTCCTGCGTCACGCTGTGGACCTTGCCCGCGCAAAGGGGTTTTCGATAGGCAATGTCGACTGCACGTTGATCTGTGAATTTCCAAAGATCGGGCCACATGGTTCCGCAATGCAGGCAGAGATGGCACGCATCATGGGCCTTGACCCGTCGCGCGTCAGCGTGAAGGCCACCACATCGGAACGGCTTGGCTTCACCGGGCGCAGCGAAGGCATTGCATCCATTGCCACAGCCACTTTGGTCGCACCATGAGGCTGACACGCGCGCTCGCAACGGTCGGCTATGTTGGCCTATTGCGCCCCGCACCCGGCACTTGGGGCAGCGCGGCAGCGGTGCCGCTTGGCTACGCCCTTCATGTCGCAGGCGGCTTCCCACTCTTGCTGGTCGCCACAATCGCCGTGTTCGGGCTTGGCTGGTGGGCGACCCACGCTGAAGAACGCGCCACAGGCAGTCACGACGCCAGTGAGATTGTCATCGACGAAGTTGTCGGGATCTGGATCGCCCTATTGCCCCTGTCAGGCGGGTTATGGCACGCCGGGGCAGACCCGTGGGTGTTTCCCTGGCCGGGCTGGGTTGGGGCGTTTATCCTGTTTCGCCTGTTCGACATATGGAAGCCGGGTCCAGTTGGGTGGGCAGACCGTTTGCCCGGACCTTTCGGTGTGATGCTGGATGATGTGATCGCAGGCGTCTTTGCGGCCATCGGTGTGACTTTGGCCGCAGGGTTTGCGCATGGGGTCATGGGCGTATGAGCGCGCAAGACCTGCTTGCCTTGGCGATAGAGCGCAGTGTCATGGTCGCGACCGCTGAAAGCTGCACGGGCGGCCTCATTGCTGGAGCAATCACAGACATCCCCGGCTCGTCCGCCGTATTCGACCGTGGGTTTGTGACCTACACCAACGCCGCAAAGGAACAGATGCTCGGCGTAAGCGGCGATACTCTTGCCGCCTTCGGAGCCGTATCAGAACCCGTAGCCCTTGAAATGGCCGAAGGCGCCTTGTCCCGGTCAGATGCGGCTTTGACGGTATCGGTCACCGGGATTGCCGGGCCCGGCGGAGGCAGCGCAGACAAACCCGAAGGCCGCGTCTGTTTCGGGCTGGCTGAGCGCGGCAAAGCAACCTTCGTTGAAACAGTCGATTTTGGGGCGCTTGGCCGTGATGCGGTACGTCAGGCCACCGTCGCACATGCATTGACGCTCTTAACGACGGCCCTGCGCCAGACCTGAACCGTAAAGCGCCTCAGCACGTTTTTCAAAAGCATGAACGATTCTGTGCATGGCTTCGTTGAATACCAACCCTATTACGCCTTGCAGCATCCGATTTCGAAATTCAAAATCAACGTCGAAATCGACAATGCAGCCACCATCATCCGATGGTTTGAAAATCCATTTCGATTTCAGATATCGAAACGGCCCGTCCAGATATTCGGTATCGATCCGGCTACGATCTTTATACAACGTCACCCGGCTGCCAAAGCGTTCGCGGAAAACCTTGAAACTGATGACAAGATCCGCATCCATGACTTCGCACTCACCCTTATCCGTGCGCGCCCGGATGCGTGCCGCGGCACACCACGGCAAGAATTCAGGGTACGACGCAACGTCGGCGACCAGATCATACATCTGGTCGGCGCTATAGGGCATCTTGCGGTGTTCCGCGTGGCTTGGCATGTCGGTCCTTTTGTCGCGAGACAGTGGGCGCTCATATCGTAAAGTCGCGCCATAAAATCAAGGGGACGATATGTCAGACCGCCCGTATGTCATCGACCAACTCATCTCGGCCAAGTCTATCGCGGCCAGAATTGAAACCCTCGCCCGCGAAATCGAGACGCATTACGCCGGAGTGGACAAACTTGTCGTTGCCGGGCTGCTGCGTGGCTCTTTTATCTTCATCGCTGATCTTGTCCGAGAGTTAAAGTTGAACATCGAAGTCGATTTTATCGAAGCGTCAAGTTACGGCAACGCCATGGTGTCGTCGCGCGAGGTGCGGATCGTGAAGGATCTGTCGGGGGAAATCGCCGGGCGCCACGTGCTTGTGGTCGAGGATCTTGTTGATAGCGGGTTTACGCTCAGCCATGTCATCGCCCTGCTACAAGCCCGCGCGCCTGCAACGCTCCGCACAATTGCTTTGTTGGACAAACCGGCCCGGCGCGAGGTGGATTTCAGGGCCGACTGGATCGGTTTCGAAATTCCGGACGAGTTCGTCGTTGGCTATGGCATTGACTACGCACAAAAGAACCGGAATCTGGATCACATCGGCAAAGTGCGCTTTACAGACTGATATCACGATCGTGTGAGGGTTCTTGGCATCTTAGCGCTTGTGCGGTGATCCAAACCGGCTACGCTTTTAGGTAAAATAGGAGTCTCACAAATGAAATTTGCACATGCACTCGTCATCGCCACCACATTTGGCATTTCACCCGGATTGCTCGCTGCGCAGGATTACAGCGCCGCTGTAAAAGCGCGTCAGGGGCAGTTCCGCATCATGGCATTGAACCTTGGTGTACTGGGCGGCATGGCCAAAGGCGAAATCGCCTATGATGCGGAGATGGCGGAAATGGCCGCCGAGAATCTTGAGATGATTTCAGAATTGCATGAAGCGCCGCTTTGGCTAGAAGACTCGTCGAACATGGATATTGAAGGAACCCGCGCCCTGCCCTCAATCTGGGACGAAAACGAAGATTTTCTGGCAAAATGGGCTGCGTTTGGTGAAGCTGCCGAACAACTCGAAGAGATCGCAGATGACGGCCAAGCTGGTTTAGGGGCCGCAGTCGGTGCAGTCGGCAAGACCTGTGGGGCATGTCATGATGCGCATCGCCAGCCCTCAAGTTGAGCATACTTCCGCCTGATCTCGCGGTGATAATCCAATGATGCGCCTGCTTCTTGGCTTGTGCGTTGTTGGCGCAGGCGGAGCTTGGGTATTGACCGGCGGGCAGCAATTGTCGGCCGATGATCTGGATATCCAAACCGGCGATGCGGTCGCAGGGGAACAGATCTTTTGGGCGGCTGGCTGTGCATCGTGTCATGTCGCGCCCGAGGCAGAAGAAACTCCGGCACCCGTCCTTGCGGGCGGCGAACGTTTCCCGTCGGACTTCGGAACATTCGTCGCGCCAAACATTTCGCCGGACGCCGCAGTCGGGATAGGCAACTGGACTTTGGCCGAGTTCGCCACGGCCCTGCGCAACGGTGTCAGCCCGCAAGGGCAGCACTATTACCCTGCGTTCCCCTATCCCAGCTATACGCATATGACCGATCAGGACATCGCAGATCTTTGGGCTTTTATGCAAACCCTGCCAGCATCAGACGCGCCAAGCCAATCGCATGAACTGAGTTTTCCTTTCTCGATTCGTCGCAGCGTCGCAGTCTGGAAATGGATGAACCTTCCGTCAGACTTCCACACGCAGGACGCTGACACCCCAGAACTTGAGCGCGGACGTTATCTCGTGGAAGCACTGAGTCATTGCGCGGAATGCCATACGCCGCGTGATGCGTTTGGCGGCCTGATCGCAGATCGCTGGATGGGCGGTGCCCCCAATCCAACCGGAAAGGGAAATATCCCAAACATCACGCCGGGCGCGTTGGACTGGTCGGACACAGATATCGCCTATTATCTTGGAACTGGCTTCACACCCGACTACGACTCAGCGGGCGGACACATGGCCCGCGTGGTGCAAAACCTGTCGAAGCTGCCTGAAGAAGACCGAAAAGCGATCACAGCCTACCTCAAGGCACTGCCCGCCGTCGCACCTTCGTCCGATTGACGCGGCACAAGGGCCGCGCCGTTGTACGGCCCTCAGCCCTTTGCCAATTTCGCCTGACGCGCGCTGCGCAGGCGGGCAAAATCGTCACCAGCATGATAGCTGGACCGCGTGAGAGGCGTCGCAGAAACCATCAAGAAGCCCTTGTTATAGGCAGACTTCTCATAGGATTCGAACTCTTCAGGTGTGATGAACCTGTCTACGCGGTGATGCTGCGGCGTCGGCTGCAGATACTGGCCAACGGTTAGGAAATCGATTCCAGCAGAGCGCATGTCATCCATGACCTGCAAGACTTGCACGCGATCTTCACCGAGGCCGACCATGATACCCGATTTAGTGAACATGGACGGGTCAAGCTCTTTAACCCGCTGCAACAGCCTGAGCGAATGGAAATACCGGGCACCGGGGCGCACTTCTTGATACAGCGCGGGAACGGTTTCCAGGTTGTGATTGAACACGTCCGGCTTTGCCGCAACCACTGTTTCCAATGCCGAAGGATCGCATTTCAAAAAGTCGGGTGTCAAAATTTCGATGGTCGTGTCCGGGCTACGGTGACGGACCGCCCGAATGGTTTGGGCAAAGTGATCCGCCCCGCCATCATCCAGATCGTCCCGATCAACGGACGTGATTACGACATGCTTCAACCCCAACTTTTGAACCGCATCCGCAACACGGCCGGGTTCAAACACGTCTAGTGTGTCGGGCCGACCAGTAGCGACGTTGCAAAAAGTACAGCCGCGTGTGCAGATCTCGCCCATGATCATCATGGTGGCATGACCTTGTGACCAGCATTCACCCGCGTTGGGGCAACCCGCCTCTTCACATACCGTCGTCAGCTTGTGTTCACGCATGATCGCGGCAGTCTTTTTGTAACCATCAGACACCGGCGCTTTCACGCGGATCCACGATGGTTTCTTGGGCTGCGGGTTCACCGGACGGTGGGCTTTCTCCGGGTGTCGCTGCTCCGGAATTTTCAGATCGCGCATTCTGGGTCTCCTCTGCCCGACGTTATAGTCCGGCAAAGGGTATTTGTCCTGTGCCAAATCCGCATGGCAGCCGACGACCTGTCACATAACCAAGGGGCGCTGCGTGGACACTTCAGTCCCCCACCAAAGCTCGTCGCCGCAAGATCGGTGCATATCCCGGCAATTTGTGCCGCAAGACAAAAGCGGGGATATCTGCCCGGGTAATGCCCAATTGCGCAAGTTCTGCATCGGTCTTCGCGCTGAGACGCAGTGCGTCACGCCGAGCGAATTTACGCATGTGGCTCGGGTTGAACCCGAAGCCAACACTCGCAAGAAACTGATCTATTTCGTTTTCAATCGCAGGGACGAAGGCGATGTTGAGGTGGGTAGTGTCAGACATGTGGAAACCTTTCCTGATCGGTTGGGTCCCCCTCCGACGGTAAGACTAGCGGAAGAATGTCACCAAACAGAAAACCCCGGCTTTACCAATCAATCCAGCTTCAAAGTGAGGTTCATAAAGCACGCTTGGCGAGGCTGCCGCACGCATAGCGCACAAGAAATCGCCGCCGGGGAGGTCCCGGCGGCGTTGCACTCATCAACGAGAATACTTGGAAAATCTCAAACGTGTTCTATGAACACGCTAGGATCACGCTGACTTGCGACGACCCCAAAGACCCAACGCGCCAAGCCCAGCAGCAAGCAAGGGCAGAGCTGCAGGAACCGGAACAGAAGCGGCTGCGATGCTGTTGTCTACGACGACGCCGTCGATATTGAACTCGACGCCGGTGAAACCACCGTTTTCGTAGTAGGTGAGCACGAAGTCGACAGGACCTGCGCCAGCATCATAGTCAACGGCGGTGTATCCAAAGCCGCGCGGCGCGCTCCGGCTGGAAATCTGTGTTCCATTCAGCATCAGCGAGAAGCCGTCATCCGACCCAACCGAATAGGTCTTGAGACCTGCACCGGGAAGAAAAGTACCGGAGACGCGCAGAACACTGGTCGAAAGCGACGTTGGCAACGTCCCGACATAGCTTGCGAAATCAACGCCCAGGAAATCCTCAAGCGATGTGCTGTCGGAAACGGAACCGACGCTGCCCGCTGGATAGTCGATGGCGGTCGATACGAATGTGCCGCTTGCAGTGTTTGAATCAGCAAAGGCATTTGCCTCTGCGATCGTGCTGAAGGACGAGGACGCATCCCAGAATTCACCGACATAGCTGGCGGCTTTGGCGGCAATTGGGGCTGCAATAACGACCGACGCGAGAGCGGCGGCTTTGAGGGACTTGGTCAAAAACATACGGAAAACTCCTTTTGGTGTCTTCCGTATAGGCCCCTCATACCTTCGCTCTCAATGAATGGTTGAATACATCCTTAATGACTTTCGGGTCATCTTTAACGACGCCGAAACCTTGACGCCCCCAAACGAGATCAAAACAGGAAATACCGTTGCGCCATAGGCAGTTCTGCGGCTGGCTCACAGGTCAAAAGCTCGCCATTGGCTCTGACTTCATAGGTCTCGGGATTTACTTCAATCTCGGGCGTTGCATCATTCATGACCATATCGGCTTTTCCAATCCCGCGTGTGCCTCGCACTTCGGCTGTCTGTTTGCGCAAACCAAGGCTATTGCCGATTCCCGCCGCTTGCGCTGCCGCGCTGACAAACGTCACTGAGGATGCTTCAAGTGATCGACCAAAAGCACCGAACATCGGGCGCGTATAAACCGGCTGCGGTGTTGGAATGGATGCGTTGGGGTCGCCCATTTGTGCACAGGCGATTGTCCCGCCAAGCAAAACCATTTCAGGCTTCACCCCAAAGAAGGCAGGCGACCACAGCACAAGGTCCGCGCGTTTACCGACTGCGATGGACCCGATTTCATGGCTGATCCCATGAGCAACCGCGGGGTTGATGGTGTATTTCGCAATGTACCGTTTAACGCGGACATTATCGTTTTCGCCACTCTCATCGCTGAGTCGGCCACGCTGCACTTTCATCTTGTGGGCGGTTTGCCACGTGCGAATAATCACCTCGCCAACCCGTCCCATTGCCTGACTGTCAGAGGCAATGATTGAAAACGCGCCCATGTCGTGAAGAATATCTTCTGCGGCAATCGTCTCGCGGCGGATCCGGCTTTCGGCAAAAGCCACATCTTCGGGGATAGATTTGTCGAGGTGGTGACACACCATGAGCATATCCAGATGCTCTTCCAGCGTGTTTACCGTGAAGGGCCGCGTCGGGTTCGTCGAAGACGGGATGACGTTCGACGAGCCGCACACTTTGATGATGTCGGGCGCATGCCCGCCGCCTGCCCCTTCGGTATGAAATGCGTGAATCGTTCGGCCCTTGATGGCATCCAGCGTGTTTTCAACGAAGCCAGATTCGTTCAACGTGTCGGTATGGATCATCACCTGAACATCCATGTCGTCCGCAACAGACAAGCAGCAATCTATAGCTCCCGGTGTGGTGCCCCAATCTTCGTGCAACTTCATCGCACAGGCCCCGGCCTCGATCTGCTCGACCAACGCCCCTGGCAGAGATGCGTTGCCCTTGCCCGCGAAGGCCAAATTCATCGGAAAGGCATCCGCTGCCTGAAGCATACGGCCCATGTGCCACGGCCCCGGAGTGCACGTTGTCGCCAAGGTCCCGTGCGCAGGACCGGTGCCGCCGCCCAACATGGTTGTAAGGCCAGAATGCAAAGCGTCGTCGATCTGCTGCGGGCAAATGAAGTGAATGTGGCTGTCAAACCCGCCTGGGGTAAGAATACGTCCTTCCCCTGCGATAATTTCGGTGCCCGGACCAACGACGATATCGACACCCGGCTGTGTATCGGGGTTACCGGCCTTGCCAATCGCCGCGATACGCCCACCCTTTAGACCCACATCGGCCTTGTAGATCCCCGAAACGTCGACAATCAGCGCGTTCGTAATAACAGTGTCAACTGCGCCATCGGCGCGTGTGACCTGACTTTGCCCCATACCGTCGCGAATGACTTTGCCGCCGCCAAACTTAACCTCTTCACCATACGTTGTGAGATCGCGCTCGACCTCGATGAACAGTTCTGTGTCGGCAAGCCGTACCCTGTCACCCGTTGTCGGGCCATACATGTCGGCATAAGTGGCGCGGGAAATCGTTGCGGGCATCGGCGGCATCCTCGGGACGGTGCAGTTTATGTGACCGCAACCTTTGCCGGAACTTCGCCCATGGGCAAGGGATCAGCGCCGCTTCACCGTATCAGTGCCTATCATTTGGGCAATCCGGGGCCGCGCTTTGCCAGACGATGCATGTTGGATCGCGTCTTGCGCCCCAAAGGCGTGACCGCCGCAGACAGAACCTGATCAGGGCGCTTTCCGGCATGCACTGCTGAAATAACTGCATTCGCCGATTTCAAAAAGGCTTCGGGCTTTTCGGAAACCATGCGTTCGTTTTCACCGGCTGTGACCGACCATAGGCCAAGTTGGCCAAGAACGCGCAAGGTGACCACCATTTGTGCCTCGGCTAGCATTGTGGCCAATTGCACACCCGCCTGCCACGTCTGAATTGGCGTGGCCATATTCATCAAATCGAGGTTGAACGGGTCGAAAGACTTTTTAGCGGGCATGAAATGCTCCTGAGTACTGAAACGGGATAGACGCTTCAGTATTCAGGTATACTAGGATTTTTGCAATGCTGCACTGCGGCATTTATCCCAACGTTAACGCGAGCTCAGGATTTGGCAGAGGGCTCATCAGTTTTCGGCGGCATTCCTAAGGTGGCCGGGGCACGGCGGCGACGGCTTCGTGGTGCCGCAGCGGCCGAAACGTCAGCTGTGGTGGTGGCGCTTTTTGTTGCTGCGGGCGCCGCTTTCGGGGCGGTTGGCTTGGCAGCAGCTTTGGTTGGAGCTTTTGCAGCTGTGGTAGACGCTTTGCGCACACGCGGGGCCGGTTTGGTGGCCGCCGGAATAGCGGCAGGTTTTGCCGTGTCCGCGCTCACTGCCTTGGGTGCCGCCGGTTTAGGCGCTGGTTTGGCTGGCGTTGCAGCTTGAGCTGGCTTCGCTTTTGCGGGCTCTGCTTTGGCGGCTGCGGGTTTAGCGGCGGCAGGCTTCGCCGGTGTCGGCTTCGAAGCAGTCTTGGCTGGTGCAACGTCTTCCTTCGGCGCGGAAACAGGGGACGCGTTCACGACGGCTGCGGCCTTGGGCGCTGCTGCCGGGGCGGCTTTTGCAGCCGCAGGTGCTTTGGCCTGTTTCACGGCCGCGGGCTTTGCAGGTGCCTTTCGCGGCGTCGCAGCTTTGGGTTCTACAGGCTTGGGAACCGCGCGCAGAGCGGCACGCGACGTTGTTGCTTTCAGGGTGACTTTGTCGTCGCGCACACCACGCGCAGACTTCAGTGCCACATCCCAGCTGGGCATCATTTTGACCATTTGGAACCCAAATTCCATCTGGGCTTCGGCCGTGCGGAACCAAAGGTCCACACCATTCTTCCAATAATCCATCGGCGTCTTCATCATAGTCGTCATCTCCAGAGTTCTTTGGCGCGGCACTGTGGGCCGCAAATGCCGGGGAGGATCAGTCAAGGTCCCCCATGACGGTCTGATTGAACCCAAACACCCGGCGTGCTCCGGAATAAGGCACAAGCGTCACGTCCCGCGATTGACCCGGCTCGAATCTCACGGCTGTCCCGGCAGCAATATCCAACCGAAAGCCCTTAGCCGCTGCGCGGTCGAAGTCCAAAGCGCCATTGGTCTCGGCGAAATGATAATGACTTCCCACCTGAACCGGACGATCCCCGGTATTGGCGACGGTCAGGGTCAGAACTTCGGCCCCATCGTTCAGAACAATGGCACCGGGCGCGGTTAGAATTTCACCTGGTATCATCGGGTCGTCCTCCTGATTGTTGTCTGGGACGGTTTCACAAGGCCACCGCCCGAACAAGGTTGCCCTGCCCCAACGGCAGTCAAATTGCTGCACCTGCGCGGTACTATGCTGCACTGCCAAAAAGCAAGGCAAAACGCCCTAGAAGCAGGCAAGTCGCAAATATTGTGATCATAAAAGCCCACCGGGTCAGCGGATCGGGTGATGCACTGTGACCAACTTTGTGCCGTCAGGGAACGTCGCTTCGACCTGAACGTCATGAATCATCTCTGGAATGCCCGGCATGCATTGCTCGGCCGTGACCACCTCTGCTCCTGCTGACATCAGATCGGCAACGCTTCGCCCGTCGCGCGCGCCCTCGACAACGAAGTCGGTGATCAATGCAATCGCTTCGGGGTGGTTCAGCTTCACGCCGCGCGACAGGCGACCTTTTGCAACCATTGCCGCCATGCTCACCAGCAGCTTGTCTTTTTCACGGGGTGTCAGATTCATCCGCGTTTTCTTCCTGTTCTAAATCGCCCACACGCGCGGCAACGCCGCACCGGTCAGCACGCCAAGCGTAGCGGCCACCATTTTTCGCAGTGCATGGGCATCGCTGGACAGCGCCCGCACCACAAGTTTGTCATTCCATCCCGATGCCGCCGCCCGCACCGAAGGCGGCAAGTCAGCCAAAGTCGCACGCACCAACCCCAAGCGATCCTGCGCGCCGGACGTCAAAAGAGCAAGGCTCGCTACAGCCACCGCGCCGCCGAGCAATGCCGGGTTTGCCCGTTCTCTGAGCGCGTCGGTGCACAACTCAAATGGCTCAAGCAAAACTGGTCGGCCATCGCGGCGCACTTCGCGCCAATCGTGGCACCTCAGGTCGGTCAGCTTTTCGCCCATGGCCGCGCGTCCCAGCACAAGCGTTTCGCACATCACAAGCTCAGAATCGCCCTCAAGGTCTGCAACCGTTCGCCGCGACAAGGTAGATCGGTCAAACAGAATCGTTTCCTGTGGCAACCAATGCAGCACCCCGCCAGATCCGACCTTCAGGTTCACGTTCATTCGGGCCGGATCGCCAAGGCTCTCATAAGCGCGTTCGGCGGTCTGGGTCGTCGCCACCGCCGCAACACCTTCGCCAAGTGTCAGGTCAAACTGCATGTCATCCCCGCCGGTCAGGCCGCCCGCGGTGTTCAGGAACACGATTTCAGGGCGATCCCGGTAAATCTGCGGCAGGAACACTTTGGCGGAGCCGCGCTGGTACAGCCGGGTCAGCCGAACACCGCGCGGGCCGCCACGTTCAAGGCCAACTTGAGCCAGCCCGCGCGTGCGCTGGTGCACCGCAGGTGTCGCAGTGGTTGCTGTCAGTCGGGAAAGGTCATTCATGCCCCGACCCTAGCCGCGGCTTGCAGGGCGGGACAACGGGCAACAGACCTGCCCGGTGGATTTTCACCCACTGCATGTCGCACAGCGCCGCATTTTTAAGCACGCAGCAGATGCATCGCCGGTCTGGTCAGACGCTGCCAATTTCTGTATCGCCAGCGGCATGACAGACAGACTGACCCTGCGCCAGCCCGACGACTGGCACCTCCACTTGCGCGACGGCGATATGCTGCGTGCCGTGTTGCCAGAAACCGCGCGCCATTTTGGCCGCGCCATCATCATGCCAAACCTCGTGCCGCCCGTCGTCACAGCGGCCGATGCCGCCGACTACCGCGACCGGATCATGGCCGCCAAGCCGCTGAACAATCCGTTCAAGCCGCTGATGACACTGTATCTGACAGAAACCACCGACGCCAAAGATGTCCGCGCCGCGGCTGAAATCGGTTTGATCACGGCGGTGAAGCTTTATCCAGCAGGCGCAACGACCAACTCCGCCTCTGGGGTGCGCGATCTCGACAAGGTCATGCGGGTGCTTGAAACCATGGCGCTGATCGGCCTTCCCCTTTGTCTGCATGGCGAAGTAACAGACCCGGACGTGGACATTTTCGACCGCGAGGCCGTATTCATAGACACCGTTCTGGCCCCGCTGCGCGAACGCTTGCCAAAGCTGCGCACCGTGCTGGAACACGTGACCACCGCGCAGGGCGTCGACTATGTGAAGTCCCAGCCCGAAGGCACTATGGGCGCGACGATCACGACCCACCACTTGATAATTGATCGCAACCACATTCTCGTTGGTGGGATCAAACCGCACTACTATTGCTTGCCGGTCGCAAAACGCGCCAGCCACCGCGATGCACTCATTGCCGCTGCAACGTCAGGCGATCCGCGTTTCTTCCTTGGTACAGACAGCGCGCCGCACCTTGACGCGGCCAAGTTGCAACCGTGTGGCTGCGCAGGGTGCTTCACGGCCACCAACACGCTGTCCTGCCTTGCCGAAGTGTTCGAAAAGGCGGGCGCGCTGGACAAGCTGGAAGGTTTCACGTCACTGAACGGGCCGTCATTTTACAAACTACCGGCCAACGAGGCGACCGTGACGCTGACCAAGGGCGACCCGGTCACTTACCCCGCCACAATTGACACAGCCGAGGGCCCCGTCACGGTGTTTGACCCCGGCTTTCCACTCCATTGGCGCGTAGAAGGGCCGACATCATGATCCCCACCAGTTTCCCAGACAAAGCCGAAATCGCCCGCCTTTCCGCGCGGATGCTGCTGGAAATCGGCGCGGTGCATTTCAACTCGCGCGAGCCGTATATCTATGCGTCGGGCCTTCCGGGACCAACCTATATCGACTGCCGCAAGCTCATCAGCTTCCCGCGCATCCGCTCCACCTTGATGGATTTTCTGACCATCACCGTGATGCGCGATGCAGGGTTTGAGGCGTTTGACAACATCGCTGGCGGCGAGACGGCGGGCATCCCGTTCGCCGCGCTCGTTGCAGAACGCATGGCCCTTCCCATGACCTATGTGCGCAAGAAACCCAAAGGCTATGGCCGCAATGCCCGGATCGAAGGCGCCATGACCGAAGGCGAGCGCGTTCTGTTGGTTGAGGACCTGACAACCGATGGTGGGTCCAAGATCAGCTTTGTGGATGCGATCCGAGAGACCGGGGCAACCTGTCACCACACTGCCGTGATCTTTTACTACGGGATTTTCCCGGAAACCGAAAAAACACTCGGCGATCACGGCGTGCAATTGCACCACCTTTGCACTTGGCACGATGTTCTGGCCGAAGCCCGCGCTGCGGGAAGTTTCGATGATGAAACCTTGGCCGAAGTTGAATCTTTCCTCAACGATCCGCGCGCATGGCAGGCCGCCCGCGCCTGATTTTTTCTTTCGGACTTTGCCCAGATGTTGACGGCGGGGGAGACTCTGCCGCAACATAAAGCATATCCACAGGTCATCCACAGCTTTATACACTTTGCCTGCGCGGCCGCAGAGGTTTAGGCAGACTGAGCACAGACAATAACAAACGACCGAGGGAGCAGGCATGAACCAGATCGCAGGCGTCGCACCGGCACAGCCAGAAGCGGAATCGATGGCAGGCACCCTGCCCCATTCCATCGAAGCCGAGCAGCAGCTTCTGGGCGCGCTTCTGACCAATGACCAGATCTATGACCGGATTGCGCAAATCATCCAGCCGCCCCACTTTTTCGATCCGGTCCATCGGCGCATTTATGAAACGGCGGTCACGCGCATCTCTAAGAACGCGCTTGTCACCCCTGTCACGCTTGCCAACTATCTTGCCGACGACGAGGGCCTCAAGGAACTGGGCGGGCCTGCCTATCTGGTGCGCCTCGCCGGGGCCGCGATTTCGACCTTCGCCGCCAAGGACTATGCACAGATCATCCGCGATCTCGCCCTGCGCCGCCAACTGATCGAACTGGGCCGCGACATTGAGGCCAAGGCAAACGCCGTCACCGCCGACAGCGATCCGCGCGATCAGATCGTCGCTGCCGAGCAGCAACTGTATCTGCTAGGGGAAAACGGACAAACCAATCAGGGGTTCCAGTCTTTCCTGTCTGCTGTCACGGATGCTGTGAACGTGGCCAACGCCGCCTACCAGCGGGATGGCGGGCTGGCGGGCGTGTCCACCGGGCTTGATGATCTCGACAAAAAACTGGGCGGATTGCACAAATCCGACCTTCTTATTCTGGCGGGCCGTCCGTCGATGGGGAAGACGTCGCTGGCGACGAACATCGCGTTCAACATCGCCAAGACCTATCAAAAGGGTCGGCGCCCGGATGGGACCGAAGGCACGGTCAATGGCGGTGTGGTCGGGTTCTTTTCTCTCGAAATGTCGTCAGAGCAGTTGGCGGCGCGGGTTCTGTCCGAAGCCGCCGAAGTGCCCAGTGAACAGATCCGGCGCGGCGACATGACCGAGGCCGAGTTCCGCCGCTTTGTCGAAGCTGCAAAGACGCTGGAAGCCTGCCCGCTCTTCATCGATGACACGCCCGCCCTGCCCATCAGCCAGCTTGCCGCGCGCGCCCGTCGGCTGAAACGCACCCATGGGCTGGACGCGCTTTTCGTCGATTACCTGCAGCTTGTGCGCCCGGCGACGGCCAAAGACAGCCGCGTAAACGAAGTGTCCGAGATTACCCAAGGCCTGAAAGCCATCGCCAAGGAGCTCGACATTCCGGTCGTCGCCCTGTCGCAGTTGTCGCGTCAGGTTGAAAATCGCGAAGACAAACGCCCGCAATTGTCGGACCTGCGCGAGTCCGGGTCAATCGAACAGGATGCGGACGTGGTGATGTTCGTCTACCGCGAGGAATACTACAAAGAGCGCGAAAAGCCCGGCGACGAAAAGCTGGAAGAAATGGCCAAGTGGCAAGAAGCGATGGAGCGCGTGCACGGCAAAGCCGAGGTCGTCATCGGCAAGCAACGCCACGGGCCAATCGGTTCGGTCGACCTGAGCTTTGAGGGCCGCTTCACCCGGTTCGGGAACCTGATCAAGCCATGGCAGGCTGGTGGGAGTGGTGAGGGGTTTTAGCGCCAACCCGTATGACTTGGCGAAGAGTCTTCCACGCTTGGTTACCGATAAAATTGAGAGCCAGCATCGTTTAAATTGATGCAAGATCTGATCAGTAAGCGCCTGTCACAAGAATTCACTGGATCCCACCGCCCAACCAAGGATCAGCGGTGTTCCGGAAGGCAAAACACAGCTTGAGGCCACACCGGGAACGGCTTCACATCCGAAATGTGAGGTAAAGAGCGCGAAGTCGTCGAACCATTTATGTGATTGAGAGAATGAGTGAACAATCATTGCGGCCCGGTCTGTCTTAAAGCGGTTTGCTTCAATAATAGCAGCAGCGGTTCGATGCAGAAGTTGATAGCGCAACTCGTCACACGGCTCCTTTTTCAGCCCCAGAAGGTCACATATAAACTTCAGCCGTTTGATCTTTCCTTCGCTCGCGCCCACCAACCACTC
Source organism: Meridianimarinicoccus aquatilis (assembly GCF_004358675.1). Lineage (GTDB taxonomy): Bacteria > Pseudomonadota > Alphaproteobacteria > Rhodobacterales > Rhodobacteraceae > Meridianimarinicoccus > Meridianimarinicoccus aquatilis. The sequence goes on along the minus strand of NZ_SMZO01000002.1, from coordinate 52,194 downwards.
GCCGACCGTCGGGCCAAAAGGTTCATTTACTTTGGCTTCGACGGCAATGGCCGTGGTTTCATCGGCACTTCGGATCAAAGCGAACACATCGCATTGGCTTTCACGCCCGCCGCCAGGCAATCGCACCTTGTGCTCTGGAATAGCGATCAAAAGTTCTACCGGATTATCCAGAAGATCTGCGATCTCGCGTGGAACGCCGTTGGCCGCTTCCCAGGACAGCGCAGCCGCCATTGCCGAATAGCCCCGTTTCCACTGTATTCCGGGATCCGCCAGAAAGCGCCGCCAATCGTCGGCTCCAGTTGATGGAACGAGAATTTTACTCATACCTTAAAGCCTTTCACCAAATGCGGCCAACGACACAAAAATCCCATTATTTTATCGAAATTGCGCGTTAACAGGATAGGAGGATTTAGGATGCTGGGCCAAGCTGAGTCGTTCACTACTAGCCAGACCGAAACAAATGCATCTTGATCCGCCGAGGTTCACAATTGACTCACGCCCAAGGGCCCCTGTTCTTTCTACGACCAACCTTTGGCACGCTGCTTGCACGCTCTGACACGGGACGCGGCGCAACTTGCCCCTGCCCCGCCATCGCCCGCAACGCGGCTACCCGGTTTTCTGTGGCCGGATGCGTGGCGAATAGGTTGTCCATCTTCTGCCCGTGCAGCGGGTTGATGATGAACATATGCGCCGTGGCCTTATTCCGCTCCGCCGCCGCATAGTCGATCCGCGATGCGGCGCGCTGAATCCCTTCCAGCGCCGACGCCAGCCACAGCGGGTTACCGCAGATTTCGGCGCCGATCCGGTCGGCCTCGTATTCCCGGCTTCGCGATATCGCCATTTGCACCAGCGACGCCGCCAACGGTGCCAGGATCATCATGGCCAGCGTGCCGACGATCCCCATCCGTTCGCGCGAGCCGCCAAAAAACAGCGCAAAGTTGGCCAGCATCGAAATCGCTCCGGCAAAGGTCGCCGTCACCGTCATGATCGCCGTGTCATGGTTGCGGATATGGGCCAGCTCGTGCGCGATAACCCCGGCCAGTTCTTCGCGCGACAGCCGCGACAGCAGGCCAGTGGTCACGGCTACGGCGGCATTTTGCGGGTTGCGCCCTGTGGCGAAGGCATTGGGTTGCTCGGTCTGGATCAGGTAGACGGCCGGGACAGGCATGCCCGCATTGCGGGCCAGGCCAGCCGTCAGGTCGTGCAGCCCCCACCGATCCCCGGCCGCCAAGAACTGCGCGCCGTGCATCTTCAGAACCATCCGGTCAGACCGCCACCACGTCACGGCGTTCATCCCCGCCGCGACAACCAGCGCGATCAAAGCGCCGCCCGTTCCGCCCAAAAGCGCGCCAACGCCCATAAAAAGCGCGGTCATCGCCGCCATCAGGAGTGCCGTCCGCACGTATCCCATCATCGTTCCCATCCTTGCATGACAAAAAACATGGGCGGCGATTGACGGTTTCGCAAGGGGGTCAGCCGCGCACGCTTTGGCTTGCTGGATACATGCTCAGGAACCGTGCGCGCACGATGGTCACCCACAGTACGACGGCAAGAAACTGATGCCCGATCGCTAAATGCCATGGCGCTGCATGGTACACTGTGGCGATGCCCAACACGATTTGTACCGCCAACGCCGCCGCCATCATGTTGAATGCAAGCACTGATCCACGATTGGCAGACCGCCGCCCCCGCAGCCAGACCACAACGCCGAACGCCAGCACGACATAGGCAGTCATGCGGTGAATGAACTGCACAAGACCCGGATTTTCAAAGAAGTTCCGCCAAAACGGTTCGATCACGAACGCTGAGGCCGGAAAAACCTGCCCACCCATCAAAGGCCAGTCGGTAAAGCTGCGCCCTGCGTCGATCCCCGCAACCAAAGCCCCCAAAAGGATTTGCACAAAGGCCAGATGCATCAGGCCTGTGGACATGTTGAAGAGCTTCAGGTCCTTGCCACGGCGGGCCGTCATCAATTCAGGCTCTGACCTGCCCAGCAAAAACACATACCAAGCGATGAAACCAAGAATGACAAATGCCAACCCCAAGTGGATCGCCAAGCGGTAGGACGCAACATCAACCATGCCACTGCCAAGCCCCGAGGACACCATCCACCAGCCAATAGCCCCCTGCAGACCGCCCAGACCCCCGATAAGAAACAATCGACCCGACCAGCCCGGCGGAATTTTACGCGCAAGTGCGAAACCGGCAAACCCAAGCGCCCAAACCAAACCAATGGCCCGCCCCAGTTGCCGGTGACCCCATTCCCACCAATAGATCACCTTGAACTCGCCAAGGGTCATCCCCTTGTTCTGCAATTCATACTCCGGGATTTCCCGGTACTTGTCGAACTCAGACTGCCATGCTTTCGCGCTAAGCGGCGGGACCGCACCCGTCACGGGCCGCCACTCGGTGATCGACAGACCGCTGTCCGTCAAACGGGTCAGCCCGCCCACAGCGATCATCGTGACAACCATCACAAACAACACCATCAACCAAAGACGCACACCGCGGCGCGCCCCGCTTCCGCGACGGTCTATCAGGCCGCCCTTGGTGGTCGCCGGGGCGGCTGTTGGGGCATCCACCTCTTCGAAAAGCTTGCGGTTCTTTTGGCTCATGGGTTCCTCCGATTAGCGCGGAAGCTAGGTGTTGAAGGGCGGCGCAGCAAGGTCAGTCGCTTCGGTTTTTCCAGCGTACCATCTGGCGCATCATACCGTGCAGGATTTGCACATCGGCGCGGGTCAATGGCATGCGGGACCACATGTTGCGCAGGTTCCGTTTCATATGCGCGGCCTTCACATCGGGGAAGAAAAACCCGGCATCCTCAAGGCGCTGCTCATAGTGCTCGGCCAGCTTTTCGACCTCATGTGCTTCGGGCCAGTCGCTGCCCGCCAACTCAGTCACCATCGCGGGCACTTCGGTAATCTGGCGGCGCCATTCATAGCCGGTCAACAGGACACATTGGCCAAGGTTCAGCGACGGAAAGTCCGGGTTCACCGGGACCGAGATAATCGCATTAGCGATTGAAATGTCGTCGTTTTCCAGCCCTGCACGTTCAGGGCCAAACAGCACCGCAACACGTTCCCCCGCCGCAATGCGCCGGGCAGCATCCTTCATCGCGCCTTCGGGGCTGAATATTGGCTTGGTCAAACCGCGTGATCGTGCCGTTGTGGCATAGACATAGTGGCAATCGGCCACCGCGTCAGCCGTTGTGTCATGGACCATCGCTGCATCCAGCACGCGCCCCGCACCGCTTGCCATCGCAACCGCATCCGGGTTTGGCCAGCCATCACGCGGGTTCACAAGCCGCATTCGGTCAAGGCCAAAGTTCAGCATCGCGCGCGCAGCCGCGCCGATATTCTGCCCCATCTGGGGCCGGACCAGCACAAAAGCGGGCTGAGAATGGGGATATGGCGCATCTGTCATGGCGGCGGTTTAAGACAGCCGCGCGGTCGGTGCAATGGCAGCAGGGGGGCGCACAGAACGGCATGCTATCGGCGCATCCGTTCCAAAGCTCAACGCCCCGCTTGTGAACGGCACGCGTGCGCGGTAACAGGCTGCACGCTTCATCCGGAAGGCCCGCGCCATGACACAGACACCCGATACCGACGAAAAGATGCGCCCGCAGCTTTATCTGCTGACACCATCCGACCCAACGGCACAGACGTTTCCCGACCTTCTGGCTGCAGTGCTGGACGCCGTGGAAATCGCTTGCCTGCGTTTGCGGATGGCCAGCACGGTCGAAGATGACATTGCGCGTGTCGCGGACCGTCTGCGCCCGATCGCTCATGCCCGCGACATACCCCTCGTGATCGACACCCACCTCGCGCTCGTGGACCGGCTTGGGCTGGACGGTGTGCACCTGACCGATGGGGCGAAGTCGGTGCGCAAGACCCGCAAAGACCTTGGGCAAGATGCAATTGTCGGCGCGTTCTGTGGTGGCTCACGCCATGATGGACTGGCCGCAGGCGAAGCCGGCGCAGATTATATCGCCTTTGGCCCCGTAGGTGACACGATCCTTGGCACGGGCGACCGGCCCGAACAGGATTTGTTTGCGTGGTGGTCAGAGGTGATCGAACTGCCCGTTGTGGCCGAAGGCGCGCTGACAGATGCGCTCATCCGCACATATGCGCCAATGACTGATTTCTTTGCCTTGGGCGACGAAATCTGGCGCGCAGACGATCCTGTGGCCACCATCAAGTCGCTTGACGCTGCAATTGACTGAGCGCGTCGGCATGGCCACGCCTTACGGCGTCTTCACAGGCAACTGACAGCGCTTTGCGCCCCTTGAAATCCGCGACTCTAAGCGGCGAAAGATAGCTGACTCGCACCGCGCCCTGACGCGGCGCGGCAAGGACTTTCAGAAAATGGGGGCCGAAATCCATGTCGCCCCACCAGCCGTAAAACCGGGTATCCTGCCCCTCTGCCACCGCGTAGGTTACGCAGACAGGCTGTACCCATATCTTGTCTTTCAGACCGGGTGCAAAGAAGGCTTCGAACAGTGTCGGCTTGAATCCAAGAACCCTGAGCCCGTCCGTGCTGGTGCCCTCGGGGAAGAACAGCAATTTATGCCCCGCCGTCAGCCTGTCCTCGAAAATATGCTTCTGCGCTGCGGCCTGAGATCGGTCCCGGCTGATAAAGACAGTGCCCGTCGCGCGCGCCAACCAACCGATTCCCGCCCAACCCGCAACTTCGGATTTGGCGACGTAATAGATGCGTTTCCGCGCATTCAGCGCAAAGATATCCAGCCAGGATGCGTGATTGGCAACCACAGCACCGGGATGATCCATAGGCGCGCCGGTGCTTTCGAAGCGGAGCCCCAAAATAACAAAAGCCGCACGGCAGACGGCTTGCGTAAGATAGGGCGTCACCGGGCGATGCAACCCGCATAGCGGACGTTCGAACAGCCGAACCGCAAGCAAGAGGCCAAGGCCACCAAACACCACAAGGCCAAGCACGGCCCCGCGCAGCCCCACAAGAACCCATCCCAAAATGGTAATGGGCGGCGCTGCAGGCGGCGGCGGCCCCTGCCACGTGACACTCATCCCGTCAGACCGCGTGTATAGATTTGGCGCTGCCGTTCGTTCATCCGTGCTGTGTCTAACAGCAGGCACACATCAATCGTATTGAAGTCATGATCAACAAATGCCCCCTCGCCGATAAATCCGCCTAACCGCAAATACGCCTTGATAAGCGACGGCATGGCGCGCATCCCGGCGGCCGCGTCAATCGTGGCTGCGGACATAAGATCAAGCGGCAGGAAGTGCTCTGCCACGGCCCGCACTCTGATGTCTTCGGGCGCGAGATACCGGTGATGGAGCAACGAAAGCGGGGCCGCCAATGGGGCCGGGTCAGTGCCATGAAAACTGGCCACACCGAACAGAACTTCAATGTCATGCTCCAACGTGTATGCAGCCAATCCGTTCCACAAATGCCACATGGCTTTGCCGCCACGATAGTCCGATTTCAGACACGACCGGCCCAGTTCCAAAAGCCGACGCCCGGACTGAAGCAATTGCGAAAGATCATACTCGCCTTCTGTATAAAAACCGCCGGCCTTGATCGCGTTTTTCCCCCGCATCAGCCGGTAAACCCCGATCACATGGTTCAAGCTCTTTCCGTCGTCGCGCGCGGGATCAATGGCAAGCATGTGGTCATAGAACGGATCATATGCATCCCGTTCAAAGCGCCCGTCGTGATCGACCAACGCGCCGTCCCCGCCAAGCTCTTCCACAAACACTTCATACCGCAAGCGTTGCGCGGCCAGCAGGTCACGGTCATCTCGCGCAAGGCGCACGATCAGCTCTGGCTGGGAAGTCATGGGCGCCGCCTGTCGATCAACATGGTCAGGTGATAGGAACGTGAGAAGGTTGATGCAAGACGGATTGCTGTATCGCCCGTCAAAGGAACGTGCGGTTTGACACACGCTTAGATTGTGCTACCTATCCAAAGGTACATTTGAAACCAACCTAAGCTGAAAAATCGACAACAAGATCCACCCTGGTTGCATCAATCACGACCTTCCCTTCGTGTTGAAAATTGACCGTGACACGACCATGAATATTCGACTGAACCTGCCCCAAACCCCAATCCGGGCGATCAGGATGGCGCACAAGGACGCCTGGTTCCAACAATGAGATCATCCAACTCTCCTCTTTTCTATATCTGCAACAAACTTGCCCGGCAGCTTGGAAAAATCAAATGAACGAACGACCAAAAGACCTGAGCGGGCTGGTCGCGTCGCGGCTTTGCCATGACCTTGTCAGCCCCGTTGGTGCTATCGGAAATGGCCTTGAACTGCTTACCATGACCGGATTGGCCAAAACACCTGAATTGGCCTTGGTCATGGATAGCCTTGAAAATGCACAGGCACGGCTTCGGTTCTACCGCGTCGCCTTTGGGTCAAGCCGCGAAGACCAATCCATGGGATCACCCGAATTGGCGGCCATTTTACACGGCGTGTACGGTGCGGGCCGACTGACAGCCACCTGCGACACCGAAGGCGAAATTGGCCGCGACAGCGCAAAGTTGGCTTTGTTGCTCGTCCTCTGTATCGAAGCCAGCCTGTCACATGGCGGCCAAATCACAGTCACTCGCAACGGGCCCGGCTGGATCATCACCGGAAGTGGCAAACGCTATCGTGACCTTGGCGATTTGTGGACGCTGCTCGAAACGCCGCAAGGCCCTTCTTCAGTCAGCCCGGATCGCGTGCAGTTTCCTTTAGCCCATCAGCATGCGGCGCACATGGGTCTACAACTGTGCGTGTCGCAAGATGCAGCAGCAGTAAAGGTCACCACATCCCTGCGGTGACCCAGTCCTTGTAGGTCAGGCGCGAGTAATACCCGCGCCATCAACCAGATACTTGAAACTGGTCAACTGCTGGGCACCGACCGGCCCACGCGCATGCAACTTGCCGGTCGCAATCCCAATTTCAGCGCCCATCCCAAATTCGCCGCCATCCGCGAACTGCGTGGAAACGTTTCGCATCACAATCGCGCTGTCCACCTTTTCGAAAAAGGTCAGCGCCGTCGCATCATTGGCCGTCAAAATACAATCCGTGTGGTTCGATCCAAAGTGACCAATGTGATCGATCGCACCGGCCACGCCGTCTACGACCTTTGCGGCAATGATGCTGTCAAGAAATTCTCGCCCGAAATCGTCGGAGCTTGCAGGCACAGTCCCCGCCACAGACAGCAACGCGCCATCCGCGCGCACCTCAACCCCTGCGGCCACAAGATCCGCTAAAAACGGGGCACCGTGCCGATCAAGATACGCCTGATCAACCAGCAGGCATTCTACCGCGCCGCAAATACCGGTGCGCCGCGTTTTGGCGTTGACGACAATCTTCGATACGATGGCCGGATCGGCATCTGCATCAACATAGATGTGACAAATCCCTTCGAGATGAGCAAAGACCGGCACACGCGCCTCGCGTTGCACAAGGCCAACAAGCCCCTTGCCGCCGCGCGGCACAATCACATCCACGTAGTCCGTCATGCCCAACAACTCAGACACGGCGGCGCGGTCACGCGTTGGAACCATCTGCACGGCATCGGCGGGCAACCCATGCAGGGTCAGCCCATGGGTGAGACACTCAGCCAACGCCGCCGAAGAATTCAGGCTTTCCGAGCCGCCGCGCAGGATCACCGCGTTGCCAGCTTTGACACACAAGGCGCCGGCGTCCACAGTCACATTTGGACGGCTTTCATAGATCACCCCGATCACGCCAAGCGGCGTGCGCACACGGCGGATATGCAGGCCGGTGGGCTGGTCCCACTCGGTTATCACTTCGCCAACCGGGTCGTTCTGAGCGGCCACAGCGCGCAGCCCGCTTACGATCCCCTCAATCCGATCTTGGGTCAGCTCCAGCCGGTCCAACATGGCGTCGGACAATCCCTTGTCCCGGCCAAACGCCATATCTTCCTTGTTTGCCGCAAGGATGTCAGCGGATTTGGCTAGAATGCGGTCTGCCGCAGCATTCAATGCGGCTGTTTTCACCTCGGCCGGGGCAGTCGCAAGCACCCGCGACGCTGCGCGTGCGCGCGCGCCAAGATCCGCCATCAACTCTGCGATTGTTTGCCCGTCCTTCATGAACCCGTCCTTCATAGTACCATGTCATCCCTGTGTATCAGCGCCGCCCGTCCCGGATGGCCCAATACATCCTCTATCTGATCAGAGCGAAGCCCGAGGATCGCCGCCGCCTCGTCACTGGCATAACGCGCCAACCCCTTGCCCAACACTGTACCATCCGGCGCAGTGATGGTCACCGGCTCACCGCGCCCGAATGTACCCGCCACAGAAACGACGCCTGCGGGCAAAAGCGACCGGCCCTGCCCCAGCGCCCGCGCGGCACCGGCATCGACACTCACCTCACCGCGTGGCTTCATCGCCGCGATCCAGCGTTTGCGCGCGGCTTGTGGATCAGTGTCTGCCAGAAACCATGTGCACGGCCCGCCGCGCTCAAGTCGGCTCAGGGGGTTTTCGGCGTCGCCCTTTGCGATGACCATGGCGCATCCGGCCCCTGTTGCCATCTTTGCCGCCATCAATTTGGTGATCATGCCCCCGCGCGACAGACCGGAAATGCCCTCGCCTGCCATCGCTTCGATTTCGGGTGTGATCGTCTCAACCACATCAAACCGGCGCGCTGTGGGGTCCAGCCCCGGATTGGCAGTATAGAGACCGTCAACATCCGACAGCAAAACCAACTGATCGGCGCCAATCGTCGCGGCAACCTGCGCTGCAAGACGGTCATTGTCGCCAAAGCGGATCTCATCAGTCGCAACCGTATCGTTCTCATTCACGATCGGCACCACGCCGAAGCCCAAGAGCTGCCCCAATGTGGCGCGCGTATTCAAATAACGTCGGCGGTCGGTACTGTCCTCAAGCGTGACAAGAACCTGCGCTGTCGTAACGTCATGGGGATGCAGCGCATCTTCATAGGCACGCGCAAGCCGGATCTGACCCACGGCAGCGGCGGCTTGCGATTGTTCAAGTGGCAACGGTCCCGCGGGCAGCCCAAGAACCCGCCGACCCAAAGCGATCGACCCCGACGACACCAGCACCACATCAACACCGCGCCGACGCAAGGACACAACGTCGGACGCAAGCCCCTGAAGCCACGTATTTCGCAGCCCCTCGGCACGGTCCACCAGCAACGCTGAGCCGATCTTGACCACAACTCGCGCACCGGGTGTTGTCGCCAGAACAGGCGCACCCGTATGCGTCACAGTATCTGTCAGGGACGCCATGGTGCATCGTCCTCGGCGTCGGAATCGGGTTTCCGCTGCCGAATACGGTCTTCGGTGACTTCGGCACGCACGGCGCGCAGCACTTGAGTCGTCCCCTCACCCGATACGCCCGACATCAGGAAGACCCGGCCTTGCGCCGCCTCTTCAAGGGCCGCTTTCGCCTCGGCCAAAGCTTCGGGTTCCAGCGCATCGACCTTGTTGAGCGCCGTCACACGCGGCTTGTCGGCAAGATGGCCGCCATAGGCCTCAAGCTCGTCAATGATGGCGCGATAATCCTCGGCCACGGTTTCAGACGTGCCATCAACCAGATGAAGCAACACCGAACAACGCTCCACATGGCCTAAGAACCGCGTGCCAAGACCCTTACCTTCATGCGCGCCAGCGATCAGGCCCGGAATGTCCGCAATCACGAATTCCGCGTTATCAACCCCGACAACACCAAGATTCGGGTGCAGCGTGGTGAATGGATAGTCTGCAATCTTTGGCCGTGCGTTGGATGTCGCAGCAAGAAAGGTGGACTTGCCCGCATTTGGCAGACCAAGCAGACCCGCATCCGCGATCAGCTTGAGCCGAAGCCAAATTGTGCGTTCCACACCCGGCTGACCAGAGTTTGCTTTGCTCGGTGCCTGGTTGGTGGCGGTTTTGAATTTCAGGTTGCCCCAGCCGCCATTACCGCCCTGCGCCAGCACAACGCGGTCACCCAGCTTGGACAGATCAGCGATGACCGTCTCTTCATCCTCGTCAAGGATTTCGGTGCCAACAGGAACGCGAAGAATGATGGTGTCGCCGGATTTGCCCGTGCGTTGCTGACCCGCGCCGCCCTGCCCGTTCTTGGCAAAGAAATGCTGCTGATACCGGAAGTCGATCAGCGTGTTCAGGCCGTCAACGGCTTCGGCCACGACATCGCCGCCGCGCCCGCCATCGCCGCCGTCTGGACCGCCATATTCAATATATTTTTCACGGCGGAAGCTGACAGAGCCGTTCCCGCCGCTGCCTGAGCGGATATAGACCTTGGCGAGATCGAGAAATTTCATTCTGAGTTCCTTGCACTAAGGGGCGGCGATACTTCGAAACTGCGCGCGGCTCAAGCCCCCGCGCGGGTTCACTGTCGCCCAATAGCCGCAAGCTCAGGCGAGCTTTTTAAGGTAAGTCCAGGTTGGAACGCTGCGGTTCTGCGCAACCGAAAACGCCTCGGCATCGCCAATATAGTCGAAACCCGCGTTTGTCAGCACACGCGCCGACACCGCATTTGACTGAAATACCTCAGCAAAAATTGTCTTCACACCCTGCGGATTGGCAGCAAGAATAGCCGTCACAGCCTCTGTCGCAAATCCTGTATTCCAGAACGCCGGCGCGACCCAGTAATTGATCTCGGACCGGTCCTCGGACAAGCGTGTCAGGCCAATCACACCAAGGAGCTCGCTTAGACCGACATGACTTGCATCCATCGCCCACACATCCTCACGGCGGCCGTCAGATGTTGACCGGGCAATGAACGCCTCGGACGCGCCGGGCGGCAATGGGTGCGGAATTGACCGAGTGGTCTTGGCCACGCGTGTATCACCCGCATACAATGTCAACAGACCCTCATCCGACTTGCGCAGCGGGCGCAACTTCAATCGTTCAGATGAAATATCGACCTGCTTTACGATAGTGTCCTCGATCATGCCCTTCCTCCCAAAAGCGCAACGCGCGTGCCGAAGATTGGAGCACTCGCTAGATATAGAGATGGACCGACCCCGGTAGCCGTACAACCACCGTTGATATAGAAGCGTTAAGAATTGCCTGCCATAGCCGGACTCTCGCCTATAAAAGCAATTCGGGGGCCCGGCGCTTCCGCCGACCCCCCGAACGCAAATCTGGTTCAAGTTCGGCTTATTCCGCCGCTTCAGCCACCGGGTGTACGGAGATGAAGGTGCGGCCCTTCAGGCCGGTGTGGAACTTCACATTGCCTTCGACTGTCGCGAAGATGGTGTGATCCTTGCCCATACCGACATTGTCACCCGGCCACCACTTGGTGCCGCGCTGACGTGCAATGATATTGCCCGGAATTACGACTTCGCCGCCAAATTTCTTGATGCCAAGACGCCGTCCTGCGGAGTCGCGACCGTTACGGGATGAGCCGCCTGCTTTTTTATGTGCCATGCTATCGCTCCTTCTTACTCGGCCGCAGCAGCGACAGGCGCTGCCTTGTTGGTTGCCGCTTTGACGCCAGTTGCGTCGCCGCCAGTGGCCAGAACTTCTGTCACACGGATCAGCGTCAGTTTCTGGCGGTGGCCACGGGTACGCTGGGACGAGTGTTTACGACGGCGCTTTACAAAGTGAATAACCTTGTCGCCTTTGACTTGGTCGATAACCTCGGCCTGAACGGCCGCGCCTTCAACCATCGGGCTGCCCAGAACAGTGTCGTCACCGCCGAGCATGAGAATTTCGTTGAACTGGACTGTTTCACCAGCTTCAGCCACAAGCTTTTCAACGCGCAGAACATCGCCGCTCTGAACTTTGTATTGCTTGCCGCCGGTTTTGATAACCGCAAACATCTGTTTCGTCCTTGTCTTCGCGTCGTGTGGTCTCACCGCAGTGACGTTATCGCGTTTTCACGCACCTCGGACAGCGCGCCTTATCGGCGTGATTGCTGTAACCCGGCTTTTCCGGAAAGCGCCGTATGCTTGGGGACGCGACGAAAGTCAAGCCCGCATACGCCCCACAACCAGCGTTACAGGTCCTCTGATCCCATCAAACGCGCCAATGCTGTTCCGGTATCCAACGACAATTGGGTGAAGGTCACATCAAAGGCGGCAAACAACGCGTCGTTCATCGCCTGGCCCGCCATACTTTCCGAAAATGCGATGTGCCGTTGCAATTCCTCATCGCTCAGCGGGCGATAGGCCAACGAAACGAACGCGTTCAGCCAATCCTGCGTCGAGCTGCGAATTTCCGGCTCTTGGGCCCAGACCTCGGCCAAAATATCGCCCCCACCCAAAAAGCCGGGAACGTCCTCGCCAGATCGCAGCCCCTGCAAAAAGGCGGCGTTCGCATTCAGGGCGCCAAGAACATTGGCCTCGACCAGATCGTTCACATCGATAAACTTGGTCAACACCTCGGCGCGCGGGTCGTTATCGCGCTGCATCTGCTCAAAACGCTCCAACACGATGTCCTGAATGTCTGGCTCGTTCAGAGCAACCCGAGCTGAAAGCTCCAGATCGACGATACGCTGGCCACGCGGGGACGTAAGGTAATCAAGCACCGCATCTTCCTGATCCTCCGGCAACGCCTCGGCAAAGTTGGTGCGGAAATCCGGCAACATGCGAGAGGGCGCGTTCAGGCGCGTCAGCGTCAATCGCCACCCAGACAAATCGCGGCCTGGCATCATCGTCTCAACCAACCCCATGCCCGAGACGATCGCCTCTTCTTGCATGACCTCGAACAGGTCTTCGATTTGCATTGCATCAAGAACCGCATCGCTGCCAGGCCGGGCTTGGCCTTGTACAAGAGTCGGCAAGAACAACATCAAGCAAAGGGTAATGGCGCGCATGGGACCTCCTGTCATCTTTCTGAAACATGGGGCGATGCCGTGTGCTTGGCAATGGTCTTACCAAGCACAATAAAATGGGTTGCGCCCCCCAAGGGCTTTGACTACACCGCCGCGAGACCCTTCGCGGAGAGGTGCCGGAGTGGTCGAACGGGGCGGTCTCGAAAACCGTTGACCCTTCACGGGGTCCCAGGGTTCGAATCCCTGTCTCTCCGCCATAAATTTGGCTCATCTTGCAGAGATGCGGCTATGATAAGGGGCATGAGCAAAAGCACGGTTGTAGAACTGCGTTTTGCCCCGAAGGTCTGAAAGAATTGTTGAAGCTTCGCTGCCTGTTCAAACAAGTTTGACCGGCACGAGCAGCGCGTTGCGGCTTGCGGCCCTTCCCTTTCCACGTTGGTTAAGCCGCTAGACTGATCGAGATTGTCAGGGACGCAGCGGCCTGAGGTCAGCGGCGCGAAAGTTCCGCAACGACGCTAAGTTTCGTGCAGATGCGAGTGCTCATTGTGCCAAACAAAATATCTGGCGAGCCGACCCAAAAGTCGCAGTACGGTTTTTGCGATGGCGATGATGAACAGCCCTAAAAACTGTCTTTCTCCGCACGAACGCTTTTTCTAATTGCCCAGAAAGGGGCAGGTTCGACGCAACGCCACGTCCACGTCTTCCATTGTCACTGGCAAGCCCAGATCCACAAGGCTGGTCACCCCATGATCGCGAATCCCGCAAGGCACAATGCCATCAAAATGCGTGAGATCAGGGTCCACATTGATCGACACACCATGAAAGCTGACCCATTTGCGAATCCGCAGCCCAATCGCGGCGACTTTGTCTTCGCGCGGGCTGCCGTCGGCCATGGGGGGTTTGTCGTGGCGCTCAACCCAAACTCCCACACGCCCGGCGCGCCGCTCGCCCTTGACGTTGAACTCGTCCAGCGTGGCAATGACCCAATCTTCGACCTCGGTCACGAATTGGCGCACATCACGGCCATGGTTGGTCAGATCCAGCATGACATAGGCGATGCGCTGACCGGGGCCGTGATACGTGTATTGCCCCCCGCGTCCCGCGTCATAAACAGGAAAGCGGTCCGGGTCGGTCAGATCGCGGATGTCTGCACTGGTGCCCGCCGTATAAAGAGGAGGATGTTCCAGAAGCCAAATCTGTTCCGATGCGGTGCCTGCTCGGATGGCAGCGGCGCGGTCTTCCATGTGACGCAGCGCCTCTGGATAGGGCACAAGCGTGTCGGAAAGTGTCCATTCTACCATGATGGCTCCTGTCAGGTGCGCGGCTAGCGGCGCCGAAATGTCATACGCGAGTCATACAAGACTCCGACAAGATTCCGACAGATGAAAAACGTTGAAAAAAGCGCTTCACAACCCCGGCGCGGTCGGCTAAACCCCGCGCACTGTCAGGCAAATGCGGTCGTGGCGGAATGGTAGACGCGCAGCGTTGAGGTCGCTGTGGGGTAACACCCGTGGAAGTTCGAGTCTTCTCGACCGCACCAGTCCTGACAGTTTTTAACTCACTTTCCCCAAGAAAATTAAAGCGTTAAAGTCCTTCGGGGATTATGTTTTTGCCTGAATTTTCTCGTCGCATCGACGACGTCAGGAAAGCCAACAAACATCTTTCACCGTTAGTTTCATGCGCTCGCTCTGGCGCCGACCCATTCATCGACCATCGTGCCTTTAGTCAGCAGCTTTGTGACGGCCTTACAGACTTGAAGAAGGCTGCTTGGGTTCACTTTCGCCCCCGAAGGTTTAGAAGAATCGAGTTTCACACCCAGAAGATTGCGACCGCAGCCAACGCCGCGACCGACAAAAGACCTTGGCACAGCGGTCGCCACGGGCCGTCTCAAACCGTGTACAGCTTGGTGTTCAAGCAGCCTTTGGCGCGACTTGAGACAGCTTAGACCCGTTTACAAGATTCGTATGAGCGCAAAGCGGTGTCTCTCTATTTGTGTCGCGCCGATCATCAAGGTCGTCTTCTCGCTAAGCTCGGCGATCAAATCTGTCGTGACCTTTGGAAAGACGCCTTTACCTCTTCCGGCTTCCATACAAGGTTTTGACATTGCCAGATTCTCTAGCCGCGTTTCGCAATGGTCCGTCATTGGGATTGATGACCGTATTCCGCTCGATACGCGCCCGTCGTAGGCCTACGGCCAGCACTAGGACATAAAATATACGGCTCAAGACGCGCGGCTTGATCGTAAAGCAGTCCTACCAAACGATGCACAGTCCCGTTCAATTTCCACCCGATGACTTACGCGGGCACGGATGTCATAAGTGGGGCCTGACTTTCGGCAGCGGCAGATAGAACAAAGAAAGTCGCAACTTTATATCTGACCAGTGCAAATGGAACTGTTGGCCGCCAGAACCCCAAAACACGCTCGTACATTCGCATCACCAGCGCGACAAAGCACCGCGCGACTCGACATTATTGCAGGACAAGGCGGCCACGAACGCCCAACATATTCAACAAACCCAATAAATCCTGGCCTAAAGACGACTCATACAAGCCCCCGCTCCTGCGACAGATGTGCAGATGCCCGAAAACGCTGCAAAATGACCCAGATCAAATTGCTGCGAACGATTGCCACCTGCGCAGCTTGCGCTTAGAACCACTTGTGATGCCGGGCGCAGACCGTCCGGGCTTAACGATGGGAGGCACGCATGGCCGACGCAGCCATTCACAGCCATGAAGACGGGGACCAGCGCGGCTGGTTTACCCGCTGGTTCATGTCCACCAACCACAAGGACATTGGGATTCTTTACCTGTTTGCAGCCGGCATTGTCGGTTTCATTTCAGTCGCGTTCACCGTGTACATGCGTCTGGAGCTTATGCATCCAGGTGTTCAGTACATGTGCCAGGAAGGCTTCATGGCCGCCCCCTGCACACCGAACGGCCACCTCTGGAACGTCATGATTACCTATCACGGTGTCCTCATGATGTTCTTTGTTGTGATTCCAGCCCTGTTCGGCGGTTTTGGCAACTATTTCATGCCGCTCCAGATCGGCGCACCGGATATGGCGTTTCCGCGCCTGAACAACCTGTCTTTCTGGCTGTTCATCACCGGCGTGGCTCTCGGCGTCGCATCGATGTTGGCCCCCGGCGGCAATAGCCAGATGGGGTCTGGCGTGGGGTGGGTGTTGTATCCGCCGCTGTCGACCTCGGAAGCGGGCATGTCGATGGACCTTGCGATTTTCGCGGTGCACGTATCTGGCGCGTCGTCGATCCTCGGTGCGATCAACATGATCACGACATTCCTGAACATGCGCGCGCCCGGCATGACCTTGTTCAAGGTTCCGCTGTTCTCTTGGTCGATCTTTGTCACTGCATGGCTGATCCTTTTGGCCCTGCCCGTTCTGGCCGGCGCCATCACAATGCTGCTGACAGACCGGAACTTCGGCACAACCTTCTTCCAACCTGAAGGCGGCGGCGATCCGATCCTGTATCAGCACATCTTGTGGTTCTTCGGACACCCGGAAGTGTACATCATCATCCTTCCCGGCTTTGGCATCATCAGCCACGTGATCGCGACATTCTCGCGCAAGCCAATCTTCGGCTACCTGCCGATGGTCTGGGCAATGATCGCGATCGGTGTTCTTGGCTTCGTCGTTTGGGCGCACCACATGTACACCGTTGGTATGTCGCTGACACAGCAGAGCTATTTCATGCTGGCAACCATGGTCATCGCGGTGCCAACCGGCGTTAAAGTGTTCAGCTGGATCGCCACGATGTGGAGTGGATCTATCGAATTCAAGGTTCCCATGCTTTGGGCCTTCGGGTTCCTGTTCCTGTTCACCGTAGGCGGTGTGACCGGCATCGTGTTGAGCCAGGCAGCCATCGACCGCGCCTATCATGACACTTATTATGTCGTTGCGCACTTCCACTATGTCATGAGCCTCGGGGCCGTGTTCGCAATCTTTGCCGGTATCTACTTCTACATCGGCAAAATGTCGGGTCGGGAATATCCAGAGTTCTGGGGCAAAGTGCACTTCTGGATGATGTTTGTCGGCGCAAACCTGACCTTCTTCCCACAGCACTTCTTGGGCCGTCAGGGTATGCCACGACGGTACATCGACTATCCCGAAGCTTACGCTCAGTGGAACTTCGTCAGCTCGATGGGTGCGTTCTTGTCCTTTGCATCGTTCCTGCTGTTCATCGGGATTGTGTTTTACACGCTGACACGCGGAAAGCGCATCACCGAGAACAACTACTGGAACGAGTACGCAGACACGCTGGAATGGACCCTGCCCACACCGCCGCCGGAGCATACGTTTGAAACGCTTCCCAAGCAGTCGGACTGGGACAAGGGCCACGCGCATTAGCGCGAAATCGGACCTGACCTGAGATGCCAATCGAATGGGTCAATGAAACAAAGCAGGCCCCGGACATTACCGGGGCCTCTTTGCATGCGCAGGGCGAGCCGCCCCTGGCAGAGCTTCATCTGTGGCCGCATCGGTCTTTGCCCAAGCGCGGGTTCGCGGCCTTCATTCTTGCAACGTTCACCCTGTTGCTGCTGCCGCTGCTGGCAGTATTGGGGACACCGATCTTGTGGGGGCTTGCGCCATTTGTGCTCGGCGCACTTTGGCTGATGTATGGCCTGATGCAAAAGAACTATCGCGACGGCGAAATCCTTGAAGAGCTTACGTTGTGGTCAGATCATGCCAAACTGACGCGCACGGCGCGGAACAAGCCGCCCCTGACTTGGGAAGCCAATCCCTATTGGGTCAGCGTTCAATTGCATGCAAAAGGCGGGCCTGTGCCCAGCTATGTCACCCTGAAAGGCTCGGGCCGCGAGGTTGAGTTAGGCGCGTTCCTGTCTGAGGACGAGCGCGTCGCGCTGCACCAAAGCCTGCGTGATTTGTTGGGACGGATTATCGCGACCGGGACCACCGGTGGCTCCCACAGCGGCCCAGAAGACAGGCCTAGCTGACCAATCGGTCGCGCACTGCAGGGCTAACCGTTGAGAAATCCATGCGGCCTGCGTGACGTTGTTTGAGCAACCCCATGACCTTGCCCATGTCACGGATCGATTCTGCACCAGAATCAGTGATGGCCGTCTGAATCGCCTGCGCCTTCTCATCGTCCGACAATTGGCGCGGCATGAAACCTTCGATAATTTCGACTTCGGCCTGTTCCTGTTCTGCCAACTCCAGCCGCCCTGCCTCTTCATAGGCGCGGGTGCTGTCCGCACGTTGGCGGATCATTTTTGCAAGAATTGTGCGAACTTCTTCGTCAGAAACAGGCGTTTGCGCGCCCTCTTCACAGCCACGCTTCGCGATTTCAAGGTCGTTGATCGCCGCCGTTATCAGACGAAGGGTGCACAAGCGGGTAGCATCCCTTTCCTTCATGGCGACCTTCAGTGAACTCGCAATCTTGTCTCTGAGCAGCATGAGCAAGGAACCCTTTAAGATTTGGACGCATCATTTAAGGCTCAGGTAGCGATATGGCAAGCGTTTGTGCCAGAACAGGGCCGCACGTGCTTGACCCGCGCACAGGGTCGCCTTAGGGATCACTCGATTTGATCCCGTTCAGCCGAGGAAGACCCGCCATGCCCGCTCACGCCGCCCCAACCGCCTGCCTTGCCCTCGCAGATGGCACGCTGTTCTACGGCCGCGGCTTTGGCGCGACCGGCATCACAACCGCCGAGCTTTGCTTCAATACCGCGATGACCGGATATCAGGAAATCATGACCGACCCGTCCTATGCGGGCCAGATCGTGACCTTCACATTCCCGCATATCGGCAACACCGGTGTGAACCCAGATGACGACGAAACTGCCGACCCGGTTGCGGCTGGCATGATCGTGAAGTGGGATCCCACGGAGCCGTCGAACTGGCGGATGACCGATACGGTTGGCAACTGGCTGGCCAAGCGCGGACGTATTGGTATGGGCGGGCTTGATACACGCCGTCTCACTCGGGCGATTCGTCAGCAGGGCGCACCGCATGTGGCCATGCAACACGCCCCTGATGGCAACTTTGATCTGGCCGCCCTCGTCGCTGCCGCGCGCGGTTTCGAAGGGTTGGTGGGCCGGGATCTGGCAAAAGACGTGACCTGCGCCCAGTCCTATCGCTGGAACGAAACCCGCTGGGCTTGGCCTGATGGGTATGGAACCCGCACTGGCACCGATGCGCCGCGGGTTGTTGCCGTCGATTATGGTGCAAAGCGCAATATCCTGCGCTGCCTCGCCAGTGCCGGATGCGATGTGACTGTTCTGCCCGCATCTGCCACAGCAGAGGACGTGCTTGCGCATGATCCTCACGGCGTGTTCCTGTCAAACGGGCCCGGCGATCCGGCGGCAACAGGTGCGTATGCCGTGCCGATGATTCAAGGAATTCTTGCGCGCGATCTTCCAGTGTTCGGGATTTGCCTGGGTCACCAGATGCTGGCACTCGCGCTTGGTGCGCGGACCGTCAAGATGAACCACGGGCATCATGGGGCGAACCATCCGGTTAAAGATCTGGAAACCGGGAAGGTCGAAATCACGTCGATGAACCACGGCTTCACGGTGGACAGTCAGACCTTGCCAGCAGGCGTATCGGAAACTCACGTATCGTTGTTCGATGGCTCAAACTGCGGCATTCGCTTGGACAACAAACCAGTGTTCTCTGTGCAGCACCACCCCGAAGCCAGCCCAGGACCACAGGACAGTTTTTACCTGTTCGAACGGTTCCGCGCGGCGCTGAGCTAAGCCTCGATCTGCGCCGCGGGGCTACCGTGGTAAACTCACATTAACTATCTTCTGCAAAAGCTGATCTGGTCACTGTCTGGGACCAGTTTTGCATGAACCGCCCGCATCTGTCGATTGCCGCCACATCCGCTGTGCCCGCCCCATCGGCCACAAGCGATCAGGTGCGGCCATTGCTGGGCGATATTCTTGCAGAACAAGGTTTGGTGACCCGAGGCCAGATCAGCAGCTGCCTGCAGCGGCAGCGCACAATGAATGTCCGGCTTGGGGATATGCTGCGCTCCGATGCTGGACTGACCGACAATGCCATCTTGGCTGCGCTCGAACGGCAATGGGCCGCGCGGCGACTTGATCTGGGAACGGATCCACCGGATGGGATGCTGGCACAGGAAATGGGGTTGGCGCATTGCCTGAAGGCCCGGTGTATGCCTTGGCGGCGCATCGGTGCTGCAACTGTCATCGCTGTTGTGTATCCAGACCTGTTCGTGAAGCATCGGGCAGAGTACGAGGCCCGGTTCGGCACGGTCATGATGGCGCTGATTACCGAAGCAGACCTGCAAGAATCCATTGCGCTGACGTTCCCACAAGATGTTCGATCACGCAGTGAAACGCACTTGCCTGAAACAGACAGTTGCCGGTCTTGGCCGGGCGGTCTGTTTCGGGCAATTATGTTGGGCACGGTTGGCACTCTAGCGGCTGCAACTATAGTTTCACCCTCCGCAACATTTGCGCTGTTGATGATCGTGGCTTTGACAGCGCTGTTGGCGCTGACCGGATTGAAGGCGATGGCGTGCTATACCGCCCTGATCCAGTCGCGCGAACGTCCGCCTGAGCCAGAGCGGGTTGTCCAGCTTCATCCCCCCGCACATTTGCAGCGCCCCGTCGTATCCTTGCTTGTTCCGCTTTTTCGCGAAGAACGGATCGCGGGGCATTTGTTGCGCCGCCTCGCCCGTTTGAAATACCCCCATGCACTGCTCGATATTTGCCTTGTCGTCGATGCCGAAGACAAGGTCACCCGCACGTGTCTGGCCGCGACGATCCTGCCGCCCTCGGTTCGGGTTATTGTTGTTCCCGATGGAAGCGTGCGCACAAAGCCACGTGCAATGAACTATGCGCTGGATCACTGCCGCGGCAGCATTGTCGGTGTCTATGATGCCGAGGACGCGCCAGAGCCCGATCAGATCGCTCACGTGGTATCACGCTTTGCGGTTGCGCCCGAAGAAGTGGCCTGCCTGCAAGGCCGACTGTCGTTCTACAATGCGCGACAGAACTGGCTATCGCGATGTTTCACAATTGATTACGCGATCTGGTTCGGAATGATTTTACCCGGTGTCGCTCGGTTGAATATGCCGATCCCCTTGGGCGGGACGACAATTTTTTTTCGCAAGCATGTTCTGGAACAGCTGGGCCGCTGGGATGCGTTTAACGTCACCGAGGACGCAGATCTTGGCATTCGACTAGCACGTTTCGGGTATCGGACCGAACTCATCGACAGCACCACACTTGAAGAAGCCAATTGCAGGATCTGGCCTTGGGTTCGGCAAAGGTCCCGTTGGTTGAAGGGCTATGCGATGACCTATGTCACGCACATGCGCCACCCGCGACGACTTTGGTCGGACCTGGGCCCCTTGGGTTTCTTGGGCTTTCAGGTCATGTTTCTTGCATCGCTTGTTCAAGCGATCACCGCGCCAATCCTGTGGACGTGGTGGCTGGTGGCTTTTGGCTTGCCACACCCTTTGACAGGCGCGCTGGGGTTTTACGGGCTTGCGGCGATCACTGGGCTTTTGGTTCTTGCTGAAGCCGTCAACCTAACTCTGGCCGCGATGGCTTTGCGCCGCGCGGGCCGACGTTGGATGCTTCCTTGGGTTTTGACGCTCAATTTGTACTACATGATGACGACATTGGCCGCCGTCAAAGCGTTGATTGAAATGATGTACAAACCGTTCTTCTGGGACAAAACAGAACACGGTGTGCCGGGCAGCCACACCGAAACCTCACTCGCCTCCGGCTGACGCCACTTACTCGGCGGCGTCGACATCGCCCACATCATGCGAGTCATGACGCAAACGGGTCACGAACGCCTGCGAGATATGCGCCTTCAACGCATCATGCGCCCCATCGCTATCGCGCGCTTCAATAGCTTCAACAATCGCGCTGTGTTCGGCCAAAGCCGTTTCACCGCGACCGTCTACCGCAAGCGATGTGGATGCTAAAAGTGCCATCGAACGGTGGACAAGATCGAGTTGCTGCACCAAATACCTGTTATGAGATGCGAGATGGATCTGCTTGTGGAACCGCCTGTTCGCCCGCGACAGGGCCGAAGGGTTATTGATGAGGTCAGCATCGGTGCGAACCATGTCGCGCAGAACCTGAATTTCCTCGATCGTGGCGTGCTGCGCCGCAAGCCGGGCAGCCAGCCCCTCCAGTTCCGCCCTAACCACGTACAATTCAGCAAGCTGATTGTGATCAAGCGAGGCGACAATAAGACTACGCCCGTCGCGCGTCAAAAGGCTTTGCGTTTCAAGGCGCTGCAATGCTTCGCGGATGGGCGTACGCGAAACTCCGAACCGTTCAGCGAGATCAGACTCGACCAACCGATCACCCGGGCGGTAGACGCCAACGTCTATCGCTTCGAGGATCAACTCGTACGCATCTTTGTGACTCGGCCGTACAACTGACATGGCGCTCTCCCTAGCATACCACGGTATACCCAGCAGAACGCGCAAGCAAGCACCTCTGCACAAGGCGGAGCGCGCATGCCACAGGACTTGATTAACCGTCGCGTATGGGTGTTCGATCTCGACAATACCCTGTACCCGCCACAATCGCAGTTGTTCGAACAGATCAACACACGAATGAGCGCATATATCATGCGTGAACTCGGCCTCGATCGCCAGAGCGCTGATGCGTTGCGCCACGACTATTGGCAGCGCTACGGAACCACCCTTGCCGGCCTCATGCAGGAGCATGGGATGGATCCGGACCCGTATCTTGTCGATGTTCACGATATTTGCTTCGACATCCTCGACCCCGCTCCTGAGCTTCGCCGCGCCATTGACGCGCTGCCGGGGCGGCGGATTGTGTACACCAACGGCTCTGCCCCCTATGCGGAGCAGGTTCTGGCGGCCCGTGGGTTGTCAGGGATTTTTCATGCCGTTTACGGGGTCGAGCACGCCGAGTATCACCCCAAGCCGCATGCAAACGCGTTCCACGCCATTTTGAAGCGTGACGGCATCCATCCAGACAGTGCAGTCATGTTCGAAGATGATGTGCGCAACCTGATGGTGCCGCACGACATGGGAATGGCAACGGTCCATGTGGCCCCCGACCCAGACCCGCATGACCATATTCACCATCACACCGACGACCTCGCCGCGTTTCTAGAAGCAATTCTTGACCCGGCGGTCCGCACGAACCGCACATAACCCCGCTTCCAACTCCACTTACCCATCGAGGACCCAGAATATGACAGACCCAAAAACCACTGACGAAGCCGAGACGAGTGTTTTGTTTGGATGGAACAAGTCGGAGCTTCTAACCTTGGGCATCGCCGTGGCGATCTTGGCTGTTTGGGGCGGTAGTTTTGCCCTGTTTGGCTTCTCTGCCCTGATTACAGTGGGTCTGCTGTTGGTATTTGCGTCATTTGCGGCACTGATCATGATTTCGCGCGGCGACTGACACCCCAGGTCGGCCTTCGCACAGGTCGCAGCAGCCATGCCCAAACCGAAACAACACTGGAGACAAGATGAGCCAAGCACATACGCATGACTTCGATATCGTCGTTGCAGGTGGTGGATTATCGGGCATGGCAGCTACGGTTGCTTTTGCTCATAGTGGTTTCCGCACTTTGTGCGTGGATCCAGCAACTCCTGTGACCTCCGGGTCGGAGCCGGACGCAGATCTTCGCACGACAGCTTTGTTGCAACCGTCGCGCACCCTGCTTGACGAGATTGGTCTTTGGCAACGGCTCGCCCCCCACGCGACGGAATTGGCCACGATGCGTATCGTCGATGCGGGCGGCGCCACTTCGGCACCACGGCTCCTGCGGGACTTTCGCGCGTCTGATATCGGCAGCTTGCCCTTTGGCTGGAACCTTCCCAATTGGCTGCTGCGCCGGGAATTTGTCGCTGAACTGGCCAGCCTTGACCGGGTTACGCACCACACCGGGGTTGGGGTCTCAGATGTCTTCAGCCGCGATAATGCCGTGCACCTGCGCCTGTCTGATGGGTCAAACCTGACATCAAAGCTGGTGGTTGGCGCAGACGGGCGGAATTCACGCGTCCGAAGCTGTGCGGGCATTGGCGCTCGCACCACGCGTTACGCGCAAAAGGCGCTAGCCTTTGCCGTGACCCATGATGCGCCCCATGACAACATTTCGACCGAAATCCATCGCTCAGGCGGCCCATTCACTCTGGTCCCACTGTCTGACCGTGACGGCAAGCCCTGCTCCGCAGTGGTCTGGATGGAGCGCGGCCCCGAGGCGGCGCGATTGATGCACTTGGATGAAAGCAGCTTCAGTGCCGCAGCAACCGAACGGTCTGGCGGGCTTTACGGGCCTCTGGTTCTCGCGGGATCCCGAACAATCTGGCCGATCATCAGTCAGATCGCTGACCGGTTCGATGCAGAACGAACGGCACTTGTCGCCGAGGCAGCTCACGTGGTTCCGCCGATTGGGGCGCAAGGGCTGAACATGTCTTTGACAGATATCGGGACTTTGACGAATCTGATCGCCGGGCAAGCAGACCCTGGAAACGCAGATTTGTTGAAACGCTATAGCCGCGCCCGGCGGCCCGATGTGGCCCTGCGCGTGACAGGCATTGACCTTCTTAACAGGACCTCAATGCTCGCCCCCAAACCGCTGCGCGATCTCAGGCGCGGCGGAATTGCGGCCCTGCATGGTCTTGCCCCTTTGCGGCGGAGTTTGATGAAACTGGGATTGGGCGCGCAGTCGTGACATCACTGCCAGAGAAACCCTTGTACAAGGGTTTTACCGCGCCGCTCAACCGATTGGCCCCGGCAGCCTCTCTTCGCTTAAAAGAACATTTGCCTCGACCTCGCCCACCGCTGGAAGAACCATAATCCGGCGGCGCAGCACGCGTTCGAAATCTGGCAAATCGCGCGCAACAATGCGAAGACGATAGTCGTAGCGCCCAAGCACATGATGCACCGCCTGCACCTCGGGGATCGCGGTGATCGCTCTTTCAAAGTCCTCAAGACTGACCCTTCCACGAGCGGCAAGCTTAATACCAAGAAAGACAGTCACGCCAAACCCCAGACGCGCAGCATCCAATTCAAGCCGCTTGCCAGATAACACGCCCGCCGTTTCCAACCGCCGTATCCGCCGCCACGCTGTTGGCTGGCTCAAGTTCAGACGGCGCGCCAAGGCGCCTGCACTTTGCCCGGCATCCTGAACAAGCGCCCGCAAAAGCGCGCGATCGGTTTCATCCAGATCAATCATAGCGGAAGCCGTTCATCTTCTTTCAGCGTCGCGACCTGCATCAACGCCTCAATTTCTGCGATGTGCGGCAAGCTCAGAATTCGGGTGCGGTACAGTTCCTGGTAATGGGCCATGTCCCGTGCGATCACAGACAACCGCAGATCGACGCGCCCGAGAAAGGTTTGGATTTCGATCACTTCGGGGATCTGGCGGGCCTGTGCAATCACCGTGTCAAAGGCATTATTCTGTGATTTGTCCAAGGTCAGTCGCAACGACACCTCAACACCGTAGCCAAGCGCGCGCCAATCAATCACGCCGCGCAAACCAGCAATGATGCCAGACGCCTGCATCCGCTCCAGCCTGCGCCATGCGCTGGCCCTCGTGATTCCAGCCCGTTCCGCCAAAGCCGCCGCCGAAAGGCTTGGGTCGGCTTGATACTGGCGCAAGAGCCGCCGGTCTAGATCGTCGATTTGCATGATAGTTACCACATTCGCCATTCGGTGAATGATTATCTCATTCATTGGCGAATAAACAGGTTTATCCTTCACGCCTTCGCGCTGTCCGCGCTGTATTGTCCGCCCATAACAACAAGACCACCGGAAGGAACTGATATGCGCGTTTACTATGACCGCGACTGCGACATCAATCTGATCAAAGACAAGAAGGTCGCGATCCTTGGCTATGGATCCCAAGGCCACGCCCATGCACTGAACCTGCGTGACAGCGGCGCAAAGAACCTTGTCGTTGCCCTGCGCGAAGGGTCCCCCTCGGCCAAGAAAGCCGAAGGCGAAGGTCTTCAGGTCATGGGCATTGCCGAAGCGGCGGCTTGGTGTGACCTGATCATGTTCACAATGCCCGACGAACTTCAGGCGGAAACATACAAGAAATATGTGCACGACAACCTGAAAGAAGGCTCTGCAATTGCCTTTGCTCACGGTCTGAATGTGCATTTCGGCCTGATTGAACCCAAGCCCGGCGTTGACGTCATCATGATGGCGCCCAAAGGCCCCGGTCACACAGTGCGCGGCGAATACACCAAAGGCGGCGGCGTGCCTTGCCTTGTGGCTGTCGAGAACGATGCAACCGGCAAAGCGTTGGAAATCGGCTTGTCCTATTGCTCCGGCATCGGTGGCGGCCGCTCAGGCATCATCGAAACCAACTTCCGTCAAGAATGCGAAACCGACCTTTTTGGTGAGCAGGCAGTTCTGTGTGGCGGTCTGGTCGAGCTGATCCGGATGGGCTTTGAAACGCTGGTCGAAGCGGGCTACGAACCTGAAATGGCCTATTTCGAATGTCTGCACGAAGTGAAGCTGATCGTGGACCTGATCTATGAAGGCGGCATCGCCAACATGAACTACTCGATCTCGAACACAGCCGAGTATGGCGAATATGTCAGCGGCCCGCGCATTCTTCCCTACGAAGAAACAAAGGCCCGCATGAAAGAGGTACTGACCGACATCCAGACCGGCAAGTTCGTGCGTGACTTCATGCTGGAAAATGCCGTTGGTCAGCCGATGTTCAAAGCGACACGTCGCCTGAACGACGAACACCAGATCGAGCAGGTTGGCGAAACCCTGCGCGGCATGATGCCGTGGATTTCCGCAGGCAAGATGGTCGACAAGGCCAAGAACTGATCGCCCTACCAAGACGCGGAAAAGGCGCCCCATCGCGGGGCGCCTTTTTTATTGCTCGAACGCGTATTTCGGAACGGGCGTCTATGGCGCGGCGGATTGCACCGCCGCCACGACATCGCGCACCACGCGGCCCATCAGCGCCTCGTCCTCGGCCTCTGCCATCACACGGATCAGGGGTTCGGTGCCTGATTTACGGATCAAAAGACGCCCCTGTCCGATCAGCGCTGTTTCCGCCTCTGCAATCGCGTCTTTTACGGCGATGTCCGACAAAGGGTCACTTCCCGCAGAATAGCGCACGTTTTGCAAAAGCTGCGGGCATGGCTCAAACACATTTGTCAGTTCAGATGCACGCTGACCCGACTGCACCATCGCCGCCAGAAATTGCAACGCGGCCATGATGCCGTCGCCGGTCGTGGCGTAGTCGGTCATCACGATATGCCCCGACTGCTCGCCGCCCAGGTTCCAACCGCCTTTGCGCATGTCCTCGACCACGTATCGGTCGCCGACCTTGGACCGCACCAGCGAAACGCCCTGCCCTTGCAGATACCGTTCCAGCCCAAGGTTCGACATGACCGTCGCCACCAAGGTGCGCCCATTCAACCGATCCTCGGCAGCCCAGCGACTGGCCAGAAGCCCCATCAACTGATCGCCATCGGCCACACGGCCGTTTTCATCAATCAAGATGACCCGGTCCGCATCACCATCAAGGCAAATACCAAGGTCCGCACCATGGGCAAGCACGGCTTCGGCGGCTGTTTGCGGCGCGGTCGAGCCGACACCGTCGTTGATATTGCGGCCATTCGGCTCCACCCCAAGCGGGATAACGTCTGCCCCCAGTTCCCACAGAATTTCAGGCGCTGCGCGATAGGCTGCCCCATGGGCGCAATCCACGACAATCTTCAGCCCCGACAGACGCAGGGATCGTGGAAAGGTCGTCTTGACGTACTCGACATACCGCATCCGCCCTTCATCCACGCGCCGGGCGCGTCCGATATTCTCGGGCTTCGCAGGTTCCACCTGACCAAGGGCAAGCGCTTCGATTTCGGTCTCGGCCTGATCGGACAGTTTGAACCCGTCGGGGCCAAAGAACTTGATCCCATTGTCGGTGCTGGGATTGTGGCTGGCCGAGATCATGATCCCCAGATCAGCGCGCATGGAGCCTGTCAAAAACCCCACCGCCGGGGTTGGAACCGGCCCAAACAGCAACACATTCATGCCGGTGCTCGTCAGGCCAGCCGTCAGGGCGTTTTCGATCATGTAACCGGACAACCGCGTGTCCTTGCCGATCACCACCCGGTGCCCGTTACGGCCATCGCGGCGAAAGAACCGGCCAGCCGCCGCACCCAGTTTCAGCGCCATTTCCGCAGTCATGGGGTAACTGTTCGCGCGGCCACGCACACCATCAGTGCCGAAAAGGGTTCTGCTGCTCATGGTCGATCGCCTTTGCCTGACCCGGACGGAAGATGCCGGGTGTCTATATCTGTCCTACCTTGGGTCCACGGGGTCGATCAAAGCCATCTGCAGGCCAAGCGCCTGTCTTGTTTCGGCCACGTCATGCACCCGCAGAACCTGCACACCTTGTGCCACAGCATGCAGGGCAACGGCAATCGACCCGGGCATCCGTTCCGGCGGCGTTTCGCCGCCACCGATCACGCCGATGAAACGTTTGCGTGAAACACCCAGCAGGATTTGACATCCTAACGTGTGAAACACAGGCAAATCACGCAATAGCTGCATATTATGGGCGACTGTCTTTCCAAAGCCGATACCAGGATCAATCACGATGCGATCTTTGGGGATACCGGCAGCTTCGGCCGCAACAATGCGGTCCGCAAGCCAGTCAAAAACGTCCAATGTTACATTTTCATATGTCGGCGCGTCCTGCATCGTCTTCGGGTCGCCCTGCGCATGCATCAAACAGACAGGCACACCCGACGCGGCAACAAGCCCGGCAAGAGCGGGATCAAAGGTCAGCGCGGCCACATCATTCACAACCTGCGCCCCGGCGACCAACGCTGCCTGCGCCACATTCGCTTTGCGCGTATCAATGGATATTGGGCCGAGCTTTGCGCCAGAAAGGGCCGCAATCACCGGTGCCGTTCTGTTGATTTCCTCTACAGCGGGCACCTCCTCCGACCCGGGCCGGGTCGATTCACCGCCAAGATCAAGAATGTCAGCCCCTGCGCCAAGAAGCGCGCGGGCATGGGCGCAGGCATCAGCAGCATCAAAGAACCGACCGCCGTCAGAAAAGCTGTCAGGCGTTACGTTGACAATGCCCATGATCGCGGGACGGTCGCCCGGCATACCGGGCAGCGCCGCGCGTGGTGCGCTCAACGCGTGCAACTCGGCCTCTGTCAGGGCTGCCAGAGGCAGCGGCGTGGCGCCGGCGTCGCGCTGCAACCAATCGACGGTATCGAACCAGCACCAACCACCCGCCAGCGCAACGGCGCCTTTCGGGCGTGACCCTGTCCGCACCTGCGGGCGCAACGCACGCAGCGATCCGGGTTCAGTCATCTGCCTGCACATCCAGACCGGCGGTATCTTCAAGCGCGACTGTGCCCAGTGTCAGAATTTTACCAATCGCCATTTGCCGCGCCAGCCAAGGGACAAGCATTGCCATCGACACCGGGCCAGAGGGCGCATTTTCGCGCGCATCGACCACCATCTTGGACGGCGCCCAGACGGAGATCTGGCCATTGCGCAACCCCCAGTCCAACTCAGTTCGGCTGTCCACCACCACGCAGGATGCGTCACGGGCCGCAAGCCGCCAAGCGGCCTGTTCATAAGACAGCAAATCAACCCGGCGCTGAACCGGAACCGGCAACCCAGCCTCGGGCATCGCGGGTGCGTCGACACAAAGGATCAAAGGTCCGCCCTCCGCCAGCGCCGCCAACCGGTCGGGCAGGTCCGGGGCCGCAAGCGTGGCCTGGGAAATTACCGCAAGACGTGGCGCCGACACGAATGTTGCAGGCGCAAGGTCCGAAACGATCGTCCGCGGACGATGGCGCGTGATGTCCACACCCAGCGATCCGGGCACGCGATCAAGCTTCTCGATCACAATTTGGATTTGCGTTACCCCGGCATGAACCAGAACGCGCGCGGCGATGCCTTCGGCCAGAGTTTCCAGAAGATTGATCCGTCCACCGGCAATTTCATCATGAATTGCGTCGAGAAGAACATCATAGCTGAGAATTGTGTCCACGTCATCGCGTGGGCCATGGGCAGACAGCGCCGCACGCGGGGCAGGCATCAATTCAGCGATGAGAGTAAAGCGAACGCGCTGAGTTATTCCACGCTCGGCTTGGAAGGCCCCGATTTCAACGTCGACCACATGGTCTTTGAGAAAGATACGGTCGGGGGCGGCGCGTGTGTCGCCCTCAACCTCTGGGGATGGTGCGCTCAGCGCGGCAGCATTGGTCACGGCAGGTCAGCTCCGGTGTCACGTGTCAGGACAGTCCGGGCAGGCGTAAACCAGAATTCAGCGTTGTGCCACCTGTGAGGGCTGACGATAGAAGCGGTGCACCCCGATCGACGCAGTCTTTGGGAACTTACGCGCCCAGCTCGGGTTTACATGCTTGGTGTGATAATGCGTTGCACCATCGGTCAATGGGTCTGCGACACCTGCCAGGCTGACATACGCAACTTTGCGAACCTGCTCAAATGCCCCGGCTTCGCGGATGTGTTCGGGATGACCATCGCACGTATAAGTGAATTGGCACTGGTACTTACGGCCGGTTCCCTGATGGATCACACCACAAACTGTGTCGGGGTACCGGCTAGACGCGACGCGGTTCAAGATAACCTCGGCCACGGCAAACTGCCCTTTGACGCTTTCACCGCGCGCTTCGAAGTACAACGCTTCGGAAAGGCATTGCAGGCTTTCATTCTTGACGTCGGCCGGCAAAGTCAGCCCAGCAAGCCACTGACGCGAGTATGTCACCTCTGAAATCGTACCGGGGGCGACAGCCGGGGCCACAAAGCTGCGAAGCTGCTTGCGGTCCATATCCGACATCACCGACTTTTCCTGACGGAACAGGCTGCTCAGTTTGCCGCCCAAGCCTGCGCTCGGGTCATTGGAGGAACTCACAGTCGCGCCCGCGATGGCCGCCCCGGAAGAAAGCGAAATCGCGGCTATACAGAAGTATACGGTTCGTATGGCAGAACGGATGGGCACAGTTTTCACCAAAGTATCTATTTATCCAGACGCGTCTTACCCGCCTCTGATCAGGTTTGGCAAATTTACGGCTTCCGTTAGGGCCTGAACTGGGGTCCATTCCTGTGACACATCTACAACATGGGCGGCTTAGAACCCTTGTTTCATGAGGTATTTTGGCTAGCTTTCATCGGCGGATTTCAGCGCAATTTGGGCTGCGGATAACCGCGCCAAAGGCACCCGATAGGGCGAACATGACACATAGTGAAACCCGGCCTCGCGGCAAAAGGCAATAGATTCGCCATTGCCACCATGCTCGCCGCAAATCGACAGCACGATATTTGGGCGAACCTTTCGCGCTCTTTGTGCTCCCAGCGTCAGCAACTCGCCCACCCCTTCGCGGTCAAGCGTGTGAAACGGATCCTCTGGAAACACCCCTTGGCGCACATAACTGGCCATGAACCGGCCCGCGTCATCGCGTGACAAACCATATGTCATCTGGGTCAAATCGTTCGTGCCGAAACTCAGAAAATGGCAGTGCCTGGCAATGTCAGCCGCCCGCAGCGCAGCCCGAGGCGTTTCGACCATGACGCCCAAACGATAACTGACCTCTGCTCCGCGTTCGGCCTGTACGGCTTGCGCCACAGCCTCGATGCGCGCGGCAACGATTTCCACTTCACGGCAGGCAGACACCAACGGAATCATGATCTCTGGGACGGTCACGTCTCCGGACACGGCAGAGGCGTCGATCGACGCCTCGAAAATGGCGCGGGCCTGCATATTGTAAATCTCAGGCAAGGTCAGCCCAAGCCGCACTCCGCGCATTCCCAGCATAGGGTTGTACTCGCGCAGGCTATCAATTCGGCGCTGAACCTCTGTCATAGGACGATTCAACGCTTCGGCCAATTCAAGCGTACCCTGCCGATCATGGGGAAGAAACTCGTGCAACGGCGGATCAAAGAGCCGGATACAAACCGGCTTACCCGCCATGATCCTGAAAATACTTGTGAAATCTTCTCTCTGCATGGGAAGCAATTGCGCCAAGGCCTCTGCCCGATCTTCGGGCAGATCGGTAAAGATCAGCTCCCGCATGGCGGTCAGCCGATCCTCGGCAAAAAACATATGCTCGGTCCGGCACAGCCCAATCCCCTCAGCCGCGAAACGGCTGGCCAATTGTGCGTCCTGCGGCGTGTCGGCATTGACCCGCACGCCAATGTCGCGGACGTCGTCAGCCCAACTCAGAAAGGTCTCAAACGCATCATCCAACGCAGGCTCAAGCATCGGCACAATTCCGGCGAGAATTTCCCCTGCCGTGCCATCAATCGTGACCAGGTCGCCTTCGCGAAACACGTCACCACTGGCCGTGCGCATCGTCCGCGCCTTCTTGTCGATGCTGAGTTCCGACGCGCCGACAACGCAGGGCACACCAAGGCCGCGGGCAATCACAGCCGCGTGACTTGTGATGCCGCCACGTTCTGTCAAAACTCCACGCGCTGCGTGCATCCCGCGCACATCTTCGGGGCTGGTTTCGCGCTTGGCCAAAATACATGGCTCGTCCTGCGCTGCCATCGTCTGCGCAACCGTCGATGAAAAAACAAGTTTGCCCGCCGCAGCGCCTGGGCTGGCCGCGATACCGCGCACAATGGGCGTGCGCGGGGTCTCGGGGTCGATCAAGGGGTGCAAGACTTCGTTCAATGCGCGTGGCGGAATCCGCAGCAAAGCCTCGTTCCGCGTGATGATGCCGTCGCGCGCCAAGGCGACGACCACCTGCACGGCGGCGCGGGAGCTGCGGGGCACCACAACCGCATCAATGATTGCCAGCTTTCCCTCGGCAATCGTGAATTCCAACTGGGTTTCGTCACGCAACCGCGTTCGGCAGGCCTCGCCGTGACCGATCAGTTCTTCGAACAGGTCCGGGCACAACTCCTCCAACGACCGGCCCCGCGCGTCACGCGTCAGGAACAAGGCGCGTCCCTCGCTGGTCAGAGCATCAAGACCTTGGCTCTGGCTCATGTAACGACCAGTGATTTGCGGGCGCCCCGTGACCCCGTCAATAAATTGAATGACCCCTGCGCCGCTCTCGTCAGCGCCGACACCCAAAGCCATCTCTTGAACGACAAGCCCAAGGCCAGCATCAGACGGCGCACCGCGCGCCTGCCGAAGCAACCGCGCCGACGTGCTCTGCCATGCGCGGGCCATCGACCGAAGCACACCGCTTAACTGCTCTTCCGGATCCTGAGGGAAATAGCTTTCTGTTTCTGTTTCATAAGCTTGCAACGCCGCCTGAACAGCCGCCCTGCCCTCAAGCGTACCGGGATCAAACAAAGCCGCATCAAGATGGGCCGCGCGCACCGCATAGGTCTGTATAAACCTGAGATACAGTGCGCTGGCCGCGGGCTCGCCAAGCGTTTCGCAAAATTTGGCATAACGCGAGTCGTTCATACCAATATTCAAGACGGCACTGGGCCCGCCCCAAGCAGTATCCTGACCGCTGGACCGGACAGAGACCAAGGGCTCATCACCGAACACCGCAAGTAACCGCCCGACATCCGGCATACGTCCGCCTGCAATGCCCTGCACCGCTTCAAATGACAGGGCAACAGTGCGAGGAACCGGCACCCCCATGCGGATCAACCGCTGAAGGCACTTGGCCCGAAACCCATGCTGCCCGCGGCTGATCGGTGCAGTCGGCGTGATAGACGTAAACTTCTTGAACGTGACCAGTTTTTGCATAGCGCGACGTTAGCCCCGCACCGCGCCGCTGGAAAGCCAAACCTTGGTGCCGTTCACCCGCCGAGCCGGGTCAGATCCGCCACGCGAAGACAGGTCGCCCGGATCAGATGCAACAGGTTAAGCCGGTTGCGCCGGACAATCTGACTATCAGCATTGACCTGCACCGCCTCAAAGAACGCATCAATGGGCTGGCGAAGGGAAGCCATGCCGCGCATGGCAGACGCGAAATCTTCGGCCTCGATGGCCGAAGAGATCGCAGCCCCCTCACGATCCAGCGCCGCAAACAGCGCGCGCTCCTCATCCGTTTCTGCCAGCTTGGCATCCGGACCAAAGGAATACTCGACACCGTCAGCCGTTTCGGCCTGGGTCAGAATATTGTTGGCGCGTTTGAACCCTTGGATCAGGTTCTCGCCGTCATCGGTTTTCAGGAACGCCGCCAACGCCTCGGCCCGTTTGACCAGCAGCGTCAGATCATCCGCATTCGGCATCGCAAGGCACGCGTCAATCACGTCATGCGGGATGCCCCGGTCTCGGAGGTAGACCTTGAGTCGGTCGTGGAGGAAACTGAGCAAGTCGTTAGGATCGGCATAACCTGCACTTTGGTCTCCGCGTTGTTGCACTCCAACCGCTTCGGCACTGAAATGAAACGGACCGGGCCGCGAGTTAAGTGATATCCGCAACCCATTTTCCAACACCAATCGGATCACACCAAGGGCCGCCCTGCGCAGGGCGAAGGGATCTTTGCTTCCTGTCGGCTTCTCGTCGATGGCCCAGAACCCGGTCAGCATGTCGATCTTGTCGGCCAAAGCCACAGCAACCGAAACCGGTGCAGTGGGCACCGCGTCCGACGGGCCAAGCGGTGCGTAATGCTCTTCTGCCGCAGCCGCCACCGACGTGGGCACCGACGTCATACCGACGTAATACCGACCCATCACCCCCTGCAATTCAGGGAACTCATAGACCATCTCAGACGCAAGGTCCGCCTTGGCAAATTTTGCGGCCTGCTCTGCCTCAGCCGCGTCCGCCCCGACCAACGGCGCGAGTTCTTTTGCAAGCGCCGCAATCCGTGTGATCCGCTCGGCCTGGCTGCCCAGTTTGGCGTGAAACGTGACGTTCTCCAACGACTCAAGCCACGCCGCCATGCCTGCACGCGCGACGCGCTGATCGTTTTCCCAAAAGAATTTGGCATCTGACAAACGCGCCGAGAGAACCTTTTGATTGCCCGCCAGAATGGTCGCGCCATCATCGGCGGTCGCGCGATTGGCAACCGTTACGAAATGGGTAATCTGCCCATCTT
This sequence comes from Meridianimarinicoccus aquatilis, assembly GCF_004358675.1. Classification (GTDB taxonomy): domain Bacteria; phylum Pseudomonadota; class Alphaproteobacteria; order Rhodobacterales; family Rhodobacteraceae; genus Meridianimarinicoccus; species Meridianimarinicoccus aquatilis. The sequence continues at coordinate 17,472 of NZ_SMZO01000002.1, read as the reverse complement.
CCGCCGCGTTCCGAACAGAGAAAAACTTTTGATGCTCTTTCATGGAGGTCTTCAAAACCTCGGCTGGCAGGTCCCGGAAAGCCTCGTCGATCTGCCCCATCAAAACGACAGGCCACTCCACGAGCCCAGCCACTTCGGTCAGCAAGCCGCGATCTTCGACCACGTCCAACCCTTGGGCAAAAGCCGCATTGGTCGCGTCGTGCCAAATTTGCTCGGCCCGTTCTTCGGCATCAAGAACAACATGAGCACGCTTGAGCTTTGCCTCGTAATCCTCGAAAGACACGACAGAAAATGCATCTGGCGCCATAAACCGATGACCCTGTGTGCGATCACCCGAGGTGATGCCCGCAACGTCCAGGGGCACAACTTCGGCGCCCGCTTCATCGGTCAGGATGCACAAAATTCCGTGCAGCGGCCGCACCCAACGCAAATCTCCCGCGCCCCACCGCATGGACTTTGGCCATGGAAAATTACGGATCGCCGACTCCAGTACGTCTGCTACGATCTGCGCCGCTGGCCGTCCTTCGCGGGTCATAACAGCAAAAAAGACCTGACCCTTCTTGTCATCACGCATTTCCAGATCTTCGCGCGCAACGCCAACGGACTTGCAAAACCCGGCGATCGCCTTGTCCGGCGCATCCACGCGTGGGCCCTTGCGCTCTTCGCGGGTCGTCGGGCTTTCTGCCGTCAGCCCGTGCACTGTCAACGCAAGCCGCCGCGGCGTCGCAAAGGACCGCGCACCGGAATATGTCAGGCCCGCCTCGACCACGCCATCGGTGACCAGTTTTTGCAGGTCAGCGGCCGCACGCGCCTGCATCCGCGCAGGGATTTCTTCGGAAAAGAGTTCAATCAGAAGGTCGGGCATGGGATTCAGTCGCTTTCGGGTGGTGTTGGGCAGCCGTCAGGAGTTGGCTGGCCGTCGAACACAACCTCGCCGCAGCTGTTGATCTGGTGCCAGACGAAGCCGCGCCCGTCCGGTAAAATGGCCACGATCCGGTCGATGCCATAGCTAATGTTTTCTGTGCCGAGGAAGGCCGCCGCATCACCGCGTTCCAATGCTTCACCAATCTCTTCGGCGTCGAAACAATCAAACCACCTCGGCGCTGTCAGTGGCTCGGCAGAGGCGTAGCGTTCGAAAGCGGCATCAAGGTCGTCCAGTGCCATCGTCGATTGGAAACAGGCCCTAAACCGGATCGGGCTACTGTCGGCATCAATCGCCCAAATGTCTGTTGCGCCGATCGGAGTCGGCGCGCCGCCGCCAAGCGGTGTCACGCGAATGTCGGCCTGCTGGGTGCTGACATCGTCGTAAAACGCATACACCTGCAAATAGTACATCGACACGCCCGCAACGAGCGCGGTGACTATGATAAAGGCCGCAAGTATCTTGCCCATCAGGCTGCCGCCCCACCCGCTTCGGTCTGCACAAACGCGTCGGCACATGCTTTTGCCAAGGCTCGTACCCGCCCGATATAGGCTTGGCGTTCCGTAACGGAAATGACGCCGCGGGCATCCAGCAGGTTAAACAAATGCGACGCCTTGATGCACTGGTCATAGGCCGGGTGCGCCATGATGATGGTCTTGCCGGTCTTCGGATCCTGAGCGGGGACTGAAAGGATCGACAGGCACTCCGCTTCGGCATCCTTGAAATGCTGAAGCAGCTTGTCTGTGTCCGCCGTATCGAAGTTAAACCGCGAATACTCCTGTTCCGTCTGGCGAAACACGTCGCCATAGCTGAGCGGGATCGGCGCAGACGGGCTGTTGAACGGCATATCCATGACGTGATCCACGCCCAGCACATACATCGCCAACCGTTCCAACCCATAAGTCAGCTCGCCTGAAACAGGTTTGCAATCATGGCCGCCGACCTGTTGGAAATAGGTGAATTGCGACACTTCCATGCCGTCACACCAGACCTCCCAACCAAGACCCCACGCGCCAAGTGTCGGGCTTTCCCAGTCGTCTTCGACGAAGCGGATATCGTGCAGGTTCATATCGACACCGATTGCTTCAAGGCTGCCCAAATACAGCTCTTGAAGATTTGGCGGGCTAGGTTTGATCAGAACCTGATACTGATAGTAGTGCTGCAGGCGGTTTGGGTTCTCACCATAGCGGCCATCGGTTGGGCGGCGCGATGGCTGCACATAGGCTGCCGCCCACGCACGATTGCCAAGGCTGCGCAGCGTCGTTCCGGGGTGAAACGTTCCGGCACCGACTTCCATGTCATAGGGTTGCAGAATCGCGCAGCCCTTGGCCGCCCAATAAGTCTGCAGCCGCAGAATGATTTCCTGAAAGCTGTCGGGACGGGTCGGTGCTGGCATCGGGCTCTCCGGGCGTGGTGGTCGTGGCTTGCATAGGCAAGCGCGCGGGTATGGTCAATCAAGCGGCTGCCCTTGCAGACGCCGCAGCACCGGTTTGAGGGTTCAATCGCGCCAGAATTGAGGTGTGAGAATGACAAGGACCGACAGAATTTCAAGGCGTCCCAACAGCATCGCCGCGCACAAGAGCCATTTGGCAGTGTCATTCAAACTGGAAAAATTGCCCGATGGGCCAATGATGGGTCCAAGTCCCGGCCCGATATTGGCAATCGCCGTTGCGGCGCCCGATACCGAGGTCAGCACATCAAGGCCAGTCAGGCCAAGCGCGACGGAAAACAGGCCCAGCAGCAAGATGAACGTGACGAAAAAGATCATCACCGAGGACAACACCACATCAGACACGGGACGCCCGTCGTAACGCGGCACAAAGATCGCGTTTGGCGAGTGAATCCGGCGGATCTGGGCCCGAAGAGAGGCGAACAAAAGCTGATAGCGGAACACCTTGACCGAACAGGCCGTTGACCCAGCGCAGCCGCCGATCAAGCCGGTAAAGAAGATCACCGCAACCGGGAACGCCCCCCACAGGCCATAGTCGGCACTTGCGTAGCCGGTCCCTGTCATCACGGAAACAGAGTTATAAAGCGACTCTCTGAACGACAGTTCGGTGACGCCATCTTGCTGCCATAGAAACAAAGTAAGCATCGCCGTCACAACACAAATGATCACCAGAAAAACGCGGATCTGGCTGTCACGCAGAAGCGGCCCGGTATGACCACCGACGATCTGAACATAGCGAACAAACGGCAGCGCGGCGAGGATCATGAACGCCGTGCATACATAGTGCAGTTCCGCATCAAACCGGCCAAAAGAGCCGTCATAATTGGAAAAACCGCCTGTGGATACAGTTGTCATTGCGTGCACGACGGCATCAAACCCCGACATCCCAAGAGCCGCGTAAAGCAGCCCGCACACCACGGTCAGCGTCAGGTAGATGACGGAAATCTGCGCAGCGATTGCCCGCGCCCTTGGCAGGATCTTACCATCCGTCTCAAAGCCTTCGGATTTGAATATCTGCATGCCGCCGACGCCCAGTTCGGGCAAGAACACCATCGCAACAACAATGATACCGACGCCGCCAAACCATTGCAGCATGCCGCGCCACAAGAGAACGCCTTCGGACATGTCATCAAGTCCGCTGAGTACAGTGGATCCAGTTGTTGTCAGCCCGGACATGGCCTCAAAAAAGGCATCGGTGAACCCGGCTTCCGTTTCGCCAATCCACAAGGGCAAAGCGCCGAACATCGGCAACACAACCCAAACACCCGTTGTCAGTAGGAATATCTGTTGCAGCGTCAGCTTTTCATGGGTGCCGTTGGCGCAAGACAAAGCCATGGCTCCGCCAATTCCGATGCAGATCGCGGCACTTTCGACGAAAGCAACCCAATTGCCATTGCCCAAGCGCAGGTCAAGCGCAATGGGCGCAACCATCGTCACACCCAGCACCATAACCAGCAAACCGATGACATATCCCACAGGTCGGAAATCAATCATGGCCAAGGCATGGGCAGCGCGCGCGGGACTGTCAAGCGCGGGCTTTGCTTGCGTTCCCCCAGTGGTATGGCATTCAAGGCATAGCCCGACTCAAGGAATCCCCGGCGATGAAACGTTTTGCCTGCCCCGTATGCCGTGAAGAAGTCCATTTCGACAATTCCGTCTGCCTGAACTGTGACACAGGCCTTGCCTATGACAGCGTCGCATCAAAGTTTGTTGCGCTGACCGGCAGCAAAGCAACGCGGATCTGTGAGAATCGTCCCGTCGCTGGATGCAACTGGCTTGCGCGACCAAAGGAACAGTTTTGCACGGCATGTCTGCACAATCGGACCATCCCGGATATGTCCAGCGATGAAAATATCACCAACTGGCGGTCCATAGAACAAGCGAAACGGTATCTGTTCTATTCCATCTTGAAATGGAAACTGCCCCACCCCACCCGCGACGAAGTTCCTGATGGGTTAGCGTTTGATTTTCTTGCCGACAGCACAGAAGTCGATGGCGAGACGTTTCTCACCGGGCATGCTGACGGTTTGATCACACTCAACATTGCCGAAGGCGATGACGCGGAACGCGAAGCGCGCCGTACCGCCATGGGTGAACCTTACAGAACCCTGATCGGCCATATGCGGCACGAGGTGGGACATTACTATTGGCAAGTCCTGGTGCGCGACCGTGGCTTGCTGGACGAATGCCGTGCCGTATTCGGCGATGACCGCGCAGATTACGGAAAATCGCTTCAGCGTCATTATGCCGAAGGGCCACCGCTTGATTGGCCAGACCGGTTCATAAGCAGCTATGCAAGCGCCCATCCTTGGGAAGATTTCGCTGAAACCTGGGCCCACTACATTCACATCGTGGACTCTTCCGAGACCGCCCATGCCTTTGGGATGACCCTTGCAGGAACAGGCGGGGACGACGTGGAAATGGACACAGACCCGTACAAGCGTGGAACGTTTAAGGCAACAATCGCCGATTGGGTACCGTTGACCGTGGCCATGAACGCGATCAACAGATCCATGGGACAGCCTGACCTGTATCCCTTTGTCTTATCTGAATCGGTCGAACGGAAACTGGCGTTCATCCACCGGATCATTCACAAAAAGCCCTAGGTCACAAAGGCGACCCTGACTTATCTGAGTACCCGATAACATCCAGAATATCCAAAGTTCGACTTGAGAGCTTGGGAACGATCGGACCGACGACCTGCTCGAACACGGGGCTTTGCATATAGGCGTTGAAGGCTTCCAACGACTCCCACTCAAGATTGGTATGGAAAAATTCGGGGCGCGCAACACTCTGGCTATGCTCAATCCGGTAAGTTCCCGAAATCGCGTGAACAATGTCCCGGCCCGAGCGAAGAACGCTTGGCATGGACGAGATGCAGTCAGGTTTGGCTATCATGGTGACTGAAACAACGATTTTCGGCGGGGGCCGGTTGGGGTCATGCGGCAGTTGCACGAGGCCAATAGGCAAAAACCGGTCGCGGGTGGGCCGGATCGCGTATTTTTTGAGCCGTCTTATCAAACTCCGGGTAAGGGTGCTGTCAGAATTCAGCAAATAGGGGAAAAAACGCTTCCTCCGATAGAAAACCTGAAACACATCCGGATGGTTACGGGACTGCACGCAACTGTAATGCTCTATCCCCGGAATGCTGTCTGCCCGTTCGGTTATTTCGGCAAGAACATCGGTCAGTGCACCGCGACAATCCGGTTTCGCGCACAACGAATACATCGAAGTGTAGCTTCCAGCACAAGCACCTTCTTTTGCACGAAGACCTTGAAACGAAATTGCCATGGAAAAAAGCACCCTCCATTCCGCAAGCTCTGGTACGAGCATGCTGTTTAGGATGCAATACTTAACGAACTATAAACAATCCCCGTAATTGGTGAGTTGACCGGGCACCAAGTACGGGGATCAGCTCAACCCACGTGGAAAAGGGTGCTAAACGTACGCGGATCTAAGCTGTCAGCCGCGAATGTGTCCCCTTCGGTCAAGATACTCACAGCGTCGTGGCTGTGCAGGCTCTCCTGATGGCTGGCCATTACACGGAAATCACCCACGCGCGGGTCCTTAAGCAGCTCTGCGCAGAACAAACGGGCCGCATCTTCAACAAAGATTGGGTTTGCGGCGTTCAGTTCAGCGAATGCCTGTTCATCTTCGCGCTTGACCATGACCTGCGTTTCCGTGGGAACCGCGCTCCGGCACATGTCGATCAGATCCTCGAACCACAAGGTCGCCGCGTCTGCAGCCAATTCGACCGACACCCGCGCAACCGAACGCTGCGAATGCGGCGTCGCCAGCTGCCCGCGTGTACGGCGTGCATGCTCGGACAGTTCCAAAGAACATGGGCACGTGGAAGAATAGACATAGTCCAGATGCACCATCCGGCGCCGCACGCCCCCATGCTCAACAACTTCCAAAGCGATGTCGTAATACTGATACCCCGACAGGCCGGAGCGGAGGCTGTCAATCTTGACCGGGAACGAAAACCGCATCTGAATGCGCGCGTCAAAGCTTTCAAGATCGGTTTTATAGTCGTCCAGCGCGGCTTCGATAACGCCAAAGCTGAAAGTCTTTTCTGCGTGGCCATAAAACGTCCGCATAATCCGGGACATGTTAATGCCCTTCTTCTCGGCCTCAAGGCTCACGGTGCCGGTCACGCTTGTCTCAAGCGTCAAATCACCATTGTCACGGGTCTGAAACCGGATCGGCAGACGAAAATTGGAAATGCCCACATGCTGGATTTGCTGTCGCGCCCCTTTGATCAAGCTCGCCGGGCCGTTTTGAAGGTCTGGAAGGGCGTCTTTGTACTGCGGCGTAACCAAAAAGTCCTCGGGATACTGCCGGGACAGATCGGGGTAAGCGGCATCGGCCGCCCGCCCGACAGTGAGCTTGCGCAGGGCTGGGTCCAGCCCGTCAAGTTCCGCTTCGCTGGCTTGGCCAACCCACTTTTTAAGAAGCAAAAGCGCCTCTGCGGCGTCCTGCGGTGTTGGGTCACGGTCCAAAACGGGCGAGTGGATGTTCATCTTGCGGATCTCCTCAACTGCGACACCCCAAACTTGGGCTGCGCAGACTCAATGTCCAGTTACGACAAAGATACGCGACAGAACCCGCTTCAGATCACTTCCAACGCCGCAAAAATGTCGCTTAGCAAATCATCCGCATCTTCGAGCCCGCAAGACACCCGGATCAGACCCGGAGTAATGCCCAGCGACACCTTCTGATCGGCGGGAAGCCGTTGATGAGTCGTGGTGGCAGGATGGGTTACGATGCTTTTGGCATCCCCAAGATTGTTCGAGATGGTGAAAATCTCAAGCGCGTTGAGGAATTTGAACGCGGCGTCTTGCCCGCCTTTCAACTCGATCGCCAAGACGGTGCCGCCGCGTTCCATCTGCCGCGCCGCAAGATCATGTTGCGGATGGTCAGACAGGCCGGGGAAAACCACCCGCGACAGCTTTTCATGCCCCGCCAGTGAACTTGCCAAATGTAGGGCAGTCGCGGCTTGGGCCCGCACCCGCAGGTCCATCGTTTCCAGACCTTTCAGCAACACCCACGCATTGAATGGGCTCATGGAACCGCCGGTATGCTTCATGTACGGTTCAACCGTTTTGCGGATAAACTCTTTGGTGCCAAGGATGACCCCGCCAAGAACCCGGCCCTGCCCGTCGATATGTTTGGTCGCCGAATAGATCAGCGCATCTGCGCCCAACTCAAGCGAGCGTTGCAGAATCGGCGTGGCAAACACGTTGTCGACCAGCACCATAGCGCCCTGCGCATGGGCGATTTCCGACACCGCTTTGATGTCGATTATCTCAAGCGTCGGATTTGAAATCGCTTCCAGAAAGACGGCTTTGGTGCCGGGCCGAACTGCTGCGCGCCATTGATCAAGATCGGTCCCGTCAACAAAAGTGACTTCAACACCATAGCGGGTCAGCACCTCTTCTAGGATGTACAAGCACGATCCAAACAGCGCCCGCGCCGACACGACGTGGTCCCCTGCCCGCAACATGGAGCAAAGCGCACCGTTGACCGCAGCCATGCCGGAAGCCGTCGCAAAAGCATCCTCGGCACCTTCAAGGCTGGCGATACGTTCTTCAAACATCCGCACGGTCGGGTTGCCATAACGTGCATAGATGAACTCGTCATCGCCAAGTTCAACAAAGCGCGCTTCGGCTTGCTCGGCCGTATCATAGACAAAACCCTGCGTCAGGAACATCGCTTCGGACACCTCGCCGTACTGGCTGCGGCGAATGCCGTCATGCACCAGTCTGGTCCGCACATTGCGGGTAATCTTGGGCGAAAGCGGTTTTTGATCGTCTGGCATTGGATGACTCCGGTCTGTCGGGCCTGCCCGCGCTAGACCAGTGCCCGCTCTCAGTCAAGCAGCAGAACCCCTGGTCACAGTCACGTGCTCCCCCTTGCGCCCCCGGCGTCACATGTGACTGTTACGCATCACCCTTACAGGAGCCCGCGGCATGACTGCACCCATCGAACTGTTCTTTTGGCCCACCCCGAACGGATGGAAAGTATCCATCGCACTGGAAGAAATGGGCCTGCCCTATACCGTTCAGCCAATCGACATCGGCAAGGGCGATCAGTTTGATGCCGCCTTTCTGAAAATTGCGCCCAACAACCGTATGCCTGCGATCGTCGATCCAGAAGGACCGGACGGCGCCCCGATCAGCGTGTTCGAAAGCGGCGCGATCTTGATGTACCTCGCGCGCAAGACTGGCCAGTTTTACGGCAGCACCGAACGCGACAGGATATCTGTTGAGGAATGGTTGATGTGGCAGATGGGCGGCGTCGGCCCAATGGCAGGCCAAGCGCATCACTTTTTGAAATACGCGCCCGCGATGGAACCACCTAACGACCTTCCCTACGCCAAAGACCGCTACCGCAATGAGGTCGCGCGGCTTTACGGTGTGCTGGACCGCCGACTGGCCGAGAACGAATGGATCGCGGGCGACTTTTACAGCATCGCTGATATGGCCACTTGGGGCTGGGCATCCTTGTGGGAAGGGCAGCAGCAAACCCTTGATGACAAACCGCATTTGGCCCGCTGGCTCGACGTGTGCGCGGCGCGGCCGGGGGTGCAGCGGGGACGAGCGGTTCTGGCAGAGAAACGCAGCGGGGATGTTAGGACCGCTGCGGCGTCGGCAATGTTCCGCAAACCGGGCTGAAATCAGGCGTCCGTTTTATCGTCGCCTTCTTCTTCCCAATGGCGGTTCATCAAGCCCGACTGCGAGATGAAGAAGGCGAACATCGCGGCCATCTGGCCGAACGTGTCCCACGCGACATAGACATCGGTCGAGAAGCTGCGCCAGATGATTTCGTTGGCCACGGACATGCCCACCAGAAACAGGGTCAGCCGCTTGGTCAACGCCATCCACCCGGCGTGAGTCAACGGGATCGCGCCGTCCAAGACAAACTCCAGCCATGACTGGCCGCGCGCAAGGCCGATCCCCAAAAGCGCCGCGAAGATACCGAAAACAATAGTGCTTTTCATCTTGAAGAAGCGCTCATCATTGAGCCAGACCGTCAGTCCGCCAAACACAACCACCATCACCAGCGTCATGATCTGGATGCGGGACACCTTGCCGGTGAGCTTCCACAGCGCCGCGTTCGAGGCGATCAGCAGCGGGACAAAAAGGCCCGTGATGACGATGAAGCCGTCATAATCGCGCCCGCCAATGGTGAGCGTTTCCTCGCGCAAATAGATGTAGCCGGCGAGGAACAAAAGCACGGGGCCCAGCTCCAACACCTGTTTCATCACTGCGTTGCTTTTCTTGTCAGTCATCACGGCTCCCGAAACTTTCGCCCCGCTTAGCCCATCCCGGCGGGCGCTTCCAGAGGTGCTGCATGGGTGTAGGAGAAACGTAGGAGTCTTGTAGGAGTCCCGTAGGAGGGAAAATGGCGGAACAAATGCCCCCGGCGCCCGGGGCGGAACCAATTCATGGTCAGTCTCGAACGCACCGGGGGCGCAACGGTGGGCCGCTGTGTCCGGTGATATGATCTACTCCTGTGTTGCGCACTCAACTGCGGCAAAGCACACGTCGTCTCCACACAACGGAACGGACCCAATCCTGTCTCGGATGCCGAGGCGCATGAGCGTGGCGATGTCGATCTCCTCACAGGATACGGTCACCAAGGTTACATGATCTTCGGACATGCCGAGATCCGGAAATTGCTCGCCACTTCTTGTGGCGAGGCGGGTGTACTCCTGCCCGTGTGGTTGGCGAAAATTGTAGACATGCTCATGGCCGTTGAAGACAGTGAAAGGCCGGTCTGACAAAGCGGTTTCGATGGATGAAAAAGCCACATCTGCTTCCCGTGTCCAAGCCGGTTTACGACCGAACAGGAAGGTCCATCGGACATCTTGATTGTCTGTGATGGCTGCCCGAACACACTCTGCCTGTTCGGTGCTGATTGTACCTGAGGCGCGTTCCGGGATCTGGTTGTATTCGGTCGCAGCGGAAGCCTTGGGTCCTTCGGCCTTGTAGGTATAGACCGCCTGAGCACGTGCGGCTGCGATCTCGTCTATCCGGGATGGGGTGGTCCTTCGTGTGGAGGACCGAGAACAGGACGTTCTTGCAGCGGAAGTGGGAGAAGCTGGGCCCGAGACGCTCCTGCCAGATTTTCTGTGACAGCAGCGTCGAAAGATCAGAATTGCCGCCCCCGTGGGATATAGGTGCTTTCAGCGTCTTCACCTTGCGGTCGTATTCGTCCCATTCACGGAGAAGCTGGCCTCGGTCCACGTCGCCGCCTTCGATCAGGTCGCCGACAGTGATCACGAATTCGGGGCGAAGCAGAATGAGCTGAGCCATTCAGTGGTTCACAGGGATGACCTTAAAACACGATCCGTGCCCGCAGGCCGAGGATGGTCAGGTCTTTCTGGCCGGGGTTGAGCAACGGGTCGCTGATATACTGGATCGAGGGAGTGATCTGAAAGTCCCGAGAGATGTTGAAGCGGTAGAAGGCTTCGGTGGTGAACTGGGTTTCGTTGATATCCTTCGCCTCGGCCCAGTTGAAGCCGATACCCGCAAGATCGGTGTTGCGCCGATACCAGCCGAGGCCCGTGGAGAGGGACCGTTCGTAGAGCGCGGCCGTGCCTTCCGCAACACCGGCGCGAAGGAACGGCATCCATGCATTGTCGATGAACCAAGCGGCGGAGAAGGCCGCACCCTTGTCCTCGGCCCGGCTGCCATCCTTGGCTGCATCCGACTGCCAGACGGTCAAGTGGATGTTGTCGAAATAGATCCGGTCAGAGCCGCTTGTATAACCGATCTCGATGGATTTGAACGTCTCGCCGGTTTCGAACACATCGAAACTCGGTTCGGTCGGATCCCCGTTCGCATCGGCCACCGCGCCCACGACATAGAAGTTCTTTCCCAGCTTCACACCGCCCGCGATCCCGAGGCCGGGATTGGGCGCGTTTATCGTTGGATTGGTGTTGAAAGCGAGGTTCTGGAACGAGGTCCAAGGGCTGACAAGACCATAGACGTCCACGAAGTCGGTCAGGTCAAGTTGACCCGCCTGCAATGTCCATCGGCCTTCGGGATCACGCTGGGTCCAAAACAGGTTCGTCAGCATCGTGCCGTTGTCGTTGAAGGCGGTGCCGGTGATCGACAACGCGCCGGCATCGAAACCGAAGCCCTGAGGCGCGACAGCACCATAGGCCTGCCGGTCCTCGATCTTGAATGTCAGCGACCCGTTTTCAATGGCCTGCCAGCTTCCATAGAACCGCAGCACGCCACCGCCCGCCTCTCCTTCCCCCAGATCGCTGTCGCTCCACTGGCCAAGAGAGAAATAGTCGAGGTTGAACCGGAAGCCTTTCTCGGCCAGCCCGTCCTTCCAGCCGAAATACCCCGGTAGCACGTTGCGTGGAAAGCCGGTGCGCGGCTGCGGATCGGTCAGCCCGTCGCCTTGCGTCAGGTCCGCTTCGACGGATGACGGGCCAGAGAGGCCCTGTTGCGCCATTGCGGCATTTGGTAAAGGCGACAAAGCGAGCAGCACAACCGCCACGTATCTGGATCTCGACATTGGGTTTCCTACTCGCCGGTCTCGGCCTTGTTCGCCTTCAGCTTGGCACGGAGTTGGTCGACCCATTCCGAGCTGGCCTCTGCCGCAAGTGGTGCCGCAGAGTAGGTTTGTACCGCGACGGCATCCAGTTGCCAGGTCGCCGACATCGGCACTTCGCCATCGACCACCCGAAAGACCTCTTGCGTGGGATTGATACGGAGCCGACCGGTCAGGCTGACGGGTTGGTGCATGTAGTCGGGTGTCCAGTCCGATGTAAGCCGCACACGGATCATCTGGTTCGGCATGGGCGGAGGCATGTGGCTGCACATACCGCGTTGCTCGACCAGATAAGCGACGGATGTGCCATCGGTCTCGGGCGGGGCGGGAATGGCAAACCCCGAAATCGTCACTTCCGCGCCATCGAACGCGGCGTTGCCCAACGTGGCAGCCGCCTCGCGGCGCTCGGCAACAATCCAGCGTTGTGAGATCAGCACGTCCGCGTCGATCCCCTGTTCTTCGAGGCTGGTCAAGCTCGCCTCCAGCCGTGCCGCGTCATCCCCCTGGAGTGACCCGGTCTGTTCCTGCATTGCTCGTAGCCGGGCGACCTCAATCACGCCTTCAAGTGTTTCCTGGCCAAGATCCCTATACGGGTCCTCAAACTCCTGACTCGCCGGGTCCGGAAGGTCCTGCCATTCGACCGGCGTGGTAGCGTCGGCAGCAACAGGGATGGAAAGCCCGACAACCATCAGAAACGCTGAAGTTGATCGGGTGATTTCGCGAAGGCGGTTAAACATCGGTGGTTCCCGTCCTGAGAAAGAGGCAGGGCGGCCCGAGAGAGAACCGCCCCGCAGGCAATTAGTTCAGCGTGTTCTTGTAGATTTCGCCGTCCTTCATGATCAGCCGGATCGTCTCTGGGCTTTCAGGCCGCGGTTCCGCATCAAACCACTTGTCGCCTGTGCCGGTGACCGAGAAGTCCTCCAGAGGATTGCCGTCGACCAGAAGGATATCCGCATAGGCGCCTTCCTCGATCACCCCGAGTTTTCCTTCGGTGTACGGGTTCGTGAAATCCCCGGAGAGGGCAACAATCTCCCCACCGATCGAGGTCAGCGTTACCATCGACTGATGGGGTCCGAAAAACTCGTTATTCAGGTGCTTTTCATAGGCGACCTGGATGTTGCAGGCCTCGACCGAGCCGACACAGTCTGTCTGAAAGCCGCGGTTGACCGGGCATTCCTTCATATTGGGTATGTAATTCTCGAACGTGGCAGAGGCTGTCTTTGCCTTGGCGAGGCTTGCCGGAACATTCGCGACGGCCGGGATTGACAACAGGCCCGGGTCGAACGCGGTCAGGTTTGTCGTGATGTAGGCGCCCTTCTCGTTCATGATCTGTGCGATCTCGCAATCGAATGAAAACCCGTGCTCAATGGACATGACACCGGCGTCCAAGGCATTCAGGATCGCCTCCTTGCGGTAGGAATGGGCCATCACGTAGGAGCCATATTCGTTGGCCACCTGCACTGCCGCCTCGATTTCTTCTGGTGATCCGGCAATCAGTTGCCAGGGATCGAACGCCGAGACGACGCCACCCGACTGCATGAATTTGAGCTGCGTCGCGCCCATGCGGAAGTTGTTGCGCCCAAAGCGGTAGACGTCATCAACCCCGCTGACCTCTTGCGCCATGTTCAGGCGACTGAAGTTTGTCTCGGTACCCGGCGGAGCCGAGAAGTTGGCGAAGTCCGCATGTCCACCGCGCGTGCTGAGAAATGCGCCAGAGGGGTAATAGCGCGGCCCATCGATCTGGCCGGCATCAATAGCGCGGCGGAGACCACCATTGCCGCCTCCGGCATCGCGCACGGTCGTGAAGCCCTGCATCAGGTACATTTCGGCCATCCGCGCACCGTGGATGCCGAAGTCTTCCCACGTGACGTTGGCTTCCATGGCGGGAAGGCTGGGGCCCATCAGCATCAGATGCGCGTGCGTCTCGATGAAGCCCGGCGTCAGCGTCCGGCCTCCGCCGTCGATGACCTCCGCGTTCGGCACTTCGATCGTCTCCGTCGACACCGTCTGGATCAGGTTGCCTTCGACCAGAACAGATCCGTTCTCGATCAGAGTCTCCGAAACCCCGTCGAATATATTGACGTTGGTGAAAAGCACCTGACGTGGTGCGTCGTCCTGTGCTGAGGCTGTCGTCGCTATCCCAGTGACCAGCGCAAGGCCGGCGACCGAGGCAAGAAAACTCTTCATATCCATCTCCCATTGGATCAGACCCCTTTGCGGGGCGTTTGGCTGGCAAACAGCATAGCGGAAAAAAAGAACCGCTTTTGTCCCCGCAGATCACCGAATGATATTTTTTTACCCATCAGGACTGTTTTTGAGAATTTTTCCTATTCCATCTGCGAACAGACGCTACGCTGCATGGCATTGGAACAACTGATATCGAATCAATGACAAACAGGTTGCCACTCATCAAGCTGAGCCTTCTTCGCCCGTTTGTGAGCGAATTTCGTGAGCGTGGTATCGACCCGGGACCGGTCTTCGACAGCGTTGGCCTGACGGAAGAAGCGACTCTTGACCCAGACCTGTCGATTCACGTCATGGTTGCAACTCAGTTTGTCGAGAATGCGGCTGACGTGGCCAATGACAAGTTCCTTGGTGCGCGCGTAGGAAGCAAGCTTGACCTCGGCGGTTGGCCGGTGTTGGCGGACGCGGAAGCTCGGGCGACCACCGTCGGAGATTACCTGTCGATCTTCATCGCGCGGGCCAACGAGATTGCAAGTTCGGCCAACGAGTACCTCAACATCACCGGCCAGAATGCGGTCTTCGGCGAAACGCGAACCTTCGAGCCGACGATCCCACCGGCTCAGAACGACGCCTTCATGGTGGCTCTCGGCTGGGCCATCCTCCAGCGGGCACTGCGGGACGAGGTCGACCCATCGAGAGTGACTGTTGTTGTCAGCGACCCTTCGGTTCTGCCACCGGAATTCGACTTGATGCACCCGGTGAAAGGCGACCGGATGGGGTTCAGTATCCGCTTTCCCTCCGCTTGGCTCTCCTCGTCGTTTGACAAGATGTCTGCCGATGTGGCGCCGAAGGAGAGGCTTGACGCCGATGTCGGCGAGTTCGTGCATTCCTTTCGGCAAATGGTGCGCGCCCATATTGGGCAAGGCGGGCTGAGCGCAGCGGAATGTGCAGACCGTGCATCAATGAGCCAACAGAAGCTCAAGCGACGCCTCGCTTTCGAAGGAACCGGCATCAGCAACGAGATCGACTTTGTTCGGCAGGAATATGCGCGCGCGGCCCTCACCGAGACCAACCGATCAATCTCCGATATCGCCGCCGCGTTGGGCTTCTCGGACGTTGCCAACTTCACCCGAGCCTTTCGGCGCGCAAACAGCATGACGCCAACTGCCTATAGAAAACTGCAAAAGACCGTGGATGCCGGATCCACCGAATAGTTCGCCGAACGTGGCATTCATTGGTACAAATGCAATGACCGCAGAGCCCGCGATCTGTGCGTTCGACCCGACCCGAATTTTGCGCATGCAGCAAAAGGCGACTTTGACGGGCCGCACCGCAGAAAAATGAACGGCTGCCCGAAGTCGGGATTGAACCAAAATACAGCCTTCAGAGGTCCGGAACTGGCGAGTCGTCTCAGTCAGTCCACCCCCCCTTTCTGTTGAGGCCCACACGGGGCGGCAGGGCGGGGCGACGAATTTGTGGTAAACCCATTTGGGCGCTTTTGGGGCGTGCTGTGCGCTTACCGGCCCAGTTCAACGATCACGGCTCCGATGGCGATCAGGGACATGAGGGCGATGCGGCGGGGCCCTACGGTTTCTTTCAGGAACACCCAGCCGATCAGCGCCGCAAACACCGTGGAGGTTTCGCGCAGCACGGCGGCTTCGCCGACGCTGTCCACGCGTGTGGCCAGCATGATTGAGCCGAAGGACAGCACCGCCACGACGGACCCGATGACGCCGCGCAGGGCGAGCGGGCCGAGGGCGGGGGGCTGCTCCATACGCATGTACCGGCGCAGGGCGATGGGCGGCATCACCAGCGCATCCAGAAAGAAGAACCACGCAAGGAAGGTGAACGGGTTCGCGGTTTGTCGGATGCCCCACGCGTCATAGGTGGTATAGGCGGCCACGAACGCGCCCGTGGCGAAGGCGAGCAGCAGGGCGGGCACCAGTGTTTCCCTGTCCAGTGTGACGTGGATCAGGTTGTAGGCCGCCAGCCCGAATATCCCGGCGACCAGCACTGCAAGGCCGAGCCACTGGAGGGGGCCGAACACCTCGCCAAAGATGAGATACGCGCCGATGACAGTGAAGACGGGGCCGGTGCCGCGCACCACCGGGTAGACCACCGTGAAGGCGCCCCGGCTGTAGGCTTGCGCTTGCAGCAGTTTGTACCCTGCGTGGATAGCCACCATGCCAGCGAAGACCGGCCACATATGCGGTTCGGGCCACGGGGTGAGGACAAGCGCGAAGGGGGCGGCCATGAGCCCATAACTGACATCAATCGCCCCGCGCGAGAGCCACGGGTCGTGCCGCCCCTTCTGGATTGCGCCGAAGACGGCATGCAGGAAAGCGGCGAACAGGGCGAGCCACAGGGCGAGCCGCGCGCCGGTGGCCGAGCCATCGAGGGTGGTCAGCCAACTGCCGAGGTCATTCATGGCGCGCGCCTGCGATAGGGTGGGTTTGCCGCGTCAGAGCGGAGGTCAGGGGCTGGCGCAAAGTGCGAAGGCCGGTCAGGTTTCGACTCCGGTCAGGGCGGCGGCGAAGTCTTCGGGGTCGAAGGGTTGCAGGTCGTCGATCTGTTCGCCCACGCCGATGGCATGGATGGGAAGCCCGAATTTATCAGCCAGCGCCACCAGCACGCCGCCCTTGGCGGTGCCATCGAGTTTGGTCATCACGAGGCCGGAGACATCGGACAGCTTCTGGAAAATTTCTACCTGATTCAGGGCGTTCTGACCTGTGGTTGCATCCAGAACCAGCAGCGTGTTGTGCGGCGCTTCGGGGTCTTTCTTGCGGATCACGCGAACGATCTTGGACAGCTCTTCCATAAGATCGGCGCGGTTTTGCAGGCGGCCGGCAGTGTCGATCATCAAGAGGTCCGCGCCATCCGCTTCGGCGCGGGTCATTGCGTCAAAGGCAAGACTGGCCGGGTCAGACCCTTCGGGCGCGGTCAGAACCGGAACACCGGCGCGGTCGCCCCAGACCTGAAGTTGCTCCACCGCAGCCGCGCGGAAAGTGTCACCGGCCGCAATCACAACCGACTTGCCAGCGGCTTTGAACTGGCTGGCCAATTTACCGATGGTCGTTGTCTTGCCAGACCCGTTGACGCCCACAACCAGCACCACCTGCGGGCGCTTGTTGTAGATCGGCAATGGCTTGGCAACGTTTTCCATGATGGCGGCAATCTCTTGCGCCATGAGGGCGCGCAGGTCTTGCGCGGACACGCGTGTGCCCATCCGGCCCTGCGCCATTGCGGCGGTCACGCGCATGGCTGTGTCCACACCCATGTCAGAGGCGATGAGCAACTCTTCGATCTGCTCGAGCATCTCGTCATCCAGCGCGCGGCGCGGCGC